>JAPYTD010000017.1:0-20750 GCA_029936315.1 Planctomycetota bacterium | reverse complement strand
CCCCGCCGGTCTCTCCCCCTGTCGAGGAGGCCGCCGAAGTATCGCCGCCGCCGCCCGAAACGGAAGGCGCTGGCGAAAGTCGTCGTGGCCGACGTAGTGGCCAAGGACGAGGTGGTCAGGGTCGTTCCGGTCAGGGCCGTTCTGGTCAGGGTCGTCCCGGTCAGGGTCGTCCCGGTCAGGGTCGCTCCAGTCAGGGTCGCTCCAGTCAGGGTCGCTCCAGTCAGGGCCGGGGTTCCAGCAGTAAGGACCTGCCCAAGTTTACCCCCGTCGCCGCCCCATCGTTGGCAGCGCTCGAGGGCAAGCAGTACTTCTGGTTCACGATGTATCCGAACTTCGTGGTCAAGTTTGACCCGGAGACTGACAAGATCGTCAAGAAGGTCGAACTGGCCGGCGGCATGTTCTTTCGCTCGACGCTCAGCCATGACCGCAAACGTTTGATGGTGGTTACCAACCAACAGCGCTCGATCGAAGTGGTCGACCTGACGACCGGCGCACTCATCGGCAACCACCTCTTCCAAGAAGAAGGCATGACGTTGCGCATTCGCAGCGTGCGCGAATGCCCCGGTGGAGTGCACTGGTTTGTGCAGACGGATCGCGTCAAGAAGGAGCTCGATCGCTACAGCTTTGAAGCCAGCGAGTATCTGCTCTACGACAGCGCCAACCAGAAGACCGTGCGCAAGGTCAAGAAGTTGCCCGACGTCATGGGCCGCAGCAACCGCCTCAGCCCCGACGGCACGTACTGGCTGTCGAGCAGTGGCGGCAACCTCAAGTTCCTTGAGGCCCGCTCGGGAAAAGAGCTCGGCAAGATCGACTTGTCGACGCCACGCTTCTTCGGTGCCGGTGCGATCCGCCTCAGTAGTACGGACCTGCTCGATCGCCGCGACCCCAACCGTTCGCTGCAGATCTTTACGACCACCGACCCAGTTGAGAAGCGCCGCACCAACTGGGGTCTGATCGACATCGATCTGAAGAACCGCAAAGTCACCAGCGTCACCGAATGGGGTCCGAGCAAGAGTTCGTTCGGATTGCGCGTGGCCCACAAGAAGCGCATTGCCGTCGCCATGGGCCGCGGCCGCAACGCCGAACGCTTGATGACGACCTACGATCTCAACACCGGCAAGAAGATCACCGAGGCCTACTACGAGTTCCGACCGCGTCGTTCGCTAGTTGCGATCTCCCCCAACGCCGACAAGGTCTACATCGGTGTGGCTGGCAGCGACTTCGAAGTCTTCGATGGCAAGACGCTCAAGCGCCTACCGTCGGTCGAGCTTGAGGGCGAGATCGTCGGCACCATTCACGTCGTTGACGGGTAATGAGCAAGCCTTGTGTCGTCGTCGTCGATAGCGGCGTCGACCCTCAACATCCGGGTTTGCGTGACGCCAGCATTGTTGCCGGTCCGCGCTTCGACCGGGAAGGCATTGCCGAAGAACACGGTGGTGCGGTCGACGACATCGGCCATGGTTCCGCCGTTGCCGCGACGATTGCCAACTTCGTGCCCGGCATCGAGATCGTGTCCTTGCGGGTCTTTGACCGCGAGTCAACCTGCGACTTCGTCGCGGTGCTGCATGCCATTGAGCACGCCATCACGCTCGGCGTGCCGCTGGTCAACGTCAGCCTTGGCACGACGTCGCTGCGCTATCGCGACAAGTTGATCGAGATCGCCGAACGGGGCCGCGCCAATGGTGTACGCATCGTCGCGCCGGCATCCTATGCGGGCCTGCCGTGCGACCCCGGCAACCTGCCGCAGGTCGAGGCGGTCGTCGCCGACCCGAACATCCTGCCGCAGATGCCCGAGATGCGCATGCACGGCAAACGCCTCGTTTGGTTTGCCTCGCCATTGCCGCCACGTGACGCGAGCGGCGGTCGCAAGTTGCTCGCGCGCGGCGACAGTCTCGCCGTGGCGTCCGTCACCGGCTGCTTGTGCCGGGCGGCGCTGGGTGAGAGCCGCTCGAACCCTTAGCAGAAACCCGTTGGAGCTTTTTCCACGGCTACGGTGCCTGGCACAGCCCTTCTGCAACGGGCGTTAGACACCCTGGTCTAGTTTCCGGGCACCAACCAACCTCGAGCAACCAGTTGCAGGATGGCCTCGTGCACTTCGCGGGGCGACAATACGAACAAGCTCGGCGCCTTGCTGGCCAGCGCCACCGCATCGGCAACCGTACGCGGCTCGTCAAACACGGACACAACCGGCGCGACTGGCACGCGTGCGACGCGCGCCAACTCTTCGCCGGTCGCCGCATCCATCGCGCCGTCCACCTCGATGTAGCGCGGTCCATGGCGCATCAAGACGCGCGCAGTGTGCACCGACGGGATCAACCGCAACGGCTTTCCCCCCACCAGGTCTACAGGATCTTCCGGCGGCATGCGTCGACGCCAAAAGGCATGCTCACCAAACCGTTCTTCCTGATCGTAGAACGTGAACGTCGAACGTCGGTGCGCTGCTTGCAGGCCGAGTTCCCAGCGACTGTGCAACGCACAGAGCCGCGGCCACCACTCAGGTTGTTCGAGCGCCGTCGCGATCGCACACGCGGCATGGCCGGCAGCCGACACCGCCTTCTCGACGCCTTGGCTCGCCAGAGGGTCGATGGTCGCGGCGGCATCGCCGAGCACCAACAGGTTGCTCGATACACAGCGCTCCCCCATGGTCGCGTCGTTGGCGTGGGCAACTCGCCAGTTTCGAAAGCGACTGCCCGGGCCAAGTGCGGTCGCAAAGACCTCGGCCAAAACTTCCTCGGCGCTGTGGTCCTTCAAACGATCCCGGTTCAGCAACACGGCCGCGCTGGCTTCGCCGTCTTTGGGCACGTGCGTCCAGATCCAGCCGTCCTGCACAGCTTCGACAACCGCGGTGTTGCGGTCGCCCCGCGCTGGTTCACCCAAGGCTGTTACCGCCGTGGTCGCTGGCCCTACCGGTGTCATCTTTGCCAGGTCGGTCGTCGCGGCACGCCCGGTTGCATACGCGACGAAGGTCGGCACCAGCCTCTCTGTGCCGACAAGCCAGTGATGTTCCTGCTGCTCCGCTCGCACTCCTTCGAACACTGTCGCACCAGCTTCGCGAGCCGCATCCCGGAACGCGCGATCAAACACCCCTCGCTGCAGCAACAGGCCTTGCTCATCCCCTTCGCGCCACATCATCTCGCTGCTGCCCCAGATGGCGCCATGCCGTAGTGGATCGGCAATCACTCCGTGCTTGAGTTGCGCCAACAGGCCCATGCGTTGCCACAAGGCCCGGGTCGAGCCGAGCACCGTTTCGAACGGGCCGCTGTAGTGCGCGCGGCCGTGATCCACCAGCGCCACCGACCGGCCTTGCCGCGCAAGCTCCCAGGCGAGCATCGAACCCGCCGGACCGCCACCGATGATCAGGCAATCACATTGCCGTGTACGCATACGCAGAAGCTACCAGAGGCAACCTTCCGCCCTAGCGCAGAGTTAACTCGTGACAGCACCTAGGCGCGGCCACTGCTCTGCGAGCGCAACCTGCAGGCTCGTGAAGCCGGCGTAGTGAATGGTACGCGCCGGCACGTTGCAGCCGCGCGCGGCCTCGAGGGCCGGCTCAGTGGTCTCGTGACGGTTCCAGTGCAGCAGGATCACCAGATCCACATCGCCCTTGAGTCGGGAGTTGATCGTCGACACGGTCTTTTGCGGCGACGTGTAGTTGGTCTCCAGCCACTCGCTGGCGAAGCCCCAGTCCTTGCCGAGCTTGTCGAGACGGGCGTGGTGCCGGCGTTGGCGTTCGTTGCCGCCGACAACCAACACGCTCGGCTTGCGGCCAAGTTCCTTCGCCAATGCCTGCACAGCCGCGCGCGCTGAGTCGGCCGTCGCGGGCTTTTCGTCGTGCAACGCAAGTAGCTTTTCGATTGCGGCCATCTCGTCGGGCGCCAACTCGGGGTAGATGCAGTGCACTTCCTGGAGAAGTCCGTAGGCCTGCTGCAACGCTTCGACATCCTTGCGGGCACGCAGCGACTTCGCGATACCGACTTGCAACGCCGCGCGCTCGTAGTCACGGCCTTCCAATTCGTCGTAGACGTTGACCAGCTCGGACTTGATCTCAAGGTGATCGAGGGCTTGGCCGACGAACTCTTCGTTCAGCAGGAGCATCTCGAGTTGCTCAAACTTGCCGCGTTGCACCAGCAACTCGCGCATCTCCGCGTAGCAGGCGCGCGCCTGGTCGCGTTCGCCCAGCATATTGTGCGATGTAAGCACGACTCGCAGCGCTTCGATGCGTTGGTCGAGATCAATCGCGACTTCCAACACCCGGCGCCCTGCGAGCAAAGCCGGCTTGGCCTCGCCGAGCGACAGGTATTCGAGCGCCACGAACAGCAGCTGATCCGCTGACGAACCACGGCCGATGTCGACGGCGTCGAGGAAGCGCAGCGACAAGCGTCGATCAAGCTTCTTCAGAGCCTCGTGCACCGAGTAGAAGCTCTCGAGATCCGGCTTGACGGTGTCCAGCGATTGCTCCATCAACTTGAGGGCGCGTGTCGTCTCGGTGGCGTCGCCAACCGTCAACAATGCCGCGGCTTGGTAAAAGCAGGCACGATCGCGCAACTGCACATCACGGCCTTCGAGTCGGCGAAGTCCCTGCGTGGCGCGTTCAAAGCCTCGCACCGACACATTCAAGTCGCCGGTTTCGTAGGCGAGCAGGCTGCGCAGGTAGATCGCTTCGGGACTCGCGTCATCGGGTTGATCCGCGACGTGTTGCAGTCGCTGCAACGCCGCGTCGCGCTCGGGGCGTTCGGCACGAGGCTCAACGGATACGGTATCGTGCTCACGCAGCTCGCCAAGCGCGGCGACCAAGGCAGCGGAGCTAACCAGGGTCGCATGTCCAGCTGCGAGCCCTTGCGCCTTCTCGGCGCTCTCGATCGCGAGCTGCCACTCACTGGCTTCCAGCAGTCGCTCGGCCAGCGCGCGGTGGTAGCGAGATTGCACATCCGGCGGCAAGCGCTCAAACCCGGACATGCCTAGGATCTTGCCGAGGATCGAAGCGGTGCTCTCCTGGTCGTCGGAGTCGATGCGTGTTTCGAGCCGTGTCAGCAAGTCAGTGACCGCGGCATCGACGATGGTCTCGAGTTCGCTCGAGTCCGGGTCCGCCGCCAGGTATTGGATCGCACGCACGGCCAGCTTGATGTCTCCAGACCAGAACAACGAACGCACAACCATCGGCAGCGCGTTGCCCGCGACCATCGGATCGCCGAGCAAGTCGAGCAGCATCTGTGGGTCCTCGAGGGTTGCCGCGATCTGCTCGCGGTTGCCTTGGCGGTCGTAGGCTCGAACCCGGCCGAACAGTCGCCAACGCCGGCTGCGCTCTTCGGTGCAGGCGAGTGGCAATTCGAACCCGAGCAGCGCGGAGGCATAGCCAAACAGGAAGCTCATGCCCGGCCGGCCTGCGCCAATCTCGCCGTAGTCGAGCAGCTGCTTCTGGACCTGAGCAGCCTTGGTCTGGTCCTTCTCAGCCAGATGAACCTGCTGCATCAGCAGCCTGTCAAGTGCGGTTTCCCAACCCATACGCTGGTTATCGGGTGCTGACGGGGCCTGCCTGCGGTCCCGGCGCAACCGACCATGTGATGGCTGCTCTGCTACTCGATCAGCGAGCGCGCATCGATCGGCAGCACGACGATCATGCCGGCGAGGCGCCGATGCAAAGACGTTGGCTCATCGCCTGAGAGTTCTGCGAACCCACCGAGCACGATGTCGCCAACGGCGAGCTGATCGTTGGCGGCCTTCGTGGCCAAGATCCAATGGCTGCCGCCGTCATCATCGCGGGCACCGAAGCCGTCGGCGCCGATTTCTTCAATCTGCATCAGGCCGGGTGAACGTGCTGGCGCAAGGTCATTCGAGAGTGCCACGCCCGCGTCTTGCAGGCGTTCGAGATGGTCGAGCAACGCACCCTTGCACTCGCCAAGGATCTCTCGCCGATCTAGTTCCTGCGTCGTGAAGGCCCATGCGTAGAAATCACGCAATTCTTCAAACGCAGCCCGCACGTGTAGCACCCGCTGCCGTGGCGGAGAACGCAAGTAGACGTGCAGCAAGAGGCGCATCAGGTCCTGTGCAGGAATGGTCTCAAAGTCGGTGTTGGGCACGGCCGCGTTGCGCTGCAGTTCGACCCACGTCGAGAGCGCTTTATGCTCTGGATCTCCGACGCCAGCCTCCCAGTGGAACTCGGTGATCAATGGCGATAAGTCACCGGGATCGCCATCTTCGTCAGCTGACGGGAAGACCTCGGCGACGATCGCGGTTTGGCGTTCGTCATCGTCCTCATCTTCTCCTTCGGGTTCGATACCAGCCATCTTCTCGATCTCCGAGAAGACCTCTTCAACGTCGTCTTGTTCGCCAAGGCCTTCGTCGAGCTTGCGCACAAGGCTCTCGCCAAGCGTCTCCCCGGGCGGCCCCGACGAACTCGAGGCTTCCTCAGTGCTGCGCACCTGGCCGGCGTGATGGGCGTTCCAAATCTCCAGCAACACACGCTGCGCCTGATCGATGTCGATATCCGTCTCAAATGCAAGTTGATCGAGCAATGGTCCAACGACCATGCCCGGCCCCGCAGCTGCCGCGAGTTGCTGGCTCAGGTCGGTCGCACTGTGAGGGGCGCCGGCTTTGAGCAGCAGCTGCTCGAGGTCGGCTTCGAGATGCTCCAACGGCGTGTCGGGTTCTTCGACGAACTCTTGCAACGCCTGTTCCTCAGCGTTCGGGCTGACCAAGGACGTCGACGTGCCGCGATGCTTGCGCAACAGCAGGTGTTCCAGCTCGATCTGTAGCAACCGCCGGTCGAGCCCCAGCCCCTTCAAGTCCCTTACGAATGCATGCGCCAGTTCGCGGCCGGGGCGAAGGGCGGGGGTTGCCGCCGACGGTGTCCATCGCTCCCCGGAGACCGGATACAGACGTCCGACCAACAAGTCGCCAACCTGCAGTGTGCCCTGTTCGGCCAGCTCGATCACTGTGCCGAACTGCATATCGGTGATGGCGATGGTGTCGCCGACGGACTCGATCAGGAACAGTCCTGCGAGCGATCCTTCCAGGTCTTCGGCGTCCTTCATGTACGGCGGGATCGTGATCGGGATCGCGCCCAACGCTTCACTTTCGCGTTCAATCAGGAACCACTCCGCGAAGCGATGCTCCCCAGCATCCTCGCCAGCGCCTTCGAGATTGGCACCGAAGAACTCACGCCGGGCGCGCTGTAACTCTGCCTGCAAGCGTGGTTGTTTGGAAAGCTGCTTCGCCAATCGGGCGATGCACTTGGTCTGTCGCTGAACTTCGTCTCGAGTCATGATTCCGGGAACTGCCTGGGTATGCATCGCGCAGGGTGGCCCACATCTGGCCGAATTGCAAAGGCAAGCCGGGTCCAGTTCCCCTACCGACGCGACAATCGTCTGCCTTCGTGGCACAATGGCCCCTCGTGATCGCCTTCCAATCCCCAACGGATTCGTTAACCGCCTCTGCCGCCGCCAGTTTACAAGCTCTGGGCTGGGTAGATCTAACCGCGCTGGGCGTGATTCTGGTCTTCTTCGTGATGGGCCTTTTCAAGGGCCTCATCTGGCAAGTCAGCCGCATCGTCATCTTGATCTCGGCCTACTTCGTCGCCGGCCAATTTGGCCACGCCGTCGCCGCAATGCTTGGCGCATCGCCGCCCCAGGTCCTGCCACCAGGCACGGCCGCAAGTGTTCCGGAAGTCGAAACGACGCTCTACGTCGCCTACTGCCTGCTGTTCGTCGGCGTGCTGATCGTGCTCAGTCTACTGGCTATCCTGATCCGCAAGCTCGCCCACAAGGCCGGCCTAGGCTTCTTTGACCGCCTCGGCGGCGGTGTGCTCGGCGTCGCGACCGGCGCCTGCGTCGTGCTGGCTGGCGTGTTCGGGGTGAACATGTTCTTCCCACAGAGCGAACTTGCGAAAGCAGCTGGCGGCTCGCACTCGATGCGTTTCTCGCAGCAAGCCATCGACATGCTTGGTGAGCGCGTCAATCCGGACCTGCGCGCCGTTCTCAACCCACAAATGCCGACGCCAATGCCGACGCCGCTGCCCTTACCGGGTGGCAATCGTCCGAATGCGGGCAGCCGTGAGCGTGGCAACGAGCAAACTGGCAACATCCCGCCGAACCGTCGCCGCGGCGGCTAGTCGAAGTCGATCCGGCGGATCAGATCCGTTGCTTGCGTCTGGAGGCTTGCCGCCCCATTCTCAGCGCTGCAAATCCCTGCTTGGGGGCGTTCGCCGAAGCGGACTGAGAAGCACCCCTTGAACCTGATCCGGCTCGTACCGGCGTAGGAAACAGCAGCACATGACGGACACGACCTCTGACGCGAACAAGGTGGGTCTGCGGCCACTGCACGAATCGTTCCCCAACTCCGACAAGGTCATCATCAGTGACCTGGAAGTTCCTGCACGCGACATTCGCCTCAGCAACGGCGACATGGTGCGGGTCTACGACACGACCGGTCCACAGGATATCGATCCAAAGCGCGGCCTCCCCAAGCGACGCCAGCCATGGATCGACGCGCGGCGCGAACGTGGTGACCAGAACTTCTCGCAGATGCACTACGCCCGCCAGGGAGTGATCACCGAGGAGATGCGTTTCTGCGCGATCCGCGAGAACGTCGAGCCCGAGTTCGTGCGCAAGGAGATCGCTGAGGGCCGCGCCATCATTCCGGCGAACATCAACCACCCGGAGATCGAGCCGATGATCATCGGTCGCAACTTCCTGGTGAAGATCAACGCCAACATCGGCAACTCAGCGCTCGGATCGTCGATCGACGAAGAAGTTGAGAAGCTGCAATGGTCGATCCGCTGGGGCGCCGACACGGTCATGGACCTGAGCACCGGCCAGAACATCCACGAGACGCGCGAGTGGATCGTGCGCAACAGCCCCGTGCCAATCGGCACGGTGCCGATCTACCAGGCGCTCGAGCGCGTCGAAGGCAAGGTCGAGGATCTCAACCTCGACATGTTCCTCGAAGTGCTCGAAGAGCAGGCCAAGCAAGGCGTCGACTACTTCACGATCCACGCCGGCGTCTTGCTGCGCCACGTGCCACTGACCGCCGAGCGCATCACCGGCATTGTGTCGCGCGGCGGCGCGATCATGGCGAAGTGGTGCCTGCACTATCACACCGAGAACTTCCTCTACACGGGCTTCGCCAAGATCTGTGAACTGATGAAGCGCTACGACGTGTCCTTCTCTCTCGGCGACGGACTGCGTCCCGGATCGATCAAGGACGCCAACGACGAAGCCCAGTTTGGCGAACTCGAAGCCCTCGGAAGACTGACCAAGATCGCGTGGGAACACGACGTGCAAGTCATGATCGAAGGCCCCGGCCACGTGCCGATGCACAAGATCAAGGAGAACATGGACCGGCAACTCGAGGCCTGCCATGAGGCGCCGTTCTACACACTCGGTCCGTTGACGACCGATATCGCGCCTGGCTACGACCACATCACCTCGGCGATTGGCGCGGCGATGATTGGTAGCTACGGCACGGCGATGCTGTGCTACGTGACGCCGAAGGAGCACCTCGGACTGCCCAACAAGGAAGACGTCAAGCAGGGCGTGATCACCTACAAGATTGCGGCGCATGCTGCGGACCTGGCCAAGGGTCACCCCGGCGCCCAAGATCGCGACGATGCCCTGAGCAAGGCCCGCTTTGAGTTCCGCTGGGAAGACCAGTTCAACCTGGCGCTCGATCCCGAAACGGCCCGCGCCTACCACGACGAAACGCTGCCGCAGGACGGCGCCAAGGTGGCGCACTTCTGTTCGATGTGCGGCCCGCGCTTCTGCTCGATGAAGATCACCGAAGAGGTGCGCGAATATGCCAAGAAGGGCATGGCGGGCAAGAGCGAAGAGTTCGTCGAGCGCGGCGGCGTGATCCAGTAGGTCGCGCTCCAGTGCCGTCCGGAGAGTGCCGTCTGGAGAGTGCCGTCCGGAGAATGCCGTCCGGAGAAGTGACCTTTGGAGGCGAGTGACGTTAGGAAACTGGCGGCAGTTTCAGGCTTCGGAGCTGGGCGCAAAAGTGCCTGCTGCAAAGCTCAACTCGATCTCGCCGAAGGCTCCGTCAGCACCAGCAGCCACGGCCCTGACCTCACCGCCAGCCGCCTGGGCGTGCTCCGCAACGGTCTTGGCAACGGCCTCGGCAGGCATTGGGAACGGCAAGCTGCCGGCCACCGGCTGATAACCAAGCCGAACGCGCACCATGCCGTCGGCGTCCTTATGCAAGGCAACCGTGGCCGTGCCATTCGACCCCGTGCGCACCGCCTTGATCCAGTGGCGCAGGGTCTCTGCAACCGCGAACACAAACGGGTCGGCACTGACCCAGATCGTGGCCTTCGGCTCGTCGCCGCGACACTCAAGCGAAACGCCGGATTCGCGCGCGGGCACCCCACCGAGTTCGACGACCTGGCTTAGCAGATCGTAGGCCGAACCCATCGCACCGGTCTTCACTCCGAGCAGCACCCGCAGGACCTGTAAGCTCGCGCCTCCTCGTTGCACGGCACCGAGAACCACGTCTTGCATGTGTGGAATCCCATCCGGTTCGACATGCATGACATGCCCTTGCACCGTCAATAGGAGGTTGCCGAACTGATGCACCAGTCCTGGCAAGTAGAAGGCGGCAGTTTGGGTTGACGGAAGCAAGGGAGTCTAGTTGTGCAGTGCGGATTGCCCCGGCAAGGGCCCGCGTTCTTTGTCTGTCCATCGACCTTATCAAGAGACTTCAGGCCACGTGCGCTCAGTTGGCCGAACTCCGTCGGCCGACTTCTCCGAGCACAGCCATGATCGGATCGCAGATCTGATCATGGCGCAAGAGTTCTAGTGCGATGCTGGTGCCGAGTCACTGCAGACAATGCAGTCATGCAGCTCTTTTGGCGCGATTATTGGGATGCCGTTGACGCCCAGCACGACATCCCCCTTACCCAATCCAGCCTTCTCGGCAGGATCTCGCTCGGCCACGCGAACAACGACCGCACCCGGCATCGGCTTGCCATTCTCTATAACTCCACGACGATGCGCAAATCCGATGCCGAGGTAGGCGAGCCCCCCCCCATCAGCATCACTGCAGTGGTTTGCCACGATCGCACCATCTGGAGAGTGTCGCCAACCGGGGGGCAGCCACCAAGATGCCCGCACGAGTGCGTTTCCCACCGCTACGGCTAGGATCTCTACCATGAAGGCGCTGCACCTGGCCACTCTTGTGCTTTGTTTGCTTGCCGCACAGCTGGCGGCTCAACGTCCGAAGACGGTTGGCGAGGCGGTAGCGCGCTTCGAGAAGGTGCGCGAAGACGCGGAGCGCAACCGGCAGCAACCAGTGCGGGACCTCGGGCGTTTCGCCGAGAACGCGTCGACGGTGATCCTGCTCGCCGAACTCGAACGCGCGCAGGCCATTGGCTACCGCACGACCGTCGTCAAGGCGCTCGGTTACAAGAAACGCGAAGGCGCCGTAATGGCACTGGTCGCAGTGATGACGAGCACGCAAAAGGCGCGCCTCGCAGAAAGCGCTGCCAACGCGCTGCGTAGCCAAGGAGAAGACGGCATCGCCGCCCTCGTCAAGGAGCTGCCAGCCTCTGCCGGCAACAAGACTCTTCGCGACGCTATCTGCTATTCCCTCGGTCGCGTCGAGCAAGGCGATGCGTCGCGGGATGCGCTACTACGCGAAATCGCGCGAACAACCCGCAAGGATCGGCAAGCCGCGCTGCGTGGATTAAGGGCGCGCAGAGGCGATGACCAGGTAGACGCGGTTCGTATCGAACTGGTCGGTGACAAGGACGCCTACTTGGCCTCGCAGGCTTTGGAACAACTCGCGGCCGGCGGACACCAGGAATCCCCCCGCCTCGCCATCACGCTGGCGCGGCGCATTCCGGCCACTGGCTCGCGCAGTGGCCATACCGCAGTCTTGGCTGGCTTGTTGACGGGCCCGCTACCCGAGCACTACCCACCACTGTTGTTTGCGACCGCACGTGCCGACAAGCCGTTCGGCGAGCAACACGCACTGCGTTGGCGAGAGTGCTTCGGAACCGACGCGCTGGCCAAGTGGCTGCGAGACAAAGGCACCAAGGCCAAGGGCGACAAGATGCAGGTTGCTGCCGCGAGAGCCCTCGTCTTTGTCCCCAAGGAACAGCACGCGATCGCGATCGCAGCACTGATCAAGTTGTTGCAGAAGCGTTCCCCGCAGGTCGTACAGGCCGCGGCGACGACGCTCGTGACCCTCGACTTGGGCGAGCCGGCGACAAAGGCGCTGCAAGCCGTGATCAAGAAGGCCAACGCCACTGGCAGTGCCATCGCGATCACCGCTCTGCACGTTCTTCGCAAGGATGACGCCACTTGGCACACCCAGTTGTTGACGCTCAGCAAGCACAAACGCCCCAGCATTCGGGCCGCTGCTGTGCGAGCACTGATCACTGCCCCGGCGGATACTGAAAAGCTGCTCGCCGCGGCAAAGAACAACCTGAGCCACCGCGCCTGGCAGGTTCGCACGGCCGCCATCGACCTGCTCGTCGCGATTCGGTCTGCGAAGTCGCCGCCACTGTTATTCGCAAGGCTCGAGAAGGAGAAAGCGCGCATGCACGAAGACGTGCGCACGGCCCTGCGCGACCTGACGGGACTGCAGTTTGCGACGCTGCGCGAATGGCAACAATGGTGGGACAAGGAGGGCAATACGTTCCAGCCGCGGCTACGCAACGCGGACATGCCTGGCCGCAACGGCGACAACAAGACGGTCAGCTACTGGAACATCCCGGTGCACAGCGACCGTGTCGCGTTCATCGTCGACACCTCGGGCAGCATGTTGAAGCCATTTGGCTCCGGCAACGCAACGCGTCTATGGGAGGCCAAGCGGCAACTTCGCACCGTGTTTGATGCCTTGCCACCCAAAGCGAAGATCAACGTCATCACGTTTGCGGGGGACACGACGTCACTGTTTGCCAAGCTCCAGACGCTCGGCAAGAAGCAGCGCAAGCAAGCAGAGTCGTTCGTCAAGGCGCTACCCGGCAAGGGCCCCACCAACGTGCACGACGCACTCGAGGCGGCATTCGCCGACCGTGACGTCGATACGATCTTCCTGCTCACCGATGGCCAGCCCAGCTCCGGCCCTATCGTCGATCGTGAAGCTCTGGCCGACGAAGTCCGCCGATGGAATGCCGACCGAGGCATCCGCATCCACACCATCGCAATCGGGCAGAAGAGTAAACTGCTTGCGAGGCTCGCCAAGGACTCCGGCGGCGAACACAGCGTCTCTCGCTGATCGTTGCCTGATTGCGTTGGCTTGCGGAACATGCCAGCCTCCACTGACGCGTACCAACAACTGCTCGCCCTGTCTCGCGAAGCATCGCTGCGTGTCGTCGATCACGCGGGTGCCGGCGGGCTTTGGAAGCCAGTCCGCTTGACAGCCGGCCCGGTTGGGAAGGCGAACAATCTGTTGCGCTAGCTGCAGGCTGCCCCTTGCGTTGCGGCCGATTTAGACCAAGAGCGCGTTCAACCCTCGATCCTGCTATCCTGGTTCACAATGAAGGTCTCGAGCATCCAGCCCACCCCCAATCCCAACGCGTTCAAGTTCCTGATGGACCAGCCAATGGCCCAACCAGGAAAGACCCTCGCTTACGCCAAGCCAGAGCAGGCACAGAGCGACGTGTTGGCGCAGGGCCTGTTCGCGATCCCCGGGGTCGAAACCCTGTTCTTCTGCGACAACTTCGTCACCGTCAGCATGACGGCCGAAGCCGACTGGCGCGCCGTCGCCGAACAGTGCACCAAGCTGCTCGAGAGCCACATCCCAGCCGACCCGATCGACGCCAGTGCCGCCAAAGAGCCCACTGCCGATCCGCTCGCTGCGATTCCGGCCGGCGGCGATCCCGAAGTCTTGGCCAAGATCAACGCCCTGCTCGACGACCGCGTTCGCCCGGCCCTCGCCGGTGACGGCGGTGGCCTGCAGGTCCTGGGCCTCGAAGGCAAGACCCTAGTGATCCGCTACGAAGGCGCCTGCGGCAGCTGCCCCAGCTCGACCGCCGGCACGTTGATGGCGATCCAAAACCTGCTCCAGAGTGAAGTCGACGAAGACCTCGTCGTCACGATGTCATAGGCCCGATGCCGTAGGCATCGATTCCTGCGAACCAATGCCCCCCGCCGCACGCACACCCTGCCCGCGGTGCGGCTCCCTACGCGGCGTCGTGCTCGTTCATGGTCACGGCCAATGCCTGACGTGCAACACCAACGCCGAGCCGTGCTGCGCAGGTGACGACGGCAACGACGCGAGCACGCAGAAGCTCACCGAGCCGCATACCAACAGTGGGCCGCGACTGTTCCCCAAGCTGTTCGATTCGCTTGGCGGCCGCGACGTCACCGTGACCACCCAGGCCCTGTTGTTCGCCCTGAGCAACCGCCTCGGCAGTGACCTGAATGAAGCCCGCCTCGTGCTCGAGGCAGCCGAACGCGTTGGCATTGTGCGAACCCAAACCGCTGGCCTGCATCGCCTGCAAGATGTTGTGCCGTGCCCTGTTGATCCGCCGGCCTCAGCACCCTAGTCTGCGCCGCCCCCTCTAGCCGGAGTGGCGGAATCGGCAGACGCACTTGATTCAAAATCAAGCGCCGCAAGGCGTGCGGGTTCAAGTCCCGCCTCCGGCACCACTTCTCTCTTGGGGCACCTAGTTCGCTGGCGGCGACAGCAACCGCGCTACGGTTTGCTCGCGCAGCAACTGCGCCTTCTGCTCCTGCCCCAGCAAGTCCAGGACCTCGGCCAGCACCGCGCACACCGTCGGTGTCGGCCCCAACGACTCTGCGGCAACCCGCGCGGCGCGCTCGGCACGTTGGTATTCCCCCGCCCGCGCGAGTTCGCGTGCGACCAGCAGCAATCCACCCTGCATCGGACAGTTTGCGAGCAACTCACGCGGCTCGATCACACCCGGGTTCTCGCCCAGCAACTCCGCAATGCGGTCGAGTCCAGTCGGCGACGCCGTGCTGCCATAGAGCCGCACCGCCTGGCGGAACTCGCCCGCCGCGCGATGCACGTCGCCCAGCAACAACTTGCCCGATGCGCCGTCTGGCTCCGCTTTCTGCAGTCGCTTGGCGATCTTCTTGGCGGCATCCACCTCCCCGCCTTGCAGAGCTCGCTGGCCGGCCGCGACCAAGGCATCGACGTAGCGTTGCCGTTCGCGAACTCGCGTTGCTGGCGGTGCGTGCTTGGCGATCTTCTCCTGCCACTTCAAGACCTCTTGTGCCTTGCCTTCACTCTCAGACAGGTCGCGCAGAACCGCGAGCATGTTGACGTCCTCGGGGAAGCGTACGACGGCTTGCTCCGCTTCCCGTCGCAGTGTCGCCGGCAACACTTCGCCTTGACGACGCAATGCTTCGAGACGCAGCTGCAACAAAGAGCGTGACAGTTCCTTGGGCAACCCAGGCTCGACCACGCGCGCCAACCAACCGAGGGCCTCGTCGACCTTGTTGCGATCCAGACTCTGGCGTGCCAGCTTGAGGTTTGCGTCCTGCACGACGTGCGGGTAGCGATCAGGCAACGGGCCGCGGTAGCGCGCAACTCGGCGAAACAGGTCGCGGCTCTTGCGGCGATCGAGGCCCACCAACGCGGCGGTTGCCTGCAGGTGTCGACCGAGCGTTGCCTCGGCGCGCATCTCGCGCACGCGCCGGCGAAGCAACCAGAAGAGCAGTAGCGCCGTGATCGTGACGACGACCAACATCAGCAGGATGCGGCCGATTGTGGTTTGCAGCAGCGGCTCGATCACGCGGATCACGAGGTCGACGAGTCTTAGAACGACATCGAGGGCCGGTCCAAACAGCGCCAACACGAGCACGATGGGCAGTGCGTAGACCAGTACCCGCAGCCACGGGTTCTTGGGCAGGATCGCCTTGATCGGCGCCCATAGGCCCTTGCGCACGACGCTTCCGATCTTACCCATCGACTTCTCCCTGGCCATGCAGGGCACGCTGCAGGTGTAGACGCAAGTTGTCGTCCTTCTCGCGCTTGTGTAGCAACTTCAGCGCCTTGTGCGCTGGCTTGGTGCCGAGGTCTCCAAGTGCGCGTGCAATCTGCACGCGGCGATTGTTGAGTCGGCGGATCAAGCCAGCCGTGACCTTTTCCAACCAGCCAGAGCGTTCGTAGGCAGCACTCATCGGTTCGACGGCCAGATCACCAATGATGACGAGCAACTCGCGCAGTCGATCGTCGAGCATGGTCGGCTCGGGACCAAAGCCATCGGCGATGTGCGCCGCCGCATCGGCACCGCCGCGCACCAGTACGCGAGCCAGGCGTTTCTGCACCTGCTCGGTCGAATCTGGATCCGCAAACGCCGCGAGCACGTGCTCAAGTACTGGTGCCCCGAGTTCTTCGAGCACGCGCTGCGAAGTTGCTGCCAGCCCATCGTCGGCGACGCCTTCGATCAATCCGGTCGTCAGGTTGCGCGTTGGTCCGCGCGCCAGCATGACCTGGACCAGCACTTCGGGATCATCGGAATCGCGAACAGCCGCGAGCAACGCATCGTCGCGGTAGAACGTGGGCTCCAGCAGTAGCGAGTCCGCCAGAAAGTGGCCGCGCGGAATGGCTTCCAGGAAGCGGGTCAGCACTTCCGGCTCGGCGTGGTTGAGCCGGTGCAGGATCTCCATCGGCGGGAAGCGTTCGAGCACCGACTGGAACGCTACGACGTCGCCGAGGCCGAGGAAGTAGTCGATCAGGATGCGGCGGTGATCTGGGCGCGACGAGGCGAACAGCGCCTGCATGTGTGGCAGCGCCTCGCGGTCGTAGCTCTGAACGATGCGGCCGACGATTGCCTCGGGGCCCGAGCCAACGGCCAACAGGCGTTGCTTGCCGATTGAGTCGCTGGCGCGAAATAGCGCCGGCGCAATCGTTGGCCCCATTTCTCGTAAGATCATGATCGCATCATCGTGAAAGCGACCGCTCGCCTTCCACGCCGTGCGCAACAATTCGTCAACGGCACGTTCGCCGAGGTGCATCAACTCCCGGTGTGCATCGCCGTGTGCTTCGGAGCCCTCATCACCCAACGAACGCACCAGCCTTTGCACGTGGGCATCGTTGACGTCGATGCGATCCATCGCTTCGGTCGGCGAATCAATCGATTCGACCAGGTTTGGTTCAACCAGGACCGCCGGGTCGCACGCACCACAGCGCGGGCATTGTGCGACGTCGCGCTCGAGGGGACCGCGGCAAGCCTGGCACGACCAGCGTGACGACTCGAGCAGGCCGGCGAAGGTTGCCATCGGCAACTTGGTCGCGCCGCCATCACCTTGGGCAACGACTGCAACTTCGCCTCCCCCGCTTGGCTCAGGCTTGCCGCCAACAACCAGCGCACCAGCCGCGGCTACGGTCTCCGGGTTCGCCATCGACAACTGCCGAGCCATTGCCTCGACACCTTCTTCGTGCGCCTGCAGCCGTGCCGACAGCAACGGTAGGCGCTGCAATGAGGCGTCGAGACCCTCGGCTTCCTTGGCCGATTGCAACGCCAGACGCGCATCGCCTTGGAGCCACCGCAACGTGCCAACTTCGGCCACCGTGCGCGCCAGGTCCTGGCGCAGCTTGTCGCGCTCGGGGCCGTTGTGCAGCAAGGACAGCAGCTTCTTGCCGGAACGCACTGCGGCTTCGTGGTCGCCGTTTTGTAGGCGTGCGCGATAGACGAATTGCCAGCCGAGAACGTTCTGTGGCATGCGTTGGAGGGCGCGCTCGGCAACCTCAGCGGCCTCGATCGGCAAACCCGCACCGAGCAGGCTCTGCGCCAGCATCAGATCGTTCTCGCCGCTCTCAACTTCAAACGCACGCTGCAGGTAGAGGTGCTGTTGGTGTGCCTGCTCAGCCTGTCCGAGTTCGGACAACACCTTGCCAAGCAGAAGTCGGGCGTAGTGGTTCTCGGGGTCTTGCTGCAGGACTTTTGATAGGCGCTTTTCGGCGCCGGCAAGGTTGCCCTGCAGCGCCTGCTCGACGCCGAGCAGATAGTCCGACAACGCTTCGCGAGCACGGGCGTTTTTGACGAGGCCCGCAAGTCGCCACCAGATGAATACGATCGTGACGACGATCACGGTGGACAACAGGATCTCGATCACCCCCGGCTCGCTGCACATCGAGTACAGCCATTGCCAGAAGGTCTCCGGCTCGACCGGCGCCTCAGGCTGTTGCACGGGAAGTGAGGGAAACGACATCACTGGGATTAGCTCTCGGCCTCAGCCTGTTGGCTGCTCTCATCCGCGCGCGCCGGAACGCTCGCGGGTTGGCTGACGCCAACAAGGGATGGCCGTTCGAGCGCCAGTTCCAGCAGCCGATCCATCAACGCAGGGAACGACATGCCCGCCGCTGCGGCCGCACGGGGGAACAGGCTGTTGCTGGTCAGTCCGGGGATGGTGTTGGTTTCGAGCACAATGGGGCCAGCCTCCGTGACAATCATGTCCGTGCGCGAAAGCCCGTCACAGACGAGCAGTTGGTGGCAGCGCACCGCGATTTGCTGCACTTCTTTGAGCATTGCGGCAGACAGACCACGCGGCGGAATGATCTCTTCGGTCGCCCCCGGGCGGTACTTTGCATCGTGGGTAAACCAGTCGTCATCGACGGGATAAATCCCGATTGGCGGCAGCGCCCGGGGGTTTCTGCCCGTGTTACCGAGCACCGCGACGGTGATTTCCTCGCCGACAACCCCCTGTTCGGCAAACCAGCGGCGAAACCGGTGACGGAACGTGTCCAAGAATTCCACCATGTCGGTTTCGGTCGCAATGCGCTGCACGCCGACGGTGCTGCCCGATGCATCGACCTTGGCATACGCCGGTGTTCCAATGGTGCGCTGCATTGCAGCAAACTCGGCTTTGCCCTCGACCTGATCAAACGGCAGCGTCGGCTCGTAGCTGTCGGCAATCGCGATCCCTGCGGCGCGGTAAACCTGCCGCGTGCGCAGCTTGTCCATCGCAACGGCAGAGGCGGCGCAGCCACTGCCTACGAACGGTATGCCGCTGAGTTCGAGCAGCCCTTGCACCGTTCCGTCTTCGCCAAACGGACCGTGCAAGACTGGGAAGGCAACGCGGATGTTGGCCTCGTCGAGCAACCAGTCGATCGCTCGCCCAGGTCGCATCGCGGGCATCATGCGATCTCGATCAGTCGCCGACCAGGTCTCGCCAACGCGCAGTGGTTGTCGGACTGGTAGCCAAGTGCCATCGCGCGCCAGCAGCACCGGCCAGACGCGCCAGCGAGAGCGATCCAAGTGCTGCAGCACCTGGGACGCCGAAGCCAACGAAACATCGTGCTCCGGCGAACAACCTCCAACGAGAACAGCTACATCCATGCAATCACCCCTCCCACATGGTCATTCGACCAAAACAACCACGCGGCAGATCCGCAGCATAGACCGGGAACCTGCTTCGGCGCGACCATACGGACGGGTAGTTCGCCGGTTCGCGCGGTCAAGCTGGCAGAAGGGTGGCTTGCAATGCCGACCAGTGCGCGGAAACGCAGACGAATCAGTGGATTCGGCCAGTGCAGTGGCTGGCGCGGGTCTGGCGAGTGAACCAGTTGTTCAACGGGCAGCTAGTGGGGTCCACAGTGCGCCGGTCGCGGCGGCTGCGCCCCACAGGATCGCATCAGATCCGCCCATGCTTTCGACGAACTCAAGATCCGCGTGAATCGGCTCATTGGTCTCTGTGTGCACGTGCTCGATGATGCGTTCGCGTAGCGCCGGCCACCCGGCCAGCACACCGCCGCCGAGCACCACGGCGCGAGGATTGAGCAATACGCAGCAATTGGAGATCAGCGCACAGACGGCCTCGGCGGCCTCGGTGAGGATGCGCTGCGCCTTGCCGGGGTTTGAATCGGGCGCGGCGTCAGGCGCACTCTCTGCGACCTCCACGACGCGTCCGACGGTCCAACGTGCCTCGGCCTGGGCTGCAGAACTCGGCAAGGGCCCGATCTCCGCTAGCGCGCGTTCGGTGATCGCACGCCCACCGCAGTAGGCCTCGAAGTGGCCAAGGCGCCCACAGGGGCAACGACGACCGCCCGGCCGATACACCGTGTGCCCAATCTCGCCAGCCGCGTTGCTGCCGCCGCCGTATGGCTTGCCATCGACGATCAAGCCAATGCCGATGCCGGTGCCGACAAACAGACACAGCAGTGGATCCTTGGAGGCGGCGTGGCCGCGCAAGTATTCGCCCCAAGCACTGGCGCGACCGTCATTGACCAGCGTGACTGGTAGACCGAACTCATCGCGCAAATACTGCGCCAATGGGAACCCTTCGAGTGGCAGGTTCGGCGCGTAGTTGACGCTGCTGCCGTCGACCGGAATCACTCCGGCAGTGCCAAATCCCAACGCGATCGGCGCGTCGAGTTCTAGGCCAGCTTGTTCTGCGAAGCTCTCACGCTGAGTGAGGATCCCTCTGAGGGCTTGGGTCAAGCCATCGATAAACGGGCCCGTTTCGCGGACGGTTGCCACGCGTTGTGCGGAATGCACGCCGAAGTCGGAGCTGACTAACGCAAACCGACACTTGGTGCCGCCAATGTCACCCGCCAGGACAGTCCGCAATCATCCCTCCGAGAGCGCTTCCATCAGCTCGTCGAGCAGCTTGATCATGCTCTTGTTGGTGTGCTCAAGAACGGTGATGCGGTGCATCATCTTCTCGACAACGGGTGGCAGGATCGTCTCGAGACAGACCGACTTGACCAGCTGAAACGTTTCAACACGCTGTGGGTTGGCGTCGGTGCCGTCCTGGAAGTGGAAGTGGTAGGCGTTCTCCAAGGCCTCGTGAGTGTGCGCCAAGACCTCGTCGACGATCTCCTTCTGTTGGTCGACCGTCTGG
>JAPYTD010000098.1 GCA_029936315.1 Planctomycetota bacterium | reverse complement strand
CGCACGACAGGCTTCCGCACGACGGGCTTGGGCGACTCGACGATTTCGACGATTTCGACGATCCGGACCGGCTTGGGTTGCATTGCGACGCGGCCACCGGCGGTGCCGGGACGGCGACCAACCTTGACCATCAGCGACTTGGTGGCCTTCTTGTTCTTCACGCCAATCGAGACGCGACGGCCGGGAGCGATCTTCTTGAGCGCGCCATCGAGGTCATCGAGCGATCGAATGCGGCGGTCACCAATCGAAACGATGATATCGCCCTTCTTCAGGCCACTCTTCGCGCACGGGCCGTCTTCGAGGACGCGGTCAACAACGAGACCGCTATCGGCTTCCCGCACGCTGATGCCGAGGTAGCCCTTGCGAGTCTTGACGGCGACCTCGCGACCTTGTGGCCGCGGTTTGCTCTCAACGGCGGGCGCCGAGCGACGCCGCGTGCGAGTGCGCGGAGCTGGCTTGGCCTTGGGCTTGGCCTTGGGCTTGGGCTTGGGCTTGGCCTTGGCCTTGAGCTTGGCCTTGAGCTTGGCCTTGGCCTTGGCCTTGGGCTTGGCAACGTCGGAAGTAGCTTGGATCGCACCGGCACCGACATCCTTCGGCCGCTCGCCGAGGCGCACGATGACGACGCGCTCGCGCCCGGAGCGCTCCAGGCGAATCTTGACGCGGGCCCCAGGCTTGGCGCCTTGGATCGCCTCGATGAACTTCTCGCGCGTCGGCGTCTTGGTGTCGCCAACCGAGAGCATGATGTCGCCAGCTTTCAGACCTGCCTTTTGGGCAGGCGTACCGGGGATGACCTCGGAGATCACCGGCTTATTGCCATCCGAAGCGAGGTAGACGCCGAGCCAACCGCTGGCCAATGGCGTCATGAGGAACAGAGACAAGAGAGAAGCTGTGAGTGCGTGCATCGTTAGGGGACTCCATTCGGTCGCGGCCGCGATCCGATCGTGACGTAGCTACCTATGATCGGCATCGAACGGAGAGTCTGGCCGAACATTCCCCGATCGCCAAACATGAGACATAGGCTGAGGCCAAGTCCTCGCAGCTCAGTAAGATGTTCTGAGCACCGAAGATGGCGTTCCTTGACCAGTTTGGGCGGCCTCGTATCGTTCAGGAGCGCCTGATGCAACCCGAGCCGGATTCGGGCTGATTTGGGCGAAAATTGACCAACCGGGCCGCCACAAGGCCCACCCAAAGGCCCCACCCAGGACTCGCATGGTCTGGCTGCGACGAGAAGACCACGAAGACCGCGAACTGCACTGGCTCAGCCCATGGGCGACGCCCAGCCGCAACTCGGGCCCGCGACGAATGCCCGAGGCCGACGACGCCCTGCGCACGGTGTTTCAACGGGACCGCGATCGCATCCTGCACGCCTCGGCGTTCCGACGTCTCCAGCACAAGACGCAGGTAATGGCCGCCTTCGAAGGTGACCACTACCGCAGCCGCATGACGCACTCGCTTGAAGTCGCGCAGATGAGTCGCGGCGTCGCCCGCGCGCTGCGCTGCAACGACGACCTGGCCGAGGCAATCGCCCTGGCGCACGACCTCGGCCACCCACCGTTTGGACATGTCGGCGAAGCAGCACTGCACGACGCCATGCGAGATCACGGCGGCTTCCGGCACAACGCCCAGAGTGCCCGCACGGTCGACTACCTCGAAGACCGCTACGGCCACGGACTCGGACTCAACCTCACGTTTGCAGTTCGCAAGAGCTTGCTGAAGGGACGAATCCCCCCGGACTTCCCGCTCAGCGATGACCTGCTGGCGAAGACCGCAGTTCCGATCGAAGCCCACATTGTCGACCTGTGCGACAAGATCGCCTATCTCAGTCACGACCTCGACGATGGCTTGCGCGCCGGCATGTTTGCCGAAGAAGAAGCTTCCACCCTCCGCCTGTGGCGCGATGCCCAAGCCAGTTGCGGCAGCGACAACCGGCAACGCACCGTCAGTGAAGTCGCGTCATTGCTGATCCACGACTTGGTCGCAACTGTCGACGAAGCGATGGCCAAGGCCCCCGCCGGCGGCACCCAGCCCAAAGTGCAACACAGTGACGCGATCACGGTGCAAGCGCAGGAGTTGCTCTCGTTCCTGCGCGAACGGTTCTACCACGCAAAAAGCGTGCTAGCCGTCATGCAAGATGGCGCCAACCGCATCCAATCGTTGTTTGCCAAACTACTAGACGATGCGAGCCAGTTGCCCGAGCGCGCCCAAGCGCGCATCGATCGCGACGGCGTCGAACGCACCATCTGCGACTACCTCGCCGGCATGACGGATCGCTTCCTGATGCGCGCCAGTTCTTGATTCCCCACTTCACCATGCATCGACGCACCCGAAGCCTTCTTGCCGTGACCAAGTCTGCGCTGCTCCTACTCGTGGCTGCGCTCGTGCTGGTCATCGAAGCCCCTGCGCAACAAGCGGCAAGTGGGCAAGGTAAGGCCCCAAACATCGTCTACATCCTGCTCGACGATGCAGGCTGGGGCGACCTCGGCTGTTATGGCCAACAGAAGCTGAAGACGCCGCACATGGATCGGCTCGCCGCCGAGGGCATGCGCTTCACGCAGCATTATTCCGGCAGCACGGTGTGCGCGCCGACCCGCAGTTGCCTGATGACCGGGCAACACACTGGCCACACGCCGGTGCGCGGCAATGGCGGGGCGAAGGGCGAACCCGAAGGCGTGTTCCCGATCGGCGCCGGCGTCGTCACCGTCGCGTCCCTGCTCAAGCAAGCCGGCTACGCGACCGGCGCATTCGGCAAATGGGGACTGGGTGGACCGGGCAGCACCAGCGATGCGTTGGCACTCGGCTTCGACCACTTCACGGGGTTCTACAACCAGGCATTTGCGCACGACTTCTATCCACGCTGGCTGTGGCGCGACGGCAAGAAGCTCGAACTGGATCGCTCGGTCTACGCGCACACCGTCAGCTTCGATGACGCGCTGCAGTTCATCCGGAACAACAAGTCGCGCCCGTTCTTCTGCTACCTGCCCGTCACGATCCCGCACGCGGCCATGCAAGCGCCGCCCGAGTACCACGAGCGCTTCCGCAAGCTGTATCCACAGTTCGACAAGTTGGTCGGCAAGTACGGCGGCGATGCACGCCAATCGCAGGTTGTGAATCCGATCGCCGGATTTGCAGCGATGATGACCAAGATGGACGACGACGTCGGCCAGTTGATGAAGTTGCTTTTGGAGCTCGGCATCGACGACAACACCATCGTGATGCTGTCGTCGGACAACGGACCCCACAAAGAAGGTGGCCACAACCCAAACTTCTGGAACAGCAACGGACCGTTTCAGGGTCACAAGCGCAGCCTCTACGACGGCGGTATTCGCGTTCCGATGATCGCGCGCTGGCCAGACAAGATCTCAAGTGCATCCGTCAGCGACCACATCTCCGCGCACTGGGACCTGCTCCCCACACTGTGTGATCTAGCGGGCGTTGCCGTGCCAAAGCACATCGATGGGCTGAGCATGGTGCCGGCGATGACGCAACGAGGAACCCAGGCCGAGCACGACTACCTGTATTGGGAGTTCTACGAATCCGGCGGCAAGCGCGCTCTGCGCATCGGCAAGTGGAAGGCCGTGCGCAATGGTCTGCGCGACAACCCCGACGCTGCGATCGAGCTGTACGACATCACCGAGGACCTCGCGGAGCAGAACGACGTGGCAAAGGCGAATCCGGAGGTCGTGTTGCGCGCGCGTCGCTACTTCGGGGAGGCGCACACGCCTGATCCGCGCTGGCAGTACCGTGGTGGGCGGCGCCAGAAGAAGGGCCAAAAGAAGGACCCGAAGAAGGACCCGTAGCCAGGCACGCCACGTCGGCACCTTGCAGCCAGAAACGCTGGCTACAAAAAGCAACCGCTCCGATGCCTGCTTGCGCAAACGCCGGAGCGGTCATGGTTACCCCGCCTGGACTTGAACCAGGAACCAACAGTACCAAAAACTGCTGTGCTACCGATTACACCACGGGGTATCGCGCGAAGAGTCTAGCGAAGCACGTCACGAAATCCACACCCCGCAGAATCGAAAACGCGCGCCCCCGAACCGCGCTTCCCCCGCTACCCCTGGAGCGGTGCAAGCAACACGTCGAGCGCCGCGCCCGCACGAACCCGCAGTGCCTGGCTCGACGGCCTCGAGTTCGATCATCCGGTCAGTCTCGGGGCTACCGGGGAACGCTGGCAATCGGCCGATCTACCGCGCCCGCCACTCCGTCCACTGCTGGTCGGCGACCTGAGCTCCCTTGCTGCCAACTGCCATCAAGCAATCGACCGTCGACTCCGCCCACGGCCAATCGCAGGCACACCCAACCGCCAACAACACCGCCACGGGAATCACGACCTTGAGCGCCACCACCGCCACGCGGAAGGCAAAGTGCAGAACATAGAGCGCGAGGACCGTGCCAAAGAAGGTCAAGACCACCGCGACGCCAGTCTTCAAGACATCGGGGTTGCGCTCGTAGGACAAGAACCCGGCAAAGGTCGCGGCGAGTGCCGCCATGCCGAGAAAGTTGACCGAGCCACGGCTAACCCTGCGGATCGGAGGCGGGGCGACGTAAGCAGCAGGGGCAACTGGGGCAGCCGGTGCCATACATGCCGTGCAGGGTTTGGTCATTGGGTCGCGGGCCAAGTGCCTGGCCAGGGGTACGGCCAAAGGAGTTCGACGGGAGCGAAGAGGTCTGTCGTTGGCGCCGCGGGAGTATTCGCGGATGTTCGGAGAGAATCCGATGACACCCAGAAAAACTGCCCGCCCCCCCCGGATCAATGCCTCCCAGGGCCCATGCCTGCGAGTTCCTGACCAATCTTCTCCTGGCGATCCGGGCACAGCTCACGAAGTAAGACCCAGGAAGTTGCCGGGTCGACCACGCATCTCGGACAAGTCGCTGGCGACGCATCTTGGGCAAACAAGAACAACCAAGTCCCTGGCACGCACACATCGCCGGGTCACTGCCAATCAAAACAGTCGATTCGCACCCGCAGGCGAAACAGTTCGCACTGCTCTACGTAGCATCACCACCAATGCCCTCGCCGCGCAAACCCCTGCGCGTGCTTATTCTGTTCCCCGGAGACTGGGACGAGCACGCACTGGCAGAACTCGAAGCCAGTCGACAAGTCACAATCCATCGCGAAGGCTTCGACGTTCGCCGCTTTCCACAGTGCCTGCGGGCGATCTGGTTTGATCCGCATCGATTTCTCGATCGGATCTGCAGGCGTTACCGCGGTCGGATCGACGCGGTCTGGTCGAATGATGAACAACTCGGTTGTTTGTTGGCGGCGATGGTCGCGGACCGACTCGGGCTGCCGGGCACGTCACCCGAGGTCGTCGTTCGCGCGCAGCACAAGCTGTTGATGAGGCAAACACTCGCGCGCGAATTGCCATCGGCAACGGTAGCGGCGGCGGCGCTGCCACTGCGGCTAAGCGACGCACGGCTGCGTGATGCCAACGCGATCGATGCTGCGGTCACGCGGGCCGGACTCGCGTGGCCGCTGTTCTGCAAACCCATCAAGGGCACCTTCTCGGTGCTGGCCAACCGCGCAGGTTCTGCTAGCGAGCTGGCCGCACAGATGCGGTTGACGCCCACGGATCGCTTCACGCTCGGCCGGCTCATCCGCCCGTTCGATGCGTTGGCCGCGAGTGTCACTGAGCTGCCTTGCGCGAGCGATTGCCTGCTACTGGAAGAACCGATGCGCGGCCAACAGGTCAACGTCGACGGCTACGCCTACAACGGTGCTATCCATGTGCTTGGCGTCGTCGATGAGTGGGCATATCCGCGAGTTGCCGGCCGACACCACTTCATGGGGTTCACGTACCCAACGCGACTACAACGAGAAGTGCGCACCAGAGTCATCGACGTAGCGGTCGCCGCGATGCGCGCAATTGGATTCAAGCACGGGCAGTTCAACGTCGAACTCTTTGTGCCAGACGACGGCTCGGTGCGCGTAATCGAAATCAATCCGCGCGCAGCAGCTCAGTTCACCACGTTCTATCGCGATGTCGATGGCCGCTGCCCGGCCCAAGAAGGCATGTGGCTCGCCGCGGGGCGAGACCCGGCGGATCTACCTCGTCAACAACCGTTCGCACGCGTCGCCGCCAGCATTGTCTGGCGTCGCTTTGATGGCCGCGGAATCCCCAAAGCATCCCCGGCGGGCAGGCAATGGCTCGCGACCAACCACCCGCGGGCGCGGTTGTGGCTGGACGCCAACAACCGTAGCGCGGTGCAGCGCCAGTACCGCTGGCTTCGTTCCTACCGTTATGCCGTGCTCAACTGCAGTGGTCGCAACTTCAATGAGCTGCAGTCGCTAGGCGACGATTGTGGGCGACGATTGTTCGGGGCCATTGCGGCACGGCCAGTCATCGCAGGCAACTGCGACGTCAGCCTCGCCTAGAGCAAATCCAACCGACGTCACTTGCTCGCATCGTAGACGACCTTGCCGCCAACAATCGTGTAGAGCACCTGCGTATCGCGGATCTCCTCCTCCGGCACGGTGAGAATGTCCTTCGACAACACCACCACGTCGGCAAGCTTGCCGGGAGTCAACGTGCCCTTGATGTCCTCTTCGAATGCGGCATACGCACAAGCAATCGTGTAGGACCGCAGCGCTGCCATGCGACTCATCGCCTGTTCAGGATAGAACGCCTTACCACTCTTGCCCTTGCGAGTAACCGTCGCGTAGTAGGACTCGATCGGGTCTACGTCCTCTACCGGCGCATCCGTGCCGTTGGTGACAACAGCTCCGGACCTCAGCAGGCTCTGCCAGACGTAGGCGCCTTCTCTTGCGCGCTGCTCGCCAAGGCGCGGCAAGACGTAGGGTGCATCCGAAGTGCAGTGCACGCCCTGCATCGACGCGATGACGCCAAGCTTGCCGAATCGTGGAATGTCGTCTCGATGAATGTGCTGGGCGTGCTCGATGCGCCAACGCAACTTCGCACCATCGCGTTTCTGACCCCAGACCTTCTCGAAGATGTCGAGCACCTCACGGTTGGCACGGTCACCGATCGCGTGCACGCAAACCTGGAAGCCATGGCGAGCACCCAACTCGGCCATGCGCGTGACACTGGCCACGGTTGCGGTTTCCAGACCACTGCTTCCAGGCTCGTCGGTGTATGGCTCAAGCAACCATGCACCGCGCGAACCGAGTGCGCCATCGATGCTGCGCTTCACCGCACGAACGGTCAGGAAGTGATCGCCGGCGTTGACCATGCGATAGCTCGCCAGGTTGCGCTCGAGGTCACGGTTGCCCGCGCGAATCATGACCCACAACCGCACCCCGAGTTCTCCGCGCTCGGCCATCTCGCGAAACATATCGATAGTCGCAAAGCCGCTGCCAGCATCCTGAAAGCTCGTCACGCCTTTGCGTAGACAATCTTCGATTGCGAGATCGATCTGCCGACGAAGCTTCTGGCGACGCGCATCCGGCGAACGACGCAAGCCGCCCGAGCGACGCGCACGCGAAACCAGGCCAGCTGCGGTTTCACTGAACACACCGATCGGCTCGCCCTTCGCGTCCTTGAGGATCTCGCCGCCCGGTGGGGTCTTGGTCTTGCTATCGACACCAGCCATCTGCATCGCCTTCTGATTAAAGAACGACGCGTGGCCGCTTGCGTGCGTCAGCGCGACCGGGTTGTTCGGTGTCGCGGCACTGATCGAGTCGTGCGGTGGGAAGCCTTTCACGTTGCCGGCCGGCTGCTTGCTCCACTTCTCCTGGTGCCAACCGCGGCCGAGGATCCACTCACCCGGGGCCGCTTGCTTGGCGGCCGCGGCAACCAGATCGACGATCTGATCCCAGTTGTCGACCTTGCTGAGGTCGAGGATCATCGTTGCGTTGCCAACACCAGTGAAGTGGCCATGCCCTTCGATGAAGCCTGGGATCGCCGTGCGACCACGCAGGTTGATCACCTTTGTGCCTTCGCCAATCATCTTGCGGATCTCGTTGCTGGTGCCAACGGCAAGAATGCGGCCACCACGTGCGGCCAACGCCTGCACGGTGCCAAGCCGATCGTCAACCGTGACAATCTTGCCCGAATGCAACACCAGGTCGGGCGCCTGTGCCCGCGGCGCAATCAGGCAGATGAACGTCGCGAACAGGGCTGCGACAGAACGCAGCATCAGCATCAGGTGAGTTGTCATGGACGATTCATGCGGGTGTCGGGTCCCGCAATCTAACCGCCAACGCCTCGACCCTAGCGATCGAACCTCTTCAGAAGTGCCGGTGGCAGCAATCTTGGCTTCGCCACCGAGACCACCGAAGAGGCTGCCGGGATCAGATCCCGACGGTTGCCTTACCTGCGTCGGAGACCACGATCCCCAACGTGTTGACCGTGTCGAGCACGGCCCACTGGTGGAACACTTCGAGTCCCATCAGGGTGAGCGAGTTCGGCACGGTAATCGTCCCGCTTGCGGTACCCATGGCCGAGATCGCTTGGGCTTCCGTCACGGTCGGAGCCGCAAGGATGCTGCAGCCTGGCGCGCCAGGCAAAGCCGCCGGCAAGGGCGACCCTTGGTAGACGGTATCCGACAAGCCGGAGATCAACACCGTCAGCGACGACGCCGCACCATTGGACAGCGTCAAGTCGTAGGACGTGCCAAGGCTTGGCAGACCTGCGTTGCCGATTTCGGGTGTCGCAAACCCGGAACTTCCGCCGCAGTCGACGCGCCACGAAGGACGCTGCACGAGACTGGACTGGCTCCAACTGCCACTCACCGCGTCGCGGTAGAAGCCGGTACCGGTGGCTCCGGAGTTGAGGTTCGAGATGATCCCACCCGGCGAGTTCTCGTAGCCGATGTAGAACGTGCCACTGACGTTGACCGGCGTTGCGAAGGTCGCCGTGTAGAACCCGGGGGTCGTACCGACCGTGATCGTCGTCGAAGCCAACGGCGTACCGCTGGGGCCACCACCTGACGGCAGGTAGATGTGCGCCGGACGTATCAACACGCCAGAGTTCGAACTCGTGTAGATGTCGAAGCTCTGCACCTGGGTGCTGCCGAGGCCAGTGACGGCGAAGCAGTACTCATACTGGTTCGTGCTGTTGGACAGCGTCCCGCCGTTCGGATTGAGTGACGCGCAGTAAGCCGGCGCCGGGAACGAGCCCGCACAACCTTGACCGTACGTCTCGAAGGTGGCGAACACCGGATCCTTCGAACTCGAAACCACGAGGCCGTAGTCGGCATCCACCGCGGCGGTCTCGACGTGGTTATCCATGACGATTGCCGTCGCGAGAATCTCAACGGTCCAGCTACCGACCGCCGGGTTGCTGACGAAGACGCACTCGATCGAGTTGGTGTGGTCTTCGGGGCCGCTGGCGATGCCGGCGTTCGACACGTTGCCGTCCTCAAGACCATCGTTGCCCCAGTAGACGGTGCCATTCGGCGCCGTGACCTTTAGCGACATGTCGTTGACCAACTGGCTGGCCGCTGCCGGATTGCCAGCAATCTCAGCCCAGTTGAGCACAGCCTGGAAGTTGTTCTGGCCACTCGGAACGTTGACGTTGTAGCTCGTGCTCTGGCCTTGCGTCAGCACATCGGTCTCATCGATGACGAGCGTGTCCAGGCGGCTGTCATACATCTTCTGCAGGTTCGGGAAGCCCCAACCAACGTGCTCGCGACGGTTATCCGTGCTGGCCATCGTGAACGCATACTTGGCCGCAGACGCGACCTGCAGGCACTTCAGCGTCGTGAAGTGCGGGCGGTTGCTGTGCGCCGAGCCACCTGGGTTACGCAGCACATTGCCGAACGGACCGACACCCGGCGAACCGCTGTCATCGGTAAACATCTCGATCGCCAACGCATTGTGGCCAGCGCAGATCGGGGTTGCTCCAGACGTGCCGCCGAAGCTCGTCGTGTAACCACCACCTTGGCTGGTCGTGCCGATGCTGTCGTAATACGCGGCCAGCGTCGGCTTGATACGGCCATCCGAAGCCGGACCGGTGCTGCCGCTACCACTCCACGTATCGTCGAGCGGGTCGGCGTTGTCCTGGTGGCGCACGCCACCGATCGAATAAACGTTCTTGGCCCACGCCTGCGGACGCGAATCCTGGTTGCCGGCGTTGCTCTGGCTCTGCGTCCACGCCAGGTCATTGTCGAAAATGATGTCGTCTGCTTCGGCTGAGATCGTCGTGTAGAAGAACGTGCGCGCGTTGCCCCACGACGCTGTCGTGTGGCTGACGTCGTGGATGTTGACGAGGTCGTTGAAGACCTGCCAACGCGACGTTGTGACGGTGCTGTAGTTCGTGAAGAACTTGCCCGCGTCCGGTGCGAAGCCGCGGAACTGCGGGTTGCCAGTGCCGTCGCCAAAGACGATGCCGGCCGTGTTCGTACCGTGGCCAGTCGAAGCGGTCGTGCTGTTGACCGCGACCACCGGACCCGAGAACGCCGGGTGCGACACATCGATGCCTTCGTAGATGTGCACGTTGATTGTTGCGCCGCTGTAACCAGCCTGAGTCTCAACGTGGTTGGCACCACCTTGAATGCGGGCGTTGTCGACGTCCCATTCGATCGGACTCCACGCGTCGATAAACAGAACCTGGTCCAGGTGTGCCGTGGCGACGAGTTGCTGCGGCGTCAGGGTCGCCGTGTAGAGCAGGCTGCCGGCGTGCTCGTTATCGACGCGACCACCGAGGGCGCGGATCTGCGCCCCGAGCGCCGGCTTGTCGTTGTGCTTATCAACGACCATCATGTTGTAGCGAGCGGTTTCGAGCTTGCCCGCGGCAAGATCCTTGATCAGGGCGGGGTCGAGACGGAAGGCCGCGTGGTAGCTGCCAACCCAGCGAACGCTTGGGATTGCGCGAACCTCTTCGACGCGGCTGGGCGCCATGCGAACGACATAGGCGTCATCCGGGAGATAGCCGTGCACTTCGGCGTTCAACGCAGTAAGCGCCGTGCGACCAGCTTCGGTAGGCGTGCCGGTGAACTGCACGATGAACAGTCGTTCGGTGCTTTCACTTCGCAGCGCCGCCAGGATCTCCGGCTGGGCAACGGTTGGGTTGAAGGTCTCGTAGCGCAGTCGGATGTAGGACGCATCCTGCGCCATGGCCGAAGCCGAAAAGGAGATGCTGGCGGTGACGGCCAGGAACGCGCCCAGGGAGGTCGCTTGGTACATGTGGAAGCCTGAAGGGTTGACAGTGCGTGGACAGGTGGCGCTCGTGTTGTAACCGGTCTGCCACGGCATGGCGACGTGCGAGAGCCACGGGAGATTCGGCTGCACGTAGCACCGCAAACAACGCACCGCATTACGTGCGCGTTCGCATCGCGATCAACGGCCTGAGAACAACTTGTGACGTTTGTTGCCACCGGAAAGCAAGTAGGCCATGAGATCCGACACTTCCTCTTTGCTCATCATCAGGATCGTCGCCGGTGGCATCATCGAAACGTGTGATATCTCGACGTTGGCAACCTCGGCGATCGGCGTCTTGGTCAACTCGCTGAAGTCGTACGGGTTGGCCGCCACCGCGATCTCTTTGTCGTTGCGATAAATCACGCGACCGAAGACCGCTTCGCCATCCTTGCGAGTCACGATGCTCGCCTGGTACTGCTCGGAAATCGTGTGACTTGGTTCGCAGATGGCGAGCACGATGTCGCGAACGGAAAAGCGCTTGGCGATGGAACCGAGATCGGGTCCACAGAGTCCACCCGAGCCCTGAAAGCGATGGCACGCGATGCACTTGCCGGCGGCAAACATCTGCTTGCCGTTGTCGAAGTCTCTGCCTTTGAGTTCGCCTTCAAACAGCTTCATCGCGAGGTCGGTCGTCCACGGCACTGGCGGCCCCTTTGGAACGGGCAGGGCGTCAAGATCGACCGTCGCGATATCGCCGAGCAGCCATGCAACCTGGGCGGCGTGCTTTGGCGGGAGGTAGTCGATCGCGTCCTCACGGATCGCGCGAACGTAACCATCGAAGCTCTGCCCCCCACTCTTCTCCAAGGTGTCCTTCAGCCACGAGAAGTAGTACTTGCGATGCTCCAGCGACCAGCCTCTTTGCACGCGCCGAAGGCAGTACGCGTAGTGAATGTTCTGGCTGTTCGGCGTGTTGGCCATCGCCTTGAGGATCGCCTTGCCATACTGGTGGCGCGTCAACATCTCTGCGTCGTATGTGAGCGCCTTCGTGTGCGTTGCCATCATCAGCGCAATCGTCTTGTCGACGACCGTTGGCGATTCCACGTGGCACAGCAACCTGGCTAGCTCGGTGTTGATCGCTTCCTCAGCAGCCGGATAGAACGGATCCAACTGCGCGTGGATCGCGTCGAACTGGGCGCTTGTCGCGGGCCCCATCCGAGTCAGGCACAGCGAATAGGCGCGCAGCATCGCAAGCTGATCGCGTAAGCCCAGATCGCCGAACAAGACCCCATCGAGCTTCTGCAGGATACGGTTCGCGAGGGCCTTCTCCCCATGACGGCACAGCGCGATCGTCGCGTAGATGACTGCGCGCGGCTCCGATTCTGCAAACACCTTTTCCTGCCACAACTCCAGGGATTGATTCTCGATGGCGATGCGCGCCGCGTAGCGGATGTTTCGATCCGCGTGCGCAAGGTGCGGCCACGCTGCTTCGACTGCCGCTTCGCCACCAAGGTTACTGCCATGGAAGCTCTCAAGAGAATGGCGTAGGTCGCGAAGCTTCTGGTTGGCGGTAAGCTGCTTGCCACCCTCCTTGATCTCCGGTCCCTCATAGCGAATGCGGTAGAGCTTCGAGTCGGTGTTACGCCCGCCGACCAGGAAGTACATGTGCCCGTCCGGACCAAACCGCATCGCCGAGATGTTCAGAGGCGTGCCGTTGAGGAACTCCCTTTTGGTCGCGGTGTAGCTCGACCCGTGCTCCTGCATGTCCACCGTGTAGATCGTCCCGAAGGTCCAGTCACAGACGAACAACTTGTCCTGGAACGCATCCGGAAAATTCGAGTGATGACCAAAGCTGATACCCGTCGGCGACCCCGGTCCGATATCGATGACGGAGCCGTTGCTGTCAGCGAAGTACTCCGGCCACTTGGCCGATCCCGTGCGCCAACCAAACTCACTTGCCGACGTAACGTGGTTCACTCGCGTCGGCCGGTACCACGGGCTGCCCACATCGAACTCAAGATCGGAGTCAGCGGTGAACAGTTCCCCCTCGCGGTTGATGGCCAGATCCACCGAGTTGCGAAAACCGGTCGCCACCATCGTCCAGTCCAAGCCGTCCGGAGTGACTCGACAGATCCAGCCACCGGGTGCGCGGATGCCGGTGGCGTGTCCGCTTGGATCCACCATCGCCGGCAACAGGGAGTCCTTCTTCCACACGGGCGGCTGCAGGCTGTGCACACCTTCCGGCACGCTCGAGTGGTTGCCCGAAACCACGTAAAGCGCTTTCTCATCTTCGGTCATGATGATCGTGTGCGCGGAATGCTCCCATCCTGGGTCGAGCTTCTTCAGCAGTGTGAACTCGTCAAACGTGTCGTCGCCATCGGTGTCGCGAATCCGGTAGAAGCCCTTCATCGACGACATGTACAAACTGTCGAACGCAAAGAGGAAGCCGAGTGCGCCGGCGACGGTGCGCTTGCCCCACGCAACGGGCACATGAGGAAATCCCTTGAGGCTCTCAACGTGAATGTCAGCGTCGCCCTCGCCCGGCAACGTGACCCGGAAGACACCCTTGTCATCCTGATCGGAAACGAGAAGTCGCCCCTTCGCATCAAATGCCATGGCAACCCACGAGCCCTGCGACTTTGGCACGGTGTAGAGCAACTCCGCGTCGAAGCCTTCGAGAAGCGTTATCTGCGTGTCGGCGTCGACAACATACTTGCCCTCACCATCTGGGTCGTTCGGATCGTCTGCGGTGCAGCTGAATGCGCCAAAGGCGACGAGCAAGAGGAGAACAGAAATCTTTTGGGTCTTCACGGGTGCCTTGTGTGTAGCACAGGATTGTGCGGTGCACAGTGGCATGCAGCCAGCGAAACGATGCGGATTCGAAGCTCCTCAGTCTCGGGGCTAACGTGATAGGCTCCGCTCCGTGAGACACCCCACTTCCATGTTGCTGCTGATGTTTGCCGTATTCCAGGTTCCGCTGGCGGCCCAAAATCCGCCGGCCGGCTTCGAGAAAACGGACCATGACATAGAGATCGGAGTTCGATCCGGATTGCTTCGCTACGACACAGAAAAGTTCGCCGTTGGCATCGGTTCCAAAGTGAAGCTGACGCTGAGCAATTCGGACGAGATGCAACACAACCTGCTGATCCTCCGTCCGGGCGAAGAAGCCACCACCCGGGTCATCGTCGCCTCGATCCAACTCGGCCCGGAGGCGAGCAAGAAGCACTACGTGCCGGACTCACCAGACGTGCTGTTCCACACCAAGGTCATCTCGTTGGGACAGAAGGACACGATCTGGTTTGAGGCGCCGAAGGTGGCCGGCGACTACCCATACATCTGCACGCTGCCCGGACACGTATTCACGATGATCGGCGTGATGCGCGTCGGCAACGTCAAGGCGGCGGCGAAGCATCTGCCAATCGAACAGTTGCGGTACCGTCTGTACAAAGGGCGATGGAAGCAACTACCGGACTTCAACACCCTCGCACCCGAACGCGAAGGCGAACTCAAGAGCGGCGTGATCGATCTCGCCAAGCTAAAGGAGAACTCCAACTTTGGCGCGTGCTTCACCGGCGTCCTCGAAGTCCCGGTTGCCGGCAGCCACACGTTCTTTCTCAACAGCGACGACGGTTCACGCCTGCTGATCGGCGGCAAGATGATCGTCGAATACGACGGCCTACATGGCCCCGCTAAAGAACAGAACGGCACTGTCGAACTCACCGCGGGTCGGCACCCGCTGCGCGTCGAGTTCTTCCAGGGCGGCGGCGGCAAGGCGCTGCGCATCGCCTACGAAGGACCCGAGAAGAAGCGTCGGAACCTGTCCAACAACAAGAACGAAGTCCAGGCGCGCGTCACCCCCATCGCGGTGCACCATCAC
>JAPYTD010000097.1:4131-14987 GCA_029936315.1 Planctomycetota bacterium | reverse complement strand
GCCGGTTGTGCGGAAGCCCGTTGTGCGGAAGCCGGCCGTTCGCAGGCCCGTCGTGCGCAAGCCGGTTCGCATCGCCAAGCCCTCGCTGGGCGGCGCGGTGGTCCCGAGCAAGCCGGTTCGTGTGACGCGCCCAGCCCGACCTGCTGAGCCGTCCCGCGCCACGCCGCCGCGCAAGAAGTCGGCTGATTACAACCTCTCGCGCGAGCTCAAGGAGCTGCGTCAGGAGCTCAAGGAGCTGCGTAAGCTGCTCAATGAGTTGCGCCGCGACAAGAAGGACCGGGAATAGTTCGCGGCGACCCGGGGTCCGAGGGATCCTGAGGTCGGCGGCATAAATGCGAGTCAGAGCATGGACTGGCGACGCGCTGCCGCCGACGCTCTACGCTTCCTTCCTTCCGTATGACCCGATCGTTCCCAGCCGGCGCCCAGTCGTCCTCAGGCAGCTCGTCGTCTTCAGACAGCCCGTTGCCTCCCGTGCGCCAGCCGCTCAGTTCTGGGCCGGGTCGTGCCGTAGTCACCGGCGGTGCCGGCTTCATTGGCTCCCATCTGGTTGAGCTGCTGCTGCAGGGCGATTATTCGGTGCACGTCGTCGACGATCTGTCGACCGGCAAGCTCGCCAACCTGGCTGCCGTCAAGGATCACCCGCGCCTGACCGTGACCATTGCTTCGGTCGCCGATGCCGACGTTGCTCAGCGCACCGTGGCCGACGCCGACATCGTGTTCCATCTCGCCGGGGTGGTCGGCGTGCGACGCTTGGCAGAAGAGCCGCTCGCCGTCATGCAGGCCAACCTGCACTCGACCGAGTCCATGCTTCGTGCCTGCTCGCTCAAGGGTGTGGCGGTCTTGGTTACGTCGAGCAGCGAGGTCTATGGCGATGGCCCGGTGCCATTTGTCGAAGGCTCGCCGGTGCGCCCCGGTTCGACCGAGGGTTTGCGAGGTGGCTACGCGTGTGCCAAAGCGATGGGAGAATGGCTCGCTTCGGCCTACGCCGAGCAAAACAAGCTGCCTGTTGTTGTCGCCCGCCTCTTCAACACGGTTGGGCCGCGTCAAACCGGCGACCACGGCATGGTCTTGCCGCGCTTCGTGCAGCAAGCATTGCGAGGCGAACCGATGACTGTCTACGGCGGTGGCCAGCAGACGCGGTGCTTTGCGCATGTTCGCGATGTTGCGCGTGCTTTGCTTGGCCTCGCAACGTCCGCGACTGTTCCGGGCCGTGTTGTCAATGTCGGCAGCGCCATGGAGACTCCGGTTCGCACGTTGGCGGAAATGGTGCGCGATGCGGCCGACAGCTCGTCGTCGATTCGCAATGTGCCGTTTGGTGATGTGTTCCCCGAAGGCTTTGTCGACCCTCCGCGGCGCGTGCCGTCGCTCGAACGTTTGTTGGCCGCGAATGGTTGGTTGCCCCAGACGCCGCTCGACGCGATCGTCGCCGAGTTGGTTGAGCTGGCGCGATCCTGTGCCGTCCGCAGCGAGACAAGACTTGAGGTGGAAGCCGAGTCCGGCGCGTTGCGCAGTTAGCTGGTCGGTTCGGTCGAGCGAGCCACTGCGATGCGTCTCGCGGCGTAGTTGTCACGCGCTACTTGGTTCTTCGGTAGGAGGACGACGGCCCGTTCGAAACTTGCCAGCGCATCCCCGTGATTGCCGCGCATCATCTGGCAGATACCGAGATTGGTATGGGCCAAGGCATGACGACCGAGCACCGCATGCTCTTGTCGTCGACAGCTTGGCGTACAAAAAAACTGTCCGACGCCCCTAAAGGCGCCGGACAGTGGAATGGGGTGACTCACCCCTCATCCTAGGTCGCTAGCCCGCAACCTCACCCGAAGGTGGATTGCATCAGTCCCCGTCCAGCTCGCCACTGGTCGAAGGCCGCCATGGCTAACAACTGACGCATGGTGGTTAGGTCTCGCCAACCGTCCCCACCCGCGTGGTGTCTTCTCCACACAGCTCTCTGTTTTGTCCCGTCCGATCCAGTCACACGCTGAGCCTTGGGCTCCCAGCAGCAACTTTGTGAACACGGACATCTCATCTGCACACGCTTGAGAGCAACGACCGTGCCAAATGGGCGTGAAATATGTAAGGCTTGATGCTTACGTCCCTTGCGTTTGGGGGCTTGGTTGTTTCAACAATTTCGTCTCAGTCTCAAGACTCGAGCGTCTCGCAGATAGGATCCCTGGGAGGCTTTGGGCACTCTGCATACAACCCCGTTACTTTGGTGGTAGGGGTTGAGGATCCTACGGGGCCACGTATTCTCTTCGCCGCTTGTTGCCGCCCGCCCCCGATGTCTTGGTGGTCGAGCGGGACCTGGCAGGGGTGCGATTGCACGATCTCCTGTTCAGGTCTCGGCCCGATGTTCACCGCGCAGAGATACGCCAACACGTTGCCAATGGTGATGTTAGCGTAAATGGTGAGGTCTGCTTGCACGATCGCAAGCTTCGTGTTGGCGACGTCGTCATCCTGACAGCGCCATTGGTTGAACGGGCTTCGACCAGGCGCGGCAAGGCCAGCACGACCGTGTCTCTGCCCGAACTTCTGCTCGAGACGGACTCGGTGCTGGTCGTTGCGAAGCCGGCGGGTGTGCCGGTGGTCGCTGGAGTCGGAGGCGCATCCGGTGTGCTTGGTCAAATGCGCAAGGCTCGGCCCGATGACGACCTGCGGGTCGTGCATCGCTTGGATCGGCAGGCCTCGGGCTGCCTGCTGCTCGCAAAGGGCCTGAGTGCCAGCCGCTACCTCGAGCTGGAGCTCCGCGAAGGTCGCATCGACGAGTCCTACGTTGCCCTTGTCACCGGAGTTCCGGCGCAGGACCAGCAGGACATTGAGGCGTGGTTGGGGCCGGATCGTCGGCGCCCGGGCATGGTGGTCACCGGTGACCGGGATCGCACGGGCTACCGAGAGGCCCTGACCAACGTGCAAGTGCGGCAGCGATTCGCGCGCCACGCGCTCGTTGCGCTACGACCATCGACCAGCCGCGGCCATCAATTGCGCGTGCATCTGTCCTCGATCGGCCACTCGATTGTTTGCGATGAGGGCTACGGAGGCGAACGGCTGTTGCTGTCACGGCTCAAACCGGATTACAAGATGAGACCGGGAGTCGTTGAACGTCCGCTGCTGCAACGCATGTTCTTGCATGCCGAGCGTGTGGCGTTTGTCGATGCCGATGGCGACAATGTCGTTGCCGAGGCACCCATGCCCGAAGATCTCGCGGTCGCGTTGCGGCACGTCGAGAAATACACCAGCACGCGGAGACCCTAGTGCGACTGAAGACCACGCCTGATGACTTCCGCGTACGCGAGCTGCTCGAATGGGAAGAGGTCCCGAACGGTGGGTTCGTTGTGCACAAGCTGCACAAAGAGAAGCTGTCGACGCCCGAGGCGTTGGCGATCCTGGTTCGTGACGCCGGTGTCGATCGCTCGGCGATCGCCTATGCAGGTCTGAAGGACCGTCAAGCCGTCACCGATCAGTTCTTGACGATCGAGCGGCGGGCGGTCGAGCTCAAGCTAGCCAACTTGCGCGTTACCCCGGTTGGCACGACCGACCGACCGATCACGAGCAAGCAGAGCCAGGGCAACGCGTTCACCATCGTGGTGCGCGACCTGCGTCCGACCGAAGCCGCGACGCTGCGCCGCAGTGTACCTTCGTTGGTCAAGACTGGCTTGCCGAACTACTTCGACGACCAGCGATTCGGCAGCCTTCGCCATGGCCAGGGGTTCCCGATGCTCAGTGTCTTGCACGGCAACTACGAGCGCGCCCTGCAGCAACTGGTCGCCGAACCTTCGCCGGTCGCGATTACTGGCGACGTCAAGCTCAAGCGCACGCTGCAGCTGCGGTGGGGTGACTGGGATGCATGTGCGCGTATCGCGCGCGGTCCGGCCTACGAGCCGATGTTTGAGTATCTGATTCGCAACCCGCGCGACTTCCGTGGCGCGTTGAAGTTCGTGCCGCTGCGCTTGCGCGTCATCCACGCGTTTGCCTACCAGTCGTTCTTGTGGAACCGCGCCGTCAGTAGCTTGCTGCGCGTGGCCGTGAAGGGCGCGCAACGTCTGCGCCTGTCGACGCTCGCCGGCGACTTGATTGCGTGGAAGTACCTCGCCCCAGAGCGGGAAGAGAAGCTGCTGAAGATGCGCACGCCGTTGTTTGGCATCGAAGGCGATGGTGGCAGCGAGCCGTTCCGCAAGGTGATGATCAACGAAATGAAGGGTGCTGAACTGCGCCGCAGTGACTTCATCGAAAACGAAGTGCCCGGCATGATCTGGAAGGAAGAGCATCGTTCGGCGTTTGTGAAGCCGACCAGTGTCACCGACGTGCGAATCGAGCCGGACGAAATGCACGAAGGCCACGTCAAGGCGAGCCTGCAGTTTCACCTGCCGCGCGGCTGCTATGCGACCATGTTGATCAAGCGGCTATTTGCCCCGAGCTGGTACGCGCGGCCGGTAGATCGCAGCGGTGATCGCAGTGACGATCGAGCAGGTCCGCGGCCAACTGGCAGCGCCGATTTGCGTTCCCGTTCGATCGTGCAGTACGACAACGACAGCGACGACTAACTTCTAGACGGAACATGACCGAGAAAACGCTGGGCATCATTGGTGGGTCAGGTCTCTACGACCTGCCTGGTCTCGAAAACCGTGAGACCGTTGATCTCGAGACGCCGTTTGGCAAGCCGAGTGATGCGTTGGTCACGGGCACATTGCATGGCGTCAAGATGGCGTTCCTGCCCCGTCATGGCCGCGGCCATCGCATCGCGCCGAACGAACTGCCGTTCCGCGCCAACATCCACGCGATGAAGCAGCTCGGCATGACGAGCGTGATCGGCATCTCCGCCGTGGGCTCGATGAAGATCGATTTGCGTCCTGGTGAGTTGGTCATCATTGACCAGTTCATCGATCGCACGCGCGGCCGCACCGACGAGTCGACGTTCTTCGGCAACGGTTGTGTGGCGCACGCACACTTCGCCGATCCGATCTGGGAGCCGCTGCGCAAGCTCGCTTTGAAGGCGGCCCGCGCTGCTGGAGCGGTTGCCCACGACGGCGGAATCTACCTCTGCATGGAAGGTCCACTGTTCAGCACGCGCGCCGAATCGAGTCTCTACCGCAGTTGGGACGTCGACGTGATCGGCATGACCAACCTGCAGGAGGCCAAGCTCGCGCGGGAAGCGGAGATCGCCTACTCGACGATTGCTTTGGTGACGGACTACGACTGTTGGCACGAGACCGAAGGCGATGTCGATGTCGCCGCCGTGTTGGCCGTGCTCAAGGCCAACGGTGACCTGGCGCAACGCGTCGTCGCCGAACTCGCCCGATTCACCTCCGAACTGGCAGAACCGATCAGTGCCGCCGGCTGCATGGAGCACGCCGTGATGACCGCGCCCGACGCGATCACGAAAGACGCCCGCCGCCGCCTCGACTTGCTGGTCGGCAAATATCTCGGTTAGGACCTCGCGAAGCCGTTAGTGCGGCATCGTGCTAATGCTCGGTGGTGTGGGCCGGGCGCAAGACCAAGCCAACCTGACGATCGAGCGCGAGTTGTTCCAGGTCTGTGGCACTCTCGTCCGGTCAGTTCTCATCTGGGTAGCGGATGCGGAACACGCGCCACGAGGGGCCGGTGAACGCTCCCCACCAGGTCTCTTGGTGCTTGCCTTGCCACTCGAGCTTGAGCCAGTCCGGTAGCTTCTTGCCGGGGGCCGTGCGGGCCCAAAGTGTGTCGCGAACCGCTGGGACGAGCACCGTGCGCGGCACGCCGTTCATGATCTCGGCGTGGCCCAGTTGCTTGCGCCCCGGTACGACTTCGTGGTACTGCAGCAAGAACGATGGGTTGCCCGGCCGGATGAACCAACGCGCCTTGCGCCGTTTCAAGATCGCTAGTGCCTCGGCGGGGTCCGGACTACAGAGAACGTCAAAGCTGTCGCGGATGCCATCGACGCGGCGTTGGTAGCTCGACGCGATGACCGACTTGTCGGTGCCGTAGAGGAGGTAGTGGGCGAGATCCCATGGCGCCATGATCGCAATGCGATCAGCTTCGACTGCGTTCTTCGGCGTGAACTCCAGCTTGTTGATCGCGACCACCATCTCGCGCCGCTGCGACGCCGCAGTGATTCCCCTGGGCGCTTTGGACTGAAGCGTTAGGGACACGATGTGCCACGCGCCTAGCACGGCAAGCAATACGCCACCGGCCAGCTGTAAACGCTTATGAAGCTCCTTGCGCACGCCAAACTTGCGACGCGCCAGGTCGATCAGTGCCGCGCCGCCGCAGACCAGCAGCAGCGGTTCTATGATGCAGAACATGTGCGACAGCTTGACCTGGTCGAGAACGAGCACGCCGAGCAGCACGATCGGCACGAACAGGCTCGCGCGAAGCACGGGCGTGATCTGTTTGGCGAAGAACAAACCCGCGAAGCAGAACGGAATGAGGAATAGCGTGCTGCCGTAGACGAGCTGAGCCAGTCCGAGGCCGTCCGCAAACAGGCGCTTGTATTCGGCGACGCATGGCCCCGCGAAGGTCGTGAATGTGCTTGCGCGTGCGATTTCGGCGCCGAGAGTTTCACGTAGTCCGGTGACCAACAGGAACGGGCCCAATGCGATGGCGCCAGCGACTCCGGCTGCCGCCGCGAGTGCGGGAATCGGCTTTTGCCACTTGGCCAAGAACACACGTGTGCACCACACCATGATCCATAGGCCCAACATCGCCGCGCCTTGGAAGCACGAGATGCGGTCCCACTCGAGGGTCAGCGCGCCATTGCTCTCGACGAACTGACCCGGCAGCGCGACGATCACTGCCGCCGTGGCAAACCGCAACAGGTTCGGCAGCCGTTCTTCGACCTGTTCGCGCGTGGCGAAACTCAGGCCGGCGAGGATCATCAAGCCGTTGATGCCGAGTGCGACCATCGACTCTGCGTTGACCCACATGCTGAGTCCGAGTGCAACGCCAGTTGTGATTGCGAGGCGGGCTCCAGCCTTGCCAATAATGAGTGCGAGGCAGCCGAGTATCGCGACGACGATGCAGAGGTCCTGCAGACTTTGGTGGTCCCCGTTACCGAGTCTCGTCACTTCGATGCCTGGCCCAGACACTGCGTACAAGAACGCCGCCAGCGCCGCCTGCCAGCCGGGCAGGATGCGGCGGATCAGCAGTGCGAACGCGAGTACGGCCAGAGTGCCCATGATCGGGCCGGCCAGGATCGCACCGGTCTCGTAGGGCCGCGCCTTCTCGTGCCACTTGGGCGCCACCGCATCGATTGCGCGGATCAACCAATCCATCGGCAACGACCACTGGATGTGCGCACCCTCGGGATAGCCGTCACGTGCCTCGAAGTCCGGGTAGACCGGTGACTCGTCAAGGTTGTTGATGCGCACGAGTCGGCGAACCGTGTCCGCGTCGAGGAAGTCGATGCCTTGCGCGTCGATCGTGATGATCGACGGATGCACCCGCAATGCGGCGCCGCACACCAGCAACGCGAGCAGGATCACCAAGAAGAGCTTCGGGCGAGTGTCGGGCGACATCACGGTCATTCGATCACACGCGTTGCACGACTGCCAGATGAGACTCGCCGGAGTTACACCAGCGGGTATCCTGCCGCGAGTGACTGATGAACTCCTTCCATCGCTGCGTGGCGTTCGCGTGCTCGTGACGGGTGCGACCGGTTTCATTGGTCGGTGGGTAGTGCATGCGCTGCAAACCCATCAGGCGGACGTAGCGATTGCCGTGCGTGATGCGAGCCGCCTGCCAGTGGTCGGTGCGTTCGCATTGCCGTCGGAGCGCGTTCTTACCGTGGACTGCACCGTGCCCGGGCAACTCGCGAGTGCGGTCGAATCGTGGTCGCCAGCCGTCGTGTTTCACCTGGCGGGCTACGGTGTTGCCAAGAACGAGCGCGATCCGGATCTGATGGCACGCATGAACACGGATGTGCTGGCCGAGCTGGTCGATGTGTTGGCTCGATGCCCGACGCCATCGTGGTCTGGGCAACGGCTGGTGCATGCCGGTTCCGCATTCGAATACGGAGCGCTCCATGCACCGTTCGACGAGGCAGCAACCGCTTCGCCGACGACACCGTACGGCTGCAGCAAGCTCTCGGGCACTCAGCTGTTGCAACGCGATGCGCGCGCCCGTGGTGTGGCCGCGGTCGTCGCTCGTTTGTTTGCCGTGTTCGGCCCGGGTGAGCGTGAAGGTCGCCTGTTCCCAACTCTATTGGCGGCGACATCCCACCAAGACTCGATCGCGCTCAGTAGTGGCGAACAGCAGCGGGACTTCACCTTGGTGTGGGACGTTGCGGACACGTTGGTTGCGCTCTCGCAGCTGTCAGCGGATGTGTCGTTGGCCGGTCGCTCGCCGCTTGAAGTTGGTGTCGTCAATGTGGCGAGCGGCAAGTTGCACACGGTGCGCGCGTTCATCGAGGCCGCTGCCGCGGCATTGAATATCTCGCACCAACGTCTGGGCTTCGGCCAGATTCCGATGATGGCAGAAGACGTGGCGATGCTGCCAGTTCCGGTTGCGCGACTACAGTCGGCAATCAGGGGCCAGGTCTCGGGGGATCTGGACGAGATGTTCGCGCGCGTCCGTGCTTGGGTGCGCAAGCACCCTGGTGAGCAGGGCGCTTAGCGCGACGAGTTCAGGTGTTTGTGCGATACCACTCGATCGTGCGATCCAGGCACTCTTCGAACGCAAACTTCGATTGCCAGCCAAGGCGCGTGCGCGCCTTGGTGCAGTCCAAGTACTGCGCGCGAATCTCGTTGCTGGCTTCGTTGAGGATGACCGGCTTCAGATCGGTGCGACCCAGTCGCTCAAGAATCTTCGCAACGACCGCGAGCACGTCCATGGGTTGTTCGGTGCCGAAGTTGAACGCTTCCCCGGCCAGGCCATCTTGCTCCAGGCGTTCGGCCAGCAGTAGGTAGGCGCCGACTGCGTCCTCGACATAGAAGTAGTCGCGCAAGAACTTGCCGTCACTGCGCACGATCGGTTGCTCGCCGTTGAGGGCTGCGCGGATTGTGCCGGGGATGAGTCGGTTGAAGTTCAGGTCACCTCCGCCGAACAGGTTGCCGCAGCGGGTAATCGCCAGGGGCACGCCGTAGGTCTGGTGGTACGAGCGTGCGATCAGTTCGGTGCACGCCTTGGAAACGTCATATGGGAACGTTCCCTGTAGCGGCAACTCTTCGGTGTAGGGCAGCTTCTCGTGCTCTCCGTAGGCTTTGTCGCTCGAAGCGATCACGACACGCTTGACCATCTTGTTGGCGCGGCATGCTTCGAGCAGGCTCCACGTGCCGCGGATGTTGGCCTCGAAGGTCGACATCGCCGAACGCATCGCCGTGCCGACGATCGTCTGTGCGCCGAGGTGGAAGACCGTGTCGATCTCATACTCGTTGAGTCCGCGCAGCACCGTCGCGTGATCTTCAAGCTCGCCGCGCACGACTGAGACCTTGTCATAGTCCCCCGATGTCACCAGCAAGCTGCGCGGCATCCAGTCTCGCACCAGAACCGTGACTTCGGCGCCGCGCGCGAGCAGTTCCTTGGTCATCCAGGACCCGAGCAGCCCGGTGGCGCCCGTGACCATGACCCTGCGTTGCTTCCAGAAATCCGTCATGCTTGCCTCATATGCCCGCTACCAGGTCTTCCACGGAGCGTTACCAGTGTTCCAAATTTGGTTGAGTGCCAGCGCTTCTTTGTGGGTGTCCATGCACTGCCAGTAGCCTTCGTGAGCGAACAGCGCCAATTGGCGGTCGCCAGCCAGCTTCTCAAGCGGGTCTTGTTCGAGCACGCAATCGTCGTCGAGGTAGTCGAAGACCTTCTGGTCGAATACGAAGAAACCGCCACTGGTCAGATCGCTCATCAGGGGCTTCTCCTGCCAGTAGTTGACGATGCCCTCCTTGTCGACCTTGACGGTGCCGAAGCGCGAACGCGGATGGAACCCGGTCACGGTCGCGACCTTGCCTTTTTGGTGATGCCAATCGACCAGCTTGCCTAGGTCGAGGTCACTGAGTCCATCGCAGTAGTTGGCGAGGAAGTGCTGTTCCTTGATCAGGTGTCGTATGCGCGACAGGCGGCCCCCGGTGTTGGTGTCGGTGCCAGTGTCGGCAAACGTGATCTCCCAGTCCTCGATGTTCTCGCTGTCACTCTGGAGCTGCTGCGATCCGGATCGCAGTTTCAGAGTGAAGTCATTCTGCATCGCCGAGTAGTTGAGGAAGTACTGCTTGATCAGGTTGCCCTTGTAGCCGAGGCACAGAACGAATCGCCGGAATCCGTGGCGGTAGTAGATGCGCATCAGATGCCACAGGATGGGCTTGCCACCGATCTCGACGAGCGCCTTTGGTTTGAACTCGGTCTCTTCTTGCAGACGTGTGCCACGTCCACCACAGAGGATCACCACTTGCTCGTTCCGCACTTCCATCATGAACTCTTGTTTGGTTGCGAGGCTTGCACTTCATACGCCACGACATCACTCGGGTCGTGTTCGGCTTCGGCGCACGCGATACAGATCATCATGCCTTCGCCTTCATTGACGACGGCATGCGCGATCCCGGCAGGAACGTAGGCACAGACGGGTTGAGAAGCGAGCAACTCGATTCGATGTCGGTCGCCGGTGGTGGGGTCGCACAGAAGCAACGCGGCGTTGCCTTGCACGACGGCGAACCACTCACCCATGCGTCTGTGGTAGTGGTTGCCCTTCGCTTCGCCGGGATGGGCGGCAGTTACGTAGACCTCGCCAGAGGGAAATTTGCCGCCAGCTTGCGTCGACGTCAGGATCTTGTGCAGGAAGCCGCGGGTGTCTTCAAAGCGCTCTTGCTCGATCACACGCACTCCCTCAAAGCCCGGCGTCACAGTTTGCGGCGTCACAGTGGCTGTCTCAGCCTTGGGGGTCGGCTCGCTGGCAACCGCCG
>JAPYTD010000097.1:0-4031 GCA_029936315.1 Planctomycetota bacterium | reverse complement strand
TGCGGCGTCACAGTGGCTGTCTCAGCCTTGGGGGTCGGCTCGCTGGCAACCGCCGCAGCAGGCGTATCCTGCTGCACTTCGCGGAACCACTTGCGCATCGTTGACCCGAAGCGGTAGCGGCAGATGTTGCCAAGGAACTCGAACATCGTCTGACGCCGCACGTGCGAAGCACCGCCGGCGCGCGCTAGACCTTCGACGTCGATCTCGATCGTGCGAATGCCGAGCCACTTGGCCTTGAGGATGATCTCGGGGTCGAGGAACCAGTCGGTCGACTGCAGTCGCATCTTCTGGAACGTTTTGCGCGAGAACATCTTTGGGCTGCCGTTGATGTCGATTGCGCCGAGCCAGCCAAACATGACCTGCATCAGGCCGTTGTAGATGATCGATACAATCTTGCGTCGCGGACTGTCCTCGCGGAAACGTCGGCGCACCTTGGCGAGTACCCGCTCTTCGCGTCGTTCCATCAGTCGGTAGACCATGACAACGTCGGCTGGTGCGACTTGGCCGTCTGCATGCACGAAGCCGATGATCGGCGCAGTGCAGGCCTCGAGTCCGCGGATGATGCCGGGCGAGTAGCCGGTGTTGGTCGCGATGCTCACCTTGGTTGCCGGCAGACCGTTCGCGATCAGTTCATCGAGCACCTCGTTGGTGTTGTCGGTAGAGCCGTTGTCGACCAGTACCAATTCCAGTGCGACGCCTGCCTCTTCGAACGCACGCACCAGTGCGGGTGCGGTTTCGCCAATGGACGATTCCTCGTTGTAGCACGGGATCGTCAGGGACAGTTCGGGAGCCTTCATGAGGAGAGGTGTCGTTCGCGCAGAGTCCATCCCATGGAGGCATGGGCCAGCGCAGAAACTTACCTCAGGCGTCGATACTCGGGGGCTTCGTTGTTGGGTCGCGCGACCTGCGGAGGTGATTTCATCGTGAGACCTCCCTCCGGTGACGGCGGATCCTTGGTCGTTGCTGCTGGGGATCCATAGGTGCGCACCATCTCACCGGCGTTGCAGCCAAGCGGGCTCGAACGGCTCGTCGCCAGTCGCTACGTCGTGTGCGGTTGTCCCGTATTGACGCTCGCCGTTCGGCGCCCCGTCCAGCATCGGGACTCGGGCGGACGGCTCGGCTACTCGTGTTCGAGCGTGATGCCGAGACCGTCGGCGATGCGGTTGGCGTACGCGTAGTAGGCAACGACTTCGCATAGCTCCAAGATATCCGAATCGGTGAAGCCTGCTGTGCGCAGATCGTGCACGTCGCTGCGCTGCATCTGGGCAGGCGTTTCCGTCAGCTTGATCGCGTAGTGCAGCATCGCGAGCCGTCGCGCATCGAGTCCGGCGTTCTCGAAGTCTTGTTCGATGCGTTCTGCCAACGCGTCGTCATCCAGCAAGCGGCGCAGACCGCGCCCGTGGTGGGTGAGTCAATAGTGGCAACCGTTGGCCTTCGATACGACGATCGCGACCATCTCGCGGTCGGCCTTGCGCAGGCCCTTGGTGCTCTGCATCGAGGCTTGGTAGACGGCTAGATGCGCCGCGAGTCCCGCCGGGTGCAGCGAGTGGACTCGCAGCACGTGGTCGACCTTGTTCGAGCCGGGATCGAGGCACTGGGCATAGAGATCGGCGAGCTCGCCCATGGCGTGGGCCTCGTCGATGGTCTCGATCCATGCGGGTTGTTGTTCAGGCACGGTTACTGCTTCTTGCCCCTCAGATCGGCTGGCACGACTGGCTGCACCCAGGCTTGCCGCTTTTGCTTTTGGTCTTTGAATACCGGGTTGTCTGGCGGCAGCGTCGAGGTGACCGTCGCGCGCACGAACAGATCCTTGTCGCTGAAGTGGTAGCGCGCGCGCAAGCCGGGAACGCGCGCAAGTACCTGGCCGATTTCGTCGCTGCCGCGCCGTGTGCCGATGAACTCGGTCACATACGTGGCGTTGCCCTGTGCGGCGATTTCGATCGTCATCGAGTTGGCATCGACGCTGACTTCGTCGAGCACCACGCCACTCGAAGCGTAGAAGTCGCCGCGCTCGATCGCCTCGATCAACGCGTCTGCGCTCAGTTCGGTTGCGCGCACCATGACCCAACCGCGGCCAGGCGTCGAACCGGAGGCATTGTGGTAGTTGTGCGAGTCGTCGGTGGCCAGGCCATACAGCACATGGGCGTTGAGGTCGCGCACCCGTGTCGTGTTCGCGATATCCCACATGCGTTCTGTGCTCGGGCGCTTGGCGTCGCCCTTGTGGTGCACGCTTGGGTGGCCGTTGTAGACCTCGTAGAAGTGCTCTTCGGTGACGACCGCCAGGTCTTCTGCAGTGATGCCCCAACCAAAGTTCGGGTGGTTGAGATGTGTCAGGACCCTGAGCCCATGCTGCTTCTTGTGCTCGTTAACGGCCGCGAGGGTCTTGCGCATGACTTCACGCACACTGGCGCCCTTCTGCGGTGGAATGCGTCCGGCGATATTGCTCGCGTTGATGTGGATCGGCTTGCCCTTGAAGCCCGCTGTGATTTCTTCCGCTGCAATCAGCAGGAAGTCATCGTCGAACAACGTGCGCATCTCGTCGAGCTTCTTGAGGCGCACCTGCAGCTTGCCTTTGACTTCTCGATGGTCGACCCAGTCGTTGCCGAATCGCTTGCGATAGTCGGCGAGTGCCGTGCGTCCGCCTCTGCGAATGACCAGGTCGTTGCCGACCCACTTCTCGTGGTCGGCAACGATGTTGTGCTCGGTCAGCGCGAGGAAGTCGTAGTCACGACTTGCGTACCAATCGACGACCATCTCAGGGAAGTGGTTGCCGTCGCTCCACAACGTGTGGGTGTGCAGGTTGCCCTTGTACCAGCGTGGTTGGGTATGGCACGAAGCAAGGGCTACGGCCAGAACGCAGAGAATCGGTCGCATCATGAATGGAATGGGGGGGCTATCGTCCCGGCAGAATGTCTTCGTGGTTCAGCTTGCCGCGCGGGTCATAGTGACGGAGAACCAAGCTCGCGGGTTGCTTCTCTACTTGCACGGACACATGTAGAAAGCCCCCGCAGATCTTCAGGTAGTCGTGCATCTCCGATCGATCCCTTACGCGGAAGCCGCCCGAGTGCTTGTTTGACGTCGGGCCGCACGACCATTCGCGCAGGCCGGTAACGGGATCGTGGGAGACATACTGCCAATGGCGATCTCCGCAAATCACGATGGTGCGCGGCTGCGAGGCCAGGAACGCGCGCAGCTCATCGCCTTCGCGTTGGTAGTTTTGGTTGGCGTGGTTGTCGCGCTTCGACTTGCGATCCGGTCCGACGATCGGGGTCGCCGAGACCACGATGCGAAACGTGGCGGTCGAAGCCTGCACGGTCTCTTGCAGCCATTGCATCTGCTTCGCTCCCAGAATCGTCTTGTCCGGTCCATCCGGGTCACGGTTGGAGCTGCGGAACTCACGGCCCTCGAGGAACCACACTTCGACGTGCTGGCCCCAACGTATGCGACGGTAGGGCGGCGAGCTGACCGGCACCTGTTCGCGATAGATCTCGAGCCCGCGCGCGAACGTCAGTTCGCCATATCGTTGGCCCGGCCAGCAGTCATTCTTGAGGGTGTCGTGGTCGTCCTTGATGAACCATGTCGGCACCTGCCGATGAAACACGCGTGGTAGTTGCAGGCCGTAGAAGCGGTTCCACTTGAAGCGGGCCAGCGCGACCGTGTTGGCAAACGGTTTTGGCTTGTCGTAGTAGAGCGTGTCGCCGGTGTGCACCAGGAAGTCTGGTGCCAGCTTCAACATCTCGCGGTAGATGATGTGACCCAGCAACTTGTCATCGCGCCGCGGGTAGTCCTGGCCCGTTACCACGCAGAACGAAGCTGTGACGTTTTCGTTTGGCATGGGCGCGGTGCGAAACATGCCGACCTTCGCACACGTGATGGGCGCGTCCGCGGTTGCACGCCCTTCGACGAACAACTGGTAGGTGTTACCAGGCGTCAGCTGCTCGAGCCGAAACGTATGCGCGAAGTCCGTCGCCGCAGTGACCGCTTGCCATCCGGTCGTGCTTGGATCTTGCGTGCCCTCCTGGATGGAATAC
>JAPYTD010000096.1 GCA_029936315.1 Planctomycetota bacterium | reverse complement strand
AGAGACATCGGTGAGAGCACGGTGAGAGCACGGTGAGAGCACGGTGAGGGCGCTGGTGCTTGGGGCTCGTCGCCTAATGGCTCGCCCGACGAGTTCGTTAGTACAAGGCGACGTTTGACCGATCTGAAGGATGATTGTTACTGGGGCATGCGCAGATCCGCGCAGACCAACACCTCGTCGTTGCGCACGAACACGTGGCCATACGCAAACCCGGGGTGCGACCAGCACACACCATTGCCCCGATTGAGTTGGCCTCGTGTCGGCTTCAAGAGCTTGGTGCGGTCGAGTTCTTCGAAACCATCGGGCGACAGTTTGGTGATCAACAATTCGCCGCGGTCATTGAACATCCAGACGCGGTCACCGTTCTTGACGAAGTGGATCGTTGCCCAACGAGCGCGTGGCACGGCGGTCTGGTCTTCCCATACGCGTTCGCCATCGGCGAGAGACAGGCAGCGAAGCTGGCCGTAGCTGTCGACACCGTAGATGTGATCCTCGATCGCGATCGGCGTGGAGATGATGCTATGAAGGCCGTCCGTTCTGAGTTCGCTGCGCCCACGTCGACGCCAGACTTCACTCACGGCAGGCTTCTTCTGGTCGAGTCGGAGTAGCACACAGCCATCGTAGAACGCCGTTAAGAACAGCTTGTCCTGATGTAGCAGTGGCGTTGCGCATGCCAGCGGCATGTTCTTGGCCTTGAGCGGGTACTGCCAGTACAGCTCGCCGGTGTTCGGTGCCACGCCGAGCACGCGGTCTCCCGACCAACAAACCAACACGCGCTTACCGGCGTGGTCGATCACGATCGGTGCTGAGTAGTTGCCGCGATCTGAGAAGGCGCGCCACTGTTCTTTGCCGGTCTTTCGATCGAACGCGACGAGGTAGGCGTCTTTGCCGGACACCGGCACGATCAGCAGTTTGCCTTCGATCACCGGCGCCGCCGAGATGCCCCAGATCGGCATGTCGATGGCGTATTCCTTGTTGAGGTCCTTCTGCCAACGAACATCTCCGCTCACGGCATCGAAGCAGAACAAGTGGCCCATCGTGCCAAGGCTGTAGGCGAGGCCGTCGTGGATGTGCACCGAGCAACGCGGGCCAGCCTTGTAGGAGACGCCGACGTATGCGCAGGCATACTCGTGTGACCATATTGGTTTGCCCGTCTGCCACTCGAAGCACTGCACGCGTTCGATCTCGTTGGGTTCGTCGATGCGGTCCATGACGTAGACGCGGCCACCGGCGATCGTGGGACCTGAGTAGCCCGAGCCGATCGCGGTCGTCCACTTGGGCGTCAGCGTGTCAGGCAGTGAGGTGCGCGCGGCCTGTTCGCTCCAAACCCCATCGCGGGTTGGGCCGCGCCATTGGGGCCATTCGGGGTCTTGGACGTCGAGTGCGGGTAGCAGTGCAGCAAGCAGCAGAAGCATACGGACACGGTACGGCTTCGTGGATCAGACGTGAGCGCCAACCGCGGATCCGGCCGCGGAGACCTATTTGTTCCAACTCGGCGGTATCAGCCGTCGCTTGCCATCACTGCTGCGCGGCACGCTGTCAGCATCTGTCCCGCCGAATTCGCGATCCCATAACTGGCACGTGACCTCTTTGTGCTTCTGGTCGAGGCCTTCGCAGTAGTTGGTGTAGATGCAGCGGCGCACTTCGCTGCCGCGACCCATCCGCATCTTGAGCCACCAGTCCGGGTCGGCGAGGCTTTGGCGTGCGGCGGCGACGAGGTCGGCTTCGCCGTTCTTGAGGATCGCTTCGGCTTGCTCAAAGTGGCAGATGCCACCGGCAGTGATGATCGGCGTGTCGTGGCCAGCCTTGCGAACGGCATGGCGGATGGATGCTGCCAGGTGCACGTTGCGGCCAAACGGCCCACGCTCGTCACTGCGAACGGTCGGCATGCACTCGTGGCCCGATGGGCCGGTGTAGGGGTATGCCGCGGCACCAACGCCAGGCTGCTTGGCATCTTCGAACTTGCCGCCCTTGCTGATCGACAAGAAGTCGAGGCCGGCGTTGGCGAACGCGACGCCGTAGCCGATGACGTCTTCGACGTGACTGCCGGCTTCGATGACCTCGTCGCCGAGAAACCTGGTGCCAACGCACCAGTCGTCGCCGACGCGTTTGCGCACTTCGGCGAAGACTTCCAGCGGCAGACGCATGCGTGCCTCGGATGAGCCACCGTAGCCGTCGGTGCGCATGTTCGTTCGCGACAAGAACGAGGCCATCGTGTAGGCGTGCGCGAAGTGCAGTTCGACACCGTCAAAGCCAGCCTCGCGCGCGCGAGCAGCAGCCGACGCGAACAGGTCTGGCAGCACCTCGGGCAGATCGCGAACGTGGGGGAGGTGCAAGTCGTTGACCTCTTCACGGTAGCCCCAGGCGTAGTCGCGGAACTCGCGCGCGGTCAGTAGTTGGCGCAGCACGTCGTCGTCGCACTGGTTGAGTTGAGCGCGTACGCTCGCTTCGTCTGCAGCCGCGGCGTCGCCAAAGCGCTCGTGAACGGCATTGCGATGTCGGTCCGTCACCTGCAAGAACCGCGCGAAGAACTTCTCCTTCTCGGGCCTGCGGCGGATCGATAAGAAGTCGAGGATCTGCAAGAACAGCTTGGTCTTGCCACCGCTGTGCACGCGCACCGCTTCGGTCAGTTCGCGTAGGCCTTCCACGAATCGATCGTGGCCGATGCGCAGTAGGGGGCCGCTAGGAACGTCCCTGATGCCAGTTGCTTCGACAACGAGCACGCCTGGTTGGCCGTCGGCGAAGCGGCCATACCAGTCGATTACGTTCTGCGTGACGAAGCCGTCATCGGTTGCGCGCCATGGCACCATCGCAGGCACCCACGTGCGCGAGTCGGCTTCGAGTGAGCCGAGGCGAATCGGCGAGAACAGCTGCGAGCGTTCGGCCTCTTCGGCGGAGGGCCACCGGGCGGGTGGCAACTCGTGCTTGATGCGGCTAGCCACCCTTCTTGCGCTTCGGGGGCTCGCGGAATCCCTTTGGCGCCCGGCGCATCTGGCCAACCGTCTGCGGCGGATCTTCGAGGCCAAGTTGGTACCACTGCATCTCGAAGGGAGTCATGTTGATGCGCTTGTTGTTCTGCAGGCGCAGCATGTTGTCTTTGGTCGGCGCGCTAGTCGGGTTCTTCTTCAAGAACGCTGCCAGCGCGACTTGCGCGACTTCTCCCTTCTTCGCCTTTTGCAACATCCACGCGTAGGTGTTGTGCAGCAGCGGGTGCTTCTTGTTGACCTTGGCAGTGATCTCGAGGATCGACAATGCGCGATCGACTTCGCCATCGCGATAGCGGATGCAGGCCAGCATCAGGCGAGCGTCGGCGTTCTTGAAGCTAGCGCCTTCGAGCAGCTTCACGCCCTTGTCCTTCTGACGAAGGTGCAAAGCGAGCATGCCCATCTGTGCCTGCAGCTGTCCCTTGAGCAACGGGATCCACTTGCACATCGGCAGCATGTCTTCGAGCGACTGATAGGCGAGTTGCAGGTGCCCCTGCTTCATCTGCGCCTGGATCTGTTCCATCGCCGGTTGCAGACGCTTGCCGATGTTTCGCGCGATCAGGACCCAGATCACGATCGCAAAGATGATCGTGAAGACGATGCCCCAGGCCCAATGCCACCAATCAAGGAATACGCCACTGAAACCCAGCAGCAGGGACAAGGACAACGACAGTAGGATCGAATACACGCGCGAACTCAGGGAAGTTAGGGGCGAGCAGGATACGGATCCCACCGCGCGTGCGCGACCTTTCTGACACCAAACGGGCCCGGCATGTGGCGGCCGGGGCCATGGATCAGGGGCTTAGCCTAGCTTTCGACCCACGTGCCGACGCAGCGGTGCGCCACGAAGTTCGTAAACTTGGACGGCGACAACAGGGTCATTTCCCACCCGTGCAGGTTGCCGTCGTCTCGCCGTCGAGTGCGTAGCGATCGCAGAGCTTGACCATCGCTTCGGTCGAAGTGCGGGCCTGGCGGAGTTCGTCACTTTGCTTCTTGGTGCCACCCTTGCGTTCGTGCACTGGGGTGGAACCGTAGACACGAGATAGTCCGGTCACGCCGTCCATCGCTTACTCCCGTTCTTTGAGTTTCAGGCGCAGCCGTTCGGTCGCTCGCGTCAGGATCTGACTGACGCGCGACTCAGTCACGCCCAGGACCTTGCCTATCTCCTTCAGATAGAGCTGTTCATGGTAATAGAGCACGATCACGTGGCGATCGGTCTCCGGTAGTTCTGATATGGCGCGAGTCAGGCGTTCGCCCTGCTCACGGTCATCGGCACAGTTGGTTGGGTCGTCGCTGCTGAGGTCCGCGATCTGCGCACCCATGGTTGCGCCTTCGCCGCTGTAGCTCTCGTCGAGCGAGAGCACCCGCGAAGTGTGCAGCGCCTTGAGGTCGTCATCGAGGTCCTCCTCGGTGCACTCGAGCACTTCCGCAAGTTCTGCCGGAGTCGGCTCGCGGCCGAGATCGGACCAAAGCTGGGAGTTGGCTCGATCCATCTTACGCAGTCTACTTCGCCGATTGCGCGGCACGGGGTCGTGCTTGCGCACCTCGTCGCGGATCGCGCCGCGAATGGCCGTGTAGGCAAACGTCTTGAACGAAGCGCCTCGGCCTGGATCAAACATCGTGGCGGCGTGCATCAAGCCGATGACGCCGACCGAGAAGAAATCATCCTTGTCTAGCGAGGCGGGCATCGTGACCGGCAGGCGGGCAACGACGTAGCGAACGAGCGGCAGGTACTGCTCGATCATGCGATCGCGTTCTGCCGCGGAGCGCTGGATTTTGACCGCAGTCCTCACTTCTCAGCCTCCTCGGGGAGCTCGGCCCTGCGCTTCGCTTCGCCACGGGCCAGCGCCGTGAGCACGACATCGATCACGGGTGGCGCCAAGCAGTGGGCGGCGACGAGGGCAATGCCCCCAGCGACGACGGCGCACCAAAGCGCCGTCGAACCGTGCACACCCGCGCCTACCGCAATGAGGAACGATGCCCCAAACACGATGCTCGTGAGGTATGCCGCCGCAAGGCGTGTCAGTTCTTGGCTGCCGTTGTCCGAGTTCATAGATCCTGTCAAGGGTTAGATCGGCACGAACACTGTTCGAAGTTGAGGCAGATGGTCCCCAAACGTCCGCAAGATGGGGACTTGCCATAGTTGTGGACGCCTGGCAGGTGCGTCCGAAGTCCGTCTGCCAATAATCTGCGCAATGGCAGGCGCACAATTGCGGTGCCGCGTCGCCGCCGTACTCTGATTGCCCCAAAACTCAGCAGAAGTGCCGTTTGGGCCCCAGCCATGATTGCCACCAAGAGACACGACTACGTGCCATACGGCACGATCCACCTGCATCCGTCGATCGAGAACCACCGTCCGGTCAACCGGCAGAAGGTGCTCCACTACAAGGACGACATCCTGCGCAACGGGCTGCTGGAGCCGTTGGTCGTCTGGGAACGCAACCACAACGAGTTCTTCCTCGTCGGCGGCTTCCATCGCTTCAACGCGATTACCCTGATTCGCAAGGAGAACCCGGGTTACTACGACCGCGTCGATGTGCGCGTGGTTGCTGGCGAGCTCGAGGAGATGCGTGCGCTCAACCTCAAGCTCAACGCCGACCGGCTCGACGCGCGGCTCTGTGAGTACTTCGATACTGTCGTCTTTCTCAATAACGCCAACTGGAGCAAACAGCGCATCGGCGACTTCCTCGACCGCAGTGTTTCATGGGTCGAAGAGATCGTGCGCTTCGTGCCGTCGATGGATTCGCGCCTGCGCGCGATGCTCGATGAGGACAAGGTGTCTTGGAGCAAGGCGCGCGCGATTTGTCGGCGCGTGTTGGCGGCGAATCCTGGCGAAGAAGGTGAAGTGCTAGAGGTCGCGCTGCGAGAACTGCTCGAAGGTCCGGTGGTGTTGCCGCGGCGGGTATTGTCGCCGAAGGCCGCGACCAAGCGTTTGGCGAAGCATGTGGCGGAGCATCCCAAGGCTACCTACACGGTGTCGGGGCAGGACCTGCTGTCGCTGGTGTCGTTGTTGACCGGGCCGCGCGATGCGCAGCAAGAACATCTTGAGCGCGTGCGTGAGCGGTTCCCGGCGTTGCTTGAGGAAGGTGAAGGGGCGGGCTAGGTCTCGTGCTCTACGCCTGCGGCACCTTGCAAACGCAGGTGCACACCGACGTTGGCCGTGCCCGGATCAAAGTCGACGAGCAGAGTGCGGTAGCCGGCGCGCGCGAGCAGCAGACTGACGTTGCTGGCGAGCATCGTGTTGCCTACATCACCCTTGGCACCGGCAACGCACAACCACGGCGTCATCTTGGGCAAGAGGTTGGTGAGGCCGGTGGCGACGGTTTCGTCCCACTTGGTCAGGCAGACCGCGTCGATGCCCACCGGCTCGTAATCTCGAGTATCGGCAGGCTGTCCTTGCAGCGCGGACTCTTGCCGGTCCTAGTTGAGGAACGGGCCGATGACCTCTTGGATCTTCTCCGGCGTGAACGGATTGTGGAGATAGCCCTTTGCTCCGCGAGACATCGCCTCGTTGATGACCTCTTCCGAGCCTTCAGTTGTGATCATCACGATCGGCGGCGGGCTTGCGACGTTTGTCGTGACTTCCTTGACGAAGTCCAGGCCGTTCATGTTCGGCATGTTGATGTCGGAAAGGATCAAGTCGAAGGTTCCGGCCTCCATTGCCTTGAGGCCTTCGATGCCGTCACCGGCTTCTTTGAAGTCTGCGTTGTCGATGCCTGCCTGGCGGATGCCACGCATGATGATCTTCCGCATGGTTGCGGAGTCGTCGACGATAAGGATGCTCTTCGTCATGGCTACTCTTGATTGCTCACCTGGGTTACCACGCCATATCGGTCAGCGAGTCGTCTGAGGTTCAACCGATCTGGCAAGGGCAATGAGTGCCCTATGCCATCGGGATCTCAGGGTCGAGAGCAGCCTGCGTAAGACGCATTGCGCACCAGCAAGAGTAACGCTCCGGTGTCGCCTACTCGACGCCTTGGGCGCGATCGATCTGCGCCTTCAGGCGCGCCATGACGTTGCTGTGGATCTGGCATACACGCGACTCGGTCAATTCCATGATCTCGCCGATCTCGCGCATCGTCAGGCCCTCGTAGTAATACATGAGGATGATCAGCCGCTCCTTCTTGGTGAGGCTGCTGGTGATCATATCGAGCGCGTCGCGCTGCTGGATGGTGTCGATCGGGTTGATTGACTTGCGATCAGCCAGGATCTCGACCTTCTCGATGTCCCCATCGTCGTCGCCATCGTCCCACTTCTCAGACAGAGAGAAGATCGTCTTGGCGTTGGCTTCGGCTTCGTGGGCTTGCAGCTCTTCGAGCGTGATGTCGAGTTCCTTGGCGATCTCAGCTTGGTTCGGGTTGCGACCGAGTTGACCTTCCAAGGCGCGAATGGCGCGCTCGAGGCGGTGAGCCTTCAAGCGAACGAGGCGCGGGACCCAGTCTTGCGAGCGCAACTCATCGAGAATCGAGCCGCGGATACGAGTCGTGCAGTAGGTCTTGAACTTGATGCCGCGCGACAAGTCGAAGCCGTTGATTGCGTCCATCAGTCCAAACGTGCCCGCCGAACTGAGGTCATCGACGTCGATCGACTTCGGCAGGGTTTGCAGGACGCGCTCGGCGATCGTGCGCACGAGTGGCATGTGGTGTTCGATCAGCGTGTTGCGCAAGTTCTCGTCACGCGTGCGCTTGTAGGTCTTCCAGATGACCTCGAGCTCCGAATCAGTCAGCAGTGTTTGATGGGGCGTCGGCACGGTCGGCGAAGCAGCGGTTGCCGCCCTGCGGCCGACGGGCGTTGCCTTGCGAGCAGCAGTGGTCGTCTTGCGCGGCCTCGCGGTTGCTTTGGCGGCGATCGTCGGGCGGGGCGTCGTCGTGCGACTAGAAGCGGCGCGAGACGAGGTGCTGCGGGACGATGTGCTACGGGACTTGCGGACGGCAACCGAGGACTTGGCCATGACTTCTGAGCTCCAGCTTTGCTAACGACGTAAGGGACAGGCGTGGCGGGTGGGGACCCGCGTTAGTGGCGTGCAGTGCAGTGCAGTGCATGCCGTTCGACTCCTTGTGCGCCTCGATTTGCATCGCTAAGCGCCTGTGTCCCTTGTTGTCGTCACCGGCGTGCCGGTGGCTGGTCGTGGTCGGAAGAACGGAGTTGGAGCTCGGCGCCTGTTGCATGCGGTCGTCTGCCGCTAGCGCCTTATTTGTTTTGCCGTCTGCCAGACCTCGCCTCATTTCGGGAACCAGGCTGCCATGGTCGGAGGTGAGTCCGGCCGAAGGCCCTATGGCTTTGCGTCATCGACTTTCGTCGACTTTGCCGTTTCGAGAAGCGGTTGGTGGGAGTCGAGTTCACCAAAGAGCAAGATCCGGAAGTCCGGACCGGACCCCTATAATCGGCCACTCCCGGTCAAAGGTTGAGTGCGGTCTTGGGAAAAACTTGAGGGATTCCTGCAAGTCGCGATGCAGCGGTGACTTGTGGGCGGAAGTAATTTATGGGAAGTGTCGAAGCCGGGTCGCTGGGTGGCCTCCGCTACGACACCGTAATCAGCGATTCGCAGCGGTGGCCGTCGAGCTTCTCGCGGCCGTTCAAGAACGTCAGCTCGATCACGAAGCCGCATCCCGCAACCACACCGCCGCACGACTCGACCAGCTTGCACGCGGCTGCCATCGTGCCGCCGGTTGCGAGCAGGTCGTCGATCATCAGCACCCGTTCGTCTGGTTGCACCGCGTCCTGGTGGATTTCGACTGCGTCCGTGCCGTACTCGAGCTCGTAATCGACCCGATTGGTCTTCCACGGCAGCTTGCCGGGCTTGCGCACCGGCACGAAGCCGACGCCGAGCTTCATGGCGAGTGGCACGCCAAAAAGGAACCCGCGGGACTCTATGCCGGCGATCTTGTTGATCTTGCCGAAGTCCATTGCCGCCAATTGGTCCGTAGCTGCGTGCATCGCTTCGGGCGATGCCAGCATTGGAGAGATGTCCTTGAAGAGGATGCCCGGCTTCGGAAAGTCCGGAACGTCGCGCAGGAACGAGGCGAGGTCCATTGGCTGGATCGTGCCCCGTTCCTGCCGCGGAGGCGAGCAAAGATCAGCGAGGACGAGAAGCCGCGCCCTTGAGGAGGCGTTCTTCGCCCTGCACGACGTAGGCATCGGCGAATCCTTCGATGTCCGGAAGATCTTTCAGATAAGTCACTTGTGGCTTCTCTTCAATAAGGGGATTGCTCTGGACGGTCGGGTTGCTCGCGGTTGGGCGACGTCCCTCGATCGCACGCGGCGTTGGCCGCGATGCCTTCTTTGGCGCGAAGGCCGACGCCGATCGAACAGGACGAGCCGCAGAACTCGCCTTCTTGGTGGTGCTAGCGTTCCTGGCTGGAGCCCGGAACGACTCGAGTGCGGCCGGGCGGCGCAGATTGCGCGGCTGGGTTGGCTTCGTCACCGGGCGCGTGCTCACGGCTTGCATGCTAGCCGGCGCCCTCGCGTCCGTCGTCAGCAGGTAGCCGAGGGAGCTGCGATGTGAATCGAGCCACGTTCCGAGCAGGCGAGAAGACGCCAGCGTCGGGAGCACGCAGAGCGGGCCGACGATCGCGATCTGCACCCAGGCGGCGTAGCCGACGATGGCCCAAGCCACAATCGCAGCTGGTGCGAAGGCAAGCGCAATGGCGATTGCAACCAGGCCATAACCTCGTCCACAACGGCGTGCGGCGCGCCACAGGAACACCGGTGCAAAGCTGCGCATGTCGCGGCGTACGTGTCGTATGGCGAAGGCCAGTGGTGCGAAGTAGATGCTGATGGCGATCGATGGCAGCGCGCCGGTTAGCGGTACGCCGCCGATTGCCATCGCGACCGGCACACCAAAGAACAGCGCGAAGACGAGCACGGCATCCCAAAGGAACGTCCTGGCTCCATGCAACAACTGCGCGAACTCGGGGAACTCAGGGACGTCGCCCTCGCCGGTGATGCTGTTGCGCAGGGTCTCGTGAGCCATCGCGGCGACCACGACGAGCACGCACAGACCGGGCACTGCTGCGATCGCGGCCAACAGAACTGGCGATCCGCCCGCGGTTAGGAGGCCACCGAGCCCCACGATCAGCGGGAACGCGAGCATCGTCGACAACACCAGCCACGGCATATGCTGGTGCAGCATATATTGGCCTGCGTCGAGTAGATGATCGATGACGCCAGGATCACTTTTGTCCTCGCCCGAGTCCTTCTTGCGTTGGTTGCGTCCGGCATTGCTGGCTGCCGGCGCCGCGGCAGGATCCCGCGTGCCGTCGCGATCGGTCTTGTCGCCAAGGGCGAGCGTGCGCTCGTATTTGTTACGACGAGCAGCATCCTGAATGCGCCGCGCGCATCGTTTCGCCTCCTTGGTATGGCCAAGAGTTGCGCTTACGGATGCGAGTTCGCCCCAAAGATCATCGGAGTCGAGGCCCTGCTCGAGCGCGCGATGAAGGGTGGCGTAGCGTTGTTGTGGCGTCCCCTCAATGGGGGTCGCATGACTTTCCAGTTTCACAAAGGACTCCTTACGTACCTGTTGAAGATCAGGACACTTCGGCACTCCCGGATCGGCGCAAACGACCGGTTTCTTGATCGGTGCGTCTCGTTCAGGGACAGGGGTGGCGGTCAAAGTAGTGAAGGCATGGCGCCGAACTGCCGATAGCAACGGGTAGAGAACCGCATGCCCCCGCCCCCGCCCCCAGCTTCCGGGTCGCGGTCTCTGGGCGTCGGATTGGTGACCGAAGTCTTCTAAGACTCTTGGGCCGCTTGGGCATTCGTGCCCTTGCCCTTCTCCGCGCTGGGGCCGAAACTGTTCGCCCCAATGAAGGTCCTTCTTTGTCGCCCTCGCGGGTTCTGTGCCGGTGTCGAGCGTGCTATCGAGACCGTTGAGCGTGCTCTCGAAAAGTGGGGCCGCCCGATCTACGTGCGCCACGAGATTGTGCATAACAAGATCGTCGTGCAGGACCTTGAGCAGAAGGGCGCACTGTTTGTTGAGGACCTGTCGACGGTGCCAGTTGGCAGCCACGTCATCTTCAGTGCCCACGGCGTTGCGCCAGAGGTGTTTGACCAGGCGGATCAGTTCAAGTTGCACGCGATTGATGCCACCTGCCCGCTCGTGACCAAGGTGCACTTGGAGGCGCGTCGCTTTGCGGTCCGCGACTTCACGATCCTGTTGATTGGTCACGCCGACCATGTCGAGGTCGAAGGTGTTGTCGGTGAAGCGCCGGATCGAACGATTGTTGTCGCGACGACGGCCGAGGCCGAGAAGGTCGAAGTGCCGGATCCGACCAAGGTCGGGGTTGTGACCCAGACGACGCTCAGTGTCGACGAGTCGACGCAGGTCATGAAGGTGCTGCAGCGTCGCTTCCCGAAGCTGCGCACGCCGCGCAAGGAAGACATCTGTTACGCGACCACCAACCGTCAGATGGCGGTCAAGAGTCTGCGGGGTCAGGTTGATCTGTGGCTCGTCATAGGTGACCCGATGAGCAGCAACAGCAATCGTCTGCGCGAACTCGGCGCCGACTCCGGTGTGCCGGCACACTTGCTGCTCGGTTCCGATCAACTTTGCGCAGAGTGGTTCGAAGGTGTGCAATCGGTCGGACTGACGTCGGGTGCGAGTACGCCCGAGAGCAGCGTGACTGCGGTCGTCGAACGGCTGCGCGAGCTTGGTGCGATGTCGGTCGAAGAAGTGGACGGCATCCCTGAGGCAATCGAGTTCACTCTGCCGCTTGAGTTGCGGACGTAGGAGATTTCGATGCGCGTTGCGCTAGCACAAATTGATACGACGGTCGGCGATTTCGCCGGCAACGTGCAGCGCATCGTCGACACCGTTGCGATCGCGATGGCGGATGGCGCGCAGGTTGCGGTGTTTCCCGAGTTGTCGGTCTGCGGCTACCCCGCCGAAGACTTGCTGCTTCGCGATGCGTTTCTGGCCGCCCACGATGTGGCACTCGGCAAGCTCACGCAGGCATTGCCAAAGGGCATCGACGTGCTGGTTGGCTGCCTCGAAGCCAACCCTGATGCCGACGAAACTGGTGGACGTCGACTGCACAATGCGGTCGCCCATCTTCGCGATGGCACTTGCCAAATCGTGGCCCGCAAGTGCCTGCTACCCACATACGACGTCTTTGACGAATCGCGCTACTTCGAGCCATTCTTGACGCCGGAGAAGAACATCGTCGAACTCGTTGGCACGAAAGTCGGCGTTGTCATTTGCGAAGATAGCTGGAACGACGAACAGTTTCTTGGCCGTCGTGCTTATGCGATCGATCCGGTCGCGCGTGTAGTCGAGGCTGGTGCGCAAGTCGTTATCAACCTGAGCGCCAGCCCGTGGGCGCGCGGGCGCCAGGTGTTCCGGTCGCGCATGGTTGCCGCCGCTGCCAAGCGACATGGTGTGCCGATGATCTACGTCAACCAAGTTGGTGGGGACATCGAGCTACAGTTTGACGGTGGTTCGATTGCTGCCAAAGCCGAGGGCATCGCGGCGCAGCCGGTCGCGTTTGCCTCGACGGTGACAGTCGTCGATACCGAGCAGCCTTGGACCGAACAGCTGGTCGAACCCGAACTCATCACGATGCAACACGCCGCGTGTGTTCAGGGCATCCGCGCCTACATACAGAAGTTTGGTTTCCAAAAGGTCGTCATCGGGCTTTCGGGTGGCATCGATTCGGCGTTGGTTGCAACGTTGGCAGTCGACGCGTTGGGCAGCGAGAACGTCGTCGGGATTGGCATGCCGTCGCGCTACAGCAGTGACCACAGCCTTTCTGATGCCGAACAACTTGCGGACAACCTGGGCATCAAGTTCCACGTGCTTCCGATTGCGCCGTTGCAGCAGACGTTCGAAGAGGTGTTGCAGCCGGTCTTCGAAGGAACCTCGCCGGGTGTCGCCGAAGAGAACCTGCAGTCACGCATGCGTGGCGTGTTGTTGATGGGCTTCGCCAACAAGCACGGCCACTTGTTGTTGACGACGGGCAACAAGAGCGAGTGTGCAGTTGGCTACTGCACGATCTATGGCGACACGAATGGCGCGTTGGCGCCGATCGCAGACCTGTGGAAGACCGAGGTCTGGCAGATGAGTCGCTGGCTCAATCGCGATGGGGAACGCATCCCGAGCAACTCGATCGACAAGCCCCCGAGCGCAGAACTGCGACCGGAGCAACTTGACTCCGACAGCTTGCCCGACTACTCGAAGCTGGATCCGGTGCTGCGATGCCTCGTCGAAGAGGAATTGTCGGTAGCCGAGACATCGGCGCGCACAGGCATGCCGCGGGCCGAAGTCGAACGGCTGTTCCGACTGGTGCAGAACAGCGAGTGGAAGCGCTACCAGTATCCGCCGACCTTGCGTCTCAGCGATCGCTGCTGGCGGGGCCGCCGCATGCCGGTCAGCCACCGCTACCGCGAGTGCTAGCCGCTACCGAAGTGGAGTTGGCTACTTCTTCTTCCTGAACAAGCGGTTGAGCCCCTTCTGCAAGAGGTTCTTGCCTTGCAGCTCGATGAGCTTGGTCGCGATGTGCCCAAACTTGGGCAGGCCGAGCTTCGGATCGTCGACGGAGCCCACCAGGCTCGCCGGCGGCAGTTGGCCGTTGAGCGCCTTCAGGACCTTCTGACCGTCCTTGTGGCCTCTTAGCAGGGCGCTGAAGTCGAGTGAGTAGTCGATCTTGCCGTCGAAGCCGATGTTGCCGGCGAGACCGATCTTCTGACCCGCGGCTGACCACTCGGCCGACTTGCTTGATACGACGCCCTTTACGAACTCGAACGGCGCAGCAAAGTTGTCGACCTTCAGTTGGCCCTTGTCGCCAACCGGCACAAAGCCCTTCGTCAGTGGGCCAAGCGGCGCCAGCAAGCCTTGTAGCTGCTTGCACGGCGCAAACGTCGTGTTGCTCAGGCCGACCGAACCCTTACCCGACCACGTGTCCAGCCACTCCAACAGCGACTGTCCGTCTTGCATCATGGCCGGTCCGTTGAAGTTCACGTGCAAATTGACGTCCCCGACGATCTGTGCGGCACCCGCATCGAGGCCGGCAAACAACGGCACCACGTAGCGCAGCGATTCGGTCGCGCCGCCCGTGAGCTTGCCGCCGGTCCACTTGAGCGATGCATGCATCGGCATCCGGACGAGGTTCTTCAAATCGATGCTGATGTCTGCCAGCAGCGCGCCGCCGTCGAGCTTGGTCGTCTCGGAAGTCTTCAGGGTCAGCGCGCCATCCTGCATCTTGATGTTGAGCCCGATGTCGCTGAGTTTGAACCCGCCGACTTCGAGTGACTTGGCGCTTAGATCGGCATTGGTGATCAAGGCTTCGATCCAACCGGCAGCGTCTGCAGGAAGTTCGGTGCTAGGGAGAGTGATGACGCCTGCCAACATCGAACCGGTGCCTTTGAGCATCTCCGGGATCGGGCCGCCGAACTCAGCGACACGCGAGACATCGAGGTCGTAGGCGAGCGTGATATGTCCTGGCTTGGTCGACGGTTTGCCGTTGAGGTGTAGCCATTCGAGGTCGACCACAAACTTGCTCGCGTCGATGTCAGAAGCGGCGTTCCCGCCGATCGCCAACGCCGGCGTGATCTTCCACTGCTTGGCCCGAAGGTCCATGTCCTGCACGATTGGGCCAGCGACCCGCGGGCCATCGATGGTCAGGTTGCCACTGAGTTCGACGCTGTTCTCGCCGCGAATCGTTGCGGTGACATCGCCGTTGACCTTGCCGGACAACGCCGTGATCTGAGCAGGCATGAACGCGTCGACGATTGGCCACCAGTTTTGCAGATCCAGGCCATGCGTGATGAGCTGGGCGTCGGTCGTTCCGGCACTTGGATCGACGTGCACATTGACGGTGAGGTCGCCGGCCTTCAGCTTGCCACTGGCATCGATGTGGATGTCACTCGAGTCAGCCGTGCTGCGCGCTTCGCACGCGAAGTCGGTCAGTGACTCGAGCACTTTGCCTTCACGACGAATCGTTACGGTGCAGTCGCGCAGCTTGACGTTGAAGCCGACCCCATCGGCACCGCTCGATTTGCTGCCGGACCCCGGTTCTTCTGGCGCGGGTTCGCCGGGCGTCTCCGGCTGCTGGTCTTCTGGTGCTGGTAGCAGCTCCTGCAGGTTGGTCGTGCCGTCGGCCTTCTGGTCGATGTTGATCTCAAGGCCGACGATCTCCGCGCCGGCGAGGAACGTGCCGAACAGCAGCGATGCAATCGAAACGTCCGCGGTCAGGCTCGCCATCGTGACAGCGGAGTGCTTGCTTTCAAACCCGGGCGGGTTCTCGATGCGAAGTCCCGTCACCGACAATCCTGAGAACCACGAGAACGACACGTCTTCGATCTCGCACTTGCCGCGCAAGTCCGTGTTGATCTCGGTCAGCACGCGCGATCGCAGGAACCCGAGG
>JAPYTD010000095.1 GCA_029936315.1 Planctomycetota bacterium | reverse complement strand
AGGACGGCCGCACGAAGATCAAGTTTTACGTGCACGCCAACGACTTCCCGGTCGATGACGGCCTGGCCAACCTATTCTCGAGTCCCTTGCGTGAGGCAGTGCGCCAGCGACAGCTGCGGGGCAAGATTGACAACATCGACCTGCGCTTGGAGTTCGCCGTCCCAACCGGTGACAGTGTGCAGCCGTTTGCGACCACGATCCGCGGCAAAATCAGTCTCGACGGCGTCGACATGTTGCTCGGCACCGGCCGGGATGGCCTTCGCATCGACAACCTGCGCGGCGTCCTGACCTTGTCAGAGAGCACCGTCACCGAAGCCGGCGGCAAACTGACCGGCGCGTTGGCCCGTGGCTCGATGTCCTTGTTGGGACACTCGCTTGAGTCGGTGGAGGCGGACTTCGCCGCCGATGCGACGCAGCTGACAATCAAGAATCTGACGAGCCGCGTCGCCGACGGCGAGCTGTCCAACACCAACAACAGCCCGGTCGCGCTAACGTATCTGTTGCCCGCCGCGAACGTGCCCGATGGCCGGCTAGCCGCCGACCTCGAATACAAGGGCATCGACGTGTTCTCGCTGCTGACCGCCTGCGGCTGGGACAACCCGCCGTATTCCGGCACCGCCAGAGGCGAGGTCAAGCTCAGCCGGCTCGATGGCACCACAATGGTCGGAGCAGAGGCAAGAGGAACGCTGACCATTGACCGTGCCGACCTGGGCAAGGTACCGCTGTTCAAGGCCATCTATGCGCAGCTACCGGCGGCCGACCAACCTCGCTTCAACTACCTGGACGTCGCCTTCCACCTGACCAAGGAAGCGATCGAGTTCGAGAAGCTGATCGTGCGCTCCGACATCCTCGCTGCCGAAGGCGATGGCAAACTGCATCTAGACGGCTATCTCGATGTCGAGATGGACCTCGACAACCTGCTCGGCCAATCGGCCGACCCGCTGTTGATGCCGTTTCTTGAGTATCTCGCCCAGAACCTGGTCAGCTTCCGCCTCTACGGCCACCTTCGAGATCTGCATGCGGGCACCGAGTTTGTCGGCGAGCGCACAGCAAAACGGCCCTCGGTCCTGCCGATACCGCCCGCTCGCCGCAAAGCGAAGACCCCCGGCTACTAACTACTCGCCGCCGCAGTTTCCTGATCTCGATTGACCACAATCAATCGAGCCCGATGCTGTTCGCTCATGGCATCGGTACACGCGGTAATCATGGCGGGCGGATCCGGCACTAGGTTTTGGCCAGCAAGTCGACAAGTGCGACCGAAGCAACTGCTACCGCTGGCGAAAGGAATCCCGATGATTGCCGCCGCCATTGAGCGCCTGAGCGGCATCTGCGAACCAGAGAACATCTGGATCGTCACCAACAAGACGCAGAAGAAGGCCGTCGGCAAACTGCTGCTCGACTTTCCAATTGACCAAGTCCTGATCGAGCCAGAAGCCCGCGACACCGCGCCGTGCATTGCCTTGGCGATGGCCACAATCGGCGCCCGCGACCCCGAAGCGACACTGGTCGTGCTGCCCGCCGACCAGGTCATCGACCCCATCTCGGAGTTCGAACGCATGGTCACGCGGGCCCGCTCGCTGGCGCAGGACGGCGAGACCCTGGTCACCTTTGGCATCCCGCCGACGCTTGCCGCAACCGGCTACGGTTATGTCGAACTCGGCGACGAGATCACTCAGGGCGCAACCGACGCAGATCCGCGCGCTTATGTGACGAGTTCGTTCCGCGAAAAGCCCGACGAAGCCACCGCCAAACAGTTCGTCGAGAGCGGCAAGTTCTGGTGGAACAGCGGCATCTTCGTGTTCGAAATCGGCGCGATGCGCAAGGCCTTCGCCACGCACGAGCCGGCGCTCGCAAAGGCGACCGACCAGATGACCGCGGCCATCAAGAACAGCAAACGCGGGCAGGTAACCCGTGCGTTCAAAGCGGCGCCCAAGACCTCTATCGACTTCGCGATCATGGAAAAGGCCAAGCACATCGCCGTCGTCGAGTGCACGGCACACTGGGACGACATCGGCAGCTTCCCTGCGCTCGCGCGCGTCGAACCCGCCGACGCATCCGGCAACCACTACTCCCTCCACGCCGGCGGCGACGCCGTGTCCCTCGACAGTATCGGCAACATCGTCTACGCGGAAGGCAAGCGCACAGTCGCACTGTTTGGCGTGCAAGACCTCGTAGTCGTCGCAGTCGACGACGCCGTACTGGTCTGCCCAAAGGATCGCGCCGAGGAGCTCAAACTGATGGTCAAGCACCTAAAAGAGAACGGTCGAACCCATCTGCTGTGACCAACCCCCACACCGCACTGACCCCACGGTCGCGCATCCTCGCCGTCGACTTCGGCGACGCCCGCACCGGCCTCGCCGCCACCGACTGGACCGGCTCCATCGTTGTGCCGCTGCCCCGCATCGACAGCCGCGACCAACAAGAAGTCATCCGTCAGGTCCTCGAGCTAACCGCCGAACGAGAAACCCAAGCCATCGTCGTCGGCCTCCCCCTAACCCTCGACGGCACCGTCGGCGAACGAGCCAAAGCCACCCAACAGTTCATCGACAAACTCCGCACCCAAGCCGCCTGCCCCGTCGCCACGATCGACGAAAGCCACACCACCGATGAAGCCCACGAGCGCCTAAAACAAGGCGGCATGAAAGCCAAGAAGCGCAAAGACCACGCCGATTCCATAGCCGCCCTAGTAATCCTAGAACGCTACCGGGAGACCCTCCGTCCCCCCCGTTAGTCCCCCGCGTTCGTCCCCCGCGTTGACCCCACCCCAGTACAAGCCCACCGTCACATGGATTCGTTCACGCTGAGCGGGCTCAGCGCGAACGAAATTGCCTGGTCTCCGTAAGCCGGGTTCTGGTGCCGCCCATCGGACGGTGACAGCCATTTCTCTAGAACCGCCCTTACGGACGGTCGCCAACGACCTACCCGAGGACCTGAGCGCGGGCCGCGCGATCCTCCTACTCGGTCTTCCTCCAGGTGGGGTTTGCCGTGCCACCCCGCTCGTGCGGGGTGCGGTGAGCTCTTACCTCACCGTTTCACCCTTGCCGTCGCCCTTTCGAGCAGTCCGGCGGTTTGATTTCTGTGGCACTTTCCCTGTTCTTGCAAACGGTGGGCGTTACCCACCACCTTGCCCTGAGGAGCCCGGACTTTCCTCCCGCAGCGGGTGCTGCCGGCGGCTGTCCAGAGACCAGACGAAAGCACGGTAGCGTCAAATGAACTGCACCGCAAATGTCCCAATTCAATCCGGCAAAATCGTAGGCCGGCGCTTGTCGATTTCGGAAGGGTGGCTAGCCTACAGGTCTCGCCTGGGTGGTCTCCCTCCCGCCGCCCTCTCGTCTCAGCACCTCAGTCCTGCAACAAAGTAGGTCGCATCGTGCGACTCGCTCCCATACTCGCAACTATCCTAATGAGTCTGGCTCCATGCCAGGGACAGACTCTTGCTCACCTTGGAAGTCAGTATCCAAGCGACTTCCAGGACTCCGATTCGGCTGCAAGAGCACCCGGTGGCGAGCGTAACTCAGCTTCAGACCCTGAAGATGGTGCGCCGCCTGTTCCCGAACCGAGCACTCTCCTGCTCGTTGGAACCGGACTTGTCGGCGTCGCACTGACGTCGCGCTGGCGCAAACGCCGTAGCCAGCGTCCGGCTACCGGTTAGCCCCATACCGGGTAACCAACGCCTCTGAAGACGAGTACGTATCAGCCGTAGCGCGGCTGATGCCGATGCACGCGTCGGGCCTTACGTCCGACTGCGCGAGCTAATTTACGCACTTCGGCGGTGGTCGCATCTGGCGCATATCGCCGCAAGAACCGCAGCTGCACTGAGATTGGCACCACAACGGGTGACGAGGCCAGCAGCGATGCGAGATCCTTGACAATCCACCGCTGCCAGCGCAGCCGCGGCCGGAAGACCCGTTCGACATCAATGATCGATGGAGCCCCGGCCGATCGCGGGTCGGCGCAGAACAGATGCGCGCTGTTGAAGTCGCGATGGATCAACCCGTGGCGATGAAGGCGCCGTGCGAACGGCGCCACGCTGCGGCACGCATACGAAAAAACTGCTTCGAGCCACCCTTCTTCGGCGGCATCAACAGCCCAAGAGTCGAGCGACCGGCCCGGCACGGCGGCCGTCACAATCAGCGCGGAGTGACGATCGGCCAACCAGGCGACGGGCTGCGCCGACGAAATCCCTAGCAGAGGCAGCATGTGGAGCCAGTGCCACTCGCGGGCAGCGATTCGGAGCCGCTTGCGATAGAGCTTGGCATACAGGGTTGCGGAGCCACTGGTGGCCATCATCGTGCGCCGCCAAGGCACGCATCGAACCGTCTGACCTAGCCTGCCAAACCACAAGCCGCGCACCGCCGGAGTGTGCTCGCCAATAACAATCGCAAGATCCGGGTCATCAGGTGTCGCAGGCTTGTTGCTGCTACTGTTCACACCACATACGTTGCTCGCCCTCGCACTGCTACGCAAGCGCCCTCTCCCGGCATGAATCCCCAAGTCGCCAGCGAAGACAATCCTTATCAAGCGATGCAAGCCAGACTCGATCTGGCTTCAGAGCGCCTTGGCCTCGAACCCAACCTGATCTCGATCCTGCGCACCTGTGAACGCGAGATTACGATCAGCATGCCAGTCGTCATGGACGACGGCTCGGTGGAGGTGTTCGAAGGCTTCCGCGTGCAACACTCGACGTCACGCGGGCCCGCCAAGGGGGGCATCCGCTACGCGTTGAACGTCAACCGCGACGAAGTGCGTGCCCTCGCCGCGTGGATGACGTGGAAGTGCGCCGTCGTCAACGTGCCGTTCGGTGGTGGCAAGGGCGGCGTCGTCTGCGACCCGTTCAAGATGTCCAAGAGCGAACTCGAACGCGTCACGCGTCGCTACGTCACAGGCATCATGGACTTCATCGGTCCGGACCGCGACGTGCCGGCGCCCGACATGGGCACCGACGGTCAGATCATGGCATGGTTCATGGACACCTACTCCATGCACAAACACGCCTACCTTCCGGCCTCGGTCACTGGCAAGCCGATCAGTCTCGGTGGCTCGCTTGGTCGCATCGAAGCAACCGGCCGCGGCGTGATGCTGTGCGCGCGCGAAGCGCTCAAGCACCTCGGCATGAACCCGAAGGAATGCACCACAGCCATTCAGGGTTCGGGCAACGTCGGCATGATCTCCGCTCTGCAACTCGCGAGCACCGGAATCAAAGTCGTTGCAATCAGTGACGTGCACGGCGGCCTCTACAACGAGAAGGGCATCGACCTCGCAGGCTTGCGCAAGCACATGAAGGTGCAACGCAAGCTCGACGGCTTCGACGGCGGCGACCGCATCAGCAACAACGAATTGCTCGAACTCGAAGTCGACATCCTCGTTCCTGCCGCAACCGAGAACGTCATCACCAGCAAGAACGCTGCCAAGCTACACGCAAGGATCATTGTCGAAGGCGCCAACGGCCCAGTCACGGCCAACGCCGACAAGATTCTTGACGACAAGGGTGTGTTCGTCGTGCCCGACATCCTCGCCAACGCCGGCGGCGTCACAGTCAGCTACTTCGAATGGGTACAGGACCGCATGTCGTTCTTCTGGACCCAACGCGAGGTCGAAGAACGCATGGAACGCATCATGGTCGACTCGTTCGCAGCGACCGTAGACATGGCGCAGAGGTTTGGAGAATCGAACCGAATCGCGGCCTACATGCTCGGGGTCGACCGGGTAGCCGACACCACCCGCATGCGCGGGATCTACGCTTAGGCTCAGCCCGGATGGGCTGAATCCATACGGACGCACATCGTGCTGCGCATCAGGCACGGCAGCGAATGCGTCGGCCAGACGACTCCGCGTTTCGTCAAGGTGTTGCAGCAGGTCGGTCGTGCGCACGTGCATGGCACGCAGCATAGGGCTCAGTCGTGGTCAGGCTTGCTCTGACGTCCTTTCTTGATGTCGCCGCGGCGCTTCTTTGCGTCGAGTCGCCGCACCTTGCTGCCGCGCGTCGGCTTGGTCGCGATGCGGCGCTTTTGCCGGACCAACGCCTGCGCAATCCACGCGACCATGCGTTCTTGTGCAGCCCGGTAGTTTTGGAACTGGCTCTTGTGCTCGCTCGAAATCGCGATGAGTCGCCCATCGCCATCGAGACGATTGGCCAGGGCGCGCTTGATGCGCGCCACGTCATAGTCGCCGAGTACTTCGCGAGCGGATTCGAAGTCGAGACGCAGGTCGACCCGGCTCTCGGTCTTGTTGACGTGCTGACCGCCAGCACCACCACTGCGCGAGAAGGTCGCCGTGAAGCAATCCTTAGGCAACACCCGCCCGTCCTTCAAAGTCAGGTCAGAGCGAGACACGTTCGATCCATTCCTTGGCAACCTCGTCGCCTTGCTGCCAGCCACTGGCGAGGCGCGCGGCGGCCAGCGCAGCGGCTTTGGAGGACAATGGCGTCAACTGCAGAGCACCGCCGAACGATCCTTGCAGCGTGCGCTCGAGGCCATCGCGCACGACTTCGTGGTGTTCGAGAACGCCTCCGCCATAAGCCACTCGCACTCCGGGTTCGGGTTTGCCTCCGACCTTCTGCCATGCAGCCAAGCCGAGCTGCGTCAGCTGGAACATGCCGTTCTGCAGCACATCAGCAGCGACCCAGTCATCTTGCGCGTAGGCATCGAGCACCACCGACAGCCGACTGGCGACCTCACGCGGACGCATGCGCTGCGCGACGCCACCGAGGCGCTCCGGCGAAACAGCGTCAAACGCGGCCGTCAACAATTCGACCAGCACAGTTTCGCGACCGCGCCCATCGATTGCGTGCAGCACAGCGACGATTGCTTTTCGCACTATATCATAACCGCTGCCTTCATCGCTGAACGCGAAGCCGCGGCCACCGACCCGCGCCAGCTGGCCATCAGCACCACGAGCCAACGCAAACGAACCCGTGCCAGACCACAACAAGAGGCCCGGGGCGTCGCGCAAGCCAGCTGCTACGGCAGCGGCCACGGTATCTTCGACGATCGCGACGGGATAGGTGATGCCGTGGCTAGGGAGCTGTTCGCGCAGCGTCTTCTTGGCCAACGCATCGACGCCTGCCATCGCGACGACGGCGGCATCCGGCGGCGTTGTTGTGATGCCTAACAGTACCTGCGCAAGCTTGCCGCAAAGGTCATCGTGCTCGGCTGGGTGCACGGGATCGGCCACGCCGCCGTCGGCAGCGCCGGCAGGCCACCATTCGTAGCGAGTCTTGCTGCCACCGATATCGAGTCCGAGAAAGCTCACGCGCACGACGTTGGCGTTCGGAGGGCCTCAGGTCAACGTCCCAGCGAGGCAACTCAAGCTACGATTGGCACCCAACATTCTTGACGATCACAAACAACCGGAAACTCCCGATCAGCCTGTAGCGTTGCGGCACAACCATGATCCGCTCGTTGATGCCATGCACGCTGATGCTATTCACCATGTTGGTCGCCTTGCCCGCGGCGCAAGGATCCGGCCAAGGCCCTGGTGAGAATGGGTCTGGCGGACCTCCTCGCAAACGGCAAGCACCATCGGCGCGGCAGGCGACGGACATCTGGCACGGCGCGACGATCGGCCGCATCGGCGATGTGCGGGCGTTCCTAGATCGCAAACCACGACTCGCAACGGCCGTCGATGGCGACCAGCGCACAGCCCTTCACCTCGCCGCTCGCTACGGTCATCTCCAAATCGTCGAGTTGCTGCTCGCACGCGGGGCGACCCCGGATGCCGTGGCCTACAACCAGTTCACGCCGTTGCACATGGCTGTGATGTTCAACCGCCCGAAGGTGCTCGAGCTACTGTTCCAACACGAGATCGACCTCAACGCCAAGACGGCGTTCGGCCTGGCACCGATCGACCTGGCCGCGCAGAGGTTTCGCTGGCCACTCGTTGATCGACTGATCAAACAAGGAGCCAAGTATTCGGCCTACGCGGCGGCCAGTCGTGGCGACAAGGAGCAGATTGCCAAACTTCTGAAGCCACCAACGGCACGGGTTGGTCGCAACGCGCTGTTGCAGGCGATCCACCGTGGTCACGCAGAGATCGCCGCCCGCATGCTGCCGCGCGTCATCGATGCGCCGCTCATGCCGAACGAGATGCGGCAGCCACTGTTGTTCGAAGCGACCCAACATGCACCGGTAGTCAAGGCGTTGTTGGCGGCGGGAGAAGATGCCTCCGCACGCACGGCAATGCAGGGAATGGGCGGTCCGCCTCCTGGATCTACGCTGCTGCACGTCGCGGCGACACGCGGACACCACGAAACCGTCGCGCTGCTCCTGACCCTCAAGGAGTTTCGGAAACCCGACGTGCGCAACACAAATCAGCTGACCCCCGCCCACGAAGCGGCGCACCACGGCCAACTGAAAACGCTGCAGCTGCTGCACCGACACGGCGCCGACCTGCGCGCCAAGGACCGGCAGGGTCGCACGACCGTTCACCACGCCGCGGTCGCCGGCAAGCCCGAGATCCTGCATTGGCTCGTCAAGCTCGGCATCGTGCTGCACGATCTGGATAACTCCGGCCGCACGGCGTTGCAGCTCGGCACCAAGGGCATCCATCCCACTGACAAGTCGACTGCGAACCGCCTCGAGGCCGCATGGGTTCTGGTCCGGCACGGCGTCACGGTCGACCTGCTATCCGCAGCGGTGATCGGTGACACGTTGCGGGCCAAGGTCCTGCTCGAAGCCAACCCACAACTCGCCGAGAGCAAGGGGCTGCTGGTGCGCGCGCTGTCGTTGGGAAACAAGGACATCGTCGCCCTGCTGCTCGACGCCGGCGCCGACGTGAACACGCTCGACAGCCGCCGTTCCAACTACCTGCATTGGGCTGCGCTCTGGCGGCAGGCTGCTGGCGCGGAGCTGCTGATCGCCCGCGGCTGTGATGTGCATGCTGCCAACAAGTGGGGTTACACGCCGCTTCACGAAGCCGCGCGCGCCAACGCGACGGCGATCGCCAAGGCGCTGCTCGCAGCTGGCGCAAGACGCGACACCAAGGATGGCGATGGCAACACGCCGTTGGGCCTACTGACGAGCCACTCGCCGGACGAGCTGCGCAAGCTGCTCAAGTAGCGGCCGCCCCGTTCGCAGAGTTCTAAACACTATCGAGACATGCGGTTCAATGGCTGCCGTTCGTCACCCGATTCTCGTTCGAGGACTGGTCACCGTCGCGGCACGCATTCTAGTCCAGCGCCCAAGGCTCCTACGAATCGCGCGCAGTGAACTAGTGCGCAACCAACCACTGCTGCACCGCCGCCAACACCGTCTCCGGCGCAATCAACGCCTGGCAGTGCGGCACTCTGTCGCACTTCGGCAGGTAGCAGCACAGACAGTCTAGGCCGGGCGGCGTGATCTTCGTGCCGCGGCCATAGAGTTCGATCTCGGCCGACGACGTCGGGCCAAACAAAACCACTGCCGGTTTCTTGCGTGCGGCGGCCACGTGCACGGCGAGCGAATCACTGGTCACGATAACGCTGCACTGATCAATCAACGCGGCAAAGCGGCCATACGAGTTGTGATTGCCGCCATCGTAGACCGGCGTGCCCGCCGCGAACGCGAGCAGATCCTCGTGGCGCTGCACTTCTTCGGGACCGCCGAGCAACAAGACGGCGAGGCCAGCCTCGTTGCACAGCTTCAAGAACGTCTGCTGATTCTCCTTGGTCCACTGCTTGTAGAGCCATCGACCACCCGCTCCGGTATTGATGCCAATCAGCGGCTTGTCGTCCGGAATGCCGAGGGCCTGCACGAACGCGTTTGCGGCGGCGGCATCACTATCGCACGGTTCCAGAATTGGTTCGCGCACCTGCTCCGGCGTGAAGCCAAGCACCTGCGCGACCAGATGTTGATAGGTCTCGGTATTGGCCTTCTTGCTGGCGTCGCTGAGCCCCATCTGCAACCAGCGCGCAGCACCTTCGCCCAACGGCACGATGCGGCCTTGCTTATCGCAAACGTAGCCACGCCGTTCTTTGCCCTTGGCCATTGCCGCCAACACGGCGGCGTCCGGATCCGCATCGGGACACAAAACGACATCGAACTCCTCAGTGGCCAATCGCGCCGCCGTGATCGCGTCGTCAGTCACGAGCACTTCGTCGACCAACGGGTTGCCATCGAACAAACCGGCTGCTGATTTGAGCGTCAGCCAGGTAACACGTGCTCCGGGCCACTGTTCATGAATCGCCGGCAAGAACGCAGTCGTGCGCAGCACATCACCGGTCGCGGCCAGCTTGACCACGAGCACGCGATACCCGACAGGGTCGTATTCGTCGCAAGTCTGGCAGACCTTGTCGCGCTTCTTGTGCGGTGTGCACGGGCGATTCCAACGCACGTGGCGGCAATCGGTCTTGAGGTCGAAGTCAGTCACGTCGTATCTGTATCGGCATTCACTGCAGGATTGCGACAGTCAGAACGCTACCGATCTATCCATCTCGACACTACTTTTCCGCGCGGACCACGCGTTGTAGCTCCGCTATCACCATAGCAGTCTAGGCCAGCAGCTTCTTCACGACCGCCTCGACTTCTGGGCCGAGGTGAACGTCGGTAAACATGTCCATGCTGCGCGCGAAGCAAGCGCAGGCGGGGCGTCGCCCCGCTGAGCATTGCTGAGCGCAGTGGCGGGCGCCGCAGGTGCCCGTCTGACGCCGCATTCGGCGCGATTATGGCGCCCTACGTAATGGCGTCTTCGCCAGTTAGTTGCCTACCGATGATTAGGCCGTGGATGTCGTGCGTGCCCTCGTAGGTGATCACCGACTCCAAGTTGCACATGTGCCGCATCATCTGGTACTCGTCGGTAATGCCGTTCGCGCCCAGGATGTCGCGACCGATGCGGCAGCACTCAAGCGCCATCCAGCACGAGTTCCGCTTGGCCATCGAGACGTGGTAGTGATGCATCGTGCCTTCACTCTTCAGCTTGGCAAGCTGCCAGCACATCAACTGCGCCTTGGTGATCTCGGCAGCCATCCAGACCAGCTTATTCTGCACCAGTTGGTAGCGAGCGATCGGCTTGTCGAACGAAATGCGTATCTGCGAGTAGCGCAGGGCTTCGTCGTAGGCCGCTTGCGCCGCGCCAATCGCACCAAACGCGATGCCGAAGCGAGCTTGCGTCAGACAGCTCAACGGGCCCTTGATGCCTTCGATCCCAGGCAGGAGCTGCGTCTTCGGGATGCGACAGTCTTCGAACACGAGCTCACTGGTGTCGGACGCGCGCAGCGAAAACTTGTTCTTGATCTGCTTGGCGGTGAACCCGGGCGTGTCCGAATCGATCAGGAAGCCGCGGATGACGCCATTGAGTTTGGCCCAGATAATCGCGACCTGGCAGGTGCTGCCGTTGGTGATCCAGTACTTGCTGCCGTTGAGCACGTAGTGGTCGCCATCTTCGACGGCCTTGGTCAACATGCCACCCGGGTTGCTGCCGAAGTCGGCCTCGGTCAAGCCAAAGCAACCAATCAGCTTGCCGGCAGCCATATCAGGCAGGTATTTCTGCTTCTGCTCTTCGGTGCCGAATGCCCAGATCGGGTACATGCACAGGGAGCCCTGCACCGACACGAACGAGCGCAGGCCCGAGTCGCCCCGCTCGAGTTCCTGACAGATCAGGCCGCTGGCGATCGGCGACAGGCCAGCGCAGCCGTAACCCGTCAAGCTCGCACCGTAGACACCCATTTCGCCGAGTTCGGGGATCAGCTCAGTCGGAAACGTCGCAGCACGGTTGTGCTCTTCGATTACCGGCATAAACCGGTCGGAAACCCATGACCGCACAGTGTCGCGAATCATGCGTTCTTCTTCGGCATAGAGATCGTCTACGTTGTAGAAGTCGAGGGCCTTGTACGGATCGCTCATAGTGGGTGCCGAGTTTGCGAGGCGAACAGGATAGAGGCAGTGCCACAGCAAGAAAAGGTGACGCAAGGCAACCTGGGTACTTTGTGTGCGATCTGCGGCTACCAAAAGCTGGCAGAGACCTGCCACGTTTGCGGCGGGGAAGGGCACGCCCTCGGCAAACGTGCCCCGCTCCAAGTTGGTCGTGGCAACGCGGTCGTGGACGTCTGGCGCGGCATCATGGACGTGCGCCGGGCGGTGTTTGTGATGCTGTTTGAGCGCGAGTTCATCGGCCAGTTGCGGCTACCGGTGGCCGCGAACGTGGTCGGCTTCGGCGCGATCATCGCCCTTGGCTGGGTCTGGCTGCTGCCCGCGTTCCAAGAGTCGTTTGCAAGCCACCCCGGACAGACGACCCACGACGGCCCCCACCTGTGGCTGCTGGCCGTGTGGCTGACGGCCGGTCCGGTGCTGCTCGATTTTCTCGGCGGCTGGGCGCAGGAGCCGATCCGCCGCGCGACCGAACAGCACATGCTCGGCGCGACGTTGACCACTCCGCCCAACTCGGGCGCACGTTGGCTCGATCGTTTGCAACTGCTGTTGCTGGTTGGCATCACAACGCTGATGGCGATGGCCATCGTGCTGATTCCATGGGTCGGGCTGCCGGTGACCGTGCTGCTCGGCGGCGCCATGGCGGCGATCGTCTGGCTGCAACCGCCGCAAGCCGTGCGCAGCATCCATCTGCGCGAACGACTGATGCAGTTGCGTCGGAATCCGTGGCGCGCTTTGGGGACGGGGCTCGGCATCCAGACCGCCACACTGATCCCGTTCGTCAACGTGCTCGCCTTGCTGCCGGTCGCTACGATCGCCGCGACCAGCGCGTTTCTGCACTTCGACAAGGCGAAGCCTACCGGCAAGGCCGATGTGGATCCGGTCGAGCCCGAACAATCCTCGCCGTCAAAATCGGCGAGGTGAGAACGCGCGCGGCACGCGCTACTGTCGCACCACACGGTCACGCCACATGCTCGTCCCCCAACCAACGATTGCAGACTGCCCGGTTTTCATCATCGGCGCCCCGCGATCAGGAACGAGCATGCTGCACTGGGCCCTGTGCCAGCACGACGCGCTATGGGGCAGCGAGGAGTCGGACTTCCTGCGGCCGATGATCGAAGGTGCACTCACCGCCTACACCGAAGGCACATCGCGCGGCGATCGGCATTGGCTGGTGCGCGAGAAGGTCGACAAGAACGAGTTCCTCGCGCACGTCGGGCTCGGACTCAACGCCCTCTACACGGGGCACGCTGATGGCCGCCGCTGGGTCGAACAAACGCCGTCGTACACCCTGTGCGCCGATGGCTTGGCGCAGCTGTTTCCGACGGCGCAGTTCCTGGTGCTGTCGCGCGACGGACGTCAGGTCGTCGAATCGTCGCGCGCGATGATGCAGCTAAGCCATCGTCGAGCCTGCAAGTGGTGGCGGCTCTACACCGACGCCGCGCGGGACTTCCAGGCGACCCACCCAGAACGGTGCCTGCAGCTGCGCTTCGAGGACTTGCTGGTCGAGACCGCCGCCACGCTCGGCCGCACCTTCGAGTTCCTCGGGCTCGAACCGATCGATGCGGCGACCAAGTTCATCACCGAACGAGAACCGATCAACGCCGCGCCAGGTCGCGCCGGAGAGTCCTCGGGCGACAAGCTGGCGGCGCGCTGGCATAGGTGGTCTGGCGGGCAGCGGCGCATGTTTCTGCGCACTTGCGGACCGGCGCTGCGGCGACTCGGGTATGAGGCGGACGATTCCTGGGCCAGCGGCCCGCGTAGCTAGGTCAGGATCCAAACAGGAATTGCCGCGGCGGGCTGTGGGAACAGGACCCTTCGACTGGTACACCCTTCTGCCCAATGACGCGCCAGATCCTGGTTACCAGCGCCCTTCCCTACGCCAACGGGCCCATCCATCTCGGCCACCTGTTCGAGTACATTCAGACCGATATCTTTGTGCGGTTCCAGCGTTTGCGTGGCCACAAAGTCGCCTACATGTGCGCCGACGACACGCACGGCACCGCGATCATGATCCGGGCCGAAGAGGAAGGCATCCCACCGGAAGAAGTGATCGCCAAGATGAGCGAGGCGCACCAACGCGACTTCGTCTCGTTCGGCATCTCGTTCGATCACTATGGCTCGACCAACAGTGATACGAATCGTGCGGTCTGCGAAGGCATCTGGCAGAAGCTCATCGATAAAGACCTGATCGTCGAGAAGGTCGTGCCACGCCCGTTCGATACCGTCAAGCAGATGTTCCTGGCCGACCGCTTCATCAAGGGCACGTGCCCGAAGTGTGCCGCGACGGACCAGTATGGTGACGCCTGTGAGAAGTGTGGCAGCACCTACCAGTCCACCGACCTGATCGACGCCAAGTCGGTGTTCTCTGGCACGACACCTGAGCTGCGCGACTCCAAGCAGTTCTTCGTTCGCCTGGACACTGTGCAGCCGTTCTTGACCGAATGGACGCAGAATAGCGGCGCACTGCAGAGCGAAGTCGCCAACTACCTCAAGGGCTACTTCCTCGACAAGCCGCTCCAGGACTGGGATGTCTCACGACCCGCGCCATACTTTGGCTTCGAGATCCCCAATCAACCCGGCAACTACTGGTTTGTCTGGTTCGACGCACCGTGTGGCTACATCGCCAGCACGGTCGAATGGTGCGCGAAGACCGGTGGCAACGCGGATGACTGGTGGCGCAACGACAACACCGAGATCATTCACTTCCTCGGCAAGGACATCACCTACTTCCACACGCTGTTCTGGCCAGCGATGCTGCATGCATCGGGCTACAGCTTGCCGAAACGCTTGCACATCCATGGCTTCCTGCAAGTCAACGGCGAGAAGATGTCGAAGTCGCGCGGCACGTTTGTCAACGCCTCGCGATACCTCGAATACCTCGACCCAGATTGGTTGCGCTACTACTACGCGAGCAAACTGAGCAACAAGATCGACGACCTCGACTTCCATTCGGAAGAGTTTGTCGGCAAGGTGAACAGTGATCTCGTTGGTCGCGTCGTCAACCTCGCGAGTCGCTCCGCAAAGTTCTTGGCGCAATCAGGACTGTCCGCGACCTACCCCGACGACGGCGGTTTGTTTGCGAAAGCAGCCGACCTGTCGACCAACATCGCAAGCGCCTACGAGTCATGTGACACTCGTGAAGCAATGCGATTGATCATGACCTGTGCGGACGCCGCCAACGAGTACGTCGATCAGAAGAAGCCCTGGACGCTCAGGAAGGATCCTGACAAGGCGCAGGAGCTTCAGGACGTCTGCACAGTCGTCATCAACCTGTTCCACCAAATCGTGGTCTACCTGACGCCCGTGTTGCCGCAACTCGCAAAGAAGACAACCGCGTTGCTTGGTGATGAGATCACCAGCTGGTCACAGGCAAGCGAACCACTGGTCGGTCGAGACATCGCGAAGTTCCAGCACATGATGACGCGCGTCGAGACCGCCAAAGTCGTAGAGATGTTCACTCCTGAAGAAATACCGCCATCGAGTCCGACGCTTGCGAAGGAGCCGCTCGCGGCTGAAATCACGATCGATGACTTCCAAAAGGTCGACCTGCGGGTCGCAGAGATCCTTGAAGCGAAGGAAGTTCCAGAAGCGCGCAAGTTGCTACAGCTGACCCTGGGACTCGGTGGCGACGTGACGCGCAACGTGTTCGCAGGCATCAAGGG
>JAPYTD010000168.1 GCA_029936315.1 Planctomycetota bacterium | reverse complement strand
GGTGGCCTTGTAGGCCTTGTACAGCGCGCCCAGCGTCGCAGCACGATTGGGATTTCGCTTGTTGGCAGCCTCAAGTTTCTCGATCGCCTTCTTCGCCTGGCCGGCAGCAACACGGACGCCAGCCATCAAAGCTTGCGGAATGCCGCGCACACCTTCGAGTTCCTTGAGCGCCGCCTCGGCATCGCCGGCGGCCAACAGTCGCTCGCCGTTGAGTTCGCGCTGTAGGTCGAGCACGGCGCGAACCGAATTGCCCGGCTTGCGACCGGCATCCTCTACCGCCGAAAGCATTTTGTCGCGCTTGGCACGCGCGACAAATGCCTTGTCTTCCGCCTCGTCGATCGCGGTCGCGCGGCGCGCGCGCGCCTTGGCCAGCAACTTGTCGACCTCAGCCGAAACGCGAGCCGCAGCATCGGTGCGGCCCAGCCGGTAGTAGGCGCGCCCCAACAAGCCGAGCCGCTGCACTTCACTGCTGATCTCGTCGCTCTTCTCGAGGAAACCCGCATCGACCAGATCAATCGCGCGCTGCCACAGACCGTGCTCTTCGCAGATCTGCACGATGCGCTTCTGGCCGTAGCCGGCGATCGTGCCACCGGATGTGACCTTGTTGTGCTTGGGGTGGCGCGGCAATTCCGCGAGGTTCATGGCGATGCGCAGCGCCTCCTCGGTGCGGCCACAATGCGCCAGGCTGCGCGCCATCCACTCCTGGTTATGGCCGTAGTTGTGGATCAAGAACGGCATCACGCCGTCACGCATCATGTGAGCATGGTCGGCGCGGCCCGAAGCTTCCTGTTGCCACGCAGCATCGAAGTGACGATGTAGCTTGGCGTAGACGTGGCCCGGCATGTGCCACTGGTGCGCGATCGCCGGCGCACTGAAGCCATCCTTCCGAGCCGAGTCGAGCGCCCGACGCGCGTCCTCGCGATCCCACAGATGGATGCGGTAGTGATGCGCGGGGTGCAGCGGCGCCTCGGCAAACACCTGGTCGAGCAACGCATCGATCGCAGTATGCGACACGATTTGCACGCCACCGCCCCAGCGATACGCAAGCCAGTTCTGCACAGCCAAGAACGCCTTCGCCTCGATGTCGTGCGGGTAGTCGAACACGATCGTGCCGAGATCCTTGAGCAGCTTCTTGTCGAGCTTGTTGAGCAGCACCTTCTTGCGGTCCTTGTTCTTCTCGACGACTTCCTTCGTCGCAGCCTCGATACGCTTCTTGTCGCCCGACTGCAGTTCGGTTCGCTGCTTCTTGGTGATCTGGTAGTAGGCCGCCCACGCGTCGATCCATTGCTGCTCGCGCTTGCACACATCCTTGCTGCGCGACACTGCATTGGCGAGGAAGCCCGCGGCCCTCTCGGCGTGCTCATCGTTGGCGCGCGCCATGCCCCAGTAGGCCATCGCACAATCGGGGTGTAGCAATGCGACCTGGCGGAAGCTGCGCTCGGCCTCGAAATGCCAGAAGCCGTGCTGCTGCGTGATGCCCTGGTTGAAGAACTTCTGTGCTTGTTCGCTGAGGCCTTCGACCGGGAAGTGGACCTGAGCACTCATGCCCTCCATCAGGTAGGCCGCCGATCGCGGCCCTTCGTCAAAGGTCTCGCCGTGACGCGAGTGGCCGTAGGTCTCCTGCAATTCACTCTCTTGCGGCTCAGCCTCCTGGGCGAGCAGAGCACGAGGGCCAACGAGGGCCAACGCGAAAAACAGAACGTGGAGGGCTACCCGCATGGCCTCATCCTAGCAACCACTTCGCTCGACGCCCGACCGAACCGCACCGGTTGGGTGACGACGATGTATCGCTTCCCTTTCTGCACAGGTCCGAACCATCAGTTTTGGCCCCTGCTGCGTATGTTGGCGGCATGATCCGAAATGCTCTGCTGCATTGCGTTCTGCTCGGTGTTGTCGCCGCTCAGGCTGCGCCTCTGCCCATTGACAAGGAGGAACTACGAGAGCGGCGCGAATCCCTGGCCGCCGACATCGCCGATGTCCACGAAGGCAAACGCATCGTCGTGGTCATTCGCGGCGGCCCGAAGCAAACCCACATGGGTACGTTCTCGCAGGACCAGGACTTCTTCTATCTGACCGGTGTCAGCGAGCCGAACCTCGCGATGTTGCTGGTCATCAACGAGGACGGCGAACTCGAACGTGACGAACTACTCGTACCGCCGCACTCGCGATTTTCCGCCAAGTGGGATGGCCGCTTCCTTGCGCCCGGCAAGCGTGCGGCTGAGTACACGGGGTTCGAAACCGTCGGCAACGTCAACTCGCTGCATCGCACCCTCGACGAACTGATCGTGATTGGCGAAAGCTCCCCCATCGTGCTGACCAACACCAAACCCGCCGCGAGACTCGGCAGCACGCCGGGCAAAGCCAGCAGCACAGCGAGGGAACGCAAGCGCGATCGCTTCGATGGTCGCCAGTCCCGCGAGCAGCAGTTCATCGCCGCGCTGATCAAGAGCACGCCCGGCCTCAAGGTTCACAGCCTGGAGCGCTTCGTCAATCAGGTGCGCCCGTACAAGTCACCGCCCGAAATCGCCCTGATCCGCCGCTCCACCGAGATCGCCGCCGAAGGCATCGGCGAAGCGATGCGCAGCTGCAAGCCCGGCGCCTTTGAGTTCCAACTCGCCGCC
>JAPYTD010000094.1 GCA_029936315.1 Planctomycetota bacterium | reverse complement strand
GGCGTTTTTTGTGCCGGAACCGTTACCGCCCCTGCATCTTCAGGCTGTTCTGCGTGTTCAGTAGCAGATGCACCGCATCCTCCAGACCACCACCGCGCTCGCGGCCCTCGTTGTCGCGCGATCGGCAACTTGCCATCCCAGGCGCCCGGAGCCGCCAAACTAGCGGGCGCCGCCGACCGCGCGCAGCAATGAGTACTGCGCAATGTTGTGATCCGAGACTGCCACCACGAGCCGACTGCGAGCGCGACTCAGCGCCGCCTGCGCGTCGAGAACGTGCAGCAAGAGGTCGACACCTTCGCGCTGGCGCGCCTGCACCAAAGCGAGCGTCTCGGTTGCGGCCTCGACTTCGCGCGCACCAGCCTCAACACGCGCCGCCGCGGCCTTGATTTGCGAACACAACCGCACGATTGCCGCCGCGACTCGATTGCGCACACCCACGACCTGCAAATCCGCCTGGTGTTGGCGTTCGACGTTCGCCGAGTGCCGCGCGGCCATGCCGAAGTCGAGGCGCCATTGCACGCCGACGTAGTACTCTTCGCGATCCTGCAACGCGTTGAAGCGGCTGCCGAACTCGTCGAACATGGCCCCCGCGCGCAACTCCGGCAGCAACCACCCCCACCGCGTCAAGTCGGCATCGGCACCGGCGGCCGCAGTCAGGTTCTTGGCGGCCCGCAGTTCGGGGTTCTGTTGGTATGCAAGTTCGAGCAACGACTCGGTCGGCTGCGAGGCATCAATTAGATCAATCAAGACCACGGCGTCCGCGACACGCGGCAACAGCTGGGTCGATGACGGCAGGTTGAGCAGTGCGACCAGATCCGCCGAGTAGGCCGCAACCGCGCCGATCGCCGCCTGCACGCGGCCTTCGGCCTCGGCCACCAGCGAACGGGCCCGAGCCACCGAAGCCGCCAAGCCGGCACCGGCTTCCTTGCGCACCGACTCGATGCGCAGCAGTTCTTGGGCGGCACGAAGGTCGTCGTCGGCGATGCCTTGGCTGGCGAAGCTCGACGCCAACCGGAAGTAGGTGCGCGCCGCCCGGACCAACGTCGCATCGACGTTGGCGCGATACGTTGCCGCCGCCGCGTTCGCGCGCCGACTGGCGGCCAACGAACGGTAGATCGCTTCGGAGGGCTGCAACACGATGTCGACGCCGGCTCCCGCCGAAGCGTTCTGACGATCGACGTCAAACAGCACACCGGAGCTACTCTGCGCCCGGTTTTCATGCCGGAAGAAGCCCAGCCTCGGCGTCAAGAACGGCAACGCCATGGCCTTCTGTTCTTCGGCGACGTGCGCCGCCTCCATGGCCTGCGATCGAGCCAACGCGACGTCGATTGAACTCGAGCCGGCAAGCTGCAGCACCGCCGCTAGATCGATCGCGTGCTGCGTGCTCTCGACGACAGAAGGGGCGCCTTGAGCACCGGGCTCTCCACTGCCCCGTGCAACACCAATAGGAGCACGCGTCGGCGCAAACACGCCGGGGTCGACGAGCTGCTCGCCCGTCTCGCCATGAAGCCACGGCGACACGTCGACCGGCTCCGTCAGATGCGAGGTGTCGACCACGCAACCGGCGCACGTGAGCAGTAGCAGCCACGGCGTTCTCACTTGCCCGCCTCCGCGATGCGAACGGCGTCCCCGGGCTCAACCAATCCGGCAGCAATCACCTGCTCATCGCCGGTCAGGCCCTTTTCGATTTGCACGCGGATGCCGTCGTCACCCTTGAGCTCAACGGCAACCTTCTTGGCAACGCCATCGGCGGCGACCAGCACGTAATGCTTGCCGTCGTCGTCTAAGTGCAACGTGTTGGCCGGCAACGTCAGCACGCCATCCTCGGTCACGAGCAGGATCGACGCATAAATGAACATGCCCGGCAGCAGCTTGCCTTCCTTGTTGTCGATGTCGACCTGAACGATCATCACGTTCGCCTTGTTGATCGACGACGTTGCGCGGGAGACAGTCGCCTCCATGGTTGCGCCTTCGCCAGTCAGTGCGTCAATGCGAAGGTCGACCTTCGTCACCCCTGGCTTGATGTGCACGGCATCACGCTCCGGCACATGAAACTCTGCCCGCAGCCTGTCGACGCGCGCCACATCGAGCATGACGGTATCGTTCATCTTGACCAGAGCACCCGGATCCACATAACGCATCGTTACGACCGCTGTCTGGTAGGGGCACTTCAAGGTCGCGAAGCCGGCGATCATCATCGCCGCTTTCAGCTTGGCCTTGCGGCTGGTGACGCGGGCATCGGCGCTACCGATGCGCGCCGAGGCAGCCTTCACGGCCGATCGCGCAGTGACCAACGCGGCGTTGGCAACGGCACCGCGAGCGTCCGCAATCTCCACCGCGGCTTCCGCCTCTTCGAGATCCTGTGGCGTTGCGCCGTTGACCTCGATCAGCTTGCGTGTGCGCCCAGCGGCGACGTTAGCCAGCTTGGCCTCAGCCTTGCAGACGGTGACGGCGCCTGCGGCCTCGATGACCTTGCTGCGTGACAGTTCTAGCGCAGCCTCGGCATCGAGCACCGCTGCGTTGGCCTCGGCAAGTGCCGCCTTGGCCATTTCGACTTCGGCCACCAACTCGGGCACATCGAGCAGCACCAGCGGATCGTTGAGTTTGACCTTGCTGCCGTGGTCCACGGGGACCGCCGTCACGTAACCAGTCACCCGAGCGCGCAAGGACACCTGCTGATCCGCAACGAGCCTGCCGGGCAAACCCGCACGCTGGCTGGCGGACGCACGTAGCGGCCGCACGACGATGCAAGAGGTCTGGGCCACGGCCTCGGCCGTCAGCCCGAGTGCCAACAAGGCGACACCAACAGTTGGTAGACACTTCATGTTATTGAGTTCTCACGTCAGGGACGCTTGGGTCTCAGGACGAATGCGGAGGCGTTTGCCGACGATCACGTAGAGCGCGGGCACAACAAACAGAGCCAGAACGCTGCCACCTATGACGGCGCCCAACATGGCGCGCGCCAACGGCACGTTCGACTCACTGCCAGGCACCCAACCGAGTGCCAGCGGCAACAAAGCCAATGCGGTTGTCGAGGCGGTCATCAACACGGGACGCAGGCGCTGCCGGGCGGCTTCGCGCACTGCCTCACCAATCTCAACCCCTTTGCGCTGCAGGCGAACTGCGAAGTCCACCATCAACACCGAATACTGCACCACGATGCCGACCATCAAGATCAGCCCCATCAATGCCGGGATGCCGAAGTTGGTGCCGGTCAGCCACAGTGCCACCACAACCCCGACGAGGCCAAGCGGCACCGCGCCCATGATGACGAGCGGCAGCACGAACGAGCGCAACTGCGCAACCATCACAAGGTAGACGAGGATCGCAGCGGTCAGGAAACCAAACAGCAACTGCCGGAACGCATCCCGCATGCTGGCAACTTCGCCGTAGAACTCGTAGCGATAGCCGCGCGACTCGAAGTCCGTCTTGAGCTTCTGGAACTCAGGCGACGTCGCGAGAAGCTCTTCCATCTCCTGCGCAACCGACCCGACCGCGCGGCCGTCGACGTTGGCATAGACATCAATCGTGCGCGTGATGTTGCGGTGGTCGACGATTGCCGGCGCCTTGGTGCGCGTGATCCGCGCGATATCCTTGAGCATCACCGTCATCGGATCGCCGTCTGCACGGCGCATCGAGATCGGAATGTCATGGAGAGTCTCGATCGACTCGATCGCTTCCTCGCGATACTGCGCGCCCATGAAGTAGTGGTTGCCGTTCTTTGGACTGATCCAGAACGCCGGCGCGAAGTTCACTGACGAGTTCAGCGCCGTTACGATGTTCTTGATGACCTCTTCCTGGGTGATACCGAGGTAACCCGCCTTGATGCGATCAACTTCGATGTGCAGCGCCGGGTAGTCGAGGGGCTGGGCGACGCGCACGTCGACGGCTCCTGGCACATCCTTGATGACCGCGGCGATTGCCTTGGCGATCGAATGCGCTTCTTCGAGCTTGGTGCCCTGCACCTTGATGTCGATCGGCGAAGGCAACCCGAGGTTGAGTGCCGCCGTCAGCATGCCGCCGGTGTCGAACGAGAACTCGACGCCGGGAAACTTCGCGGGCAGAACATCACGCAATCGCCTGGCGTGTTCTTGCGCCGTCTTGTTGCGATCCTCCTTGAGCTGCACCAACAAGAACGAATCCATCGGCCCCGTATTGGGTGTGTATGCCGCAGGCCAATCGTAGAGCACACCGATGTTGGCCAATAGCAGACGCAGATCGGAGTCGGGGTCCTTGCCTTCCTGGTCGATTGCACCGATTTCGGCCTCGATCACCTTCTCGACCTCGGCGGTCATTTTCTCGGTGATCTCAATGCGCGTGCCAGCCTTGCCGCGCATCAACACGGTGAACTGACCGGAGTCGACGGGCGGGAACAGTTCGGTGCCGAGGCTTCGCGCCAAAAACAGCGACAGCACGAACACCACCGCCGTCACGGCAACGACCGGCCAACGCAGCCGCTGCACCGTGGCGACGACACCGCGATAGCGATTTGCCATGCGGTCGAAGGCGCCTTCTTTGCTTGAGCCCGAACGCAACAGCACCGAGCACGCGGCAGGCACCAGCGTCACCGCGACCAGGTACGAAGTGATTGTCGCGGCCACCACAGCGAGCGCGAGCGGGCGGAACAGGAAGCCCGCCATGCCGGTCAAGAAGACGACCGGATAGAACACGACAATGAACGTCACCGACGCCACGAAGATCGGCAGTGCCACTTCGCGCGTGCCGTCGAGCGCCGCCTTCATCGGGGTCTTGCCCATACCGACATGGCGCGTGACGTTCTCGACCACGACAATTGCCTGGTCGATCAGGATCCCGATCGCCAACGCAAGCCCACCGAGGGTCATCGCATTGAGCGTGCTGCCGGTGAAGTAGAGCGCCGTCAACGACCCCAGGATCGCCATCGGGATCGCCGCCAAGACGATGAGGCTGCTGCGCACACTGCGCAAGAACAGCAGCACAATAAGCACGACGAGAATGCCACCGATGCCAGCCGACCACGTGATGCCGTTGATCGAATCGCGCACCAGCACCGACTGGTCCATCACGACATCCATGCTGAGGTCGTGGGCCTTGGGATCGAGTTCGCGGATGCGTTGCAGGATGCGCTGCGAACGCGCCTTCACCTCATCGACGATCTCAAGCGTGTTGGCGCCCGGTTGCCGATAGACCGGGATGTAGACCTGGCGGCGACCATTGATGCGAACGATGTTGGACTGAATCTGGTTGGTGTCCTCCATCTCGCCAATGTCCCCGAGGAACACCGGCCCGTTCTCGTCGACGCGCAGAGGCGCGTTGTTGAGCTCTTCGATCTCTTCCACCATCGCGTTGCTCAAGATCAGGTAGTCCGTGTCCCCGATCTTGGCGTTGCCCGTCGGCACAAAGACGTTGGCGCTCTGCAGCCCCCGCACAACATCCATCGGCGACATGTTGCGCGCGTGCAGTTTGTCGCGATCGACGTAGGCGAGGATGCGACGCAGCACCCCGCCATAGACGGCCGGCGCAATCACGCCCTGGATGGCCTGCAGACGGTTGCGCATCTCATAGTACGCAACGTCATAGAGCTCTTTTTCCGTCATCGTCGGCGACGACACCGACAACAGGCACAGCGGCACCGAAGCCGTCGGGTCGAACGGCATCACCATCGGCGGCAACGTGCCCGGCGGCAGGTAGAACATGTCCGACACTGCCAGCGAGGTCACCTGCGACATCGCACTGTTCGGATCGATGTCCTCGCGGAAGAAGTCCTTCACGATCGAGACACCGAGCATCGAGCGCGCTTCCTGGTGCTCGATGCCGACGGACTGGCCCGTCCAACGCTCAAGGCGCGACGTGATGTCCTTCTCGACGACTTCTGGTGGCATGCCCGGGTAGAGCGTGACGATCTGCACGGCAGGCGCTTTGAAGATCGGCAACAAGTCGGTCGCCAATCCAAGTACGGCCGTCACTCCCAACACGACCAGCCCCAACGCTGCAACGACGACAAGGTACGGGTTGCGGAGGGAAGCAGCGACGAGGTTCATGCGTTGGGGTCTCCTGTGTGCGTCAATGTGCCAACGCCTTGCGGCAGCCTAGCACGTTCGATCGCCTGACAATCTAACGTCTGCCAATCAAACGTCTGCCTTCACACCAAGGTAAAGTTGCTCACGCACCAACGCCTTACATGCCTGCAGCGTTGCCAGGGCCGATACTCGCTAGCGAGGCCAGAGCTTGGCCCAGCAGAACCAGTGGTGCGGTCGTTGTCGGATCGCGCGCTCACACGCCTGCCCCATCGCCGCCACCGCGTTCCGGATGTCGGCTTCCTTGTCGTCGCCCTGGCCGACTTCAATCGGCTCCCACAGTTCGATCCGGTAGTGCCGTCGTCCTTCACGGAACACGAACACCGGCACCATTGGTGCATTCGCGGCGCGTGCCAACGCGGCTGGGCCAGGCGGCAGTTGCATCGGCCGGCCAAACATACTGCTCGTCAAAGTCGCCATGCCAGCGCGTGGACGATCACCGGGCATGCCGACGACGTCGCCCTTGCGCAGCGCCATCAGCAACCTGGCGCCCAGGGCAAGATCGCTGCCAGCGTAGTGCAAGACGAACTGGTCACGCTGCGGGTGCTTGTCGAACAGTTCTTGCACGAAGCGCTGCGCCGCGACACTCATTTCCGGCTCGCGCACGACGTGGAACTTGCGATTCCCGGGCAACTCCTCGGTCAGCGGTCCCATCTCCCAATTGCCAAAGTGCGCGGTGAAAAACACGAAGCCGCGATCCGTCGCACGCATCATTTCGTAGGTCTTCTCGCCGGCGAAATCGAAGCGCATCTTCATCCCGGGACGAAACTGCTCGTAGCGCTCGCAGATACAACCCGCGAACTAATAAGACGTGCGCCAGCTGCGGCGCTGACGTTCGAACCAACCGCACGGGTCCAGGACCGCTTCGAGGTTGCTGGCGACTGCGTCGCGGATGTTCCACAGACATAGCCACGCAATCCATGTGGACACGTGGATCGCGATCGTGCAGAACCACAGCGCGCGGTACCAGAAGATCCCGGTGATGTGCAGGGGCCCGAGCATGCGCCGCAGCAGCGTGCGCGACGGCGCATGCGGCTTGTTGACGATGGGAGCGACCTGCGGGGCTACAGCCATCGACGCACGCGCCCATAGTAGTCATCGTAGACGTTGCCCAGTTCTTGGCGCAGGAATCGTTCTTCGCGACGAACAAAGCGGCGATCGAGCACCAACCACAACGTCGGCGGTACCAACAAGGGCGAACCGTGCCGAGACAGATCGCGACCCCGACGGTGGTCACGACGAGCCCAACGTACATTGGGTTACGGGACCATCGATAGGCACCCTCAACGACCAACTGCGAAACCGGATCAAACGGCCGCAAGCCAGTGCCCCTTTGCTGCACCGTCTCGTACAGCTTGGTCAATCGCGGTCTAGCCGATGCCGTACGCCGACATCGCTTCCGCGATCTTGACGAAGCCGCCGATGTTTGCGCCCTTGACGTAATTCACGTTGCCGCCTTCGGTGCCGTGGGCCACGCACTTGGCGTGGATCTTCCGCATGATGTTGTGCAGGCGTAGTTCGACCTCTTCACGGTCCCACGAGATGCGCACCGCGTTCTGCGACTGCTCGAGGCCAGACACCGCGACGCCGCCGGCGTTGGCCGCCTTGGCCGGCCCATAGAGGGTTTTGGCCGCAACGAACTGGTGCGCTGCCGGCAACGTGCTCGGCATGTTGGCACCCTCGGCAACTACCTTGCAGCCGTTCTTGAGCAGGGTCGTCGCATCATCGCCATCGAGTTCGTTCTGCGTAGCACAAGGCAGTGCGACGTCGCAAGGAACGGCCCATGGGCGCTTGCCCTCTTGATACTCGCAACCAAACTTCTCGGCGTACTCCGAGATGCGACCGCGACGGACTTCCTTCAGGTCCTTGACGAAGGCGAGTTTGTCTTCCGTGATGCCTTTTGGGTCGTAGATGGTGCCACCCGAATCAGACAGCGTCACAACCTTGGCGCCGAGCACAGTCGCCTTCTCGGACGCGTAGATCGCGACATTGCCCGATCCCGAAATCGAGACGACCTTGCCCTTCATGCTGTCACCACGATGCTTCAGCATCTCGTCGGCGAAGAATACCGTGCCGTAGCCAGTCGCTTCGGTGCGCACGAGGCTGCCACCAAAGGACAAGCCCTTGCCGGTGAGCGTACCGACGAAGCGGTTCACCAATCGCTTGTACATGCCGAACATGTAGCTGACCTCGCGGCCACCGACACCGATGTCGCCGGCAGGGATGTCGGTGTCTTCGCCGATATGGCGATACAATTCGCTCATCAACGACTGACAGAAACGCATGACTTCACGATCCGACTTGCCCTTCGGGTTGAAGTTGGATCCACCCTTACCGCCACCCATTGGCAGGGTCGTCAACGCGTTTTTGAAGCACTGCTCAAAACCGAGGAACTTCAACACCGACTGCGTCACCGTCGGATGGAAGCGCAGGCCACCCTTGTACGGACCGATCGAGTTATTGAACTGTACGCGCCAAGCACGATTCACACGCACGGAGCCTGCGTCGTCTTCCCACACAACGCGGAACGAGATAATCCGATCTGGCTCGGTCATGCGCTCAAGGATCTGATCCCGTCGATACGTGGCGTGGTCCATGTAATAGGGCATCACGCTCTCAACGAACTCACGAACAGCTTGGTGGAATTCCACCTCACCAGGATTGCGCTTCTCGAGCCCATTCATGAATTGCTCGAGCTCGGTATTGGATGCGGACATGTCGAGTGCAGGTTTGGTTAGAGGTGTCTGGACCGGCCGTGTGCCAGCCAGAGCGTACCAATTTGCGCCGCCGCTGCTTAACCAGAACCGCTAGCTGGCAAGAATCTCTACTGCCCCATCCATGCGATAGAGCCGAGTTTCGACGCAAGCGAACATCCTCGTGACGTTCGAGCACATGCCCCGTATCGCGATCGAGCCGCAGGATTTCGTCGTCCGTATCACCCATTCCTGCCACGAAAACCGACTGATCCGAGGCGCTGCTGGCAAACGCAAGCATGCCGAGCTGCGCCCACGACGACCATGCCATCGATTGGTGGAAGGAAATCAGGTCGACCGATGAGACGCCATCCGAGTCAGCTGCGATGCGCGGCAAACCGTAGAAAGTAAACAAGCAGCCAAACAGCGACATGCCGCCGCAGCCCCGAAAGAACGCACGGAGGCCCGCCGGTATGGGCTGACGGAATTGATCCTCCATCGCCCGGAGTTCTTGCGCAGTCAAACCTGGAAACACGGCGTGCATCCACGAGTCCTGTTCCTCGCCGGGAACCGAGCCAAAAAGCTCGATCCCGGTGCTCAGACGGCGGTATCCCAGGCGTCGCCAGCGAATGAGCAGGTCCTGGATGCTGACAATACTGGTGAGCTTGGACATGGCGCTTGTCCCACCTCTTCGTCGCAAAATGCACCGCACGTGACAGAGGAGGCTACGTAAGCGTTATGACTCAGGCAGCCCCGCAACCAGTGCTGCAGATGCACAAGCAACGATCCAAGCCCCCGTTAAGAACTTGGGACATCCACAACGACCCCTTCCGCCCGAGCGGCCTGCGCGACCGTTGGTCACCACATCGACCTAGCTATACTCGCGCGCACCAACATGAAGCTTCGACGCAACTACCTCTGCAATGCGACCCTGTTCGCAACTCTGGCCGCGGCTGCCACGCTGACGACCGGGACGTGCCTCGCGCAAGCACCTGATCAATCGCCCACTCGCAGCCAGATCGAGGGCTGGCTGAACTGGCGCGGACCCGATCAGACCGGCTCGTCTGCCGAGGTTGGCCTGCCAACTTCGCTCGTAATTGGCGAGAACAGCAAGTCGTGGCGTCTGCCGCTCAACGGTCGCGGCACGCCAGTCATCGCCAACGGCCGTGTCTACACGCTCGGCTATCGCGGCACCGGCAAACAACTCATTGAGTTGCTGGTCTGCCTAGACGAACGCAACGGCAAGGTCATCTGGGAGAAGAGCTTCACGCACTTCTTGACCGACATCATCTACCACCGCTTCGCGCTCGGCAGCCCCACGATCGACCCCGACACTGGCAACATCTTTGTGATGCTGTCGGCCGGCCAGATCTGCTCCTTCACTCCAGACGGTGAGCTGCGTTGGCAGCACGCATCGATGTCCGAATTTGGCCGCTTGGTGTTTCCCAACGGCCGAACCGGCTCGATCTCGCTGACCGACAAACTCGCGATCATGCACATGACGAGCTCGGGCTGGGGCCCGCAAGGCCCGGCGCGCGATCGCTTCTTCGCGTTCGACAAGCAGACCGGTGAGTGCGTTTGGACATCGACACCAGGCGGCCCGCCAAAGGACATCTCGTTCTCGCGTCCCCTGCTCGCATGGCAAAACGGGCGCCAGATCGCCTACGCCGGTCTGTCCGGTGGCCACATGGCCTGCGTTGATGCGCGAACCGGCGAAGCGCTGTGGCGCTTTCCGATGTGCACTGGTGGCATGAGTTCGACGGCCGTCTTGTACAAAGACACGCTGATCGCGATCCACGGCAAGGAGAACCTCGATACGTCGACGGGCGGTCGCATGGTCGCGATCAAACTCGGCGCAGAACCAAAGCCCGGCGAGAAGCAACTCGTGCTCGGCAAGGATCACGAGGTCTGGCGCAACGAACTGACGGCGTTCACGAGTTCGCCCATTCTGGTAGGCAACCGCGTCTATACGACCGTCGCCACTGGCGAACTTGCCTGTGTCGACGCCGACACGGGCAAGATCCTGTGGCAGCACAAGCTGGCACCCGACCAGATCCACGCCTCTCCGGCGTACGGCGATGGACGCCTGTGGGTGCCGATGAACAATGGTGAGTTCTTCATCGTCAAGCCATCGGATGAAGGCATGGAAGTGCTCGCCAAGGCGCAACTCGACGGCAACTGTCTCGGCGCGCCAGCGATCTGCAACGGCCGCGTCTACGTGCACACGACCGAAGCGCTCTACTGCTTTGCCGGCACAGGTGGCGACGCCGCACCGAAGCCAAGCACAGTTCCACCCGTTCCCGCGGGCGCAGCGATCACACTGCAAATCATCCCCGCCGACGCGCTAGTGCACCTCGGGGAGAGATCCTCGTACCGCGTTCGTGCCAAGGATAGCCGCGGAGCGACCGTTATGGACCTGGCCGCCGACGACGTGCAATGGTCCGGCAAGCTGCCGAAGGGCGTCACGATCAAGAACGGGATCCTGGATGTGCCAGCCGACGCGAGCCCTGGCGTCGCCGTCTTGACGGCAACGGCCGGCGGCATCACTGGCACGGCACGCCTGCGCATCGTCCCTGGCACTTCCCACTCCGACAACTTCGAAGACGTCGCGCTGATGCCCCACCCTAAGGAGGAAGGCGTCAAATACGGCAAGCCCCGCCCCTATTGGATCGGCGCCAACCTCAAGTGGGAAGTGCGCGAACTCGATGGCCATCGCGTGCTCGCCCGCACGCTCGACCGCCCCCTGTTCCAACGCACGATCTCGATGATCGGCGACCCGCGCCAATCGAACTACACGATGACGGTCGATGTGCGCACCGATGGCAACCGCCGCACCATGTCCGCCGGTGGCATGATCAACCAGCGCTACGCGATCGTGCTCAAGGGCAACCACCAGCAACTCGAGATCTCCTCGAACGAAGAACTGATCAAGGAGAACACCAGGTTTCGTTGGAAGGCCGGCATCTGGTATCGCGTCAAGAGTCGCGTCGACGCCAACCCGGATGGCTCTGGCGTCGTGCGCGCCAAGGCTTGGCAACGTGATGCGCCCGAACCTGAGGGTTGGTTACTCGAAGTAAACGTGCCGAACGTCAACCAATCAGGTTCGCCCGGCCTCTACGGCTTCACGCCTCAGAGCCGCTTCCGGGTTTACCTCGACAACATCACGATCACGCCAAATCGCTAGCGCCGCACAGTCCACGACCCGAGGACCGCGAACAAGCCACCAAGCAACGCGGTGAAGCCGAACGGCCACAGCGAGGTCTGCGTCAGCGCGAAGATGCCGGCCAACACGTTGACGAACAGAGCAATGCCAGCCGAGATCAGGATCGCCGCCAGGATGCTCTTTGAGGATTCTCCGGCCATGTGCAGATCTTGTGCGCCATGCCACTCAAACCAGCTGCGAGCTCGTTATGAAGATGGGACATCCACCTGCGTGGTCTTGAGGAATGCAACGTGCGACCCGCTTGGTCACCGTTCTGTGCTAACTATACTCTTCCGCCCTACCAACGCCCGGGTCACGACGCGTTGTGAATGACCACGATGATTGCCAAACACACGAACGCCCTCGCCGCGACGGCCTGCCTCGCATTGTTCTCGACTGCGGTCACCGCCCAAGACTGGCCAATGTGGGGCCACGACTACACCCGCAACATGGTTGCGCACGTCAAGGGATTGCCGCTTGCGATCGTTCCCGGCCAATACATCGAGGACAGCGAAGAGATCGACCTCAAGACCACCAAAAACGTCAAGTGGGTCGCCAAGCTCGGTTCGCAGACCTACGGCAACCCAACGGTTGCGAACGGACGCGTCTACGTCGGCACCAACAACGACGTGCCGCGCGACCCGCGCTTCCAAGGAGACCGCAGCTGCGTCTACTGCCTCGATGAAAAGACCGGCGACCTTATCTGGCAGCTTAATGTCCCGAAGCTCGGCACGGGCAAGGTCAGCGACTGGGAGTTCCTTGGCATCTGTTCTTCCCCGGCGATCGAAGGCGATCGCGTCTACCTGATGACCAACCGCTGCGAAGTCATGTGCGTCGACGTGTTCGGCATGGCGAACGGCAACGATGGCTTCCAGGATGAAGCGAAGTACTACGCGGACAACGGCAAGCCGCCGGTCAAGATCAAGGACACCGACGCCGACATCATTTGGAAGCTCAACATGATCGATGAGTGCGGGGTCTTCCCGCACAACATCACCAGCTGCTCGGTGATGATCGTCGGCGATCAAATCTGGACGTCGACCTCGAATGGCGTCGACTACGGCCACGTCGACACTCCGGCACCGAATGCGCCAGCGATGATTGTCGTCGACAAGAAGACCGGCAAGCTGATCGGCGAGGAGGCTTCCGGCCTGAGCACGCGCATCTTCCACAGCAACTGGTCGTCGCCGGCCTACATGAAGACCGACAAGACCGAGCTGGCGATCTTTGGTGGCCCGGACGGCGTGCTCTACGCCTTCCATCCAAAACCTGTCAAAGACGAGGACGGCTTCCTGATCCTCAAGCAAGCGTGGCAGTTTGATTGCAACCCAAAGAGCTACCGCAACAAGCCGGACGGCACGCCGATCAGGTACGCGACGACCAAGGGGCCGAGCGAAGTGCTCGGCACGCCGATTGTGCACAATGGCCGCGCCTACGCCGTGATCGGCCAAGACCCGGAACACGGCGAGGGCATCGGCAACCTCGTCTGCGTCGACTCCAAAGGCAAGCAAGTCTGGGCCTACGACAAGATCAACCGTTCGATGTCAACGATGGCCATCCATAACGGATTGCTGTTTGCCGCGGACTACTCCGGCTACCTGTACTGCCTCGACGCCAACACCGGCGAGGAATACTGGAAGTACGACACCAGCGCGCACATCTGGGGTTCGGTGCTGGTCGCCGATGGTCGCGTCTACGTTGGCATCGAGGACGGCTTCCTCGTCAGCGCACCAGCGACCAAGGAATACGACAAGAAGAACGTCATTGAGACGGACTTCGGCACCAACGTCTACTCGTCCCCCATCGCCGCCAACGGCGTGCTCTACGTCGCAACGTTCACGCACCTGTACGCAATCAGTAAGACGGACAAGGCCGAGAAGCCCAAAGAATGACAAACACTACGGCGACTCGCCGCATGTCATCCGCAGGCAGGATCGCGTGGGGGTTCGTCGCCTTGCTCGCCATCCTGCACTACGACTTTTGGAACTGGGACGATCGCAGCCTGGTCTTTGGCTTCATGCCGGTCGGACTGTACTTCCAGGCGCTGATCTCGATTGGTGCGGCCGTTGCTTGGGCGATGGTCGTCAAGTATGCGTGGCCAACGCACATCGAAGAGTGGGCCGAGCAGGCTCCCGACAGAGATGCCCCAGACCTAGCGGGCCAGACAGACAACGGAGCCGGTGACGAATGATCAGTTACCTGCTGCAAGCGCCACCGAAGAGCACAACCCCGCTCTACGTCGTCGGCATCTACCTGATCCTGCTGCTCGCGTTCAGCATCATCAACAGTCGCCGGCCACGTGGCTCGGCCGGCGAGTACTTCGTCGCCAGCCGATCGATCGGCCCGTTCTTGCTGTTGATGAGCGTGTTCGGCACAACCATGACCGCGTTCGCGTTGGTTGGCTCCACCGGCAAGGCCTTCGACAACGGCATCGGCGTCTACGGCCTGATGGCTTCGGCATCGGGCATCATACACTCGCTCGTGTTCTTCCTGATCGGCATCAAGCTGTGGGCGATCGGCAAGCGCTACAACTACGTCACGCAGATCCAGTTCTTCCGCAACCGCTTCGACTCGAACGCCCTCGGCTACCTGCTCTTTCCGGTGCTGGTTGGACTCGTGATCCCCTATCTGCTGATCGGGATTCTCGGTGCTGGCTCGGTGCTCAAGGGCGTGTCGGGGGTGCCAACGTGGCTGACCGGCGCGGTCATCTGCTGCGTCGTGCTCGCCTACGTCCTCACCGGCGGAGTGCGCGCCGCGGCGCTCGCCAACGCGGTGCAGACGATCGTGTTCATGGCAGTTGGCTTGCTGGCGTTCATACTGATCTCCGGATCGCTCGGCGGTATCGAGACAGCAACGCAAAACGTAGTCGACAACGCGCCCGAGCTGCTGGCCCGCGAAGGCGAGATCGGGCACATGCAGTTCTTGAGCTACTGCTTTGTGCCGCTATCTGTCGGCATGTTCCCGCACCTGTTTCAGCACTGGCTGACCGCGCGCAGCGCCAAGACGTTCCGCATGACGGTCATCGCGCACCCGATCTTCATCATGATCGTCTGGGTGCCGTGCGTCTTGATCGGCGTCTGGGCTGCGGGCGCCGGCGTCGAGGCACCCGGCGGCAACTCCAACGCGGTGCTGGCCAAGATGGTCGGCATGCAACTCAAGAACCCATGGGTATCGGGGCTGCTGATGGCGGGCATTCTCGCTGCGATCATGTCGTCGCTCGACTCGCAGTTCGTCTGCCTCGGCGCGATGTTCACCCACGACATCGTCGTGCACGCCCTCGGCGAAGACAGGGTCAGCGAAGCGAAACGGGTGCAACTTGGCCGCTTCTTCATCGTTGCGATCGTTGCCCTGACCTACGTGCTGTCACTGTTTCCACCACCCAACATCTTCAACCTCGCGGTCTGGTGCTTCAGTGGCTTTGCTAGCTTGTTCCCGTTGGTCGTCGCCGCCGTCTACTGGCGCCGCGCAACGCGCGCTGGCGCGATCGCGTCGGTAATCGTCGCCGGCATCACCTGGTGTGTGCTGTTCTACGACGGCTTGGTGGCGCCGACACTCGCCGGCGACCATCTCGGTGGCGACTACCTGATCTGGGGCATGATGCCAGTCGCGTTCATGGTCGCGGCTTCGGCAGTCACTTTGATCGTTGTCAGCCTC
>JAPYTD010000016.1:46611-71226 GCA_029936315.1 Planctomycetota bacterium | reverse complement strand
TCGTCGACATGCTCGAAGGCACGGGCACACGCGTGTGATCCAGTTCGTCCTCACGGCAGAACAGTCAAAGCAGCGCCTGCACGCGCTCGTTCGTGAGTACGGCTCGCTGTCGCAAAAGAAGGCGCGTCTGTTGTGCGCAACCGGCGCCGTCGCCATCAACGGCGTCTGCGCTTCGACAACGGCCACTCTGCGCGAAGGCGCCGAAGTGACATTCGACGACGAACACCTCGACCTCACGCTGCGACTCGGCTTACCGGTTGTATTCGCCGACGACGAGGTGCTCGTAATCCACAAGCCACCGATGTTGGCCGTTCATGCGGGCCCGCTCGTGGACACATCCGTTGCGGCGGTGCTCGAACGCGAACTTCCTGGCAGCGGCCTTGCCCACCGACTCGATCGCGAAGCATCCGGCCTGCTGCTGATCGGCCGCACAACGGAAGCCCTGCGCAATCTCGGTGCAGCAATGGAACGCGGCGACATCAAGCGATGCTATGACGCCGTCATCCACGGCAAGCTCGACGGAGACACCCGCACAATCGACCTGCCATTGCTGGTGACCGACGAACCGCGCGGCGATCAGCCCAAGACAGTTGTCGACGACGACGGTCAAAAGAGCACTTCGCATGTATCGGTACTCGGCCGACGCGAAGACGCCACGCTCGTGCGCGTCGTTCTCGACACTGGCCGCACCCACCAGATTCGCGCCCATCTCGCCGCGATTGGCCATGCGCTACTCGGCGACCCGCGCTACGGCGATCCTGAGGTCAACGACCGCGCGCGCGCGACCTACGGCACGCACCGCACCCTGTTGCACGGCGCCGAACTTACGTTCCCGCACCCGACGCACGGGGAAAAGGTAGTCGTCACGGCGATGCATGAGCCCGACCTGGTGCGGTTGTTCCCGCGCCGCCCCCCGCGCTAGCGAACGCTGAGTCTTCGTCGAGCAGCACGCGGGACTCCGAGTCTTAGCACCGCGCTTACAGGGCGGTGCGTTCGCCTAGCGACCGAGCGCGGCGAGCACTTTCGCCCGCACATCGTCGACGCTGCATTCGATCTTCTCCATACCCTTGCGCACGAGCAGTTCGACGATGCCTTCCCCAGCCCTACGGCCAACGAAGACCTGAACGGGCATGCCCATCAGTTCGTGATCCTTGAACTTCGCACCGGGCGACATCGGGCGATCATCGAGGCAAGCTTCAACACCGGCCTCTTGCAGTTCTCCGTAGAGTTTTTCTGCCAACTCAATTTGTTCTGCGCGCTTCTTATCGAGGAACGCAACGACACACTCAAACGGCGCAATCGCAATCGGCCACACGATGCCCTTGTCGTCGTGATGCTGCTCGACGGCCGCGGCCGGCGTGCGTGACACGCCGATGCCATAGCAGCCCATTACGAACGGTATCGGCTTGCCACTCTGCCCCATGAACGTCGCGGCCATCGCTTCTGAGTATTTGGTGCCAAGCTTGAAGATGTGGCCAACCTCGATGCCACGCGCCTCTTCGAGCGGCGCACCAGTCTTGGGATCGCCTTCGCCTGCTCGCGCGGTGCGCAAGTCGTGAAACTCCGGCATCCGGGTATCACGACCGAGGTTGACGTTGAGGCAGTGGAACTCGGTCTCGTTGCAACCGCACAACAGGTTGGTGCGGCCCTTCAGCGACTTGTCGGCCAGCAGCGTGATCTCTTCGGACAAGCCCACCGGGCCCGCAAACCCAACCTCGGCACCAGTCGCCTTCAAGATGTCCTCGTCGCTGGCAAGCTCAAGCGCCCGAGCATCGAGCGCGTTGACCAACTTGACCTCGTTAACTTCGAGATCCCCGCGAATCATGACTGCGACGATCTTCTCCTCCTCAGCCAACGCAGCCTTGTAGAGGATCGTCTTCGCCATGCGACCCGCTTGCCAGTCGGGGAAGAACGCTTCGAGCTGCGCCACGGTCTTCACGCCAGGTGTCGAGATCTTCTCCATCGCGGCGACCTCGCCGCCTTCGGGAGCTTCGGGCAACCGACTCGACGCCTTTTCGACGTTGGCGGCGTAGCCACTCTCGCGGCAAAACAGGATCGCATCTTCGCCACTGTCGGCGATGACCATGAACTCCTCGCTGCCGGCACCGCCGATCGCACCCGAGTCCGCCTGCACCACCGTGTAATCAACACCGCAGCGTTCGAAGATGCGGCAGTACGCGTCGCGCATCTTCTGGTAGGCAACGTCTAACGCCTTCTTATCCGCGTCATACGAGTAAGCATCCATCATGATGAACTCGCGCCCCCGCATCAGTCCGAAGCGCGGCCGGATCTCATCACGGAACTTGCTTTGGATCTGGTAGCAGTTGACCGGCATCTGCTTGTAGCTGTTGACCTGCGAGCTGAGGAAGTCGGTCATGACCTCTTCGTGCGTCGGGCCAAGGCACATGTCGCTACCCTTGCGATCCTTCAACGTAAACATGATGCCGTCGGTCACGTAGCGATCCCAACGACCGCTCGCCTGCCACAGCTCCTTCGGCTGGATGATTGGCAGCATGACTTCATTCGCGCCTTCGCGATCCAGTTCTTCACGAACGATCTGTGCGAACTTCTTGATCACACGCCACATCATCGGCGAGTACGTGTAGATGCCAGCGGCCGTCTTCACGATGAAGCCCGCACGGGTGAGCAGCCTGTGGCTGGGGATTTCCGCGCCCGCAGGGTCTTCGCGGAGGGTCTGAATGAGGATCTGACTGAGGCGCATTGGGCGAACGAGCGTAGCGACGGCAACCCAGCAGCGGAACGCCTAGTTGACCAAGACCGGCCAAGGAGGACCGAGCAGGATCTGGCATTCGAAGGCTGAGCCGCAGGCAACCCGGACTAGAATCCTGCGCGATGCACGGCACCTCGCAGATCCTCCTCACGCTTGCGGCCCTCCTCCTCAGCGCGGCCCCAGCGCCAACGCAGAAGCAGCCGCCCAACCTGGTCGTCATCTTCATCGATGACATGGCCTACGCCGACATCGGTCCGTTCGGCGGCAAGATCCCGACGCCGAACCTCGATCGCATGGCCAAAGAAGGCATGCGGTTCACGGACTTCAGCGCCGCAACAGCAGTGTGTTCCGCTTCGCGTGCTGCGCTGCTCACCGGCTGCTACCACCGCCGCGTCGGCATCTCCGGCGCCCTTGGCCCCAACGCCAAGCACGGCCTGCACGAACGCGAAATGACGCTGGCCGAGGTGTGCAAACAAAAGGGTTACGCAACCGCGTGCTTCGGTAAGTGGCACCTTGGCCACCACCCGAAGTTTCTACCGGGCAATCACGGCTTTGACGAGTTCTACGGGCTGCCTTACTCCAACGACATGTGGCCGCTGCATCCCGCCTATGCGCATTTGCCAACAGCGGCCGAACGGCGCAAGAGGGGTTACCCCGACTTGCCGTTGATTGAAGGTACGAAGGTCGTCGACAAGTCCGTCAGTGGCGAAGATCAGGAGCAACTGACGACGCAGTACACCGAACGCGCGGTCGCGTTCATCGAAGCCAACAAGGACAAACCGTTCTTCTGCTACGTGCCGCACTCGATGGTCCACGTGCCGTTGTTTGTGTCCGACAAGTTCAAAGGCAAGAGCGGCCATGGCTTGTTCGGCGATGTCGTCATGGAAGTCGACTGGTCGGTTGGGCAGATCCTCGATGCTGTCAAGCGCGCTGGCGTCGACGACAACACGTTGGTTGTATTCACGTCGGACAACGGTCCGTGGCTGAGCTACGGGGACCACGCCGGTTCAAGCGGCCAATACCGCGAAGGCAAGGGCACGATGTTTGAAGGCGGCATCCGCGAACCGACGATAATGCGCTGGCCAGGCCGCATTCCATCCGGCACGTGCTCAGAGTTCGCGTCGACAATCGACATCCTGCCGACGTTCGCGAAGTTGATCGGGGCGACGCTGCCTGATCACAAAATCGATGGCCACGACATCGCGCCACTGATGTTTGGCGAAGAGAACGCGAAGTCGCCGCACACCGGGTTTCTCAACTACTACGGCGGCGGCCAGCTACAAGCCATTCGCGACCCGCGTTGGAAGCTGCACTTCCCCCACAAATACCGCACGATGGCGGGCCGCTCCGGCGGCACCAACGGCAGCCCCAAGCCGTACTCGCAGGGCAAGATCGGCCTCGAACTGTTCGATCTCGACAACGATCCTGGTGAGACAACCGACGTCTCAGCCAAGCATCCGAAAGTAGTGGCACGCCTGCAGAAGCTGGCTGATGCGGCCCGCAAGGACCTCGGCGATCGCCTGACCAAAGCCAAGGGCAACGGCATTCGTCCCGCCGGCAGACTCGGCCCCGACGACGAGCGGTTGGTCTGGTAAGCGCATCAGCGAGTCAATCGATGGAGCTCCCGCGCCCGCTTGAGATCCGCCTTGCCAACCCCGCGGGTCGACTTGGCAAGCTGCTGACTCTGCCTGAGGTCGGCTACCACTATGTCACGCAGCTGGCTTTTCGCTGACAGCCACACAACAACCGACATCCAGCCCGATGAACCGCGTCGTCTACGACTCTGACCATGGACGCATGACATGCCCAACATGTCAGCTGCCTGTCTCACGCTGCAAGTGCGAACAAGCCGCGCCGGTTGACGGCGATGGCATCGTTCGCATCCGACGGGAAGTGCGTCGCGGTAAACCAATGACCGTCGTGATCGGGCTACCACTTGCAGAGCCTGATCTTCGCCTGCTCGCCAAGGCACTGAAGAAGAAGTGCAGCAGCGGCGGTTCAGCCAAACACGGACAGATCGAAGTGCAGGGTGATCATCGCGACGTGCTGGTTCGCGAACTGGAAGCTCGCGGCTACACCGTCAAGCTCGCCGGCGGCTAAGCTTCGACACACAGTTGGTTTAAGCTCTTTGGGTCCAGCAGCGTTGCGGGAGGAGTTCGATCAGGTCCTTGTCGGCGGTTTCGTAGCGGACCAGGACGGCTTTTGAACGCTCGTAGTGTGGGGTCTGCGAACGACCTAGCCGTAGTGAGGCGGCTTGGAGTCGTGAGCCTCCAAGTCATCACCTGACTTGCTGCGCCCAACCTGCTCAGCCAGCAACTTGACCATATCCTGAAGCGACTGGATGCGCTGGGAGTGCAAGTGCAACTCACCACTAAGCGCTTCGACCGTGCGCTCCAACATCGCAATCTTCGATTCGAGTTCCACCCGGTTGTCGCTCATGGTGCCAACACTACTAACAAACTCGGCTAGTGGTGGCCTACTTTGCAGCGGAGACCGGAGCTAACCCGGGTGGTTAGGCCGAGGCCGTTGTTGTCGAAGGTGATCGACTGGGCATAGAACTCAAAACACGCAGTCAGCTGACAAGCCAAAGACCGTCAGCGGCAGGCTTGGGTTTCGACAGGCCGAGGAACCCGAGGTGCAGCAACGCCGTCGGTTCGATGTTGGAAGTCGTTGCGTCGAACGTCGCCGCAGCGAACGGGCAGGAGTCGAGGAGAAGCCATGGGCCTGGTTGCTGACCTGATGGTGATAGCCAGATCGGTCGTGACGATGATTCACGGCGACTGGTGGCTGCGCCCGGACTCCTCAAAAGTAGCCTTCCTCCAGACCGCACCGTGAACGTGCAGATTGGGACGCGAGGGCCCAAAGGCTCCCCCAGCTGTCCACAAGCTACTCGGGAAAACCGCGTGCATCGGGCCGTCGCTTCGGCGGCACACGTAGCCCCCGAGAAAGCAACTCAGTTTCCCCTCGCACCCAACCCCCGAACCCGTTGTAGTCCCTCGCGCAAATGCCACGCCGCGAAGACCTGAAATCGATCCTCATCCTGGGGTCTGGACCAATTGTCATCGGTCAGGCCTGTGAGTTCGATTATTCAGGCGTGCAGGCCTGTAAGTCGCTGCGGGCTGATGGCTACCGGATCGTGCTGATCAACAGCAACCCGGCCACCATCATGACCGATCCGGAGATGGCGGATCGCACCTACATCGAGCCGATCACGCCTGAGGTGGTCGCCAAGATCATCGAGAAAGAACGGCCGGACGCGATCCTGCCGACCCTCGGTGGCCAGACCGCACTCAACTGCGCGATGCAGCTACACGACATGGGTGTGCTCGACCAGTACGACGTCGAGATGATCGGCGCGACGCCGGAGGCCATCATCAAGGCCGAAGGGCGCCAGGAGTTCCGCGAGGCGATGGGTAACATCGGCCTCAACTGCTGCCGATCGAAGCTCGCCTACTCGATGGCCGAGGCGCGCACCGCACTCGACGCAATCGGCTTGCCGTGCGTGATCCGGCCGGGCTTCACGATGGGCGGCAGCGGCGGCGGCATCGCCTACAACCTGGAAGAGTTCGAAGACATCTGCACGCGCGGCCTGCAGATGTCGCTCAACAGCGAACTTCTGATCGAAGAGTCGATCGTCGGCTGGAAGGAATACGAACTCGAAGTCGTTCGCGACAAACACGACAACTGCATCATCGTCTGCTCGATCGAGAACTTCGATGCAATGGGTGTGCACACTGGCGACTCGATCACGGTGGCTCCTGCGCAGACCCTCAGTGATCGCGAATACCAGATCATGCGTGACGCGGCGATCGCTACGCTGCGCGAGGTCGGTGTCGACACAGGCGGCAGCAACGTGCAGTTCGCGATCAACCCGCGCGACGGTCGCATGATCGTGATCGAGATGAACCCGCGCGTCAGCCGCAGCTCAGCGCTCGCCAGTAAGGCAACGGGCTTCCCAATCGCCAAGATCGCGGCGAAGCTCGCGGTCGGCTACACGCTCGACGAACTCGACAACGACATCACCAAGATCACCAAGGCGTGCTTCGAACCGACGATCGACTACTGCGTCGTCAAGTTCCCGCGCTGGGCCTTCGAGAAGTTCCCGACCGCAAACTCGGTGCTGACGACCCAGATGAAGTCGGTCGGCGAGTGCATGGCAATCGGCGCGACCTTCAAGGAAGCGATTCAGAAGGCGCTGCGCGGCCTCGAAACAGGCCGCACCGGCTACGGCAACGTGCCGGGCAAGCCCAACTGCAAGCCCAGCGACTTCGACGTCGAGTCGATTCGCCCCCATCTCGCCACTCCGCGCGATGACCGCATCGATTGGGTGCGCACCGGCATGCTCGTCGGCATGTCCGTCGAGGACATTCACGAATACACGGGCATCGACCCGTGGTTCCTCGACCAACTCGTCGATCTGGTCGAACACGAAAAGCTGATCGTTGCAGCAGCCCAAAGCGGCCTCAAGGGCTTCGACGAACCCTTGATGCGCCAAACCAAACAGCTCGGCTTCAGCGACTGCCAAATCGCAGCCGCCTGTCCTGAGGGCACCACCGAGTGGCACGTGCGCGACCACCGTAAGTCGCTCGGCATCGTCCCGGCCTTCAAGCGCGTCGACACGTGCGCCGGCGAGTACCCAAGCCAGACGCCATACCTCTACTCGACCTATGGCGGCACCGAAGATGAGGTCGACGGATCGACGCCGGCGACCGCGTCTGGCAAGAAGCGCGTCGTCGTGCTCGGCGGCGGCCCAAACCGCATCGGCCAAGGCATCGAGTTTGACTACTGCTGCGTGCACGCCGCGCTCGCCCTGCGCGAACTCGGCTATGAGACCATCATGGTCAACAGCAACCCCGAGACCGTGTCGACCGACTTCGACACCTCGGACATGCTGTTCTTCGAGCCGCTGACGCACGAAGACGTCATGAACGTCATCGATCGTCTCGAGCCGCACGGCGTCATCGTGCAGTTCGGAGGCCAGACGCCGCTCAACCTCGCCCGAGGCCTCAAGGATCACGGTGCAGCGCTCGTCGGCACCAGCGTCGATTCGATCGAGATGGCCGAAGACCGCGAGCAGTTCAGCAAGCTGATCACGAAGCTCGGCATCAACCAGCCGCCCAATGGTCTGGCCGCAACTGCGGAGCAGGCACTCGCTGCCGCCGCCACAATCGGCTACCCCGTTCTGGTGCGGCCGAGCTTCGTGCTCGGCGGTCGCGCGATGGAGATCGTCTACGACCAGAACACGCTGGCGGACTACCTCGAGCGCAACTCGCACTTCTCGAAAGAGAAACCGCTGCTCGTCGACAAGTTCCTCGAATCCGCAATCGAGGTCGACGTTGACGCAATCAGCGATGGCGACCAGGTCGTCATCGGCGGGATCATGGAGCATATCGAAGAAGCCGGCATCCACTCCGGCGACTCGAGCTGTTCGCTGCCGCCCTACACGCTGTCCGACGGCATCATCCAGGACATCGCGAAAAATACCCGCAAACTCGCCAAGGCCCTCAAGGTCGTCGGCCTGATGAACGTGCAGTGGGCCGTGCGCGGCCCCAAGCTCTACATCATCGAAGCCAATCCGCGCGCATCGCGCACGGTGCCGTTCGTCAGCAAGGCGATTGCGCAACCGCTCGCCAAGATGGCGGCGCGAGTCATGCTCGGTGAGACCCTCAAGGCAATCGGCATTGTCGAACGCCTCGAACCACCGTTCTTCTCGGTCAAGGTGCCAGTGTTTCCGTTCGGCAAGTTCCAAGGCGTCGACACCCTGCTCGGCCCAGAGATGAAGTCGACCGGCGAGGTCATGGGCATCGACGCGCGCTTCGGCTCCGCGTTCGCCAAGGCCATGGTCGGTGCCGGCAACACGCTGCCACGCGAAGGCAAAGTGTTCGTATCCGTGCGCGACGAAGACAAGCGTCTGATCCTGCCGCTAATCGATCGCATGGCCGGGCTCGGCTTTGAGATCGTCGCAACCTCAGGTACCGCCCGCGCCCTGAAGAACGCCGGCATCAAGGTCGAACGCGTCTTCAAGATCCACGAAGGTCGTCCGCACGTGCTCGACCTGATTGTCAACCGCGAGTGCCGCCTGATCATCAACACGCCGAGCGGTCAACGCGAACGCAGTGACGACTGCTTGATCCGCAGTTCGGCAGCGAGCCATCACATCCCGTGCATCACGACGCTGGCCGCCGCATCGGCGACGATCCAGGGCATGGAGATGTGGATGAAGCAGCCGCTCGAAGTCACGCCGCTGCAGGCTTACCACAAAGAGTTCGTCGCGGAGTAGACTGCGCGGAACTGCGGCGCCAACAAACTTTGGTGACTCGGCAACTCAGTGAACAGCGGTGACGCGTTCCTGCCGGCCGTCGCCGTCGAGATCGCCTGCCTTCAAGTTGCCCGCCGCAATCGCCGCCGCAAGCTCCTTGGCGGGGATCAACTCAGGCGCATACGGACCCAACGCTCCGTACTTATCGAAGCGCCGAGCAGATTGACGGCCGTTACCAAACGTGGTCACGAGCACGCGGTCACCCGCCGCCGTCTGCATCCACAAGGCCTCCGCACCGTGGGCAATCGCACCGTAGAACGGGCCGGTGGTGCGAGCCAGCACAACACCTTCGTCAAAGTGGTAGATCATCACCTGGGCATTGCCGGCGCGGTCGGTCCGCCAGACGATCACGTCGTCCTTGCCGTTGCCGTCGACATCCAACAAGGCATACTCCGCCAACTTCGCCGGCGCGACCCCGCGCAAGGCCCCAAGCGGTTTGCCATCCACAGACGCGATGCACAAATCCCCTTCGGCATCCGCGCCACCGCCGTACAGCGACTGCAGGCCGAACAGATCCGACTCGGCGAGAGGTGCCGAGCGAATCACACCTGTGCGCATGACTGCATCGTCGGCCGTGGAGTGACCAAGTCCGAGCACGTGGCCCAGTTCATGCAGTGCCGTGCCGTACACCGAATAGCCGTCGCGATCGTGCTTGGCATCGGCAACCCATTTGCGGCCACCGTCGAAGTGTATAAACGTGCCAACACGGACGGGGCCTGAGTGCGCCACGGCCGAGTCCGCACTGAACGGTTCGCAAGCACCGTGGTGACCGCGCCGCCAACCGAGCGTCACGTCGGCCTTGGCATCTGATGCAGCTGCAACAAACGTGACGAGCCGCGTTGCCGTCCATGCCTCGCAGGCTCGGGTCACCGCCGACCGCCAGGCCACGGCATCCATCGGGACCCCGCGGTCTTCGATGCGATAGCTCACCGCGTGCGGGTTCTGCCAGCGTCCACGGATCGTGAAGTGGGCCACGACCGACCCGGACAGGGCTGACGAAGAGGCGGCTGGCGACGAGGCCTGGGGCGGCCTCGGCTGCGACTCAGGCCCGCAGCAAGTCAGCCCCAGCACAAGCAACGCGCTGAGGCAGCGAACGTGATCACGGCGTCTCACGAGCGCCAGTGATACGGCTACAGGTCCTCAAGGAACAGGATCAGTGCTACTTGGTCGGGCACGGTCAGAGCCTCGTAGTTCTGACGAACCGTCTCGGCCTCACCAAAGTGCGCCAGGATCGCACCGGTCAAGTCTTCGGCGCGGCCATCGTGCATGTAGGGCGCGGTGCCCTTGATGCCCCACAATGCTGGCGTCTTGAAGAAGCCCGCCTCGGCGCCAAACTCAGCCATGCCGCGGAAACCGAGCGGCATGACGTTGTGCAGCAGCAGGTTCGAGAACAGTGGCACGGGACCAGACGGGCTGTGCAGACTCGGCGTGTGGCACTTCGCGCAACCGATCGCATGGAACGTCTTCAGACCATCTGCCACGCGCGGGTCCGTCGAACCACCGCGTGCTGGCGGCGGCAGCATCGCTAGGAAATGCGCGATGTCGTCGACTTCGTCTTGCGTGACTTCAGGATCCGCAACGCTATCGCCATCAGTAAGGCCAGCGAAGCCGCGACCATTGTCCGGCGTGGTCAGGCCCATCTCCCCAAACATCGCGTCGTTGACGAAGTCGGCGAGGCGCGGGATTTGCGCCTTCCAACCGAAGCGACCGATCTCGGTGTGATTGGCGACTCTGATGCGACGAGCGACACCGAAGATGCCGTCGTTGTTGGCGTCGGCAACATCTTCGTTGGCCGTGATCACTGCAGCGGGGATCTGATCAATGGCGCCATGGCCAATCGTCGAAGGAGTCTGGCGCTGCTCGAACACGTCGGCGCCACCAGGGCCCACCGGGTACTCCTCCCGACCATGCACAGTCGGCGGGAAGAGCTTGCTCAGCCCTTGGCCACCAACAACGTTGGTGAACGGACCAACGCCACCGTTGTCATTGCCAAAGCGAGACACGTTGACCTCAAGAGGTCCAGCGCCGCCGATGCTCGGGTCTGAATGGCACGCACGGCAACTGTCGGCGTTCATTTCGGGTGACCCAAGACCTTCGGCGAGTGAGAATGGCTTGTCGAACAAGGCGCGTCCGCGATCGAACTGCGGGTCCTCACCAGGAGTACCCTGCAACAAGAACGCCGAAACGATGAATGCGCCTAAGGCTAGATGTGAGAGTTGCATTAGAGGTGCCTCAGGAACTCGAGAATGTCTTGGCGTTGAAGCTCGGTCAGCGCGGAGAAGGCGTCGCGGCTGGCTTGGCCCTCACCTCCGTGCATCAGAATCGCTTCGTTAAGGGTTGGGGCGCGACCATCGTGCAGGTACGGCGCAACCGCCGAGATGCCCCAGAGCGGTGCGGTTCGCCATTCTGCCTCGGTCGTATCCGGGTCGTTGGCGGAGGCCTGCGGCGTGCCGAAGCTGACCTCGCCGGCGAGGTCCGGGCCCATGTTGTGGATCAATAGGTCAGTAAACGCCTCAACCGGTCCCTTCGAGGACGGCAGTGACGGGATGTGGCAGGACGTGCAACCGACCTGGTTGAACATGCTCTCACCGCGGAAGGCCGCGTCGTTGAAGACCTTCTTCTGTGGCGGAGCCAAGAAGCGCGAGAACGCGATCAGGTCCGACAGGTCGTTGGTCGAGATCTCTGGATCCGGAACACCATCGCTGTCAGACGTCGGCGCGTTCGGCGTTGCGGACCCTTGCATCAGGGCACCGTGACCAAGGCTGACCGTGCCAGCCGAGCCCTGTACCGGGTTGCTGGTGATGCCCATCTGGTTGAACAACGGAGCGCGTGTGAACAGTTCGATGTTGTTTGCCTGTGACTTCGAACCAAAGCGTCCGAGACCGGCGGCATCGTTGTTGGCGCGGCCGCTGATGCCGTCGTTATCGGCATCGTCTGGATCGGCGTTGGCCAGGATCGTTGCGTCGGTGATGAACTCAAACAAACCGGTACCGAACACCGGGATGCCATTGCGTTGATCCTGCTTGACCGGCAAGCCACCGAGCATTACCGGGATCCGGTTGCGACCGTTCTCCAGTGAGAACGGCAGCGAGTTTGTGGAACCAAACGCCGGCACGACTGGGCTGGGCAAGCCCGGCAGGCTTAGCAAGAACGGCGCGAAGCCGTATTGCGCGAGGTAGAAGTTGCGGTAAAGCTGCGAGGCACCACCAGGCACCGGGGTGCTGTGGCAGGACGAGCAGGACGTCGCGTTGTACAACGGCCCCAAACCTTCGCTGGGCATGAATCGCTTCACGAACAAAACGCGCCCGCGATCGAACGCCGCGAGTTCATCTGTAGTGAGATCCGCACGAGGATCGCCAAGATTGACGACCGGAATCGGTTCTGGATCTGGATCTGGCCCGGGACCAATTGGGGTGACCGGCCCCGACGAACTAGAGTTGCTGTCACAGGATGAGCTCAGGACAGCAGCACTTGCGACGAGCACGAGAGCGACATTCTTAAGTGTAAAGATCTTCATGGCAAACGAGGCATGCCCAGGTGGAGTCGGGGCCAGGAGACGATACCCCAACTCTGTCGATGTTGCTGATCTCCGCAAATCCCCATGGCCTATGGCGGCCATCGCACCGCGACTTGCGCAACCAGCAAAACTCTATCTTCGCTGCAACGCATCCGCTCAGGCACTTACAGGCGGCCCCACCCCGAGCACGATCAGCGACTCACGGCCACTCGACGAGCAGGTGCTGAACGCGGTTTACAACCGGGCTACGGTGCGTGATCGGCAGCGTTTCGACGTTCTCGCGCAGGAACTTGTCGATGGGAGTCATCGAACGCACAACGAGGTGAAGGCGACCCGTTTGGCTCGGCGGCGATTCGGAGTACATTTCGTGAGTGCTATCAAAACCGTTCGCCAGCATTGCGGGTGTCAGGTAGGCATGCAGTGGGCCACTGCAGTAGCCGATCGGCATCCCCGTCACGGTGCCAACGCGATCGCCTTCCTGCCAATGTTCACGAACGGACGCACACGCCTCGCGGTAGCCATCGTTGACCTGCAACTGCAAGCTCGCGGCAGTGGCCGAACCAAAGATCAGTAGAATCACCACTACACTGATGTTCGTGCGGCGCGCAGGCCAACGGGCTGCAGCCAAACCACAGAACATCGCCAAGTACGGCGTTGCCATGATGAAGTAGCGCGCGGTGAATCGTGGCTCGATAAGGATGTTGACTGCAAGCACCACGGCGAATGGAGCCAAAATGCCGATGGCAGCTGTGCGCCCCCACTCAGCGGCGTGGCGTTGCCAGAGGTTCTTGATCGTGACCAGCACGAGCGCTCCCACCATCGCCGCAACCACGCCGAGAAGCAGCCGCGGGAGTGCGCCACCATGCGCGACGAACAACCGCAACGGCAACGATGCGAGGTATCCCAGCCCGAGGTGCGACTGGGGGCCCCATCGGTGATCCAACTGAATCGGCAGGTAGTGCACATAGCCAGGAATGGCCGTAAGTGCCGCGCCGAGAATCACGAGTGCTACGAGCCAACGCGATCGCGCGCGCGGCGGCTCAAGCCAGGCAACCAAGAAGGCGGCCGCCGCGGCCGGCACACCAAAGTAATGGGAGTTGCACGCCAACGAGGCACCACCCGCAGCAACCAGACAACCGATTGCAACACGGCCGCGAAGTGCAAACTGCCAACCGCAGAACATGGCGACTGTGCCGAACTCAAGGAATGAGTAGGGCCGCAGTTCGTGGGCGTACCAACAAATGAACGGTGACCCAGCGTAGAGCGCGAGCGTCAGCGTTGCTGCCGTCCCGGGCATTCGCGCCGAACGCAGTCCCGCAGCAAACAGCCACAGCGCGAGGACCGAGGCGAGCGCCGGCATGGTGCGAAGCGCCACTGGATGCAGGCCAAACAACTCGATCCAGCCACGCATGCATAGAAAGAAGAACGGCGGATTGCCTTCCTTTTCCAGCGCTTGCCAAAGGTCGGGCGCCGTCGCGCAATGCAACGTGAAGCCTTCGTCCAGCCAAAGTGATTCGGCATTGAGCCCAACCAGGCGCAGGATGGTGCCGGCCAGCAGGATGCCGAACCAGAATATGGGCGTTCTCAAGGGCATTGGGGGCAGGAGTAGTCGGTCAACGCACCTGCTAGTTGTCCCCAACCTGCTCGCAAAGCGCAAACATCGTGTGCTAAGTCGTGTACCAAGTCATGGCCAATCGCAAGGCTGCTAGCACCGCACTGCCAAAGCAAACGCCACTGCAGTAATCACCGATGTCGTTGCCGCAGCGGCCAGCAACGGCCGAGTTCCCGCCTTCGCCACATCGCGCAGCGAGCTCTTCAACCCGAGCGCGGCCATCGCGACGGTCATCGCAAAGCCACACAGAGACCGCAGCGGTTGCGCGACCGAATACGGCACGAACCCAACGGCATCCACTATGGCAACCGCGGCGAAACCAAGCACGAACCACGGCACAACAATGCGGCCGCGCACCTGACCGGTCGCACGCCTGGCAACGACAACGGCCAACACCAGACCAAGCGGCAACAGGTGCGCCACTCGGACAAGCTTGACAACACTGGCCACCTCGCCACATTCGGGACCCAGCGCGAAGCCAGCCGCCAACGCCTGCGCAACCTCGTGCACACAACCACCGACCCAGAACCCATACTCATCGGCGCCGAGTTGCAGCCAAGAACCGAGCATCGGCAGCACCAGCATCGTGATCGTGCCAAACAACGTCACGAGCGTCAGTGCCTGCGTCACATCGCGTTCCTTGGCCTTCAACACCGAGTCCGCCGCTGCAACCGCTGCCGCACCGCAGATGGCGTGACCAGACGCGAGCAACCAGGCAAGGTCCGTCGACAGACCAAACCGGCGACTGACCCAGTAGCCGAACAACAACGTCGTGGCGACGATCGCGAAGACCGCGAGTAGGCCGCTGCCACCAACCGCGGCAACCTGCGGCAGACCGATGCGCAGGCCCATCAGCACGATCGCGAAGCGCAGCACTGGTCGGCACGCGAAGTCGAGACCCGGTTTGACCGCATTCGGCATCACCGGGAACTGCGCGAGCACGAGCCCCAACAGCAAGGACACCACCATCGGACTCGCAACTACCCCAGCCGCAAGGAGAGCCGGAGTCAGCGCGTCGGCCAGGGCGGCAACCCCCACGGCGATCAACAGGCCAGAAACGAGCGTGTTGGGGCGCAGACAGGAGGAATCAACGTGGGCGACCGTGGTCATGAGGCGCAGCAGCATCGGCACATCTCGTTCATTGGTCCAATTGAACGTTTTTGTATGTATCATCTATCCAACTGATGATTACGCAGCAGACGATCACCCTACGCCAGCTCGAGATCTTCCTGGCCGTCGCCCGCCGCGAACACGTCACCGAAGCAGCCAAGGACGTGCACCTGTCACAGTCCGCCGTCAGCACAGCGCTCGCCGAATTGGCCGATCGCCTCGGTGGCCCGCTGCTCGAACGGGTCGGCCGCCGCGTCGTGCTCAACGACCGTGGCCGGCGCCTCGCCGACGATGCAGCGGATTTGCTACAGCGCGCTACAGATCTGGTCCAGCACTACAACGGCGAGCAGAGCATCAAGGGCAGCCTGCGAATCGGTGCCAGCTCGACGATCGGCACTTACCTGCTACCAGCCCTGGTCGGCACGTTCGTGGCCACCCACCCAGAAGTCGATGTGCATCTCGAGATCGGCAACACCGAGGCCATCGAAGCGCAACTGTTGTCGCAACAGCTCGACCTCGCGTTCATCGAAGGCCCCTCCCACCACCCGCTGATCACGGCGACGCCGTGGCGCGAGGATGAACTGAAGGTCATCGTTCCGCCGGATCACCGACTCGCAAAGCGGCGACAGGCATCACTCGGGGATCTTCGCGACGAACGCTGGGTCATGCGCGAGGCAGGGTCCGGAACCCGTTCGGTCTTCGAAGACGCAATGCGGGCCCATGTCGAACAAACCGAGGCAGCGCTGACCGTGGCACCGTTGACGTTTGGCAGCAGCGAAGCGGTCAAGCAGGGAGTGCGCGCCGGTCTCGGCATCGGCTGCCTGTCGGAGCTGGCAGTGCAACGAGAGGTTGCGTCAGGCGACTTCGTGGCACTGCGCGTCAAAGGGCTCGATCTGCGCCGGCGGCTGTGGCGCATCGCCAGACGAACGTGCTACGAAAGCGCGCTGCAGCGAGCCTGTATCGAGCACTTGAACCAAAGTCCGAAATCGCGTTCGAAGCGAAAGTGAGCCCCCAAACAACCGTGCGCCCAGTCGCTCAGTAGTTTTCGAGCGTTCACAGCCTACGATCGCCATCTAAGAGGTCCCTCACATGTCCCAAACTTCCAGCCACGATTCTACTCTCGCCCAAGGCATTGCCGGCTTCTGCCAGCAGCAAGTCCCCGAAGCCCAACAGAGCCGTTCGAGCTTCGACAACTCGGACCTGTGGGCGGCCGTCGCCAAGACGGGCACGTCGTTGTGGCTCGACACCGGCGACATCGATGCCGCGCGCACCTTGTGGAAGCAACAGTTCGTTGCGTTGACGACGAACAACACGCTGCTCAACAAAGAAGTGCAGAAGGGAATCTACGACGAACTCGTTCCGAGCACTGCCAAGCTGCTGCGGGACAAGGGCGTCTCCGGCGACGAGATCGTGCAAGAGATCGCGTTCGTGCTGAACGCGGTGCACGGCCTCAAGCTCGCACGCACCTTTGATGCCGATGTCTCGGTCGAACTGCACACAGCGATCAGCAACGACGCCGAAGCAAGCTACCAGTACGGCAAGCGCTTCCATGCGATCTGCCCCGACCGCTTCATCGTCAAAGTGCCGATGACTCCAGCTGGACTGCTGGCAGCGCGGCGCCTGTCCAACGACGGCATCCGCCTCAACTTCACACTCGGATTCTCGGCGAGACAGAATTGGTTGATCGCCGCCGTCGCCCAGCCGGCGTGGGTCAACGTGTTCATGGGACGCATCGGCGCCTTCATCGCCGACAACAAGCTCGGCGACGGCAAGAACAGCGGCGAAAAGGCGACGCTCGCCAGCCAGCGCGCCCTGCGTCGCATGCGTGACGGCGGCGGGCCCGACGTTCGCCAGATCGGCGCCTCGATCCGCAACGGTGACCAAGTCAACGACCTCCTCGGCCTCGATGTATTCACGATCCCGACCGGCGCGGCCAAGGGCTTCGTTGACCTCAACCCGGACGTGTCGACCATCGTCGACAAGACCGGCAACGATCCGACCGTGACGTTCGCCGACGGCATCGACGCTGCGGCCGAAGGCCTCAACTGCTTCTGGGATGTCGACGCCAACTTTGAGAAGGCCGCTGCGGCTGCCGCTGCGCTCGATGCGAACTCGGCTACGGCCAAGGACGTGTTGGCAGCGCTCAGCGACAACGGCGCCGCCGACCTGTTCGCACAATACGACGCGGACGAAGCAGCGAAGATCAGCGGCGACGGCAAGATCCCGGTCTATGCCACCTGGAAGGATCGCGTCAAGGCCGGCACCGCGAGCTGGGATGGCACGCTGACCGCGGCTGCGCTGGCGAGCTTCACCAAGGACCAGAACGCGCTCGACGCCCGCATTGGCGGCTTGCTGTAGCAAGACGCCGGCCGGGCAGGCGGCTAGTTGGCGTACAATAAATGGTCGCATCCATATTCCCTGGGCTTACCTGTCCACTACGCCACTGGGACAGATAGCACGTGCCAGTAGGCCGTAAGGCCGGTCACTGCGGAATCGCTCGGCACCTGCCCGCGAAACTCGGCGTGGCCGCCCTGGTCGTACGCAACTGCATACCACGACCTGCGAAGTGGCCACGTCAAGGCGCAGGGTGCATCCCATGCCGATCGGGGCGGCAACGGCGTAAACACGCTGAGCGACATCGCACTTCGCTCCACCCAAACTTCGCAGGGGACGGTGCTTGGCACCATTTTCAGCCCAACGCCAGAGCAAACCGGCCGGTCCCCGTCTGCCACCGGAGGCCGCCCGCAACTTTCTCGGAACCCCCGGCCAGCAATCGCATTGCTGCTGGCACTCCTGACGTGACAATCCTCAGGAAGACTGATCCAGACCCCGCGGCCCCCGTTGCGTCATGCAACCCAGCCGATGAGACCAATGCCAAGCACAGCCAAAACTCGCACACTCGCGACCCTTCTGACCTTCGCAGCCGCAACCGCCGCCATGACGGCCCACGGCTTGCGCGCACAAGGAGTCCCGGTCGGCTTCGAAGAGTCCTACGCACTGGCCAAGGACCGCAAGAGCGTGGTCGCCAACCTGATCCCAGGCACGGAGGACTGGTACTACTACCACTGCCGCGAACGCCTCGACGTGCGCGACTTCCAAACGGTGCGCCGTGTGCTACCAACCTGGATCAAGCGCCATGGCCGCACGACCCGCGTGGTTGAGATCGAGAACCGTGAAGCGCTGCTGAGCTTCGGCGACGACCAAGAGCGCACCTATAGTTACTTGCGCAAGCAGCTGGGCGTGCAATTTCGCCACGAACGCATCATTCCCGGCGCCCGTTCGGACTTGCCGACGCGCCTCGACCCCAACCTGGTGTCGCCCACGACGCTGACGGCGCGCGCACTCAGCCGGCACCGCAACACCGTCAACGGCTTCACCGATCGTGCCCTCGCCGCGCTCGCCTCGAGCAACCTCGACGAAAAGCAACTGCACAGTTTACTTGGTCGCCTGCGCCGACCCGACGTACCAAACCTGCCGGCGTTGATCGTTCGCAACCTTGGTCACCGCCACAGCTCGGGCTTTGGCACGCTGCCGATCCACAACCTGCTGCGCCGCGAGCAACTCGACGAGTGCTTGTCACTGCGGCGCGAACTGCTGCAAGACAGCCGCTTCGTGCAGGCCTACCTGACGCGCCTGCAACCCAACGCGGACACCGCCTGGATCGAGGACAAGGCGACGCGCGACGAGCACCTGACGCGGCTCTGGACCTTCGCGCGCGGCTTGAGCCCGAGCTTCAACTCGCTCAAGGCTCACATCCTGTTCCACTGGCTGCAGCACGACTTGGCCGCGGGTGGCCCCAACAAGGAACGCTTCCTCACCTACATTCGCCTGCCACGCCGTTCGACCTACGCCGCCAAATCACACATCGAACGCCACCTCAAACGCGCCGAGCACGTCAACTTGAGGAGCACCTACCCGACGCTGATGCGCGCCATCGGCAACGACGGCGCCCTGGTTCGGCAGTGCCTTGAACACTATTTCCAGTCGGAGGAGAGTGTCGATGCCTACAGCGATTACCTCGACGCCAACTGGCTCAAGCGCGTGCTCGCCGAGACCAAGATCATGGGCGGGGAAGGCGACATGGAGCGCTGGTACTCGCTGCTCAACGACCCGACGCGACTGGAGCAACTCGAGAAGAAGGTCGAACTGCGCTTCCCGCCGACCGTCCAGAAGTACTACGGCGCCAACGCTCCGGTCACGCTCGAAATAGAGACCAAGAACGTCAAGCAACTGCTGGTCAAGGTCTTTGCGATCGACAGCTACCGCTACCACGTCGAACAACAAAAAGCGGTCGACGCATCGATCGAGCTGGATGGCGTCGTCGCCAACTACGAGCAAACCTACAACTACGACGACGCGCCGATGCGCCGCGTCAAGCGCTCGTTCGATCTGCCGATGCTGAAGGACCCCGGCACCTACGTCGTGGAGTTTGTCGGCAACGGCATCTCCAGCCGCGCCGTCGTGCACAAGGGCGGCCTGCGCATGGTCGAACGCACCAGTGCCGCTGGGCAACTCGTGCGCGTCTATGACGAACTCGGCCAACACATCGAAGGTGCATCGGCCTGGTTTGGCGGTCGCGAATACACGACCGACGAACGCGGCGAGATCCTGATGCCGTTCTCAACCAACCCCGGCAACAAGAAGCTCGTGCTGCGCAACGGCAACCGCTCGTCCATCACGACCTTCGCCCACAAGGGTGAGTCGTACTCGCTGACGAGCAACGTGCACGTCGACCGCGAGTCGCTGATCGCGGGCAACACGGCACGCATCGTCGTGCGTCCACAACTCGACCTCGCCAACCACTCCGTCGCGATCGACCTGCTGACGGACCCGGTGTTGACGATCCTCGCGACCGACCTCGATGGCCAGTCCACGACCCAGGAAGTGCGCAACCTCAAGTTCCACATCGGTTCTGAGCTGGTGCACGAGATCCGCATCCCCAAGCGCCTGGCAACGCTGCAGACGACCCTGAGTGGTCAAGTCGAAGACCTCAGTGGCAAGAAGATCAACCTGCGCGGCTCGCGTCAGACCTTCTCGTTCAACAGCATCGACAAGACGGCGGAGACCAGCATTCCGATGCTGCTGCGCACGACGTCGGGCTACATCGTCGAGTTGCGCGGCAAGAGCGGCGAAGTGCAAGCTGGCCGCGTGTGCCGCGTTAGCCTGTTCCATCGCGACTACCGCGACGCGATCCAGGTGTCACTGCAGACGGACGAACAAGGCCGCGTGCGGCTCGGCCGACTGGCAGGCATTGATCGCGTACAGGTCTACAAGCAGGGCGGCAGCGGTGGCACCTTTGAGTTGCACACGGCCAAGGCCCGGATTGCCGCCGTGCTACACGGCACCGTTGGCGAAACGTTGCGCGTGCCGTACCAGGGAACACTGGCGGCCCCGAGCCGCGGCGAGTTCACGTTGCTCGGCCACAACCACGATGCATTCGAGCATCTCGCGATCAACGATGGCTTCCTGGAGATGCGCAACCTCACTGCGGGCGACTACTCGCTGCAGATACACGAGACGGGCCACCACGTCACGGTGCGCATCACGAAGGGCCAACGTGACGGCCACTACCTGATCGGTCGCGACCGTATCCTGTCGAATAGTCCGACGCGGCCACTACAACTTCAGAAGCTCACCGCCGATGGCGACAACCTTCGCATCAAGATCGCCAACGCGACGCCTGGCACGCGCGTGCACGTTGTCGCAACGCGCTACATGCCGACCTACGACATGTTCGCGGGCCTGCAAGGCCGGTCGCCGGAAGGCCCCGTCGCCATCGACCAGCAACGCAGAGACAGCAGCTACCACGCCGGCCGCAAGCTAAGCGATGAATACCGCTATGTGCTCGAGCGCCGATTCACCAAGAAGTACCCCGGCAACATGCTCGATCGCCCAAGCATGCTGCTCAACGCGATGACACTGCAGGAGAGTTCTTGGAACGAAGCGATTGGGCTCGGTGGCGGTGCCGGTGGGCGCTTTGGCGGCCGCGCTGGAGGCAGGCGAGGCCGGGCTCAGCGTCCGGGCCAGTCCAAGCGTGACGGTCAGGGCCAACACGCCGGCGTCAACGCCAACCTCGACTACCTGCCAAGCGGGTCGTCACTGATCGACAACCTGCAACCGGACAAGGACGGCTTTGTGACGGTGCCGCTTGCCGATCTCGGTGAAGGCCAACACGTGCATGTGCTGGCGCTCGATGGCCACCAAGCAGTCTACGATACGATGGTGCGCGCCGAGCAACCGCTCAAGCCGCGCTCGCGCACTCTGCCGCAATCGCTCGGTAGCGACCAGCATTTCGTCGAGACGAGGCGCATTGAGTTCGTCGCCGCGGGCGGCACGGTTTCGCTCAAGGACGCGCACGCCGCCGAAGTCGAGATCCACGATTCGTTGGCAAGCATCTACCGCCTGTTCGCGACCATCACCAACGACAACTCGCTGCAGCGCTTCGCCTTCATCCTCGAATGGCCGGCGATGACACGCACAGAGAAGCTCGACGCCTACAGCTTGAACGCATGCCACGAACTGCACTTCTTCCTGAGCCAGAAGGATCCCGAGTTCTTCCGTAGCGTCGTGCGGCCGTTCCTCGGCAACAAGTTGCAGAAGACGTTCCTGGACCACTGGCTGCTCGAGAACGATCTCAGTAGCTACCTTGAGCCGTGGCAGTTCGCGCAACTCAACGTCGTGGAGAAGATCCTGCTGGCGCAGCGCGTCGGTAGCAACGAACGCGAAGCCGTCGCGCGCTCCCTCAAGGAGTCGCTCGAACTGAAACCAACGTCGCCGACCCGCCTCGCCGAGCTGTTCTCCATGGCCTTGGACAACGACCGCCTAAGTGATGGCAGGGACAGGCGTGCTCTGAAGAGCAAACTGGCGCGGACCCAGCTCGGGCTCGCACCATCTGCCAAGTCCAATTCCGAGGCGAAGACCGGCGCGGATAGCTTCTACCTCGAAAAGCGTGTGAAGCCTTCCCCAACCGGCCCAGCGACCGGCGGTCCCCCGGCCCCGTCCGAGTCTCCTAGCCTTATCACCGCAGGAGGGAAGCCCACGGACAAGGAGCTCGAAGAGCAAATCGAAGAAGCCGGCGAACGCCTGGAAGCCGAAACCGGCAACAAGGATCGCTCGTCGCTACGCGAACTGAGCCGGCGCAAGAACTACAAGAGCCTTTACCGCGCCGTCGGCGACACCAAGATGCTCGTCGAGCACAACTACTGGCAGCGTCGCATTCAGGCCGGCACTGCCAACGTCGTTGCCGCAAACTCCTTCTGGGTCGATTACGCGACCAGCAAACCCGGCCAACCGTTCGTCTCGGCATCCGTGGTCGAAGCGACCGGCAGCTTCCTCGAAATGATGATGGCGCTCAGCGTCATCGACCTGCCGTTCGAAGCTGGCAAGCACGAGATCCTGACCGACGGCGACAAGAACACGATGCGCGCCGCAAGCCCGCTGTTGCTCGTACGCAAGGAAGTCACCTCGTCCGAGAAGGCCGACGGCTCCGAGCCATTGCTGCTCGGCCAGAACTTCTTCCGCCTGGACGATCGCTACCGCTTCGTCAACGGCGAGCGCCGCGATGCGTTCGTCACAGATGAGTTCCTCATCGACGTTGCCTACGGCTGCCAAGTCGTGATGACCAACCCAACCTCCAGCCAGCGCACCGCCGACGTATTGCTGCAGGTGCCTGCCGGCGCCGTGCCGCTGCAAGGAGGCTTTTGGACGCGCGGCCGCTCGGTGCAGCTAGCACCGTACGCGACCGCAACCATCGAGTACTCGTTCTACTTCCCGAGCACCGGCGAGTTCTCACACTACCCCGCGCACGCCGCGGAGAAGGGCAAGCTGATCGCATTTACCGAGGCCATGACGCTCAATGTCGTCGGCGCGCCGAGCAAGCTTGACATGACTTCGTGGGAGCACGTCTCGCAGCAAGGCTCGGCGTCGGAAGTGATGTCGTTCCTCGATACGCACAACATGAAGCGGATCGACCTGAGCAAGATCGCCTGGCGCATGCGCAACCGTGAGTTCTTTGAGGCCCTGCTGCCGAAGCTCAAGCAGCGGCACACCTACGACAACACGTTGTGGTCCTACGGCCTGCTGCACCGCGACCAAGCGGCGACCCGTGAATACCTGCGCCACCGTGATGGCTTCCTCAACCAATGTGGCACGTGGCTCGATTCGCCGCTGGCTTCGATCGATCCTAAAGAACGTCGGCGCTACGAGCACCTCGAACTGAGCCCGCTGGTGCACCAACGCGCGCACCAACTCGGAAGCAACCGCAAGTTCGGCAACAAGGATCTGGCACGCCAGTACCGCTCGTTGATGAACCTGCTGAGTTACCGCCCCCAGCTCGACAGCAACGACTGGCTCGCCGTCACCTACTACTTCTTGCTGCAGGACCGTATCGAGGAAGCCCTCGATAGCTACGCGAAGATCGCGCCCAACAGCATCGACGCGAAAGTGCAATACGACTACCTGTCGGCCTACCTGTGCTTCTTCACCGGCGAGACCCAAAAGGCGCGCCGCATCGCAACGACGCACGTGAACAACCCGGTCCCGCACTGGCAGAAGCGCTTCGCCAAGGTGATCTCGCAACTTGATGAAGCCGAGGGCAAGACGGCCCCTGCCGCCGCCGAGCAAACGCCAGACAACCTGGCCGCGACGGCGCCGGCACTCGAGCTGGCTGTGGAAGGCCGCACCGTGGCGATCAGCTACAAGAACCTCACCGACGTCGACGTGCGCTACTACGAGCTCGACGTCGAGTTCGCGTTCTCGGCGCAACCGTTCGCAGGACCAGACGGTGCCTCGGCCGCCTTCGTGCAGCCCAACCACCGCGAGACTCGCAACCTCAACAAGGCCCAGCAGCAGCTCGCGTTCGAACTGCCGCAACAGTTCTGGCAAAAGAACGTGCTGGTCGAAGTGCGCGCAGCCGGCCTCGTGCGGTCACGCCAATACTTCGCCAATGCACTCGACGTGCGCTTCCTCGAGTCCTACGGCCAGGTCTCGGTGACCGAACCGAACAGCAACAAGCCGCTGGCCAAGACCTACGTGAAGGTGTTCGCCAAGCTGGCCAACGGCAAGGTGCGCTTCCACAAGGATGGCTACACCGACCTGCGGGGCCGCTTCGACTACGCCTCGCTGTCCGACGACCCCAACCGCGGTGCCAAGCGGTATGCGGTATTGGTGCTCGACGAGACGCGCGGCGCGGTCATCCGCGAGATCAACCCGCCGGCGAGGTAGCCGCAGCGAGTCCGGAGCGCCTACGCGCTCCGCAGGACTCACTGTCCGTACACAAAAAAACGCGGCCGATGACTCGGTCGCGTTTTTCGTTTGTGTGCGAATGG
>JAPYTD010000016.1:6224-46511 GCA_029936315.1 Planctomycetota bacterium | reverse complement strand
TTGTGTGCGAATGGCTGTGTGCGATTCGCTTCTGTGCGAATCAGGCTGAACTACGAACCACCGCGTCCGAAACCTGGACCACTGCTGGCGCCGTTGTTCGGGGGGCCGTGCTTCTTACTCTTGCTGATCTTAGGTCGACCGACCTTGGAGCTGCTGCTTCAACCTTCTCACTCACTCGGCAGGGGCAAACCCTGCAGGTCCTCGATCTCGAGGCGAGCCAGACGAACGGCTGCTTCCAGGTCTTCCTGGTGCAGGGCCTTTTCCGACTTGGTCGTCGCAAGCTCCGCGAGCAGGCGCCAGTTCTGGCGAGCGGCTTCGATCTCCGGCTCCCAGATCGTGCGATCCAAACCTTCGAGTCGCATCAACCACGTCTTGTAGAACTGCGCGTTGGCGAGAGCTTGACGCGCATCGCGCATCAACACCGGGTCGGTGTTCTCGTCGCCCTGCATCTGCTCAACGAGAGTCTCAAGCTCATCGCGAGCTTCAGGAAGACCCGACGCCTGCATGCGCGCCTTGTTGAGTTCGATCTGCAGGCGCTGCGTGACCTTGACGTCGTAGGCGTCCGGGTTCTTCGGCAGCTTGCCCAGAGCGGCTTCGTACTCGGACACGGCGAGCTTCCACTCGCCATCCGCTACGGCCTTCTGAGCAGCCAAGATGACGGCATCGGTCTCTTCGAGAGCGATCCGGTCCTGGCCGGGGCCTTCGTGATAGGCCCATGCCCCAACCGGGAGCAGAAGCCAGCCAACCAACAGGATGTTGCGCATCTGTGTTCTTGAGTTTGCACCACCATTGGTGCCTTGAGGAGTGTATCGGTCAGACGGGCCTTCCGGGGCTACCCCACCACAAATGTTACGGCGACAAGACGTGTCGGCGGCGGGCCATACGATCGACCGTTGCGGCGACAGTTACGCCAATCAGGTAGGCGAGCATGTCGGGCCACTTGAAGCCCGAACCGAGCAACAGTCTTCCGAGGGTCGTGGCTCGTAAGTCACGTATCCATGAACAATTAAGTAACTGCGCGAACTCGATAAGGACACACGAGACGAACGCCAGAATCGCCAGAGTCCGGGTCTGGCGCCCGGCCAGCAGCAGCGCAAACCCGACGAAAGCGGCCGAGGCATAGAGCGCATCGCCCGTGTATTCGGCAAGGATTCCAGGCAGCGGATAGCGGCGAGAAAGCAGCCCGAGGGCGATCGTCAAAGCCAGTACCACACCGACCCAGAGGCGTGAGCGACCTCGTTGTTGGGTTTCGGCTGGTGCAGTCACGACCTCACCCCAACTCGGTCGACGCGTCAACGTCTTCCAGTTCGTCGTCATCCTCGTCGTCGAACTCATCCTCAGAGCCCAGGTCCTCCGAGCAATACCCCGGGTTGCCATCGGCGAACATTCGCGCGTAGTCCGCGTTCGCGAACTCGTATTCGACGTGCTCGTCGCCAACCGTCATGTCGAATGCCTGTGGCCTCACCACGGTCCAGACAAAGAACGGAACTCCGAACACCATTGCCCCACCGAAGACGCCGATCTTCTGCCATTGGCGGCTGGCGCCCATCGACTTCAGCCACGGCATCACAACCGCGAGCGAGACGACGAGAAGCGAGGCGTAGACGATCAGCTCAAGCCACTTGCGTCGACGAATCGATGGGCGGCACTCGGCGCAACACGGCACTTCGTGGCGAACCGCTTTGCGGAACCACCAAATCCACACGAAGAAGACCTGCCACCAACTGAAGCGGCTAGCCGAGAACCGCACTGTTTGCTCGGCATCCGGTGCGAGGCAGCGGCAGCAGCAAGACGGGAAGATGGGTTCGCTGTCCCTCGGCAAGCTGACATCCGTCGACATCGGCATGGTGCTCGATCCGATCTATGCTGCTTCTCGTCTGTACTGCACACCCGGCCGCCAACGCGTGCCGAGGTAATGCAGCAAGATCGGCAGCAGGCCGATGAGCCCGGCAGAGAGCAACACAGCAAACAGCGCGTACTCCCGCAGCGTCAACCGTTCGAGCAACGGCTTGCGCGAATCATCTGAGGCAGCACTGAGCATGTCCGAAGGGACTTGCCGGCGATTGCCGTTGTGGAACTCGCCGCCGAGGCGGATCGCCAGCGAACGTAGCGTGCTCTCGTCCTGTCTCGATTGCTGGCCAGCGATGAAGCTGCCGGACAAGTGATCGCCGACTCCAACGACCAGCGTGCCACCGAACGACGGCGGCAACTCCGGCATACCCGAATCGGGCACGGTGTCGCCATCACTGACAATGACGAGCAAGGCGCTATTGACGCGCCACGGCTTGCCGAGCTTGGCTGCTTCGGCAACGCCGTCGAACAGTTTGGTCTTGCCGACCTTGAACGCCCACTGCAGGTCGACCTCGGACAGCATGTGCCGAACGACCTCGATGTCCCTGGTGTCGGTGACCACCGGCTTGGCGCCGTTGTAGGTCGCGATCACACTGATCTTGAACTTGCCGATCTGCACGCGTTCGAACAGCGACTCGATCAGTTCGCGGGCACGAGCGTGGCGCGTCAGGTCGCCACTGACGCCAGCGTCCTTCAAGAACATGCTCGGCGAGACGTCGTAGACCAGCACCAGATGGCGCCAGTCCTCGTCGGCCATCTCCTCACCGGAGTGCACCTTGGGGGCGACAATCAACAACGTCGTCAAACCCCAGGCCAGAGCGGTGTTGGCCAGGATGCGCACCATCGGCACGGCGGCAACCCACTTGGCGGGTCGACCACTTGGACCAAAGACCAGGTTGCGCAAACGACGAACGCGGCGCGAGTGCAGAGCCTCACCCAGCAGCGCCAGCACGAACACACCAAGCGTGACGTAGAGACTCACCATGGGGTGTACCTCCAGCCCAGCATGAACAGCATGAAGACGCCGAGCACACTCAAGCCTGCGATCGCGAACGGGGCGAACCAGTCCACCAGTTCGGCCGTCACTTGTTCGAGCTCAGTCTTGGTCATTTCGTCAATCGCCGAAAACACGCCCTTGAGTGCATTGGTGTCACCGGGATTGAACACTTCGCCGCCGGTCATGCGCGCCAGGTTGACGATCTCGCCCCGCGCTTCGGTCTCCTGGATATTGACCGCGAACAGTTTGATGTAGTCGCGCCGCAGGCGCTTGGCGATGTCCATCTCGGCGCCACCCGACAGATCACTGCTCCACCCGTCTGTGATGAGGATCATCATGCGGTCACCGTCTTCGCGCGACACCAGGACTTCGCGCGCGCCGAGCACGGCCTTGCCGATCTCGGTGCCGCCAAATCCCGGCACGTTGTTCTCGGGCCGCATGAACGGGATCGAATTGCGAAACGCCGACGGGTCGCTGGTCAGCGGCACCCAATGCAGGAAGTTGTTGCCGAAGAACGTCAGGCCAAACGAATCCCCCGAACGAAAGTCTAGGAACTCGTTGATGGCCTTCATCGACGCGTCGTAGCGCGTACCGCTGCCGAACTTCGCCGTCATCGAACCGGAGATGTCGACGACGAACTGGATGTTGGTCAGCGCGCGTTTCTGCTTGGGCGCCGCCATTTCCTGCGGCAGCGAGATCAGCAGGATTGCGGACGCCATCAATAGCGCGGGCAACGATTCCCCCACTGAGAGCAAGGTTCGCATGATCCAGCCGCTGCCGAAGCGACGCGGCTTGATCGAGCTGTCGGTGTGGTCGGAGTCGAACGGCAGCGAGAACCTGCCGCCCCGGCGTTGCCAGACCCAATACAAATGCAGCACGGGCAGCGCCAACAACAGCAACATCCATGGACGCGCAAACATCAGTTGCCGCCTCCCAATGCCGCCGAGGTCACCGCCAAGGAGTCCGCGGTCACGGCGCGATAAGGACGCAGTAGCCCAGCAACGTCAAACTTCGCCGGTGGCTCGGGCGCATGCAGCCACGCTTCGACCTGCCGCAGCAGGGCACCAGCTTCCTTGTGGTTGCGGATGGTCACGATCGCATCCATGGCCCGCACCGAACCGAGGTCGAGCCGCGCCCGCCAAAACGCCACGAGCAGTCGTTCGAGCTCGGCCTTCTGCGCGGCATCGGCGTTGCCAGAAGCGACCCGTTCGACCATTGGCCTGAGCCTATCCGCGAGCGTTGGCTTCGGCGGCGCAGGCAGCGCCTTCTTCTTCCACTTGCGGCCGATGAACAGGATGGACAGCAAGCCGACCCCCCAGAAAACTCCCGTGACGATTTGCGTCGTCGTGTAGCCATCCAGCCTGGTGGCAGGTGAACGCTCAAGTTCACTCGGCTCAAACGCATCACCAGGCAACACGCTGAGCACGTTGACTTCGACCGGCGAGAGGTTGTCCATCGACGAGCCGTCCTTGCGCACCAGGAACTTGGTCAGGTCGTAGGTGCCTTCTTCGAAGCCGACCCACTCGAGGTCGTAGCGCAGGTGATCGCCGTGCGGCCACGTCGCGAGCACGCGCACGACCAACACCGACTCGCTCGTCGACGGCGCCGGCACCAACTCGGAGCCTTCGACCACGAGTTGCATGATCTTGGCGCGCATGCCAACCGTGGCCTCGCGATGACTATCGTCGCTCTCTTGCGCAACCAGGCACGCCGCACTGAGCACGATGCACGCAAGCGCCCGTAGAGTCACCAGTCGAACCCGACACATCATCGGCCACCTCTACTGATGCCGCGCGAACGGAAGAAGTGCCGGAGGCGATGTAGGTAGGGCTGGTCGGTGCGGATCAACAGATGGTCGACACCACCGCGGCGCAGATCGTTTTCGATCTTCTCCTGGTTGATCATTGTGCGTTTGCTGCGAGCGACAAAGTCCCGGCCGGACTCAGCTTCCTTGGCGCGAACAAAACCGCCGCCAGGCATCAGCAGCTCGGCCGGATCCTGCATCTGGATCACGGCGACCTCATGCTGTTGCGCCAACAGCGCCGCCGAATGCACGGCACCAGGTTCGTGAAGGTCGCTGATGATCATGATGATCGAACGACTAGCCAAGGTCGGACGCAGCTCGCGGATGCGACGCACCAACTCGGTCGATTCGTTGAAGGCGTGGCGGCGCAGACGCAACAGCCACTGCATGACCTCGTCCTTCGCGAGGCTCGGCTTGACGTGCACATCGCGTGCCCCACAGCCGAGCACCCCAACTGGGCTTGTGCGATCGAGACACGCCAGGGCAAGGCCACCGGCGACGTTGAGGGCGATCTCATACTTGCTGCGCGCCATCGACGACACCACCATCGAGGCCGACGTATCGATCAAGAACCACGCCGGAAACCGCCGCGGCGCCTCGTACTCCTTGATGTGGTATTTGCCAGTCCGCGCCGTAACCCGCCAATCCATCGACTTGACCGGGTCACCGTCGAGGTACTGCCTCGACTGCACGTAGTCGATGCCCGAGCCAAGAAAGCGCGAGCCATCGAGACCGTAGGTTAGATCGTCCGCCAGTTGTTTGATCGCGATGACGAACTTGCGAGCCGCCGACGGCTCGATCGATGACAGCATCCCGGGCAGCGCCGACTCGCGCTCCCGAATGCTCAGGCCTGCTTTGTCCCGACCGCTCATTTGGCGACTTCGTTCAGGATCTCCTGCAGGACCTGAGCACTCGTATGACCTTCGGCCACGGCTTCGTAGCTAAGGCGGATGCGGTGCAGGATGACGTCCTCGGCGAGTGCAAAGAGGTCTTCGGGCACGACGTAGTCGCGACCGTGGATCAGGGCGCGAGCACGCGACGCCTTGACCAGCGAGATGCCAGCGCGCGGGCTGCAACCTAGTTCGAGACTCGGGTGTTTGCGGGTGCGGTTGACGATCTCTACGCAGTGCTCGAAGAACGTCTCGCTGACGTGCACTTCCTGCACGTCTTCCATCGCCTTGACCAACTGCTCGACGCTGCCCTTTTCCTGCTCACCCAAGACATCAAACTCGGTGCGTGCGACGGCACCCTTACCGTCACGACGCACGCCGAGCTTGGCGTTGCGGCGCAGAACTTCGATCTCGTCCTCGGGCTTCAGGTACTCTAGTCGGTGCAGCAGCATGAAGCGATCAAGCTGGGCTTCCGGCAGCTCGAACGTGCCGGACTGTTCCACCGGGTTCTGGGTCGCGATCACCAAGAACGGCGCCGGCAGCGGAAAGTTGTCGTTGCCAATCGTGACCCGACGTTCCTGCATCGCTTCGAGCAGCGCACTCTGCACCTTGGGCGCGGCGCGGTTGATCTCGTCCGCGAGCAACAGGTTGGTGAAGATCGGTCCCCTGTGGATGCGGAACTCGTTGGTCTTCTGGTCGAGAATCTCACTGCCGACGATGTCCGACGGCAGCAAGTCGATCGTGAACTGGATGCGCGAGAACGCCAGGTCAACCGTCTTCGAGATGGCGGCAACCAGCAGGGTCTTCGCGAGTCCCGGCACACCTTGCAGCAGCAGGTGGCCCGAGGTCAGAAGCGAGATCAGAATGCGTTCGACGACGATGTCTTGGCCAACGACGACCTGGCCGACGCGAGTTGTGATCTGGTCGAGGAACTTGCGCGTCTCGACGAAACGAGCGGCGGTGTCAGCTGGAGCGGTCATAAGGGGATTGGCGGTAGAGGAGTTGTTCGAAAGTGTGTGAGGGCGTTGGGGGGTCGAGCGAGGCATCGCCCAACCCGCGCCGAGCAAGGGCAGACTAGGTCGCCCTGTTCAGCCAGCTCCTGGCGATCGTCTCGAGTTCGAGTTGCTCGCCGTCGCCCTTGCCAAAGTGGCTCGCTTCAATGCGGCGCATGTCCGCGTCGAGTTGTTGCTTCTGCGACTCGGCCAGCGGCGCGAGGCCACGCACCTTTTGCAGCAGTGCGAGCACCGAAAACGCAGTGAGTTGCTCCGGCAGACGGAGCGCGGCTTCGCCCGTGTCCGAGCCCTTGCCCGATGCCGGCATGAAGAACCAAACGACGTAGCCCGCAATCGCGATGACGAGCAGCACCCACGCCCAGATGGGGTTGGTGAGGTCGATGATGCGACGCAGTGCGATCATCGCGCTGACCGTCTCGATGTCGGCATCGTTGTAGCGCTGATAAACGGCAGTGACGCCTTCGTGCTTGGGCTCACCAAAGCGGAACTTGCCCGGTGCCGTGCCGTCTTCGGGCTCCAACGACAGCAACCAAACACGTTCACTCTCGATCGAGTCCTGGTCGTCCGAGAATCGCATGACGGCCGAGCCTTGGTCATCGCGCTTCTTGATGACAAACCCGGGCGTGTCCAAGTCGAGGAACGTGTCGAGGTCCGGCACCATGCCCCAGCTCTTGGCCTTGATCTCGAGGATGATCTTGCCTTCGTCGACCTTGCGTTCGTCAAGCAGTTGGATCACTTCGAGGTTCGAGTAGGGTCGAGCCCCTTGCTTGACCGAGGCATCGATGGCCACCGGCGACGAACCAATTGGCAGGATCGTGAAGCCCGACATGTCATTGAAGTCGAGGTCCATCTTGATCTGCGGAATGCGATCGACGTGCGGACCGCGCGCCTGCAACAACATGTAGGCGTATGGCGTGCGCTGCCACGCCGGATCATCATCGCGCAACGCCTCCATCTTCTCGCTGTTGAACGTGATCGACAGCAACTCGAAGTTCTCGCGCAGCGTCGCGATCGCCGCCTCGTGGAACTTGTCGCGATAGTTTTCAGTCGGACGACCGTAGTTGAAGGCGAACCGCAGATCGTTCTGGTTGGTCGCGTACTTTTGGAAGCCACCGCTTTCGCGTCCGACTTGCTCGGAGTGCATGATGTCGACGCGCACACCAAACGGCTTGGTGCCCACTTCGGTCGGACCATCGACCACGACATCGAGACGCAGTTCGCCGAGCAGGTCCTGGTAGTACTCCCAGATCCGCTTGGCATCCTTGGTCTGCTCGTTGTCTTCGCCAGTGATCTCGAAACCGGCCTGCAGGTAGCGGAACTTGATCTGCGGCTTCACCGCCGACATGCGCGTGAACAACAGGTTGGCAAAGCGCGTCTCGTGACGTTCGCGCGAGTCATCGGGCAGCGACGCCAGGGCTTCTCTGATGAGCGGCAGCTGCGACTTAGCGACGACGTGCGTTTCATCCACGGCGCCGAGGTCCGCAGCGCCGAGCGCCGAGTAAAACCACATCGTGTAGGGGGTGTCGGTCTCCTCATCGAGCGTCAAACCCGGAGCAAGCGACGAGTAGTGTTCGGCCGCCTCTTCGAACAACGTGAAGGCAGTCTTGCGGATGTCCGCGAAGTTGCTGTTGCGCTTCATCTCCTTCGAGAAGTTGTTCTGGTCGTGCAGCAACGTCGCGACCGCCGTCAAGAGCGCCCAGTGCCGCCCCTTGGAAACGAGCGATTCTTGGGCGAGCGTCAACGCCGTCGCATAACCTTGCGCGACCTGCTCAAGCATCTGCTTCTGCGAGCGGCGCGTCTTGGCAGCCTTTTGCACTGCCGGCACGCGCCAGACGGTTGCGAGGTTGGTGCGCATGCGACCGATCAGGTCCCCGAGCACGACCGGATCGAGCTGCTGCACATCGCCGAAGACGTTCTCGATGGTCTCCAAGCGGTAGACCTCGGCCGAGCTGTGCGCGGCAACAAACGCTGCCGTCAGCAACTTCGGATCCACGCCACCAATCGGCAGGTCGCGCAGCAGCTTCACGTACTTGGACAGTTCGCGCAGGTTACGCTCTTGCTTGCTGCGCGTAAGCGGGATCGAGTTGGCGCGCGTCTCGAAGCCAAACATGAACATGTACGAGTTCGAGTAACGGTTCGTGTTCGGGTTGTTGTTGCGCTGCCAAACCCGGAGGAACTCGTTGGCGAGCTCCTTGGCCTTGCGCGGGTTCACCTGCGCGAGCTTCTCGATGTATGGGAAGGCCTTGCCGTACTCGTTGACCTTCAGCCAGAGCTGCGCGGACACGGTCGTGAAGTGCGGCAGCAGTTCTTCGCTAAGCAAGCTCGCCCACTTGTCGCTCGGCTGCGCCTCCATCAAGTCGGCCGGCTCGATCGCCATCACTCGACCACCGCCGCCCATGCGTTGGTTGCGGTAGAAGATGTTGCCGTAGATGTCGCGCTCCATGTAAGAGCCGAACGACGTGGTCTTCGAGTGGGTGTGGCTGTGCGCCGCTTCCTGTACCCAACCTTGCGCCAACACTCCGAGCGTCGGCTTCCACTTCTCGGCAAGTTCGGGCGCGACCTTCAGCAACGCTTCGACTGCGGTCTTCTGCAGCTTCAAGCCCGACGCGCGATACGCGGTATCGCGACCCTTCGCCTGGAAGCCCGTCGCAACCTGGCCGCCAATCGTGGCAATGATCTCCATGCCGCGCTCGGGCCGCGCCGTAAAGCTGTTCGCCAACCATGCCGGGCCAAGCTCTTCATCCACCTTAGGCGCGAGCTCAACGGCACGACGCAGCGCCTCCTCCTTCTCTTCTTTGCCAATCTCACCCTTGGCGAGCGCACTCTGCGTCACTTGCCAAGCGTCTTCGAGCCAGCTGTGACGCTTGTCTTTGGCATACATCGCCAGCGAATAGCGGGCGAGTAGGTTGAGTGCTTCGCGGTCATCGTTCTTCTCGGCCTCGGTGGCCGTCGGCAAGAACGCGCCGAGTTCGCTCTGCATCCCGAGGCTCGACAGCAGCATGGCCGCCTCGCGGCGGTCAAGACGCATCGCCTCCTTGGGCTTGCTGACTTCGACGCCGAGCAATCGGATGAGTTCTTCCGTGACGCTGCCACTGGCGGTCGCGCGCTGCACGATGGGCGCGAGCAGTTTGCACTGTTTCTTGTCGAAGCCCTTCGGCGCCATGCCGGCGAGCACGAACGCTTCCTCGAACGAGAAGCTGTTGCGCTCCTGCAAGTTGGCCGGCAGGTTCGAGCGCGGCTTGTTCGGGTGGCGCGGCAACGTCTTGAGCACGTGCTCATAAGCAGTGAGCTGGTCCTTTTCGGGCAACCCGCCGAGGAACGCGGCGAGCTTATCCCAGCGACCGAGCGTCACGTCGCGCTGCAGGATCTCCATCTCGCGCTTGAGCTTCTTGGCCGCCAAAGCGGCCTCGATGGCAGCGCCAGCCGGCACTGGCACCGCAACGGTTGGCGCGTCGGTCGGAGCCGGCTTCGCTTCGGCGACCTCTTGGTTGATCAATGCCTGGATCTGCGCCGGCGTCATCGCCCCGCCACTGGCAGGTTGCGCCAAACGCGACGACACCGATGGGCGCAACGGCACCGAACGCACAACTCGCAAGACTGGCGTGGCCGTCGTCGAGGCCGCCCGCAGCTTCAGCGCCGGTCCAATGCTGAGCGGTCGACCCGGAGGCCCTGCCGCGGCTCTATCGGTTGGCTTGTCGGGCGCGCCCGGCTGCCCATCGGACTTGCCTGCAGGTGTTGCTGCGTCCCCTTCCTTTTGCTTCGCGCCGTCCTTGTTCTCTTCTTCCTTCGGGTCGTAGGGCTTCAAGTCGGGTGCAGCCCACGCCTTCAGGATCGACGATGGCCGCCGATCAAAGACCAGCTTGCGGAACGCCTGCAGTCGCAAGTTCGCCTTCGCAGCCGCCGCCGCCTTCACCGGGTCTTGTGGCACAGCAGCTGCTGCCGCCACCGCGGCCGGGTCTTGGTCGGCTAGGACCACGCCTTGAAGGAGGTCCGATGGAATGACCAGGCTCCCGCTCGAAGTAACGCTCCGCGTGGGAGTTATGCGAACAGGAGTCTGGGCGGACAACACATTGCCCAGGGCGAGTGCCCCGGCCAATGAAACCAGTGAGAGTTTGGCAGGCATCGTGAATCTCCTCAGAGGGGGCCGCGTAACGTATCATATGCCCCGGGACGAACTAACCCGTTAGTGACTAGACCGCCGGCACGAGACCCGTCAGGTCAATTGTGACATTTCGAGCGACGCCCAGGCGGTGCAGATATTCCCGACGAGACAATACTTGGGCACCGAGGGCCCTGAGGTGCTCCGTCGCGAACTGCACGTCCAGCAATTGCATACCGCTGTGGAACAACGACCGCACCAAGGCCACCAATGCGACCTTGGACATGTCGGCTCGTCGATGGAACTTGGACTCCGCTGCGAACAAACCGCCGACCTGCACGCCGTAGGTGCCACCCACCAACTCTGTGCCTACCCAGACCTCAAGGCTGTGGGCGAAGCCTGAGCGATGCAGGTCGACGTAGGCCTCGAGCATCTCGGGAATGATCCACGTGCCGCCACTGCGTTGCTGGCCGCAGGCACGCATGACACGTTCGAAGCAGGTGTTCCAACTCAGACGGAACTCGTTCTTTCGCAACGTCTTGGCGAGACTGCGCGAGATATGCAGATGGTCGGGGTCGAAGTAGGCGCGCGGATCGGGGCTCCACCACATGGGCACGTAGCCCTCGTCGAACCACGGAAAGATGCCACTGCTGTAGGCCGCGACCAGCCGGTTGCGGGTGAGCGACCCCCCAACCGCCACAAGCCCTTCTGAATCATATAGTTCTGGGTTAGGGAATGCTCCGTCGTGGTCGGCATCCAGGAACACGGGCAGCCTGGGCTCCGCCACTACTTCTCCTTCAGGCGGCGCAGGGTCGTGTTCTGGTCTTCGCGGTCCCCGAGTTCGAGCACCTCGATGTCCCCTTCGCCGATCGGGCGGAAGTAGATCCGCAGCCCAAGCGACGCGCGCATGCTCCACATGTCCTGGCCGCCCAACTGCTTGACCTCTAGCCCCGGATAGGCGTAGCCCTCGGTGCAGAACATCAGAATGGCCTGCACTGCGCGTTCGACGGAGCGCCGCTCCTTGCCTTCGAGCGACTTGTAGAACGACGGTAGGAAGTGCGGCACCAGGATGCGCCGTTCGAGTTCGGGCTCGGGCAGCATCGGCTTCTTCTTGCGGCGACGACTCGCCGGGATTAGCGACTCCAACTCGGTGACTTCGTCTTCGAGTTCGCGAGTTCGCGAGTGATCGCGCGCCAGCTGGCGTCGCAACGCTTGCTCTGCCGCCAACAAGCTTTCCCGCTCGGCTTCGAGGTCATGCAAACGATGCGCGGTTTCGCGTTCATCACGGTGCACCGGCACTTCGCTTGGGCGGTGCTCCGCCTCGTGCAGCAGCCGCTTGGTCCGCGCAAGACCTTCCTGCGCCGTCGACAACTGACGTTCGAGATCCATCTCGCTCGCGCGCGCCCGATTCTGTCCTTCACGGGCACGCTCGATCTCTTCTCGCAGGCGCACCACGTCGGCATCCCGCAGCGACAACACGGCGCGAACCTCGGTCAGTTCGGCAGCCTGCACACGTTGCTGCTCGGCGTCCGGTGACTGCGCTGGTGCCGACTCTGGCAGCAACAACGACAAGACATCGCGCAGGTTCTTCTGGTCGCGCTGTTCGGCCAATAGCGGCGCCAATACCTTGGCAGGCGCACGCTCGACCCGAAAACCGCCCTTTGGCGACAAGCCGAACTTCTGCGCCAGAGTTCGCAGATCGCCAACTTCTGCCAGGCACTCAAGCAACAGGGTGAGCGTTAGCGACCCATCCGCTTTGAGTACTTGCTCTGCCAGTCGTTTGAGGGGTAGGGCTGCTCGATCCACGCTCGCAATCTACCGCGACCGAGCCGCCAATTGGCATACGCCTTCAGATTGGCAATCAGCGCTTGCCGGCGGGCCCGAGTGGGTAGATCGGCACGACCGGATACTCGGAGAACTCGAGTTCGTCCCACTTGCGCTCGATGGCTTCGCGCTCTTCCGGCGTCACCGGCGCGGGGTCCTGCCACGAGCGATAGGCCAACCATTCGACGGCATCGAAGGGCGACCCCAACAGCGTGCCGACCTTCCACAACACGAACGACGGGAACAAGAAGACCGACAGCGGATCGCGGGTCTCTTTGGCCTGGGTTCGGTAGACGGCGAAGGTCGCGGGCAACGAAACGATGTCGATCGGCACCCCAAGGACGAAGCCGGTCGCGCCGCCGATGGTAGATGGCAACCGCGTGAACCACGTTCGCCCATGGCGGTCATCGACCAGTTCGCTGGTGTAGCGAACGATCGGCGCGCAAGCGCTCACGAAGAGCACCATGAGGGGCGCAACCCGGATCCAGAAGGAGCGGCGCATGCGAGTCTTGAGCTAGATCACTTCTTGGCTACCGGCTCGCGGCGAGCGAACTTCATGTCGTTGATGAACCACTTGTCTTCCATCTCGGGGTCCGGCGTGTTCTTGCGCTTGAGCCACTCGCTACCGAGGGCGTTGGCGATCGTCAGCTTGCGCAAACGCCAGACGGACGGCGGCCCGTTGGCCATGCCACGCTTGGCGCCAGACTCGCAGTTGAACAGTACCGCATAGATGAAGTCCATCTTGACGACTTTCTTCGCCTTGCCGCGGCCCCAGCCCATGTCGACAACGTAGTCCACCACCTTCTGCTTGCCGATGGTGGCACGCGCTGGCTTGGGCGACCCTGGCGTGAAGTCGTTCTTCTTGAGGTCGGTGCTGACCGACATGATCTGCCCTTCGAAGTACGTGCTGGGGTCCTGGATCGCATCCGACGTGGTGCGTTGGTTCGCCGCCACGATCTCGATCTTCTTCTGCAGCTCGCCGATCTCTTCGAGGAAGCCATTCGGCTTGGTCGCATCATGCAGCGCGCGCTCGCAATCGGCGATGTCGTTGCTGAGATTCTTCACCCACCAACCACCGGCTGGCAACAGGATGATCGACAACAGGATGATGCCCTGATACAGGTCCATGGTCTTCAGGAAGCTCATCGGGTTTCCTCCTTGCCACTGGCGGCGTTCATCGCGGCGGCGAGGTAGTCGCTCACGGGTTGGGCAAGTTTGTCTTCGCGGATCAAAGCGCCAAGACGCGAGCTCGGTCCGAACGGTGCAAACGACTCGCGGATCGGAATCGTGAAGGTGAAGTAGGCACCCGAGATGCCCTTGTCGGCGATGTCGCGGAACGGTATCTCGGGCGCGGTCGCTTGCTGCTTGGGCTCCACAAACGGCGAGTCTGGCTTGCCCCACTCGCGCTTGAAGGCACTCTCGACCGTCGCCTTGCGCGAACGGAACTCATCGCCACGGAACGCCACAGTAAACACAAGCTTGCCCGACTTCGGCCTCATGTCCAGGTCGAGGCTCGGCACCAGGTAGCGGCCCAACTCCGGCTCGATGCTCTTCATCACTTCCGCCCAGCGAACCAGCACGGCGAGGCCCGACTCGAGCGAGATGTCCTCGTAGACACCCGACTCCTTTTGCTTCGCCTTCGCGACCTTCCTCAGCCGGTCGCGAATGATGCGCACGCGCCGATGCACGGGCGCGTCGGTCAGCTCTTTCACCAAATGATCGAACGCGTAGATGACGCGCTTGCCCTTCCTCTCGACGAAGTAGTTCTTGTCCTGGAACCACTTGCCTTGGAACAGGGTATTGAGCTGGCCATGGAAGGTAACCGCCTTCGGATTCTTGGGATCGTGGTGGCGTTGGCCGAGTTCGAGTTCGAGCGTCTTGAGGCGCATCGACTTCTGGTTCGCGAACACGAACAACGTCAACAACCCGACCATGCACGCGATCGCCAACGGGAACTTGATGCGGTCAAAGCCACCGGTCAGCACCAGGTCTTCCTGGCGCAGTTCGAAGCCAACGGGTCCGCCCATGCGACCAAGCGCGTGGCCCACGGCAACCGCCAGTATCGGCGACAAGGCAGCGGCTTCGTCGTCATCGAGGTCGTGCGACAGGTTGCCCAGAACATCGAGCTCTTGCGGCCTGACACTGAACACCGCCTCGAGCATCTCGGAGATGCCCGGACGCTGCGAAGCCTCGCCGGTCATCCACACCGAACGGATGCGAACGGCGAGACCGGTCGCAGCCAAGAAGCGCGTCAGTTCGCGGGCGAGTCGCTGCAGGAATTTTGTGTACGCCGCGTCGACGTCGCTGTAGGCGACAACCTGCCTCGATGTGGTCGCCGGCAACTCGCTACTGGCAGTTGCTGCTTGTTCGCCGTCACCTTCGCCTTCTTCATCAGAAGTGGCAGCAAGTTCTTCGGCATCAGGCTCTTGGGCATCTGGCACATCAGCATCTGGCTCTTCAGCATGCACGCGCACGTCCGTACCGGTGCGCAACGCGTCAGCAATCGCCGTGCGGGCCTGCTCAATGCTGAGGCCGTGCGAACGCGCGATCTGGTCCGCAACCGTCGCGTCGCCGAGGCGCAGTACGCGCATCTCGATGAGCTGGTCGCCTGCGGTCAAGATGACCTTGACGCTGCGAACACCAAGATCGATGACCACGTGCACCGGCTTCTGCTCGGCGTCGTCATCATCATCGTCGTCTTGGAACGCGCCGGTCCAATCCGCGACCCGCCACAACGCCATCGTGTCGAGGTCGACGCGCTCAGGGTCGATCTTCTGAGTCGACAACGAAGCGAGCTGGTTGCGAATGCCAATCTTCGGGACGGACGCGACCATGACCTTGGTGCCGCCGGCCGCCAGCGGGCCAACCTCGTGAAAGTCGACCACCATGTCTTCAACCGCGTGGGTGAAAATCTCACCTTCGATCTCGGACTTGACGACTTTCTTGATCGCATCGGCGCCCTTGAACGGCAACTCGATGGTGCGTATCACGGCCTCGCGGCACGGATAACCCAGAGTCATCTCGCCCTTCATGCCATTGCCGGTGCTGCCACCGTCAAGCGCCTCGCGCACCGCATCCGTGATGATGTCGGGCCGCATGGGATCGTCACCAAGGCCAATCGTGGCGCTGCTGACGTTGAGCAAACGTGTCTTGCGGTAGCTGCCGTCGAGTTCGACGACGTTGACCACCCGGTCGCCCGGGTCAATGCCAATACTCCTCACCATGCTGTTACCTGTTCTCGTCTTCGCCAGAGGAACTGTTCGTTCCCGGCTTGTTGATTGTGCTATCGCGGTCGTAGAGGGCGCGCTGCTGTTCGTCGAGCACGAAACGGATGCGCTGTTGAGTCTTGCGTGATTGGAGCAAACGCTTGCTTTGCAGATCTGGGTCCAACTGGTGGGGTTTCGCCGCCATCAGGATCTTCAAATCCTGTCGTTCCTGCTCTTCGAAGACCATCACCATGCGGCGATGTTGCTCGTCGGACAGGCCATACTTCTGAGTAATCTCGCCTGCTTCCTGCTCCGGAGTGGCCGGCATTTGGGCTGCTGACGCCATCATGTTGGGCAGCAGAAAGCCAACGACCGTGCCTGCAGCAAAGCTCCCCAGGGCGACGGCCAAAATCCAAACCCGAACAGATGGGCCGGCGACGGTCACGATCACTTGCCGCGGCGCGGCGCCCCCATCGGCTTGGTTCTCGGGTCAGATTTACCTGCCGGGTCAGAATCGACTGCCTCAAACGCCAAGTCGTCGAGTCGCTGCATCTCAGCTTCGATCTCGGCTGGGCTCGCAGCCTCAACCCTGTCCGAACCGTTTGGACTAAACAGGCCGGACTGCCAGCCGAGGCCCATGCCCAGCAGGATGGCGGCGGCCAGCAACAGGCGGCGGCAAAGGCGAATGGCGCCCTCACTGAGGCCCGTCTGCTGCATCTGCTCGCGGCTCGGCAGGCGACGCACTTCGGCGAGCACACCCGCCGTGAACCCAGCCGGAGCGGCAACGGGGTCGGCCGCACTGGCTTCACTCACACTGGCAAAGCCCAACTGCACCTGCTTCATCGCATCGACGCGCTGGCGCAGATCGTTGTCGGCGAGCATGCGCGCCGCGAACGCTGCTGCGTCCGTTTCGGAAAGCTCACCGTCCAGGTAGCGCTGTAATTGTTGGTCGTCGTTAGAAAAGCTCATTGCTTGCCTCCTTTGCCAATCGCGCCAGCTGCAAAGCCTCCGGCTACCGGCAGAAGTTCAGGGTGGTTGCGGACGATGGCGGTCTTGAAGCGCTGGCGGGCGCGGAACAGACGCGACTCGACCGTGCCGAGTTGGATATCCAGGACCTCAGCGATGTCCGTGTAAGAAAGGCCTTCGAACTCGCGCAGCACGAGGATGGTCCGGAACTTCTCCGGCAGGCTGGCCACGATCTCACGGGTGACGGCAGCCAGTTCTTGCTGCTCAAGTGGCGCGGTCGGACTCTCACGTTCCTCATCACCACGCTCGAAGACGCCGGTATCTTCGACCAGGCGCAGGCGGCGGCTACTGGCACGCGACAGATGGTCCGTCGCTGCGTTGGCCGTGATCCGGTAGAGCCAGGTGAAGAACTGCGACTCGTGGTTGAACGTGTGCAGTTTGCGGAAGACCTTCAGGAACACCTCCTGGGCCAGGTCCTCGCACTCGATACTGTCACGGCAATAACGCCCCAACAGCCTGAAGACACGATCCTTGTAGCGGTCGACGAGTTCGCCGAATGCCGCCTCGCTGCCGTCAAGCACGGAGGCGATGAGGTCGCGGTCAGAAGTCTCGGGACGTTGCTTCAAGGCAAACACGGGCCCTTGGAAGGGCACCCAACGGGGATTCTTCCCGCCAGCTCGCGATTGACGAGGCCGACGGACAATTGGTTCGGTGGTAGTGGCCTTTGGGGCCTACTTAGGCTTCGTCAATAGATGCCCCATCTTCTGACGCTTGGTGTCTAAGTACTTTTTGTTGTGCTGGTTAGACTTGATCTCGAGAGGCACCTGGGAGGCGACTTCCAGACCGTACCCCTCGAGCCCAGCGAGCTTCTTCGGGTTGTTGGTCAACACGCGCAGGTGCCGCAACCCGAGATCATGCAGAATCTGGGCGCCGGTGCCGAACTCTCTTTCGTCGGGGCGGAAACCCAGGTGCACGTTGGCCTCAACGGTGTCCATGCCGCCATCCTGCAGGGCGTAGGCCCGCAGTTTGTTGGCCAGCCCAATGCCGCGCCCTTCTTGACTGATGTACAGCACCACCCCGCGACCTTCCTGCTGCACCCGCTGCATCGCGGTGTGAAGCTGTGGGCCGCAGTCGCAGCGCAGCGAGCCGAACGCGTCGCCGGTCAGGCACTGCGAGTGCACCCGAACCAACACTTCCTCGTCAATCGGCGGAAAACGCTCGCCATCGCCAACGCGGTCGATCCCGACCGTCAAAGCCATGTGCGTGCGGCCGTCCACGCGGCTGTGATAGGTATGGCAATCGAAGTCACCGAATTGCGTCGGCATGTTGGCGACGGCAATGCGTTCGATCAGGCGCTCGCGACGACGGCGGTATTCCACCAGATCGGCGATGCAGCCCATCTTGATGCCGCGCTCCTGCGCGAACACCTCAAGCTCGGGCACGCGAGCCATCTCACCATCGGGCCTGGTGATCTCGCAAATGACGCCGGCGGGCGTCAAACCGGCCAAACGGCACAAGTCGACGATGCCTTCGGTTTGGCCGGTGCGCACCAGCACGCCACCATCCATCGCCCGCAGCGGAAAGATGTGGCCCGGCCGCGCCAGGTCACTGGGCTTCGCATCGGGCTTGACCGCCGCCAGAATCGTCGTGGCGCGGTCCTTCGCCGAGATGCCGGTGGTCACGCCTTTGGTCGCTTCGATGCTGACCGTGAAGGCCGTGCCGAAGCGCGAACCGTTGTTCGCGACCATCATCGGCAACTCGAGCTGGTCACAGATCTTATTGTCGAGAGAGAGGCAGATCAGGCCACACGCCTCGCGGGCCATCTGGGCCACCAGTTCCGGCGTCGCGAACTCGGCTGCAAAGCAGAGATCGCCCTCATTCTCACGGTTGGGATCGTCAACCAGAACGATCGCACGACCAGCTTTGAGCTCTTCGAGCAGTTCGGGGATAGGTACAAACGTCTCAGTCACGTAGCCCACCATAGGCCGGAAGTGGTCGCGAACGTAGGGGGGCCCAGGCGACGGTTGTAAAACTCGAACAGGAACGGCAAACCCCATAGGGACAATATCACGACTCACCTACGGTCACGGGACAACGACATGCAACCGGAACGCGACAGCCGGCACAAAGATCACGACGAGCCACCGCATGAAGCGTTGGATGCTCGGCTCTGTGTCGGTGCTCTCGTCGGGCTGACTTGGTCTATATGCTTCGTCGCGGTAGCCGTCCCCGCATGGCTAATAATGGTGCCGCATGAACCCAACGCCACCGTGTCCCTCGGCCAGCGCATCTTTCAGGCCTTCGCCTTCCTGTCCCTCGCTGGCTTCCTCGGTGGCCCGCTGGTTTCCGCCTTGTCGATCGGTCGCATCCGCAGATCCGCCGGACAACTCACCGGCCTGCGCACGGCCACCGTTGGCCTGTGGCTGCCGCCATTGACGATCATAGCCGCCGTGAGCTTCACGCTCCTCACATACTCCATCGCCACTCTCACCGAAAACCGCGAACTCAGCAACAATCTCCAACTCTTCGCCGCCGTAGTCGTTTTGATCAGCACCGTGGTCGTGCTGTGGCAGATCGTGCGGCATGCAGATCGGGCCCAACTTCACTGATCGCTCAACACGTCATTATCGAGTCGCCACGACAGATGACGGGGGACCCGAATTGTCCGCGGCGACTCAGATCGCGCAGCGCGCGATTGTCGCTAGCAACGGTCGAACGCCGGCAAGAACGTGGCGACGCACCGCTGGTTGGTTGACACGATCCGGCTGGATCTCCCACAGCGTCACCTGCATGTCGCTCCCGTCCTTCTGCGGGTTTGGCCCGCGTTCACGTGCCAACGCCGCGAACGCAATCCGAGGCGGTTCAGCACTCAGTGGCAGGGCCGTGACCGGCAACGTGTTGTTGTCCTGCTCCTGTGCAAACGCGCGATTGGCGAGCATCGACAGCAGCAAAACAAGGGCGACGGCAGGCGCGTGGTTCATCATGGCTAGGGGTATTCACCGGAGCGGTGTTGCTGACGAAGAAGCCCACACACGGTATTGGAGTGGCGGTTTGTGCCGCAGCGTCGCACTTCTTCGCACGTCGCGATGGCGCCAACGCGCCGCTGCGATGGCCCTCACAGATCCGGCCGTCAGGAGGGCCCACTTTTAGCTTCAGGGCGCTTCGGGAGCTTTCCGAAGCCCTTTCATGGCAGGAGTTTCTGCCATGCAACTGGGGAAAGAGAGCAACTGGGATGAAGCGCACACTCTTAGAGGTGGTCTGTGGCCTCGCGGCTTTGGTGTTGATGGTGTCATTCCATCACCAAATCGCGCGGCTTGAGGTGCATCAGAGCGACGTCAGCGCCCTCGAACAGAAGTTCGAAGCGGCTGTCGCAAAGCAAAACGATGGCGCGGATCTCGTGGCCTTGAGGGCGCAGATCCTGCAAGAGACCGAGACCCGCATGCAGTCGCTCGAGCAGAATCTCAAGCTCGCCACGGCCGGTTCGGATCAAGCAAGTGTCATCGCCAAAGAACTCAAGCAAGCCAAGCGCGACGTCAAGACCTTCCGCACAGAGCTGTCGTCCGACTTCGAACGCACCAAGGCCCTCGTCGACGCCTACATCAGCGAGGTTCGTGCCAAGGAACAGAACGCCGCGATGAAGATGTCGGAGACGCGCGGACAAATCGCGTCGATCGCCAGCACCATCTATCAAGACAACGGCGAACTGACGCGCAAGATGCTGTTGCCAACGGTGCAGCTAAACGGCGACGATACGGTTGGCTCGGGCACGATCGTGTTCTCTGGCCCCAACAAGAAAAACAAGAACATCAACGAGACCTACGTGCTGACGTCCTACCACGTCGTGCGCAACATCCTCGCCGACACGCCGCAAGCCAAGCACACGGGCTTTGACGTCACCATCTACCTGGCCACCGAGAAGCTCATTGTGAAGGGTCGCATGGTCGCCAGCGAACCCAAGATCGATGCCGCGCTCGTCAAGCTCGAAACCGAGCGCCAGCTGCCGAACGTCGCCAACGTTCTGCCACGTGACGAGACGGATGAGGTCCGCGTCTGGGATCCCGTCTGCGCCGTCGGCTGCCCGCTCGGTAACGACCCGGTGCCGAGCAAGGGCGAGGTCAGCTCGCTGCACAACGAACTCAACGGCGCCAACTACTGGATGGTCAACGCCCCGACCTACTTCGGCAACTCCGGCGGCGGCATCTACCGCGCCGACACGCGCCAGCTGATCGGTGTGTTCTCAAAGATCTACACCCACGGCACGGGGCAACCGGTCGTCGTGCCGCACATGGGCCTGTGCACGCCAATCGACCTGATCTACGCGTGGCTGACCGACGCCAAGATGGACCACCTGCTGCGCAGCAGGTCCGTCGATCGCATTGACCTGCGCCAACTAGCCGCTCCACCTAGGTAGCGAAGACTGCCTGTGCGGTGCCCTGAGGGAGGGTGAACGAGAGCACTGCCACGGGTCTTGGGCACCGCACTGACGTCTTCGGGACACAGGCGTGCGCCGTTTCGCCTATTGTGTCGCTCGCTCTTCGCCCCGAGCGACCATGCCGCAAACTCTCTCCCGTTGCTTCTCGGCCCTCGCGTTGGTGCTAAGTGCCTCGTCACTGAAGCTGCCAGCGCAGACTGGTCCTGGCATCCCCAGCCTGACCTATCCGGCGAACGAAGTGTTCACCGTGATCAGCACAGTGGGCTCCGGCAGCCACGGCGTCGCGATGATGCTGGATGGCTACCTCGGTTTGCTGCAAACGGGTAGCGGCTTGTCGCTCTACGACATCTCGAACCCGTACCTGCCGGTGCAACATGGCGCGACGCAGGCGATGGGGTTGAGTGAGCCGCACACTTATGCGCAGACGACCGCGTTTGGCGGCCGACATCTGGTCGTGATCCGCGGCGGTGGCGGCGGTGGCGGCAACAGCATCGGCATCTGGGATCTGACGAACTCCGCGCAACCAGCGCTGACGGTCAACTACCAGGTACCGGGCGTGCCCGGTGGCTACGCGACCGGCCTGTTCTGGATGTTTGCACAGGGCAACGTGATCTACTGCCCGGCAGGCAGCCTCGGCTTGTTCATCGTCGATGCATCTTCACCGTCGGCACCTGTCGTGGCAGCGCAGATTCCGAAGAGCGCGCTGGGTGGCTTCAACACCGTGCTGGCCTACGCCATCGGCAACATGCTGGTGCTTGCCAACTCAGACGGCGGCGCCGGCTTCGCGTTGTTGGACATCGGCGACCCGTTCAACCCCGTGCTGATCCACTCGAATCCGGCTACGTCGATTCCCTATAGCGGCCAGGTCAACGGCGGCCAATTTATCGTCGCCGCGGTCAGCAACTGCATCAGCTGCACAGGCGGCAACAACGGTTCGTTCCACTCCTACGACATCGGCTCCGCCGCGTTCTCGGCCGCGAGTTCCGCAGGCTTGCCGTCACGCGGTGGCTCCGTCGCGATCCAGGACAAGTACGTGCACGTCGCCGCGTCGTCGAATTACGTGAAGCTGATACCCGAGCGACCGAACGCGATCGTGGTCGGCACGACTGCCAACCCAACCAGCGGCGGAGACATTGATTGGGTTACTCCGATCGGCAACCTCGTAGCCCTTGGCGATGACCAAAACGGCGGTACCAAGCTCGTACCACACCAAAGCCACGCAGACACGTTTGGGCCGAGCGTGACCATGGTCGTGCCGGCAGACAACGCCATACAGCAGATGGTCACCTCGCGCATCGGCATCACGATGGCCGACATGGTCGACCTTGACTCGCTCGATTCGACGACGTTCTTCGTGCGGCCGGTCGGCGGCCAAGCAATCGCGGGCTCGTATTCAGTGCAGATGGGGATCGTCAACTTTTCCCCGGCGGCGCCGTTGCTGCCGAACACAACCTATGAGGTCTTGGTACCTGCTGGGGGCGTGCGCGACTGGGCCGGCAACGGCACCCCGCACACCTTCAAGAGCATGTTCTCGACCGGACCGACGATCAACGTGCTGCAAGTTGGCGCCAGACCAACGGTGCCAGTCGTAGTTGGCCAACCGACATCATTTGCCGTCACGTCAGCTAGTGGACCGGGTTCGTTGACCTACTCCTGGAACTTCGGTGACGGCTCGCCGGCGACAGCGTTCTCCTCGTCAAGCGCGGCTTCGCACTCCTACACCCAACCGGGCCACTACTCGGCGCAAGTCACGGTGACAAACGGCGGCGTGATCGCATCCGCCGCGGTATTGCAGACCGTGCACAACGTCGTCTCCCCGATCCGGCCCACGCATTCCAGCACGATCGTGCTGCACCCTGCGACCGGTTGGATCTGGTGCGTCAACAGCGACAACGACACCGTCACGGCGATCGATCCGCTCAGCAATCAGAAGGTGCTTGAGGTGCCGGTCGGCAATCATCCGCGCACCCTGGCAACCGCGCCGGACGGCACGGTCTGGGTCGTCAACGAAGGCGACGCCACGATCTCGGTGCTGCACGCAACCTCAGGTGCCTTGCAGGCGGCGATTGCTCTACCTCTCGGCTCGGCACCGTATGGCATCGCAATGAGCCCTGATGGCCTCGCGGCCTACGTCACGCTGCGCCGAAGCGGCGAAGTTGCGCGACTGAACCCGACAACTCGCACCCTCAACGCGACAGTTGCCGTTGGTCCAGAGCCGAAGGGCCTCGCGATCACGTCCGACTCGGTGCGCCTTCTCGTAACGCGTTTTGTGTCCGGGACCGACGCAGAGGTATTCCAACTGACGAGCAATCCGTTCGCCGCCAATGGCGCAGTGACGCTCGCATTCGATGCTGGGCCGGACACTGATAACAGCGGCCGCGGCATCCCCAACTACCTGAACTCAGCCACCATTTCCCCGGATGGGCGGCGCGCCTGGCTGCCGTCCAAGAAGGACAACATCGCACGCGGCATGTTCCGCGATGGCCAGGCGCTGACCTTTGAAAACACAGTGCGCACGATCGTGTCACAGATCGACTTACTGACCAGCCAAGAGGTCTTGTCAGATCGCATCGACTTCAACGACCGCGACATGGCGTTCGCAGTCGAGTTTAGCCCGCTAGGCGACTACGCCTTCACCGCGCTGCAAGGGTCGAACGCGATCGACGTCCGCGATGCCTACAACGGCGAACTCGTTGCAGGTGTCGACGGCACCGGTCTCGCACCGCAAGGAATGGTGCTCTCGAACGATGGTCAGCGCCTGTTCGTGCACAACTTCATGTCGCGCACGGTCGCGGTCTACGACGTCTCAGGCGTCACACAGTCGACCACGTTCGCGTTCCAATCGTTGGCCAACATCAACACGGTTGCCACCGAACAACTCGCCGCCGACGTGCTGCTTGGCAAGCAGATCTTCTACAACGCAGCCGATCCGCGCATGAATGAAGATGGCTACCTGAGCTGCGCCAGCTGCCACCTTGACGGTGGCAGCGATGGCCGCGTGTGGGACTTTACCGACCGCGGCGAAGGTCTACGCAACACGACGTCGCTGCACGGCCGCGCCGGCATCGGTCACGGCCGCGTGCACTGGACCGCCAACTTCGACGAAATCCAGGACTTCGAAAACGACATCCGCAACAACTTCGGCGGTGATGGCTTCCTGACGCAGGCGCAATGGCAGACGGGCACGGTCAGCAACCCTCTAGGCCAACCAAAGGCAGGTCTTAGCCCTGACCTGGACGCGCTCGCAGCCTACGTCGCGTCGTTGTCGACGTTTGGCCGAAGCCCCTACCGCCAAGCCAACGGCTTGTTGTCGGCAGCAGCAGATCGCGGCCAGACCCTGTTCGCCAACCTCGGCTGCGCCACGTGCCACTCGGGCCCTGGCTTCACCGACAGCATGTTCGCGGTCATCCACAATGTCGGCACGATCAAGACGGGGTCGGGCCAAGCGATGGGCGGGCCATTGCTCGGCCTCGACACCCCCACGCTGCGAGGTCTCTGGGCAACGGCGCCGTACCTACACGATGGCTCGGCAGCGACGTTGATGGATGTGCTCGTCGCACAAAACACGCAAGGCCTGCACGGTGCTAGCAACGCATTGACGCAAGCAGAGCAACAAGACCTGGTCGCCTACCTACTGTCGATCGACGACGAAGACGCAGCGTGCCGCCTGCCAGGCACCGAGGAAGACCTCGAACTGCTCAGCGGCATCGGGCCGGTTGCAAACGCCAACTGCCTCGAAGAAGCGTTCGCGGGCCAAACGGTGCGCCACATCGCCGACTCCCCCGGCGGCACCTTCCATGGCTCGGTGGCCGCGATCATCTACCAACTGCACACGCCTGGGTTACCGCCGCTGCCAGTGCTGCCAGGACTGCAACTGGATCATGCCGACGACGTGCAACTCGCTGTGCCCTTGCAAGTCAGCGGCTTTGTGGTCGACACACCGATCCCCGCTGGGCTAGCCGGCACGATTCTGCGCAGCCAGGTGATCGTCTTGAGCCCACTGACAGGAAACGGCATCTACGCAACGAGCCTCGCGCACGACGTCTACTTGCGATGACGGCCAACCGGCAACTCGGTTCGTCATCATGGCTCTTGTTTACGATCGCAACAAAGTAGGCTCGCAGCTGCCATCAGCCACAATCATCAAGCCCCTGCAATCAACCGCATAGCTTGCGCATCGCCCACTCGAGCGGACCGCGCGAGTAAAACCGCCGCCATAGGTTCGCAAACACGATCGCAAACACACCAAACCCGAGCGCTGCCCACCCTGCGATTTCGAGCGGCGGCATCTCGCTATCTTTCGCCAACGGCACGACGAGAAAGAACAACACCAGCACGTGCCCCAGGTAGAAGGTCAACGCGATTTGCCCGGTGATCTCGAGCGGACGTACAAGCTTGGCAACAGCCGGTCGTGCCGTCAGTTCAAGGCACAGCGCGATGACGAAGACAGCAACGGCACCAGCTGAGAGCATGTAGAAGGGGCCCGGCGGCAGTGACGACATCCCCCAGATCTGCTCCGGCGCCGCAAACCACTGCTGGATTTGTTCACGGACTGGGCGCGTATCCTCCATCTGCGACAGGTAGTGCGACGCGATCCAGGCCACGCCATACGCGGCGGCAGAGCCGATCAAGGCAACCCGCCTAGGCCCGGGCTGTTCGATGCGCCCTTTCGCCAAGGCCATGCCGGCGAACAGGAACCCCAGCCACGGCAACAACGGGTGCCAACCGTTGAAAACCAGGTTGCGAGCTTGGCCGCCAAGCGTCCAGAACGCCGGGTAATCCAACGTCATCCAATGCCAACCTGCGCCGTAGTCGAACAACCCGAAGACGACGACGAACCCAACAATGCTCAGCGCCGATGCCATCCACAACCACATCGCACTCAGCCCCATGAAGAGCACACCGATCGCCAGATAGAACGCGTAGTAGTGCAGGATGTCTCCCGGCCACAGCACCTGCCACGCGTAGCCAACGAACAGCAACATCAGCGCTCGCTTGAGGATCACGGGGCGCCGGCCAAGTAACACTATGCCTACTCCTGCGAGGGTGACGAACAGCGCCGACGCGTTGCCTTCAAACGCCGATGCAATCGTTCGCAACCATGTGGGGCTGGACTTCCCCATCGCCAGCATCGCCAGCACGACTTCGAAGTTGACGAAGACCATGCTCAGGATCGCGAGGCAACGGGCGACATCGAACCCAACAACGCGCGTTCGCGATCGTGACGTGGCGGCGTCTTCGCTCATAGAACCAGATTAGCCTCTCGGTTGTCGATCACTACCAGCCGTCTTCTTGAGCTGCTAGACCTTCGCGCGGCGCTTTTGGTTGCCCTTCTTCCCTGGCCCCTTCTTCTCTGTGCCCTTCTTCTCTGGGCCCTTCTTCTGAGGGTGGTCAAGCGGTGGCCGAGCGTGCTCCTCGAAGAACTTCCAAATCATCTGCGTCGCATGGACCTTGCGACTCCTCGGCCATCCGTGTCCCCAGCCCTCCAGGCTGTAGAGCTCCACACGCACCGAGGACTTGTCGTTTGCCCATGTATCCAGCAACACCCTGCCGCCCTGCAACTCCGTACGCTCGGGCAACGCACCCAGGCCATTGTGTTTGGCGAACGCACTCGCCGACTCAAGCGCGGATGGCATGCCACGCCACTTCGCCTTCTTGCCGTTCTTCTTGTCGTAGGCGACCACGTTGTCGGCAATGCCATGGAACGAGATCACCGACACCGGCATCTTTGGCTTGGTGCGACCGATATTCAGTCCGGCCACCGGCCCGATCGCCGCGACCTTGTCGGCATGCATCGCCGCGAACGAGTAACTCATGAAGCCCCCACTGCTGTGGCCAGTCATGAACACCCGATCCTTGTCGAGCGACAACTCCGCGACGATCGTATCAATAAGCTTTGCCAAGAACTTCGTATCAACCGTCGGCTTGCCAGTGAAGGCCGCTTGCCAACTGGTCGGCGTCCCCAATGCCGTCGGAAACACCGCCACGAAACCTTCCTTGTCGGCGAGCTTCGACCACCCGTAGTAGCTACTCGCTGCAGCTTTGCCGTTACTGGTCCGGCCGTGCAGCATCACAACAAGCGGTGCCCGCTTCTTGTCGCTCTTCTTGAAGCCACGAGGGATGCGCAACAGGTACTCACGCTCCGTGCCGCCAACATCGAGTGCGCGTTCTGAGAGACCGGCCTTTTGCGCCGGCAAGACAGCTGCCACCAGCAGAATGATGAGCAGGGAAAGAGCGCGCGAGATAGGCATGGTGAGGGCTCCTTGGACCACGCAAATCGTAGCAGCCACCGTCGGCATCGCCATGATCCGGGGGCCTGCGAGAGTTGATCAAACCCCGCAAAAGGGCCACTATCATCGGCCAGTTCGACAACCAAGCAGCCCAGAATTGTAGCCGCGCCAACACCGGAGGAGGATGTCGTGCCACCTTGCGCCGGGCCGGCGTGGAAACGCTGTACCTGCGGGCTACGACGAGCCGATAATTCTCTCCTAATACTATGCCCAGCCCCCTATGCATCGCCGCGGCGCTCGCCCTCGCAGCTTCGCCTTTCCTCAACTCTTCTGGCGACGCGCCACGCTGCAAGACCTTCGATACGCCGCGTTCGGAGTCTGAGAACGGAAGTCCAACGAACGGGGGGAATGCAAACGGCGATAAGGAGACACCGGTGCCCGTCAGGCACCACCCGCATGATGTCTGCAGCGTGGTCCGGCTAGCGCCCAACTTCCCGCAGGACACTTCGGTATTCACCGCGTCCTACGGCTCGATGAACTTGTTCTTGCGCAGCCGCAACCGTGGCTTTGGTTGGGCCAACACGCGCTCGGGCATGTTGGGCTACAAGATCAGCGACATCGCGATCGCTCCCGACTGTTTGAAGTCGGAGTTGATCTTCGTAGCACTGGCTGAGGCGGGACTGCAGCGCTCACGCGATGGCGGCACGGTTTGGGAGCCGCCCCTCGTTACCTCGATGGTCACGGAAGTAGAGGTCGGCGAACTCAAGAACGGCAAGCGCCTCGTTGTCTGTGCTGGTGGACAATCGGTCTACCACTCGACCGACGGTGGCACCAAGTGGAGTTCGCTAGCCACAATCGATGAACCTGTACTAACACTCGCCATCCCGGCCGGCGCCACGGAGAACCCGATCATTGCAGTCGGAACCAAAACCTCTGTGCTCGTCAAGAATGGTGAGCGCGACTGGACTTCGGCATCGGTTCCGAGCGCGGCGCACACGCTGGAGTTTTCGCCAAACTTCGGCGACGACAAAACCATGTGGGTTGGCACCTACGGCCATGGCTTGTTCGTATCGATCGATGGCGGCCGTTCGTTCCAGCCAACGGTGGGCGAATCCCCCGCGTTGATCAACGACATCGTGGTCGCACCAACCTGGCCCAAGTGCAAAGACATCTACGTCGCCACGCCACGCAATGGTGTTCACGTGACGCGAGATGGCGCCAAGACCTGGGGCAAGCTCAACTTTCCGATCGCCGAGACCTATCAGACCGACAACCACTACCAATGCCTGGCGATCTCGTCGCAATACCCAGAAGACCCAACGGTCTACTGCGGCTGCTACGAAGGGCTCTACTGCTCCAACGACAAGGGCGAACACTGGTTCGAAACGGTACTCAACCCGACGCGCATCGGGCGCAAGGTCGCAGCATCGCCGAACTACAAGAACGACGGTACCGTCTTCATGAGCGGCTACGGCAACCCTATCATCGCTACGCGCGACAAGGGTGAATCGTGGGAGACGCTGTCGCGTGGCGTGAAGATGATGAGCCCCTACTCGCTCGTCACCTCGCCGACCTACGCCAAGGACAAGCTTGTCCTGCTCGGCACCGGCTCAGGCATCCGCCGCTCAGTCAACGGTGGCAAGTCGTGGCAGATCATCCCGCTAAAGCCGGTCTCGCCTTCGCACAACATCGGCAGCTACGAAACTCGGCAACTCGCATTCTCGGAAGACTTCGCCAACGACAATATGTGCTTCGCGGTGACCGCCGCCGGCTTCTACACGTCCTCCGATGCCGGTAAGACGTGGAAGGGTCACGAAGTCGCGCCCGACTGGACGTGGCGCATCAGCATCGTCCCGAACTGGACGAAGAACAAAACCGCGTTCATGGGCGGCTACAACGTCTGGCGCACGACCGATGGCGGCAACTACTGGCGGAAGTTGATGCCGACAGGCAAGACGCTCGGCCTTGTCTGCGCGCCTGACTACGAAAAGAGTGGCGAGGTCTTCCTCGTCTCGCAAAGCAAGGGACTGATGCGGTCGCGTGACCGCGGCGACACGTGGCAGCCCATCACGGGATCGTTCCACGGCTACAGCCCAACCAAGATCCGCCTGTCGCCAAACTTCGAGCAAGACAGCACGGTGTTCGTATCGACGGTCTCCGGCGGAATGTTCAAGTCGGTTGACCGTGGTGATTCGTGGAAGCAATGCGCTCCCCTGGGTGGCCTTGGCGACGCATGCTTCGACTTCATCATCTCGCCGGACTACGGGGCCGACAAAACTATCTTCGCCTGCACGTTCGGTGGCATGATCCGGACCACGGACGACGCCAAGACGTGGAAGCTGCTGACCGACCTGGAACTCTACGACGACGAGCGTGACCCGTGGATCCTGCGAGGCGGCTGGGTCGCGGCCTACAACAACCGGCACCTGGGCTACGGTGTGCGGCGCTGCAGGACGCCAGGCGGCTCCGCCAACATGGGATTCAGTGGATCTGCCATGACCCTCTACGGCGAGACCACCTCAGACTCCGGCATCTGTGAAGTGCATTTGGATGGGAAACTGGTCGCGACCGTCGATCTCTACTCGAAGCGAGCCAATCGCGAGTTCGTGATCTACAAGAACGACTCGATGAAGCAGGGCTTCCACAGCATTTCGTTGCGCGCCACTGGGCGAGCCAACCCCAGGTCCTCGGGCACGTGGGTCGCGGTTGACGGCATGACTGTTCGGTACCAGGCCGTCGACGACGAGAACGAGTTGTTTGCGGACCTGACCACCCTGTATCTCGATGCAAGTGCGAGCTACGGCCGCGACACCATCGGCCAGAACAAGAAGGTGAAGGGCATTCGCGCCAAGCTCGACGGCAAGAGGACGGGCACAGCGAACAAGCCTGCGACTGGCGCCGCTGCTACCAAGCAAAGCCTCAATGATCCCATGCAGTTGACGACGCAGACGGCTGACCTGCGCGAACACCTGAAAGCCTTGCGCTCGCACATGGAAAGCCTGACCTACAGCATCGAGCAATTGCAGGCGCGACTGATCGCGTTGGATGCAGCCATCCGTGAGAAGGAAAAGGCGCTCGAGCAGGCCGCGCGTCCGAAGAAGAAGTAGACCGCCAGCTGCGACGACGGTCGCATGCACTACCTCAGATTCGCGCGTACCGGAGCGTGGCCTCAAAGCTAGCGAACTTTCTGCAGCTTCGCTGGCAATTGATCATCCCAGTCCTGCACCTCCCGCTCCATCCAGGCGCGGATCTCATGTAGGTCTTCGCGTAACTCGGAGAGGTTGGCCTCCCAGGGCCACAGGCTGCCGACCAATGGCCACCGGTTCTCAAGGAACGGGTCGTGTGCGACATAGGGCCGCACTTGATCGCACCATGCGTCGAGCAACTTGAGGCAACGGTCCAGCTTCAACGGCCCATCGAGCAACGCTCGAGCGACTTTCTGATAGCGGCCCCGCGCATGAATCGCCACCGCTCGCGTCAAACGGTCCTCACTCGGCGGCCACGCAAACGCACCGGTGCCCATCTGCCGTGCCATGCCCAGAGACTCGTCGAGGTCATACCAACTCGGCAGATGGTCACGACGCGCCGGGTGCGACAACGTGGCATCCAAGTCCCACGGAATCAGAGTCAGCTTCTGCTGAGGATCCGCATACCAGTAATAGTTGTGATTCCAATTGGGGCCCTTCTCGGCCGTGCTCGTCCAACCCCGCACGCCATCCCAGTTTTTCAGCGCTTGGTCGACGATGAAGTAGCGCAAGAGGTCATCGAGATCCGCGTATCGGGCAAGAGCGTCGGGGAGCTTCTTGGGATCGGCTAACCGAATCGCTTCGGCAAGACCAAGCATGGCGTCGTGACGCAACGCCTTCGGATTCGAGCGAGCCACCTTCTCATAGGCCGCCGGATTTCGATGCACTGGCCAGACCTCCTTGTAGAGAATGCCGCCGCGCTGATCCCCGAAGCGATCTTCGACAAACGCTTGATCGATCTGTTCGACCATCGCGTAGAGACCCATGTTCTTGCCGTTGATGACCACCATGGCGTGTGAACAGCGTGGCGCTGGGATGCCCGCATCGCGGAACATCTGGTAGCTCAGACGGTCCCGCATCAATGATCGGTCGTAGATCATCGAGTGGAAGTTCAGTCGGCGTAGCCCGCAGAACCTTCGAGTATCGACGACGTGATCAAACGCAATCTTCAGGGACAGCTTCGGCAGGAACTGCTCGGTCCGGCGTTCGACCAAGACCTGCTGGAGCGTGCCGGTCGACCCTTTGTATCGCAGTCCAACCGCGCCGATTCGCTCGGTGCCCACCTGCAAGCGCGCCCGCACAGCGAGTTCGTCGGCCGCGTGATCCTGCATCCGCCGGAGAGCGTTTGGGGTCACATCCAATTCGAACACCAACACCTTGTCGGGATCGAAGACACTCGCGGCTGTGCCATCGAGGCCGAAGTCGACACCACGCCACGCGGGTAGCGGCGGCCGCGGCCACCAATACACGACGGCTGCAGCAATCAGCGCTACGCCGACGAAAGCGAGCAGATACTTGCAGAGCGTTCGAGCGGAAGGCACGCGGCGATACTAACCGTTCATGCTGGCCGTTCTCGACCATCGCCGGGTGCCTTTTCGTCGCGCGGCACACGCAGTGCCAGACCAGCCAAGCCACGTCTACGATCGATACATCGCGAGCCATTCGAAGGGTCGCGCTTTGGCGGCCGTGACTCGCGGCGAAGAACCACGGTGAGAGTCCGGGCAGCCAGCTGCTGGTTTGGGACTACCAGCTCAGCTTGCCACCGACAATCGCATTGATACCGGGTTCATTGAGACCCGAACCATGAACGCGGTAGTCGATGTCCGTCGCGTTATCCAACGTGAAGAACAACTCCATACTCTCGCTCGCCTGGTAACCGGCATTGAGCATGACGTGCAGGTATCCGGGAGTGCCACTCGGGGGGATGCGCGAAGTGTCGCCGCGATCCCTGGTGCTGAGTCGGCCACCACGGGCAACCGCCGTGACGCGCACGCCAAGCCACAGATCGCTGGCTGGTTGCTGCCAGCGCACGGCTAGCGAACTGGTCAACGGCATCAGGCGCGACACCGGCTCGCGTACGGATGTCAGCGATTCCGTCGTCGGAAAGGTGTCAACCTCGCCATCCACGTAGGCGACCATGCCAGTCGCCGTCAGTGTGTCACATAGGCGCATTGTACCCTCAAGCTCCGCACCCCAGAGGTAGCCGTCCGCGCCATTCGTCGGGGCCGTGATGACTTCGCCGGTGCCAGCTACAGCGCCAACCGGGCGACGCGTGATCGCATCACTCATGTCGGTGTAGAACACCGACGCGTTGACGCTGACGTCACGATCGCGGTATCGCGAACCGAGTTCATACGTCAGGAAGTTCTCGGGATCGACGTTGAGTGAACCCGACGCAATCTCATCCGATCGCGAAGACTTCAACGAACTCAGGTCATCGACGTTGGGCGCGCGGAACGCTTGCGACGCGCCACCGAACAAGCTGACGGCTTTGCTCATCAGATAAGTGGCACGCAAGTTGAAGGTCGCCTTGTCCCAACTGCGGTCCGCAGCGATCGGGTTGCCATCGCCATCGTCGAGCACATCGATGTCGGCCGCGGCGTAGGTGTAGCGACCACCGAGAGTCACCTCGACTTGTTCACCAACCGGCATGCGATGCTGCAAGTAGGCGCCAAACAGGTCGTATCGGGCCTTGTCGCCCACCGGCCCCTGTACTGGCACACCGATGCTGACGAGGTTGCCCCCGGGATCCGTAAGCACGTCGCGACGAGACGAATCGATGCCGTCCTGATAATAGTCGACGCCGTACACCAACGTGCCACCGCCAACCTTGCTCTCCATTGCCAACGCCGCGCCGAACGTGTCGACCCGAGTGCGGTCGAGTTCCATGCGAGTATTCATGCCACTGAACCGCGTGCGGTTGAAGTCCTCATCGGCCTGCTGGAACGAAACGGTCAGCGAGTAGGAACGCAACGCGCCCGGACGGTCGTGCTCTGCAAGCCGCAAGTAGGACAGCGTGCGCTTCTGATCGTAGATGCGGGCGAGGTCCCGTGGCTCAAGCGTCGTGCCATGCCACGGCTCGAAGAAGACCGTGCGATGCGAACGCCAGATGTCGTCTTGCTTGACCGCTTGATGCGCAAGTGTCAGTGTCGCGGCACCCGACAACGCAACGTCCATGCGCAGGTCGTAGTCGAACTCGTCGTAGCCAGTCTTGGGCATGCCACCGACTTCCGAATCGCGAATGTCGCCGAAGTCACGGTAGGTCGCACCAACATGCAACCCGAAGGCCCCGCCTTCGCCCACAGAGGCCTCCAAACGGCTCGTGTGCGAGATGCTGTTGGAGTCAAAACGATAGAAAGCACTGCCACGATGGAACGCCTGGCCATCCGACTCGCCGCGGAAGCCCGACGACTTGGTCATGACGTTGACCGTGCCACCCACGGCATCCGAGCCGTAGAGCACGGAACCCTGGCTCTTGATGATTTCCAGACGATCGATCGCCAGCGAATCGATGGTGTTCCAGTACTGAATCGGCCCGCCCCGGTAGGTCGAGTTGTTCAGGCGGATGCCGTCGATCATGATCAGGTTGCGGCGACCCGTGAACCCACGGATGAACGGCGAACCATGGCCGTGCGCCGTTTTCTGAATCATCACTCCCGGCGTGTAGCGCAGTGCTTCTGGCAAGGTGCGCGAACCGTTCTCCAGCAGGTCGAGTTGGTCGATAGTTTGGAACGTATAGGGCGTCCGTAGCTCGGTGTCGCGAAACCCAGAAGCCGTCACAACGATGCGCTGCGGCGAGTTCTTTGGTTCTTGCTCGGTGGCTGGCTTGGCAAGCACATTGCGCGCATTGGATTCTTGACCGGGTGCTTGCGCGGCCAACAGCGAGGCGCAGCTGGCAGTGGCAAGGATTGCATACAGGGGCTTCATGAATCGAAAACTGGGTGGGGCATAGGGCCGGAACGTACCGAGCCGGAAAATGGCGGGCCGAAGAGTATCGTCCGGGGGCGACAATTTCGCATCCGCAACGCCGATGCGAACGGTTCCCCTCCCCCCTTCGGTTCAATCGATTGCAGACTTTCCCGCCGGCGAGTGCGCCGAGTCACCTGGTAACGGGGCACCAGTAGAGCACGTAGCCGAGCGGGGATGCGCCGCACTGCCACCGCAATGACGGACGAGAAGAGCGTGGTTCATGATTGGAGCTGCGCCCACGGGCTCGCATCGGGGCAGGTAGCGTTGGCCAAGATCATAGGTCACGCCTCATCCACTGCGCCATCCGCGTCGCACGACGCGTCACTCCACTGCACGAGGGCTTGCTGTCCTTTGGGCGACAATGTGTAGTGACCGAGTTTGACGCGTTCAAACCACCCGTAGTGATTGTCGATCAAGATCATGCCGGCACGGGCGATGCCAGTTCGCTCGCGAACCACTTTGGCCTTGAGCACACCAGTTGCCAAAAGCTCCCGGGCACATCGAATCACATCCTGGCGATACGCAGTAAGCCGTTCGCGCGGGGCAGAACCACCCTGCTCCGGATCACCGACACGTTCGGCGAACTCCTTGAGCATGCGATGCTTGCGATCACCGTTGGCACGCGGCCGGTAAGGGGCCGGATCCAACACGGCGACGACCTTGCCCTTCGTCGACACCGTCAATAGGCCGATCCCTAAGCGTCGCAACAGACTCGTCACCTGCTTGGTGCGCGAACGCCACGATGCGCTGTGGCCCTTGCCGATGCGAAATGCAATGTAGACCGTGTTGGAGATCGCCAGTCGATCAACCGCCTGAAGGATCAGCGCCAGATTGAGCTGCAGCTTCAATTCAACGACGACCGGCGGCTCAGTACCGCGCACGGCGACGATATCACACGCGTCGATCTCGCCCTTGACGACGTAGCCCTGTCCTGACAAGAACAGCTTGATCGGCGCGTAGAGATCGACTTCGGCCATTTGCTTGACCAAAGGTTCGCGTGACGGAGCTTCCGACGCAAGGCATCACTTGGTGCGCGCAATCAGGACCCGCGGCATCACCCGCGTCACCGCGAGTTTCGGTTTCTTTGGCCTACATGCGAGCGTCGATCAGGAAGTCGTCGAAGGACGTGCGCGCATCTGCCTTGGTCCAAAGCCCCACGCCACCGGCCGCCTGGATCGTGTCGTCGCGCACTTCCAACAGCTTTTTGCCATCGAGCCAGCAGCGGATCTGGGTGCCCGTGTGCTCGACTTCGATGCGGTGCCATTTGCCAGCTGCAACTGCCGCCAACGCCGTGGCCAACTGCCGCCGCACACCGTTTTCGACCACGTAGACGCGGTAGTTAGCTTCGAGTGGGTTGAAGCGGCAGACGTAGTAGTTGTTTTCATCCTGCACGCGCCACATCGGTCCACCACCCTGATCAATCACACCATCGTCACCGCGCACGGCAACGGCCAGGATGCCGTGCTCGAAGCGAACGGTGTCGGTCCAGTAGATGTTGAAGCGCGACTCCGAGGTGTGATTGATCGAAGTGACAGCGAGCACGTTCGGCTTGGTCACAGGATCCCGATCCGAGCCCTGTTCCCACGAAGCCGTTCGGCCCTTGCCCCCGGTGCTGGCCGCATGCCAACCGACCAGATCCTCTTCGAAGCCGATGGCGCCGGGCGTCGCGGTCATCGTCGGCGCACCATTGCAGGCGGCGAGCACCAAGAGAAGGGGAACGACGGAGCTAGCGTTCTTCACGCGTTCCATTGTATCAGCCAGCCTGCTCAATCCAGCGCGCGCGCTCGTCCTGGAGCTTCGCCAACTGCTGGACGCGCAACAGGTCGGCCTCGATGGTGACGAGCTCGGCAGCAAGCCGCCGATGCTCGGCACTCTGTCTTGAGGCTTCGCGGAGGTTCTCAGCCAATTGTTCGGGGACGGAGCACATGTGACTAGTGGCTATTGCATTCCGCTATTCACCACAGCTCTGTCGGGCGGGCACGACCGCATCCTCGCGGCGCAACTCCCGGGACCGTGCTTCGTCAAATCGGTCGTCGAACACTTCGGCCACGCGCGCAAGGAGTTCGTCAGGCTTCTTCACGCGAACAAGCTGTTCCCGCGCCCAAACGGGCTCCTTGTGGAACTGCGCATACTTGATGACATGCATGCGAACTGGCGCGAGCGCGCGCCCCTCATCCCGATAGAACGGCACCGCCAGCTGCCAGTGGCGCTCGATCGCCGCGCGTTGCTGCGCGCATGTCGGCCGCATCAGCACCTTGCCGTCGATCAGGTCGCGCACTTGCTGGAACACAAACGGATTGCCGATGCACCCGCGCGCAATCGTCGCGCCGTCGACCCCAGTCTGCTCCATCATGTCGACGACGTCATACGCAGAGAACAGGTCACCACTGCCGAGCAACGTAAAATCACCAACGCGTTGTTTGACCTTCGCCAAGAACTCCCAACGACTCGGCCCAATGTACTTCTGTCTGACGGTGCGAGGATGCACGGTCGCCGCAGCGATACCGAGTTTCATCGCGCCTTCGAGGATCGTCCAAAATCGCTTCTCGGCTTCTGGTGAATCATCGGTACCTCGGCGCATCTTGACCGACACCGGTGCGTCCCCCTGAACGGCTTGCATCACGGATTCCACCATCGACAACGCGATATCGACATCCTGCAGCAACCAACCACCGCGATGCCTGCCGAGCACCTTGTTGACGGGGCAGCCAAAGTTGATGTCGACGATGTCGTAGCCAGCGCGAACCAGTGCTCGTGCTGCTTTGCCAAACGTCTCCGGCTGGCTTCCCATCAGCTGGCCGCCGACGGGATGGTCGTGTTCGGGCACGGACAGAATGCGCCGCTGCAACTTGCCCTTCTGCAACACCAACGCATCGAGCACGACTTCGTTGATCGCGTAGGTTGCCCCATGCTCACGCGCGACCGTGCGCATCGCGAGATCCGAATAGCCACTGAGTGCAGCCTGCACTGCCGGCAGGCCAACCTCTACGTCACCGATGTGTAGCGTGTGCTTCAAGCTAAACAGCGTGCCCGATCAGGACGAAGGTGGCCAGGGGGCTGCGGCGAACTCTGCAAGCCTCGCCGCAAACACCGTTTGGTCCAGCACACAATTGGCCTTCTGCGCAAGTTCGGCGCAGCGCAGGTAGTGGTCGCGATCTCGCGCCAGGTCTTCGCGATTGACCAGCATGAAGTTGTCCTGGGCGCCGTTGAGCCACGCCAAGAACGCGAGCCCAGCCTTGTAGTGCTGGGTCGGCTGCTCGAACACGAACTTGCCCAGTGCCTCACATTGATCCATGCGATCGACAAAGCCGCGACGATCGCCGGCCTGCAACGCCTCGATCGCGGCCTGGGTCGGTGCGGCAATCGCATCGAGGATGCCGAGCAACGCATGGCTGAAATCCCCGAGCGCGACGGTTCGATCGCCAACCATGGTCGTGCGGGTCGGTGGTTCGCCGTCGCCAAGCATCAACTGGCCAAAGTGGAAGTCATCACCCGTCAGCACGATCTGTTCGCGCGGCAGCAGTTCTCTGCGCACGCGTTGTTCGAGTGCCATGTCGAGCAACGACAGCTTGCAGCCGCGCACCACAGCCGGGTCGAGCGCCATGATGCGATCGAAACTGTTGCCCGGGAAGTAACCATTGAGCGACGCCAAGAACATCGGACCGAGCCAGTGCAAGAACACCGGGCCGCGAAGTTGCCGGATGATCGCCTCGTAGACGTCGACATACCCTTGCTCGGAGGCGCCCGTCGCACACAACCACGGCATCGGCAGGATGACCGGAATGCCGCCGTGGCTTCGAATAAAGTTGCATTGCTCGACGACGGCATCGACGAGCTGCGTCGAGGCTTCGACCGTGGCGAGCTGGTCGGTGCCCGCGCCAGCGCAGAACCCATTCGCGAGCCGCAATGCGCCGGTCAACGCAATCAGCTTCTGCGCCGCCGGCCAGCCTAGGAAGAACCGCTGCGCGGTATCCATCGCTTCGGCGATGCCAATGCCAAAGCCATCCATCTGCCGCCGCAACTGCATCGTCGCAACCCAGTCGATGTGCGCTTCGATGACTGCCGCGCTACCGGGCTGCTCAAGGGAATGCCCGACTGCCCGATACTCAGGCCGCATGACCACGTGCAGCGCCCCATAGCACAGACGAAAAGCGGTGTCTGAGTCGGCGGACATACGAGCACTCGACCGCCCCGACCCCAACAACGCAACGGTTGGCTTGCTGGCAGCACGCTGGCACAGCCATTCGCATACCGCCGTGATACTTGCAGTTAGCCAAACAATCACGTGACCTTCGTCCGTGACAAGCTGCACGCTAAGCCAGCATCTCGCCCGGGCTAGCTTAGTTTCTTGATCAGGTAGAAGGTCAGCCCGGTGAGTAGCACGAGCATTGAAACCACCAGGATCCCCGTCGTGGCGATGCCACGCAGGCCTGTCGGACGGTCGGCGCCCATGTAGGCCTTCTTGCGCTGCAAGATCAGGAAGCCCACGTATGCGATCGGCATCATCGCGCCGGAGATGATCGTGGTCGGCATCGACAGCCACAGGGGGTAGGCCGAGAACAGTACCGGCGCCAACGCTCCGGGAATCGGCAACAGCATGCACAGGCGCTGCTTCTTCGAACCGAACGGCAAGCCAAACCACTCCATCGCCACGAAACCACAGCACACCATGTGCAGCGTGATCGTGGTCAACGCCATCGCCAGCATGCCGAAGTCGAACAACAGACGACCACTAACAGGTCCGATCACATCACCCAAGACACGGGCCAACGTCGGAATCGCGGCGCCCTTGCCGACTTCAACTCCGGAAGCGTGCAGCGTGTTGGCTGCGGCGATCACCATCAGAGCGCTCGCCAGCACGTATGGAATCAACATGCCCGCGAACAAATCAAACTTCGCGAGACCACGGTGCTCGCGGCCCCAACCGCGCGCCTGAAGACTGTACGGATAGAGCAGCAGCATGTTGATGCCAACCGCGGCGGCGATCGTGGCGACGATGACCTCAATCGGATTGATACCGTTGCTCTCCTCGGGGATGTTCGGCACAAAACCGCTCGCAATGCCTCCCCAGTCCGTATCGGTCTGCAGCACAACCCAGCCAAGCAGCAACACAATGCCCCAGACTGTGTATTTGAGCACCCCCTCGTAAACGCGAACCAGGCGTGGGCTCTTGCCGTAGCTCATCGACAACATGATCGCCCATACCAACACCACCGCGCTGCCGGCGATTGGTGGCACTCCGCCGATGCCAATCGTTTCGGTCGCATCCACGAGCACACTCGCGGCGAGGTTGTATTGCGCAAAGTGCCAAACGATCGACGCCAGCATCGCAGCCATCGCAAAGCCGAACGCCACCCACTTGCCGGCGTGGGTCGACATCGCTGGCAACATGCGTTGTCCAGTCGACAGCGTTTGGTGCGAGACGACGCCCATGACCAGAATGCCGAGCAGCATGCCGAGCGGCGCGACCCACAACAGGTCGTAGCCAAACACGGCACCGGCAAACAGACTACTGGCTGCCGTGCCACTGCCGAGCGTCATCGCACTCTGCATATAGCCCGGCCCGATGAACTTCAGGTAACCGAAGAAGCGCTTGCCGACCGGCGCGTGCTCAAGTTCGCGCAGCAAGTCCTTCTCGGCCTCGAGCTGCGCAGGGTCCGGCGGCGTCGCCATTTGCAACCCTTGTCGCACGCGATCCAGATCGCTGCCATGATCACCGCCGCTAGTAGAATCGCTCACCGTGCTTCGTCCTGCATAGGCATGTTTTGGCTCATCATGCCCGCCGACGCCTGCCGAGCAATGCTACAGGGTTAACCGAATCGGCAAACTCGTGTCGAATGCGTTCGGTGACAGCGCCCCCCACACAAAGAACAGCGGCTGACCGGTGAGACTGATACTCGGCGGAATCTGCAAACATGTGTGCTCTGGGTGCCCCTCATATGGGTTCGCCGGCTGCGGCCGCACGAACACGTCGAGCACG
>JAPYTD010000016.1:0-6124 GCA_029936315.1 Planctomycetota bacterium | reverse complement strand
CGCCCTGCGGCTACTTTGCGCCATCGCGCAGCGCCTTGATCTTCTTCGCCTCGGGCATCGCCTTGTAGAACGGATCGAGCGGGAAGCAGCCGCTGATCATGCCGTTGCGAGGGCCGGTCGTGCAGTCGCTAAACGTGCGGCAGATGCGCTTGCGCTGGACGGCGGTGCCCGCGATGACGTCGCGCGGCAGTTCTGGGTAGCTCAGCAACATGCGACCGAGGCCGACGAAATCCACATGGCCATTGCGAACTTCGTATTGAGCAACGTTGCCCAACCACTCCTGCAAGTATGTGTAACCCGTGCCAACAAACTTGAGGTTGGGCGACGCCTGCTTGGCGGCGCGAACGACATCGAGGTGCGCCTTGACGAACAGCAGTGGATCGGCCGGCGTTTGGTAGCCATCGCTCGGCGGATACGCCGCGGGGCGTTGCAAGTGTGGGTTGTAGTAAGGCGAACCGAGGGTCACGTTGACGAGTTCGATGCCCAGCTCTTCGTAGCGGCGCAGCAACTGCAACGGCTCCGTCAGGTCGACCTTCGTCGGGCCTTGCGAATCAACGCCGAAGCCATGTACGTAGGGCAGATCACAAGCCATGCCGCGGCCAAGTCCACTGTCCGGATCCTTCTCAAACGGTATGACGTCGGCAAGCGACAACCGGACCCCGATGTGCAAGCCAGGGCACTCACTGCGGATGCCGGCAACGATGCGTTCGAACAGGCGGGTGCGGCCGGCCAAGTCTCCGCCGTACGAACCTTCGCGGGTGCGGGCCCCGAGCAGTTCGTGTAGCAGGTAACCGTGACACGATTTGACGTCGACGAAGTCGAAGCCGGCTTGGTGCGCCAGCCTCGCGGCCTTGACGTAGTTGTCGCCGAGACCTTCGAGTTCGGCATCGCTCAGCAGGTGCGCGTCGGCCGTATGCGGATACTTGAGAGCCAACTGGGGATGGTGGTGCGCGAGCAACGGTGCCGGTGGCCCTTCGGGACGCGAGAAGCGGCCGGAATGCGTCAACTGCAGTCCGACGAACTGGTCGCTCGGTTGCATGCCAGCCTCAGCCGAACCCGCCCGCAACGCCATGAGCAACTGGGCCATCGTCGCCGCCGCGTCGACGTTGGGGTCGAGGTAGAGCTGCCGTTCGTTCGCGCGGCCATCGTGCTGTACGGCAAAGGCTTCGCCACCCCACACGAGCGAAGCACCGGAACGGCCGAAGTTGCGCCAGCGACGAAGCGTCAATTCCGACGCTCGCCCGTCCGCCGTTCCATCCCACCCTTCCATTGGATGGCATGCGAACCGATTGCTCAGGGTTCGGCCGTGCACCGTGATCGGCTGGGCCAAGGCGCCGCCAGCAGGAACGTGCGCATCAATCTGCCAATCTGGACTGAGCGTTTGCAGGTGCGCTGCGAAGTCGGCAGCAGAACGAAAGTGACCTGGAGCGGGAAAGCGCACGTACGAACTCTCTAGATGCTCGCGACCACATGCAAGGATTGCGCATAGTTGCCGAGCGACTGGCCGTAGCCGACGGCGGCGATCGCCGAGCGAATGTCGATTCGGCCATTGCGGATGCGCAAGGCGACGGCATGCCCGCCTGACGGGCCCAAAAGCCGATGATAGATGTCCGGATGCGCAGCCAGAGCCTGATCCGCCAGCTCCGGCTCCAAGTGGTCCAGCCCACGGAAGTAGTGATGGCCGTTGCGTTCGATGTGCGGCAAGCCAAGCACTGCCCCGGTGACCAGGTCCTGATTCAGAGACAGCACGCCAATGTTGGTCAAGTCTTCGCCCGATTGGAAGCGACCCGGCGCGCGCTTGCAGATGCCGAAGTTGCACAGCGCGCGAAACACACCCTTGCAGTTCTTGACCGAGACCCCGCGATAGCCGAGTTCGAGGCCGCGCAAGAACGCCTTGGGGTGGCTATCGGCTTCATCGAGAATCAGCGGCGCAAACCGTGTGACGCGGCTGAGATCGCGATGACGTTCGGCGGCAAAGGTGTGATTGCGGGCCAATGGCTGCTCGATCATGGTCACGCGCGAGAGCAGTTCTCGGCCATCGGTGTGCTCCGCAACCGCCTCAAGAACGTCGGCGAGTTGGCTGAGATCCTCGTATTGTTCGTTGCCGTCCAGTGTCAGCTGCGGCGCAACATCCCGCTCGGCAAAGAACCTCGCCAGGTCGAGCAGGCGCGCCCGATCCTGTTCAATGCCAGCGCCGACCTTGACCTTGAACCACGACAGCCCATAAGCCGCGACATCCTCTTCGAGCGCCTGCGGCAAGCCGTCGTCGATTCGCCTTCCGGGATCGACGTCGGCAGTTCGCAATACATCGAGCATGCCGACCGTGTGGCGCACGGTGGCGAAGGCACTTGGCTCGGGCAGATCGGCTTGCCAATCCCAATCGGCCAGATCCGCATGGACAAGCGCCGGCCGAAACCCGAACGCATCCGTTCGCAATGCCTGTGCGAACGGCAAGTTCACCGTGCGACAACACGCATCGAGCATGGCGCGCTCGATGATCGCCACACCAAAGCCGCGCACCAGCAGGTCTGGTTGGTCACGATCCTGCGAATCCACGCGATCCGCGAACACGGCTCGCCAGATGGCAAACGCCGAACCCTCGGCTTGCGCGACATAACACCGGGCAGCGCTCTCGGCCGACGCATGTAGCTCGTCGGCGTCCTGCTGCGGCGTCGCGTCGGTGTCCTTGCGAAACCAACGCGGCGGCATCAGGTCCGCGGACCAACCGATGGTCTGGTTGCCGCTGGCATCACGCGTCGTGACGCGGCAGATCAACAGTTCGGCTTCATGCAACGTCACCGCCCCAAAGCCAAACGGCAGACGCGCCTTGCACAGGCTGCGGGTAAACGCAACTTCGAGGACCTGCAAGGTGATGGGCACCACGCGAGCTTGGCGTCGCGCAACCAGCAAGTCAAAGCAGCTAGTGGTGTGATGCAAACAGATGGGGCCTTATCCGCGAATCATCGGCATCGCTCCCAAGGCGGGTCGCCGCAGGCATGTTCGTGGCTACGCCCACTCCGATCACGAACGCGAACCGGGATCCTGCACTCGCGGCCCATACCAGAGCGATAAACGATCGCGCTTCCTGACGCCGCGACGGCCCAGGAAGATCAGGCGGAACATCTCGCCAAAAATGCGAAAGCCGGAGTGAATGCGCAGTTTCCTCGCCGAGGTCACAACCCTGGCGCGCAACACCGTGAACCGCGCCCGGTGCCCATGCCAACGCCCTATGGCCTTGGCATAGCGCTTGAGACAGCCGCTCAACTCAACCTCTTCGCCGGCATACAGTTCTTCGTCAAAGCCACCTGTGGCTTCAAAGGCATCACGCGTTGCAAAGACAAAGCAACCGGCGGCCATCTTCATCATGAAGTAGGCGCGCGCCATCAATGGCATGGTCATGCGGGCCCACAACGGCATCGGCCGATCGAAGTCCACCATCGCGCCGCCACCAATCACGCCGTGCGCCATCGCGTGCACGACTCCGTCGACGACCGCCTTCGTGATGCACGTATCCGCATCGACAAACACGAACACGTCGCCGCGGGCTGCTTTGGCTCCCGCGTTGCGAGCGCCGGCAATCTGTCGCACCTCAACGGACACAACGCGGGCACCGGCACCTTCGGCCAGCTCTTTGGTGCGATCCGTCGACGCATCATCGACGACGACCACTTCAAACTCGTGACCCTGCGCAGACGACACGATCGACTCGACCGTCGCAACGATCGAGGTTTCTTCGTCATGAGCTGGAACGATGAAGGAAAGCACGGGCCAATAGGAAGAGCGCCACGATGATAGCTGAAAGCGCGCGGCTAAGGTGGGCCCATGCGAGAAGCATGGGCCGGGGCACGGCGGCAGGCGGTTGCCGAACAACCAGCTGGTCGGAGACTGGTCGATTCGGCCACGCGACCATTGCCAAGCCGCAGCGAGTCCGCCAACTTCCTGCTGTGCCGTTCACCTACGAATACCATCGACCCGCGGTCACGGTTGACACAGTGCTCGCGACGATCTCCGACCGCGGCAAACTGCGGGTCTTGCTGATCGAACGCGGCAACGATCCGTTTGCCGGCCATTGGGCCTTGCCTGGCGGCTTTGTCGACCAGCACGAAGACCTGATGATCGCTGCGCGCCGCGAGATGATGGAAGAGACCCACATCGAACTCGGACCACTGGTGCAGCTAGGCGCCTACGGAACACCCCACCGCGACCCGCGCGGCCACACCGTTGGCGTCGCGTTCTTGGCGATGGTCGAACCCGATGCCGTCGTCGGCATCGCCGGCGACGACGCCGTCGACTGCCGATGGTTTGCCGCGGCACGCCCACCAAAGCTCGCGTTCGACCACGGCGCAATTCTGCGCGACGCACGCGCCATGTTTGCCAGAATCGCCGCTAATAAGCAGGACTTCCAACGCACGTTCTTCGGTCGCCGCCAGCCAGCCAGTCTTGAGCATTTGCGCCGCGCGGCACGAGGAACGCGATGAGCACCAAGGGAACACTTGCTCGGCTACGAACGTGCTGACGGCATGATCGCGATGATCCTGGCGGTGTGACGTTGGTCACGGGTGCGGTGTGGTATCCGCTCGTGCTCAAGCTGACGCGTCGCCCTGTTTAGTAGACACGGCCCAAGTACGCACCGGGCCGCGCAATGGCATTGACACTTGGCACAACTTGGCCGAAGTGATCTGATCGCCGCGTGCCGAGCCAAAGGACCCATGTCACCATCGAGCAACCGTTTGAGTTAAGGCTCTGCTTGCTCGGACACGGCTGGATCGCGCTGTCACCGCATCGCTTTGACGAAGCAACCGAGCGCTGGCACACGGTGCTACGGCTCGGCTCCAAGGTCGTCGACGCCACCGTAAATCAACACAACCAGCAAGCCTTGCGCGTAGCGCTCGCCGCCAAGACCAAGCTGTCCGCAAGCGAACTGGCCACTGCCCGCCAACAACTTCGCCACATGATGCGGCTCGACGACGACCTGTCGGCGTTCTACGCGATGTGCAAGCCCGACCCCCAACGCAACTGGATCGCCAAACGAGGTGCCGGCCGATTGCTGCGCTCGGCAACGGTGTTCGAAGACCTGATGAAGTTGCTGTTCACAACCAACACGACGTGGACTTCCACCGAACACATGACCCGCAACCTGGTGGCAGCGATCGGCTCCAAGGCGCCCAGCGGCACGCGTGCGTTCCCCACCGCGAAGCAATGCCTGCGCGACGAAGACTTCTATCGCGACGTCGTTCGCTGCGGCTATCGAGCAGGCGCTGCGATGGCACTCGCCGAGAGCTTCGCCACGGGGGAGCTGACCAACGCAACGTTCTTGACGCCGCAGCCAACGGACGAGTTATGGCAGCGCCTATGCAGCCTACGCGGCTTTGGCCCGTATGCGGCTGGGCAAGCGATGCGCTTGTGCGGCCACTATGACCGCCTGGCCATCGACAGCTGGTGCCGCGCCACCCTGCAAGAAATGGAAGCACGCAAGAAGCCGCCTGCGGACAAGACGATCGAGCGTCGCTACGCGAAGATGGCGCCGTTTCAGGGACTGGCAATGTGGTGCGATCTGACGGCGAGTTGGCACGTCGACGACTGAGCCGACTACTCGCCATTCTGCAACGCCGTTCTGCATCAGCCACAAGGCATCCCACCCGATTCACGTCCCGCAGCCAACTGACCGCACCAGAGCTAACACAACAACTGCCCGCGCGTCACCGTCACCGCATCCCCGCGCAACAGCACCCTGTCCCCAAGCAGCTCCACCTCAACCTCGCCGCCGCGATCCGACGCTTGGTACCCATGCATGACATCACGTCCCAACCGCTCACTCCAATACGGCGCCAAAGCACAATGCGCCGAGCCGGTGACCGGGTCCTCGTCGACACCGACTGCGGGGCCGAAGAAGCGGCTGATGAAGTCGTGCTTCTTGGTTGCCTTGGCGGTGACGATGATGCCGCGCACTTTGATCTTGGCCAACAAGGCGAAGTTGGGCTTGAGTTTGCGCACGGCGCTTTCGGAGGCGAGTTCGACCAAGAGGTCATCGGCGACGGCGACGACGTTCTTGGGTTTGACGCCGAGGGCTTTTTGCAAGCTGGCTGCGACCTTGACCTTCTTGGCGGGGAGGCTGGGGAAGTCG
>JAPYTD010000093.1 GCA_029936315.1 Planctomycetota bacterium | reverse complement strand
GAACAAGCAAATCCATCTGTCCAGCACGGTGTTGGGCTACCCTTTGAACCGTGCGGCGTCCTAGCTCGCACTTTCCCCAACGGAACCTGACCATGAAGAGAATCGCCATCCCGAGCGCCGCTGCGCTCATGTTGTTGTTCGCCGGTTGCGGCTCGATGCAACCAGCCGTGAATACTACCGACATCCAACTTGTTCTCGACACCGCACCGTCTTGAGGCGGTTGTGTCGCCACCGTGCGTGGCGTGTTGAACAAGATGCCCGGCGTCGCCGGCGCCAAGATCGAACCGAAGAACCCCGATATCGTCGTGACGATTGATCCGGCGGTGACCAACACCAAGGCTGTGCTTGACGGCCTGAAGGCTGGTGGCCAACCGGCTCGCAAGAAGTCCTGATTCGACTGGGCTTGGCCTCAGTCGTTTGGCCGCTGGTTGAACCAGCTCTACGTCGAGGCGTCGCCCGTGTCTGATGCCGGCGGAATCGGCGATGCAATTACGCGTTCGGCTCGACGGCTGTTCGCCTTGGCGACCTCGAATCGGAAACCCTGCACGTCGACCTTGTCACCGGGTGCGGGCACGGAGCCGAGTCGTTCGGCGAGGAAGCCAGATAACGACTTGCTCTCCGTCTTGACGCCTCCGATGTTGAGTCGGGCCAGCACGTCGGCTATTTCGGCGACGCCGCGGCAGACGAGGGTGCCATCGGGGCGTTCGAGCACGGACGTGTCATCGGTGTCCGACTCGTCGATGATCTCGCCGACAATTTCTTCTAGCACGTCTTCGAGCGTTACGATGCCCAGCGTGGATCCGTATTCGTCGACGACGATCGCCATGTGCCGCTTGCCCATCTGGAAGCGCTGCAGGACATGACTGAGCGAGGCCGATTCGGGCACGATCAATAGTTCGACCAGCAGCGACTCCCAGTCAGGGTCGGGTTTGTGACGCAGCGAGAGCATCAGTTCTTTGGTCAGTATGACGCCCTTGACGTCATCCAGCTCGCCGGTCGGGGTGTAGGGGAAGCGACTGTGGCTGCTGCGCTCGACGCGCTTGAGGTTGTCTTCGGCTGGTTGGTTGCCGGATAAGTAGGTGACGCGATCGCGCGTGACCATGATGTCCTTGGTGGTCATGTCGCGCAGGCGCGATGCGTTGTGGATCAATTCGCCGGTGAAGCGGCCGAACGATCCTTGGGACATTCCGGCCGTTGTCATGACGCGGATTTCATCGAGCGAGATCGCCGGGCCGCCTTCCGAACGCGCAAACATGCGCGCGAGCCCGCGGGTCAAGAACAGCATCGGCCAGACCGCGACGATCATCACCTGCACGACGCCGGTGATCGGCAGCGCCAACGCATCGGCGTGCACAACACCGATCGTCTTCGGAACGATTTCCGTGACGGCGAGCACGGTGACGACGAAGAACGCGGCGAACCAAGCTTCGCTGACGCCTGGGAAAGCTTCGCCAAACTGCGCAGTGGCAAGCGCGGCGCCGCCCGAGTTCGCGATCGTGTTGACGATCAGGATTGCCGCGATGGGGCGTTCTGGTGCTCTGCGAAAGCGCTGCAGTGCCTTTCCGAGTCGGCTGCCGGCTTGCGCCAGGCCTTCGACGCGCGCAGGTCCCACGCTCAGCAGCGTCGCTTCCGAGATGGAGCAGACGAACGAGAACAGCAGGGAAAGGGTGACCGCGACGACGAACAAGAACATCAATCAGGTGCCCGAAGGGGCGCTCCGCACGGTAGGGCGGTCAAGGCGATACGTCCACTTTGCGCGTCTGAATCGCTAAGGACCCGAGGCATCTACCGGGTTGCCGATGTTCGCGGGCGCAGGCGCGCGATCGAACCAGCTGTGCTACTCGGCCCAGCGGGTTGGCTCGGAATTGCTAGCTAGCGCTAGGCCGGCTGCGTCACGGAAGCTTCCGTGTGCGAGAACATGTACTGGCCACCCTTGACGCGCACCTGCACCTTGGCACCCGTGCCGAGGTCGTTGTCGAGGATCAGCTCGGTGAGCGGGTCTTCGATGTGGCGCTTGATCAGGCGGCGTAGTTCACGCGCCCCGAACTCTTCGCTGAAACCCTGCTTGGCGAGGCGCACCCGGACTTGTGCTGAGAACGTCGCGGTGATGCCGCGGCGCTTCAACAATTCCGAGACTTCGCGCAGCATGTTGCCGGCGATGCGTTGGCAGACCTTTTCGTCGAGCGGGTTGAACATGATGACTTCGTCAATGCGGTTGACGAACTCGGGGCGGAAGAACTCACTCAGCGCTTCGTTGGTTACTTCCTTCAGGTCGATGTCGTTGAGGCTCTGACGCTGGTGGGCCGCCGAGAAGCCCATGCGCGTGCGCACCGCATCGATCTTCTCGATGCCGAGGTTGCTCGTCATCAGGATCAGTGCTTGGTGGAATGAAACCGTTTGGCCTTTGCTGTCAGTGATGATGCCCTCGTCGAGCAACTGCAGCAGTAGGTTGTGTACCTTGTAGTGCGCCTTCTCGACTTCATCGAAGAGCACGACGCTGGTCGGCTTCTTCTTGATGCCTTCGGTCAGGAAGCCACCTTCGTTGTGACCGATGTAGCCCGGCGGCGAACCGATCAGCTTGGCGTATTCGTGTGGCAGCGCATACTCGCTGCAGTCGACACGAATCATCGCGGTCGGATCGTCGAACAAGCTCTTTGCCATCGACTTCGCCAGCTCAGTCTTGCCAGTGCCGGTGCGGCCGACCAACAAGAACGTGCCGACTGGGTGGGTGGGACGTTTGAGGCCGACGGCAGCCTTCTTGACGGCGCGCACTAGTGACGTGATTGCGGAGTCTTGGCCGATGACTTTCTGGCGCAGGCTGCGCTCGAGGTTGGTCACGCGACGGAACAGCTGTTGGCGCGCTTGGTCATTGCCGGGCCGTGGCAAGAACGGGTCATCGTTGAGCATCGCCTGGTTGCCGTCTTCGTTGCTCGGGATACTGACCTGGTGGATCTCCAGCGACGGGTTGACGTCGATGCAGATCTGGTAGAGCAGTTCTTCGACGATTTCGGGGTCGTAGCCCTCGTCCATGCGCCGAACGGCGCCGAGCACCTCGGATTCGAACGTCGGAACGCAGGAACGAACGACGCGGTGTCGGTAGTCCGATTTGTTCGCAATCGGGGCTCCGTGCAGCTCCTGGAGAAGGTCTTCGCTGCAGCAGCGAACCTTGATGAACTCATCGATCAAGTCGAAGTACTTGATCACGAATGCTGCGCCTGGATGCTTCAAGTGTTTATCCCGCTGTGCCCTGGTGTTGACCTACACTTGATCGGATGAGACGGTTACTAGACTTGACGCGCGACTGTATGATTGCCCCAACGCCCGGCGTAGGGTGCCAATAAACACACGTGATTTCGTCGACCAAGTTACTTGCGCTGCTCGTTCATCGTGGTGAAGTGCCGCCGGACGTCGCTCGTGATGCGATGGTGTCCGGTGATCCCGGACCTTTTCTGGTCCAGAAGGGCATCTGTGATGAGGAACAGTGGCAGACCTGGCTGCGCACGGAAGGTGGTACGCGCCCGATCCTGACACGATACGAAATCGGCGATCTGATTGGTGAAGGCGGCGTCGGTCGCGTGTTCGCCGCGACGGATAAGACCGACGGTAGCGATGTAGCGTTGAAGGTGTTGAAGCCTGAACTCGCGAAGGACGAGGTGCAGACCAAACGCTTCGTGCAAGAAGCGCGTTTGCTGATGAGCCTCGATCATCCGCACCTCGTCAAGGGTCTGCGGGTTGCCAAGGAAGGCGAGACGATCTTCTTCGCGATGGAGCACCTGCCGGGAGACTGTCTGCAAGACCTGCTCGCCGATGATGGGCGCATGGACGAAGAAGTAGCCTTGCAGGTCGTCGTCGATGTTGCCGGTGCGCTGCTGCATTTGCACGAAGAGCATTTGGTGCACCGCGACGTCAAGCCCGGCAACGTGTTGTGGTCTGAGGATCGCGGTGCGGTTTTGATTGACCTTGGCTTCGCGCTGCAAGGCGACGCCGCGTCATCGGGTGACACCACCGCCGGAACGGTCCACTACATCGCGCCCGAGCAAGCGCGCGGGGATGGCAAACTCGACGTACGCGCCGATATCTACGCACTCGGTGCGACGCTGTACCACTTGACCACAGGGTCGTTGCCGTTCGAAGGCACGTCCGAAGAAGTGCTCGCCAAGCAGGTTTTGGAGTCGCTGTCCGGCGAGCGCATTCGTGCTCTCGACTTGTCACCGCAGCTGCATTACTTCCTCGAGAAGATGATGGCCAAGGATCCAGAGATGCGGTTCCAAGGTCCTGAGCAGTTGCAGAAGGACGTGCAAGTGTTCTTGGATCAGCGCAAACACCAGCGTGACACGGAGCAGCGCCTGCGCGATCGTCCGAAGCTCGGGGATCGTCGCAACCGCGCCATGCAAGATCGCTCGTCCCGCCGTCGTCGTCGATGACGGCAGTTAGGAAGCACGGCTTTCCGTACCAGTTCGAGTGCCAACGCTCGGGCAACTGTTGCGCGATCCCCGGCGGCTTCGTGCGCACAACCGATGCAGAACGCACCGCGATCGCCAAGCACCTTGGCATGACCGAGTCTGCGTTCCAAAGTCGCTACCTGCAGCCAGACGGCGTGCACCTAAAGGAAGGTCTCGGCAACCGCTGCACCTTTCTCAGCGATGGGTCACTCGCCGGCTGCAGCATCTACCCCGCACGTCCGCACAAGTGCCGCGAGTGGCCGTTCTGGCCCGAGATCCTGACCGACGAGCGCCTGCTGCAACTCGTGCAACGCACCTGCCCTGGCATAGAGATTGTTCCTGCTGTGCCGGGACAAGAACCAACGAACTGACGTGCGCTAGTTCTGCACGCGCTTCCAGCGCCGCCGTCGCAGATCGATGCTGCGTGCTTTCAGGTCGCTGGCACGCTCGACGTCGACGCGCCCCTGCTTGCCGTGGCGGTGCACGCGCACGATGCAGCACAGCCCCATGCCGGCGATGTCGAGCCAGTCGCCGCGGCTGAGACCGTGGGTCGGGTCCTTCTCAGCGGGAGTTTGCTCGGCAGGCACGGTCTCTTCGGCAACGCCAGCACCGAAGCCCTGCTTGACGATCGTCGTCTTCCGTTGCGGTCCGACGTGTTGTTGGCGACCGCGCGTCAACGCCATCGTGTCGGTCATGTGTTCGTCTTGCCACGCGATCCTGTCCGTGCAGACATCACAGGAACCGCAGCCCTCTGCCAGGTCGTCAAATCCGAAGTGTTGGTGGATCGTCGCCTTGCGGCACTGCTCCTGGTTGGCGTAGCGCACCATCTTGAGCAGGCCCATCAGGTCGTTCTGGCGCTTGTCGTCGGGCAACCAACGCGCGATCTCGGCGTCATCCGGCTCGCGTACCAACTTGAGATCGAGTCCTGCATCTCCAATTGTGCACCCGGCGCTGCGCATCAGGCGAAGCACCGTGTCGACCCGACCGTCGTGCTTGTTTTTGTGCAGCAACGTCATGCGCAGTTGCGCGACGTCGGCCGCGTGTAGGCGATCGCCGAGCCCAATCATGTGATCGATCAGGTCGCGGGCAAACTCAGCCGTTGGGTTGGCCCACTCCGTGAAGTTGCGTTGGATGACCAGGTCTTCTTCACGGTAGAGCAGTTCGCAGAACGCGCCTTTGCCATCGCGGCCGGCGCGACCGACTTCCTGGTAGTAGGCCTCAAGCGTGCGCGGGATCTGCCAATGCACGATCGCGCGGATGTCCGCCTTGTCGACCCCCATGCCGAAGGCGTTGGTGGCGAGCATCAGCGCGTCGTTACGTCCCTGAAACTTCGCTTGCTGGGTGCGACGCTCGTGCGCCGACAGGTCGCCGTGGTAGACCATTGGCCAAAAATCGCGCCGCTGCAATTCGCTCTCGAGGTAGCGCAGATCCTTGATCAACGCGCAGTAGACGATCGCCGGGCCACCAGTGCGTCGCAGAACGGTCGCGAGCCGGTCGATCTTGTCCTGGTCGGCGAGTGCTTCATGCACAGACAAGAACAGGTTGTCGCGCGCGATACCGGTGTGGAACAGCTTGGCATCACCGAGCCCCAGCACGGCACGGATGTCTTCCTGCACCTGTGGCGTCGCCGTCGCCGACAGCGCCAGGCACGGCACACCGCCCAGGGCTTCCCGAACTTCGCCGAGTCGTTGGTAGTCGGGCCGGAAGTCGTGGCCCCATTGGCTCAGGCAGTGGGCTTCGTCGATCGCGAGCCGCTGCACGTCCAGCGATTGCATCTTGGCCAGGAAGTCGCCCACGCGGAATCGCTCCGGGGTCACGTAGAGCAGCTTGATCTTGCCGTCGAGCACCGACTGCAGCCGGGCCTCGCGCTCTTCGCGCGTCAGCATGCTGTGGATGCAGGTGGCCGGCAGGTCGCGCTTGTTCAGCGCCGCGACCTGATCGTCCATCAACGCGATCAGCGGCGACACGACGATCGTCAGGCCATCGCCGACGAAGCCAGGCAGTTGGTAACACAGCGACTTGCCGTCGCCCGTCGCCATCAGGACGAGGGCAGACTCGCCGCTCAGGTGGTGTTCGATGATTTCGCGCTGTGGCCCTCGAAACGTCGAGAAACCGTAAAGCTCGAGCAGGGATTGGCTCAGGTCAGGCACGCGACCGAACAGTAAGCGGCAATTCGGTGCGGTTCGAGCCCCGCCCTGGGAACGACAAGCCCACAGGCCACGCCTCCGCCGTCATCGGGGAGCTGTGGATTTACCGCCTAGGAGTTTTCCCTGTGTTGGTCGACGTCTCTGGCCTGCCCAGCTGCCAGAGTATCGGAGCATGCAAAGCTTCCGATTGCTCAAGCAGTTCAACGACCCCGCCAACTCCTGGGTCGTGGATCGACGCAAGCGGCTGATGCCGAGGGACGCGCGCGCCTTCCCCGGCGATGGGCCGGTCGACCGCTTTGCCCGGGCTTTGTGCGAGCACCAGGCCACGTGCTTTCGCGAGCTTGCCGAGGCGTTTGAGTTCTTCGCATTGGTGCGCAAGCACGTGCGTGCCAAGGTGGTTGCCGACCTGTGTGGGGGACATGGACTCGTAGCCGTGTTGTTCGTGATGTTCGAACGTTGCGTCGAGCGCGCGCTGGTGCTCGATCGCACGCGGCAGGGCAACTTCGATCGCATCCTGAAAGCCGCCGAACAAGCGGCGCCGTGGACGAGTGGACGCATCGATTACTTGGAGACCAAGTTGCACACCGCGTCCGAGCGGGTCCCGAAGGATGCCGGTCTAGTGGCGGTGCATGCGTGTGGTGCCAGAACCGATCGCGTGCTCGAACTGGCGGTGGCGAACCGCACGCCAGTCGCGGTGATGCCGTGCTGCCATCCGGTCGCGACGTCGAAAGCGCCGCCAGCGCTCAAGAAGGCGCTCGCGCACCTGGCCGTCGACGTCGACCGCACCTACCAGCTGGAAGCGGCAGGGTTCCATGTTCGCTGGTCGCAGGTCTCGGAGAGGATCACGCGCATGAATCGCGTGATTCTGGCGCGGCCGCGTGCCCAAACTCACAGCGTGGTTACAGCTCGCTCAGACTCTGCTTGATCGCTTCGAGCTGTGCCTTCATTGCTGCGAGCTGACCTCGTTCCTTCTCGACAACCGCCGGCGGTGCCTTGGCCAGGAAGCCTTCGTTGCTGAGCTTGCGTTCGACGCCGCCGATCTGGCCTTCGAGCTTGCCGCTCTCTTTGAGCAGCTTGGCCTTCTCCTTTTCGAGGTCGACCACGCCGAGCAAGAACACCTTCGCAGTTCCGACAACCACCGTCGCCGAGTCCTTGGTGCGCTGCATATCCGAACCGATGTCGGTCTGCTCAAGGCCGGCCATGTTGGCGAGCAGCGCGGCAGTCGCTTGCAAGACGGTTGCGGTTTGGCCGTCGGCCTGGAAGCGCGCCGGCACCTTTTGGCGCGGCGGGATCTGGTAGCGGGCACGCGCTTCGCGGATCGCGACACACCATTCCTGCATCGTGGTGATCTGCGTTTCGACGTCCGTTGTCACCCAGGCATCGTCGCCAGTCGGCCATTGCGCGTGCACGAGCAGGTCGCAGGTGGCGAACTCGGTAGTCACTCCGCGCTTCGGCGCCAGTTCGTTAAGCCGCGTCCACAGGGTTTCGGTCAAGAACGGCACAAACGGATGCAGCAGGCGTAGGGTCTGGTCGAGCACCGCGGCGAGCACTTGCTGCGCGGTCTCGCGCGAAGCCGGATCGGCGTCGTCACGCATGCGCGGCTTGATCATCTCCAGATACCAGTCGCACAGCTCGTTCCAGAAGAAATCGCGCGCGGTTGCGATCGCCGCCGAAGGGTTGTAGTCGGTGAGGTGCTTGTTGAGCGTGTTGGTTGCGTGGTGCAGGCGTGACAGGATCCAGCGATCCTCGATCGCCAACGCCTCTACGTCGAGCGGATCGAAGCGGGTGCCGTCGAGGTTCAGGAACGCAAAGCGCGCCGCGTTGAACAGCTTGTTGCAGAAGCTCGCACCGACCATGAAGCGTTCGCTGGTCGCCTTCGCAGAGACGATGCCTTCCTGCTCGTATTGGCCGATCAGGTCCATCGGCTCGCCGGCAACGTCGTCGATAAACGTGCCGAGGTACGGGCCCGGCTTGGCTTTGGCCAGGTCCACGAGGCGTTCGGGTTCGCCTTCCTTGGTGAACGGCGAGATCGCCTGTACTGGCAAGCGCACATCCTGCGTGCCGGTCTGCAATTCGCAAACCACATAGCGCAGCGCATCGGCGCCGTAGCGATCGATGATGTCGAGCGGGTCGATGCCGTTGCCCTTCGACTTCGACATGCGCACGCCCTTGCCATCGAGGATTGTTGCGTGCAGGAAGACATCGGTGAACGGCAGGTCACCGAGGTTGTAGAGCCCGCCAATGATCATGCGCGCGACCCACAGCGTGATGATGTCGCGACCGGTCACCAGGCATGATCCCGGGTAGTAGTAGCTGAGCGCATCGGGTTGGCCGTCGGCGCCTGCCAGCGAGGTCTGGCCTGCGTCGATGCCAGCGTTGTCGGGATTGGGCCAGCCCAGTGTGCTGTGCGGCCACAGCATCGAACTGAACCACGTGTCGAGCACGTCAGGGTCGAGTTTGAGCCCCGCCGATTGCAGCATTGGCGCAAACGTGTCGTCGGCACTCGCGTCGAGGAAGCAGATCTGGACTTCGACCGTCGTGGCGGCGTTCGGTCCCTTGAGGTGTTCGAAGGCAACCTGTGGCGACATGCGTTCGCCATCGGGCATCACCAACCACGCGGCGACATCGTCGCGGTCGAGCTGACCTGTCAGCATCGGTGCGATCATCAGCAACTGCGCGGTCGCCATCTCGCCGGACCACACCGGAATGCGATGACCCCACCAGAGCTGGCGGCTGATGCACCAGTCGCGCTTCTCGCCGAGCCAGCGATCGTGCATGTTCTGGTAGCGGGTCGGATCCGGATGGAACTCGACCTTGCTACGCGCCGAGCCGTCGGCGAACCCCGGCAGCTTGCCATTGGTTGCATCGAGCGCGGCTTGCGCGAGACCCGGCGACCGGAACTCCTTGTCCGTGCCGCGGCCCATGATGATGCCGCCTTCGACGTCGCCCATGTGCACGAACCACTGCTTGCTCAGGTAGGGCTCGATGATCGTCTTGCTGCGGTCGGAGTGGTCGATCTCCATCTCGCGGTCTTCGATTCTGTCAACCAGGCCGAGCGTCTGCAGGTCGGCGATGACCATCTTGCGGGCTTCGAAGCGATCGTTGCCGCTGTACTTGCCGCCGGCCGCGCTGATCGAGCCGTCGGTGTTGAGCATGTTGATCGCGTCGCCGATCTCCGGGTGGCGCTGCCAGACCAGGTAGTCGTTCGGATCGTGGGCTGGCGTGATCTTCACGCAGCCCGTACCCAGGGTCGGGTCGGCCCAATCATCGAGGATGATCGGGATCTCGCGATCGACGAGCGGCAGCATGACCTTGCGGCCAGCCTTGCCGAGTTCGCAGATCTTGATCAGGTCGGGCAGCACGTCGGTGACCCGTGTCTCGAGGCGCTTGAGTTCGCGTTCGGCATCGGCACGGTCCTTGTCAGAGGCCTCCTGCACCTTCTGCTTCTGGGCTGCGATCGCTTTGTCGAGGGCCTCTCTGGGGTTGGGATGCACGGCCACGGCCATGTCACCAAGCATGGTCTCGGGTCGTGTCGTCGCGATTGCGACGTGGGTTGGCTCGTCGCCCGATTCCTGGTTGTCCGAGGCATTGAGAATCGGATAGCGGAAGTAGTGGAACTTGCCCTTGACCGACTCCTTGTAGAGCTCGTCATCGGACACAGCCGTCTGCAACGCGCAGTCCCAGTTGACGAGGCGGTTGCCGCGGAAGATCAGGCCGTCGCGGAACATCGCGAAGAACGTGTGCCGCACTGATCGCGCACAGACGTCATCCATGGTGAAGCGCGCGCGATCCCAGTCGCACGAGCAACCCATGCCCTGCTGCTGCGCGATGATACGCGACTTGCTCTTGGCGGACCAATCGTGGATGCGTTCGACCAACGCTTCACGGCCGATGTCGTGGCGCGTCTTGCCGTCGATCTCCTTCAGGCGTTTCTCAACCACGGCCTGCGTCGCAATGCCGGCGTGGTCGAGGCCCGGTTGCCACAGCGTGTTGTCGCCGCGCATGCGGTGCCATCGCGTCAGCAGATCCTGCATGACGTTGTCCATCGCATGGCCCATGTGCAACGCGCCGGTGACGTTCGGCAGCGGCATCATGACGACGTAACGGTTGTCGCGTGCGTCGGGGGTCGCGGAGAAGGCCTTCTGCTCGAGCCACCGGTTGGTCACGGCGGGTTCGAGGGTCTGCGGATCGTACTTGTCTGGCAGTTCGGTCATGGGAGGGCGAGCAGGCTAGCAGCCGGCGTTGCCCGAGGCACGCATTCTGGTCGGTGCTCAGTTCGAGATTGCGCCGTGGCTCTAGCGGGCCGCCTGGCACAAAGACCTTGCTCCTTGGCGCACGATGGCCGAGCCTGACTGCGGATGTCCGACGCCGAACCGCCAACACCTCCACCTAGCATGTTGGCCCGGATCCGTGATCTGGTGCGCGGTTTGGGGTCTGCTGGACCGTGGTTCCTGGTTGCCGGTGGTGGCCCGCTGCTCGGGCTGTTTGTCTTCACGGCGACCTACAAGACATGGTTGCCGTTGTTCGCGGATGACATGCCGTCGGCCGCCGCGTTCTTGGCGATCGGGGCGTTATTGTGCGCGTTCTGCCTCGTGCCGACCCAACTCACGTCGCTGGTAGCCGGTTACCTGTTTGGGTCGTGGTTGGGTTCTATCGTCGGGTTTCTGGTCGCTTGGGTCGCTGCGGTCATCGGCTTTCGACTGTGGTCCCGGGTGCTCGGCACCAGGGTCTTGGCGACCATCGCACAATCCCCGAAGGCTGAACGAGTGCATCGCGCGTTGTTCGGGTGCAGTTCCTGGCGCACCACGTGGTTGATCGCGCTGCTGCGCCTGTCGCCGACGATGCCCTTTGCTGCGACCAACCTGTTGATGGCGGCACTTGGGGTGCGCGTCTGGCCGTTCCTGTTGGCAACTGCGATCGGCATTGCGCCGCGGTCGGTGGTGGTCTCGCTCGTCGGTGCGGAGCTGTCCGAGTTCGACTGGCAAGTCGGCGGCAACCGGTGGACGACCGTGCTGGCGATTGTGGCTACCGTAGTCGTATTGGTGCTCATCTCGCGCATCGCCCGCAACGCGTTGCGCCTGGAAACCAACGGCGAATCATGACGGGCACGCGATGAACTGGCTTGCGCACCTGCGCCTCGCACCCGACGAACCGTTGCTGCGCATTGGCAACCTCGCCGGCGACTTTGTCCGCGGCATCGACGTGGGCACGTTGCATCCCGACCTGCAGCGCGGCATTCGCCAGCATCGCGCCGTCGACAAGTTCGTCGATACTCACGAAGTCTTCCGGCGGGCCCGGGCACGTTTTGACGAACCGTTTCGCCGCTTCGCCGGCGTCGCGCTCGACGTGTTCTTCGATCACTACCTGGCGCGCGATTGGCACTTGCACGGCGATGGCCGCGAATTGATCGCGTTTGTCGACGACGTGCACGCCGCCATGGACCAGCATCGGGCACTGTTGCCGCCGGATCTCGGCCGCCTTCACGATCGCATGGCCGAGAACAGTTGGCTGGCCATGTACGACACCGTCGACGGTATCGAACGGGTTCTGCGTGCCATGGCCAGGCGCTTGCGCCGGCCAACGTCACTCGACACGATCAGCGACGAACTGCGTCGCAATTACGAGGCGCTGGGCGCGGACTTCGCCGAACTCTGGCCCGAGTTGTTGTCGTTCGCGACTGACCGCCACGCGACCTAGCAGTCCGTGGATGCGGGTTCGGTGCCCGGCACAGAAACAACTTCTTCAACGGTCTGCTAGCTGGTATTCCGATGCGTGATGAGCGATGCCCCCGTGAAGATCTACAGCGATGGTGCCTGCCTCGGCAATCCGGGGCCGGGTGGCTATGGCACCGTCATGCTCTTTGGCGAGCACCAGAAGGAGCTGGCGCAGGGCTACCAGAACACGACCAACAACCGCATGGAACTGCTCGGGGCCATCGTCGGTCTCGAAGCCTTGACGCGTCCATGCGAGATCGAAGTGTGGTCGGATTCGACCTACGTCGTGCACGCGATGACCAAGGGTTGGCTCGAAGGGTGGCTCAAGCGCGGTTGGAAGACTTCCGCCAAGAAGCTGGTCAAGAACAAGGACCTGTGGCTGCGGCTGATGTCTGCTGTAGAGGGCCATCGCATCAGTTGGAATTGGGTCAGGGGCCACAGTGGCGATCCGATGAACGAGCGTTGCGATGAGTTGGCGGTGGCTGCCGCCAACAGCCCGGACCTGCTCGAGGATGTTGGCTTTTCGAACTGAAACCACGGAGGCGCGGTTGGCTGCGCACGACCACAGTGGGTCGCTCGCGATCAGGAAGCACCTGGTCGATCTGCTGGCGCGAGATCCTGATCCAGCGCCGCAATTGCCGCCGGTCATTAAGGGCGACGATCCGCGGCTTGTCGAAGCGATGCAGCTAGCCGGCGAAGGCAAGTAGCTCGCGGCCTCAGCGCACGCGCACCAGCCGATGCTGCGGCAACTTCAGCGCTTCGATCTGCGGCTGCACGTCGTTGAGGAAGCGGTGGCCGTCGACGTAGTAGCCAGCGGTTGGCTTCAAGTCTGGGATGCGCTCTTGGAACCAGCGGTTGATGCATTCGACCATCAGTTCGCGCAGGTACTTCGCAAAGCAACTCGCCAACGCGGTCGGGAACGCGCGGTCTTCGGCGCGTTCGGCGAACGTGACCGTGATGTCGCGCGCTGCTTGCTGCAGGCTGTAGGTCGAAGTGCCCGGGGTTTCTTTGACGATCTTGACCGACGCGTCGGGGCATAGTCGCTCAAGGTCGGTCTTGTAGTGCATGCGGCCGCCGCAGCGGTCGGCGATCAAGCTGCATGCGTCGTCCTTGCCGACGCGCGGGAACAGGCCGTGCAGCAGGTGACCGAGCACCTCTGAGTAGGCGTGGAAGTGGGCTTTGCTCTTGTTGTCGGTGTCGTGGATCAGCCCATTCCACTCTTCGACGTCGACGGCGAGCACCGAGATGTCGAGCAGTTCGCAGTCGCCTTTGCGCAGGGTGCGCGCGACCAGTTCTCCGGTCAGGCTGATCCAGTCGCGGTCGGCCCGTCGCGGCAGTTCCAGGTCGAGGCTTTCATACCACGGGCAGCGCTGCAGCGGTGCGAGGTCATGGCCGAGCGCAACCAACCAGTCGTGCAGCGTCGCAGGTGCCTCGCCGTGCAGCGCCGTCCAAAACACCAGCGCGGTTTCTTCGAGTCGCTGCCGGCCGTGTGGGCCTTGGTTGACCTTCTTGCTGTCGGCGACGCGGACCTTGCCCTTCTTGTACTTCAGCTTGCAGACGTGCTTCTGCAGCAGGCGCCACGGCGCAGTGCCCTCGGGGCCAGCCATTGTGACGCCGCCGACGACCAGCGGACCGAGGATTGGTCCGAGTCCGGCTTCGTCGACACCCGCGAGGTAGTTCACGGGTGCCACGACACCGCCTGTGACGTCGGGGGTCAAGTCACGTTGTGCCAAGTCTCCTTGCCATTGGCAGTTTGGCGGCGCGGCTTCGGCCGTCGATGGAATCTGCCGATACCCGAACCATGGAAGTGCTGCTTGTCGTGAAGGACCCGTTGATCCGTGACCAGGTGAAGGTTGGCTTGCAGCAGTTCGAGGAGTTCCATGTGACCGTCGGCATTGGGCACGCCGGCGTCAGTGAGGCTCGTGGCAAGGTGTTTGACTGTGTCTTCATTGCTGCAGATCCGCGCGAGAAGGACACCGTGAAGCTCCTGCAGCACCTGCGGTCATTCGACCGCACCACGGAACTGTTCGTGCTGACCGCCCCGCGCAACGTCAAGGACATGGTGGGGCAGAAGTCGAAATACGACATCCACTCGTTTGTGCATACGCCGATCGTCGTGAAGGACTTCTTTGGGCTCCTGGGACGCTTCATGGGACGTCGCACCGAGCGTAAGCACTCGGCCCTGCGCCGGAACGAGCGCAGTAGTGGCCACATGATCCGGACTTAGGCGTCGCTCGAGCGACTCTATGCCGCTTCGTGCGGAGCGGCCTTGTCAGAGCAGGCTTGCTCGGGCGGGCGCCGCCCTGTTTGCTCTCGCCGCATGTCCCGATCGGTCACCGATGACCGGGCGCCTCGGCGTCCCCAAGGCAGCATTTACCTTGAATCCCGCTACCGCAAACTGCGCCGCGGGCTGCCGCAGACGATCTTCTACTGTCCAAAGTGTAAGGGCGATCGTCGGCGCCGCATCGGCTGCAAACACTGTGAGGGCTTTGGCAAGCTGACCAAGGAGTCCGTGCAAGAACTGATCTCGCGACGGTTGGTGCCGGCGATGAAGGCCAAGCTCGGCAAGTTCCACGGCGCTGGGCGCGAAGACATCGACGTGCTGATGCTCGGTCAAGGTCGCCCGTTCGTGTTTGAGGTGGTTGGGGCACGCAACCCCGACGTCGACCTTGAAGCGCTGCGCCTTGAGATCCAAGAACGCTGCGACAACGCGATCGAACTGTTGCCGTTCGAGCGCGTCGAGCGCAAGCGCGTCGTCTACTGGAAGGAGACGCATTTCGACAAGACCTACCGTGCTGAGGTCGCGCTCGAATCGATGCCGAGCGACGAGAAACTCGCCGAGGTGCGCGCGTTCCACGATGTCATCGTGCAGCGCACGCCGCAGCGGGTTGCGCATCGCCGCGCCGATCTCGATCGCGAACGAAAGATCAAGGTGCTGCACTTCGTGGCGCGCGAAGACGGCGCGCTCGACTTGCGGGTGCTATGTCAGCACGGCACCTACGTGAAGGAGTGGATCTCGGGCGATGAAGATCGCACGAGTCCGTCGTTGGCCAAGTTGCTTGGTGTGTCATGCACGTGCCGCGTGCTCGACGTCGAGGAGATTCTGACGCCGGGCATCGATGGCCCGACGCTGGACTAGTCTGAGCTTCGATTCGTCAGGCTACTGGACTACTTAGCTGGCTGGGCGGCGCGTCGTTCGACCTTCTGGCGCTTGCGGAACTTCCAGATCGCGACCAGGTAGGCGTACACGTCGTGCCAGACGCGCACGGTCGACGCTGTGTCCGCGCGTCGTTCGAAGCGGCACGGTACCTCAACGAGTTTGAGGCCCGCCTGGTGCGCGAGGATCATGATTTCCGAATCCCAGAACCAACCGACGTCCTTGGTCGAACGCGCGACTTCGACGATCTTCTCGCGCACGAAGAACTTGAAGCCGGTCTCCGGGTCGCGGAACGGCATGTCGAAGAGCTTGCTGAACAGCCAGCGGTAGCCGCTGCTCAGGAGGTGGCGGAG
>JAPYTD010000092.1 GCA_029936315.1 Planctomycetota bacterium | reverse complement strand
AGCCATGAGTAACTACGACTTCCACTTCGAGACCGACAACGACGGCGTTGCGACGCTGACACTCGATCGACCCGACACGCTCAACTCGTTGACGTTCGACATCTACGGCCAGCTCGAGCAGCTGTTTGTCGACCTACGCACCGACGACAGCGTCAAGGTGGTCGTGCTGACCGGCAAAGGCAAAGGCTTCTGCAGTGGCGGCAACGTCGAAGAGATCATCGGCCCGTTGTTCGACAAGGACCTTGCCGGCACACTCAAGTTTACGCGCATGACTGGTGCCGTCGTGCGCAACATGTTGCAACTCGACAAGCCAATCATCGCCGCCATCAACGGCGTCGCAGCCGGAGCTGGTTCGGTGTTGGCGCTCGCCAGTGACCTACGCGTGATGTCGGACAAGGCGAAGTTCGCGTTCTTGTTCACCAAGGTCGGGTTGACGGGCGCGGACATGGGCGCGGGTTGGTTGTTGCCAAAGATCGTCGGTACAGGACGCGCGATGGAACTGCTAATGCTCGGTGACAAGGTGCTGGCCGACGAGTGCTACCGTATCGGCCTCGCCAACCGTGTGGTTGCACCCGATGCCCTGCTAGGAGTTGCCCTGAAGCTCGCCAAGCGGCTTGCCGATGGCCCCAACCTCGCCTACGGCATGACCAAGAAGATGGTCTGGAATGAATGGCCCATGAACTTCGACGACGCGATCGAACAAGAAGCACAGGCACAGGCATTGCTGCTGCGAGCACGCGATCACCGCGAGTTCTATGACGCCTGGATGCAAGAGCGCGAACCAAAGTTCGAAGGCCGCTGAGCATGCACTGCCGCAACACGCAAATGCCATGAGCACCATCAAGAACGACAACCTGTGGCTACCCGACGACGAACTCGACGACGAACTCGCGGAGTTTGCCCGAGGCATCCGCAAGTTCGCCGCAGACAAGCTCGCACCGCACGCTCGCGCAATCGACGAGCAAGTCAGGTTCCGGCGCGAGATGGTGCACGAGCTCGGTGCTGCAGGCATCCTCGGTGGCCCACTGCCGACCGCGATCGGTGGCGGCGGCTGGTCACCGATGCAACTCGCGTTGGCACACGAAGAACTCGGCGCAGTCTGCGGCAACGCCCGCGGCTTCAGCGCCGTGCAGACTGGTCTGGTTTCACAGACCCTCGCCAAGAATGGTGACGACGGGCAGCGCGAGCAGTGGCTAACGCCGCTGATGAAAGGCGATGCCATTGGCTGCTTCGCATTGACCGAGCCAAACGCGGGTAGCGATGTTGCGTCGTTGTCGACGCATGCGGTCGAGCAGCCGGATGGTAGTTACCGCGTAACCGGTCAGAAGCACTGGATCACCAACGCCGGCGTCGCCGACGTCATGCTGCTGTTTGCGACCGTGGATCCAGCTCTTATGGGCAAGGGCATCACGGCGTTTATCATCGACACCAACCGCGATGGTCTGACGCGCCAACCAATGGAGGGCATCGAACTCGGCCACCGCGGCAGTGACCACGCCGTGTTGACGTTCGACAACATGCCGGTCGCAAAGAGTGAGTTGCTCGGTGCGATCGGCAAGGGCTTCGGCATTGCGCTCGGCGGCCTGGCCTCGGGACGACTGAGCGTGTCCGCGGGTGCGGTTGGCATTCACCGCGCAGCGCTGGCGGCCGCGGTGCAATTCACGACTGGTCGCGAACAGTTCGGCCAGCCGTTGGCGGAGTTCCAGATGGTGCAGGAGCGATTGGCGGACATGCTGTGCTCGCTGCACGCGAGTCGCGCACTGGTGCATCGCTGTGCGAAGCGGCGGGCGAACAAGCGGGAGACTCATGCGGACGTCGCGATGGCGAAGCTGCATGCGACCGAGGCAGCGGCGACGGCTTGTGACCAGGCGGTCATGCTGCACGGCGCGAGGGGCTATAGCTCCGCGTTCCCGGTGGAACGGTTGTGGCGCGACATCCAGGCGCTGCGCATCTACGAGGGCACGTCGATGATCCAGAAGACGATCCTGGCGCGGATGTTGACTCGCTAGAGCCTCTGAAAAGTCCTACCGATTCTCAGGGTTCGTGTTCGAGAACACGATCGAAACGCGCGTTGGGGCTAGGCCCGAATCGAATCAGCCCTTCTTCTCGCCACCGCCGTGGCTACCGGCGTAGACCTTGAGCTTGCTGCGCAAGGCGCCAGGGGCAATGCCGCTCTGAATGCCAACGACACCCTCAAGCACCATGCTCTTGAGCAGTTGGTCGTGCTCAATGTGCCGCTTCAACTTGAAGGACATCGGCAGGCAGACAACGTTGGCGTAGCCAACGCCGTAGACCATTGCCACGAATGCAACAGCAATACCGGGACCGATCTTCGACGGCTCATCGAGCACCGACATGACGTGCATCAAACCCAGCACGGCCCCGAGGACTCCGACCGTCGGCGCCAAGGCACCCCACGTTTCCCAGAACTTCATGCCCGCCTTCTGGTCCTGTTCCGTGATGTGCATGTCGACTTCGACTGTCTCACGGATGGCTTCGGCGGAGCTGCCGTCGATCGCGAGCGTCAGGCACTTGACCAAGAACGGGTCGCCTTCGCCGCTGTTCACATACGTCTCAAGGGCGAGCAAACCTTCACGACGAGCGAGGTTGGCCAGCTCAAGGATCTTCTCCATCAAGCCGTGGAAGTCATGCTTCTCGGGCATGAACGTGCGCCGCAAGGACTGGATCAAGTGGCCCAAATCGGACGGAACCGTCGCGACCAGCGTCGCGCCGAGCGAGCCGATGATCACGATCAGGAACGCCGTGACCTGCAGCAGATCGCTCGGGTGACCACCTTCGAGGATCATGCCTCCGATGATTCCCCCGAAGGCGGCCGCGAGGCCGAGAATAGTGAGGATGTCCATATGACACGGGCGACCCTGAGCGGGGCCGAGCTAGTTCATCGACGTCGGGTCCCATCGATCCTGACGACGACGTAGAACGACCTGCAACTCGCGGTGCCATTGGCGGTATCGAGACCACAATCTTGTATTCACAACCGCAAGTATTGGCTGTAGCCGCGACATCAAGGCAGTCTGGGCAACCGATCTACACGCACGACCATGACGAACACCATCCGCATCCTCGTTCGCTCTACCTTCGTTCTGCTCGCAATTGCGAGTCTCCTGCCCAACCTGGTCGCGCAGCAACGCGGCGCCAATGACATCAAGGTCATGGCCTGGAACATCTGGCACGGTGGCCGCGAAGACGGCGAGGTCGTCGGCCCCCAACGCGTCATCGACGTCATCCGGGACAGTGGCGCCGACCTCGTTGCGATGCAGGAGACCTACGGCTCAGGCGAGTTGATTTCGAAGGGGCTCGGCTTCCACTTCCAGCCGCGCGGCACCAACGTATCGATCCACAGTCGCTTCAAGATTCTCGAAGACATCTCCGTGCACAAGGCCTTCGAATGCGTTGGCGCTCTGGTCGAGTTACCGAACAAGGCGAAGCTGGCATTCTATTCGATCTGGTTGCCGTACTCGGCTGAGATCTGGGAAGCCGGCACGCGCGACACCAGCAAACCCGAAACGATGCTCGCCGCGTGCAAAGCCTCGCATGTGAGCCTGCAGGCAATTCATGACGGCATCAAGCAGCGGTTGTCTGGCGCCAAGTACGACAATGTAGCGGTAGTGATCGCCGGCGACTTCAATTCGATGTCGCACCTCGACTACGGCGAAGTGGGTTGGGATCAGTACGACGCGGTTGTTGATTGGCCAACTAGCCACGTGCTCATCGACCAGGGCTTCGTCGATTCCTACCGCGCCTGCAATCCGCGCATCGACCGCACCGTCGATAGCACGTGGACGCCACGCTTCCCCAAACAGGAGCAAGACCGCATCGACTTTATCTTCTGCCGAAACAGTCGTTCTCAGAGAACGGCCGTCGAGGCGATCGCGTCCCACGTGCTGCGCAGTCATGCCAAGCAGTTCCCGTCCGACCATGCCGCCACGCTGAGCACGCTGCGCATCTCGAAGCAGTCGCCCAAAGTAGCCCGTCAACCGCAGACAGTGCGCGTCGTCAGCTACAACATCAAGCACGGCCAGGGCATGGATGGGAATGTCGACTTGAAGCGCATCGCCAACGTTCTCAAGAAGCTGCAGCCGGACTTCGTCGGTCTGCAAGAAGTCGACCTGCGCGTAGGTCGCAGTGCCAAGACCAACCAGGTCAACGATCTGGCCGCGATGCTCTCCATGCACCCGGGCTTTGGTTCGTTCATGAACTACCAAGGTGGCCGCTATGGCATGGCGATTCTGTCGCGCTACCCGCTGCGCAACGTGCAGAGTCTGCGTCTCCCTAACGGCAACGAACCGCGCGTCGCCCTGATCGCCGAAGCACAACTCCCTAACGGCGCCAGCGTGTTGCTCGTCAACGTGCACTTCGACTGGGTCGGCAACGACAAGTATCGCTTCGCGCAAGCAACCAAGCTCGCCAACCACCTGCGCGGGCAAACCAAGCCGTTCATCCTATTGGGCGACTTCAACGACGGACCCGACTCACGCACGTTGGCCTTGTTCGACGAGGTTGCGCTGCGCACGCAGAAGCCCAAAGCCGACCGCATGACATTCTCGTCGACCAAGCCCGAGCGAGAGATCGACTTCATCTTCTGTTCGCCGGCCAAAGCCTGGAAGGTGGGGCGTGTCGAGGTGATCACCGAACCTCTGGCGTCGGACCATCGCCCGGTGGTCGCAGAGTTGACCTTGCAACCGCGCTAGCTCGCACACAGATTATTGACGCAACGCAGATTGCCACATAGCCACGGCTGCAGTAGGAACTGCCCCCGTTCCCCCACCCTTCCTTCACATGGCCGCCCGCCGCTACGGAACAATCATTCGCCACCTGCGCGACGAACCCGACACTGCTCGCGAACTGTGCGAGAAGCTGCCGGACGAAGTGCTGATCGAACTTGGCGCAGCGATTCGCGACGAGACCATGCGACGCGCGCGCGAAGCAGGCGATCATGACGCCGTCATCGATGCGGCGTTTGAGAAGGGCTTCGCGCGCGATGGACTCGGCGTGCTGCCGTGGATTGAAAACCCGTTTTTGATCTGTCCGGGCGGGCTCGTTGGCAAGAACCGAGCAAACCATCGCTGCCAATTCGTCTCGGTCGACGAGACCTGGGTTTGGGAAAACCGCGACCTGATCACCGAGATCAAGCGATCGATGCCGGGCTCGCACGAAGGCTTCCGCGCGATCGCTTTGCTACCGATTATCGAAGGCATGACCCTCGATGTCGTGCGCGCTAAGATGCGGCAGGGACAACACAACGTCGAACGAGTCACCAGCCTCAAGGTGAAAAAGGCACGACTCATCGAAGTCGAGCGTCGCGACGTCTCAGCGCTCGGCGCCCGCTAATCCGGTTGTCTTGCAAATCAGCAACATCGCCTTCCCGGCATTCCTTGCCAAGCGATGGCACGCTACCGTTCTGCCACCTCGCTACTCCTCTAGCGACCAGGTTGCCATGAACACCATGTTGAAGCCGAAGCTCGCTTGTCTCGCCGCGTTGCTGCTGCTCGCAGGCTGTAGCCAAGTCAGCTACCAACTAGCACCACGGCCTTGGACCGTGCAAAACATCACGCAGGATCCCGAAGGTGTTCGCAACGAGCCGACCGAAGAGCAAGAGCCCGACAACCAAGAGCCACGGCGTCGCACGCGCCGCATCGATGACCTCGACGTGGCGCGGGACCGGTCGTATCGCACCTACTCGCAGACGCGAATTCGACTGCAGGCGATCCGCGAGAACATCGAACTGGACGACCTCGACGTCGAATTCGACAGCGCACCGAATGGCAGTATCTTCGAGACCGAACGCGACCGAACCGGCTTCCGAGCGGAGGCTGGCAGCAACGGCGGCGGCTTCGTACAGGTCTTTCGTGAGAAGCTGCGAGCACCGGCGTTGCTGACCGAAGAGTTCGTCAACCATGGCATCGGCGGCGGTGCCTTCGGCACACCGCAGGTTGGCAACGTCAATGAAATCGAGCTGATCGTGCCGTGGCGCGTCGAAGTCAATCTCGTTGGTGGCTCCGAACGCGTCGGGGGATCCGACCAGGACTTGCTCTATGCCGAGAGCAACTTCGAACTCGGCTTCGGCGCACGTGCGTTCAATGTGCAAGCATCATCGGGCCTGATCGCCAACAGCATCGGTGGCATCTTCATCACGGACCTCCCGGGCAGCGCGGGTGATGCCGACATCAGCGGCACCAACATTGGCGTCTACTTCGAAGCGCTCTACAAGCATCCGCGGGTGCCACTGATAGCGCGGGCGCGTGCCATCGCAGGTGACGTGCAGGGTGTCATGCTGTCGTTCGGCTTCGCGTTCTAACGACAGTCACTTGCCCTTCTGGGTCTTCTGTTGGCCAACTGCGCACGCACTGATCGCGGCGCATAGTGACGCTCTCGCAACCCAGATCATCAACTCCACGCCCCCCTTCTGCCAGACTCGGAGCCACGCGAGCACTACCACCACGAGCACCACCACCAAGTGCCCGACTACAGCTGCAGCTACTACAGCTGCCAGCCCGAGCGGTAGATGCGGCGGACCAGCGCGGTCGCAAGGTAGTTGTCGAACTCCATCTTCTCGGAGTCCCACTGCAGCTTCTGGCCGGGGAAGTGACCGGCAACCGTGCCAACCAACACCGCTTCCGTCAGCGGGCATGCGTACGAGAATGGCGTCGAAGTCTTGCCTTCACCGCGGCATGCATCGGTCCACTCGTGGCGGTGCTCCAAGCTCGGCAGTGTAATCACGTCGACGTCCAGCTTGGCGCCGTTCGAATAGAAGCGTGGTGCGGACCAGTGCGGAATCACCATCACGCCCTTCTCGCCGACCAAGAACGAGCCCGCCCCTGGCAGCCTCTCGCCGTCGGGCAGTTGCGCCAACTCGATCGCCTTCTTGGCTTTGCCATCCGTCCAGCGGAACTTGATCGTCTCCTCGGTCTGGTCAGTACCCGGGAACTCGTAGGTCAGGTCGCCATTCGGCGCGAACATCTCGTGGAAGTGGCCCGGGCCGTTGGACACCACGTTCCTTGGCGCGCCAATGCCCAACGCCGAGAACACCGGGTCAAAGATGTGGCAACCCATGTCCCCAAGGGTGCCGCTGCCAAAGTCGAGCCAGCGGCGCCAATTGGCCGGGTGGTAGGTGTTCTTGACGTAGGGCCGGTCCTTGGCGACGCCCAACCACAAGTCCCAGTCAACGTGATCCGGCACCGGGTCCTGCTTGGCGGGTCGACCCTTTTGGCTACCGCCCCACGACTTGCCCACCCAAAGATGCGCTTCCTTGACCTTGCCGATCACACCGCTCCGCAAGGTTGCGACCGCCGTGCGGTAGGCACCATGGCTGTGGATCTGCGTGCCCATCTGCGTAACAACGCCAGCCCTCGCCGCCATCGTCGCCATCTCGCGGCACTCGTAGAGATTGTGCGCGATCGGTTTCTGGCAATAGACGTGCTTGCCAAGACTCAACGCCGCAAGCGAAATCGACCCGTGCATGTGGTCGGGCGTTGCCACGACCACCGCATCGATGTCCTTGCCCATCGCGTCGAACATCTTGCGGTAGTCGCCAAACGTCTTGGCGTCTTCGTGAGCCTTCGCGGCACCGGCGAGGTTCTTCGCATCGATGTCGCACAGCGCGACGATGCGAACGTTCTTACCCTTGGCCGTTGCGTTGAGGTCGCTCCTGCCCATGCCGCCAACGCCAACGCACGCGACGTTCAACGTCTCGAGCGGATCCGGGCTGAGAATCCGCGGGCCAAGCATCGGGGCTGCCGCAGTAGCGACGCCGGTTGCTTGCATGAAATGGCGACGGGAGATTCTTGGAGTTGCGGGCACGACAGCCTCAATTCGTCAGGGGTTAGAGAGAGGGCCGCTCGCCTGATGCGAGCGCCTGATGCAAGCGAACGAAGCGGCTACTCGAGCTCGCCGCAATCTGCGATGACAACATCCGCGGACGTCGAGCCCGAACTCGAACCAACCGCTTCCATCGCCTCGAGCACGTCCATGCCTTCTGAGACCTTGCCAAACACGACATGCTTGTCGTCGAGCCACGACGTCACAACTGTCGTGATGAAGAACTGAGAACCGTTGGTGCCGGGACCGGCGTTCGCCATCGACAAGAGGCCTGGCTCGGTGTGCTTGCGCTCGAAGTTCTCGTCTTCAAACTTGGCGCCGTAGATCGATTCGCCACCGGTGCCGTTGCCGCGAGTGAAGTCGCCACCCTGACACATGAATTTCGAGATGATGCGATGGAAGCCGCAACCCTTGTAGTGCAACGGCTTGCCCGAGGTGCCCTCGCCCTTCTCGCCAGTGCACAGCGCACGGAAGTTCTCAGCCGTCTTGGGCACGACGTCAGCAAACAATTCAAAGACAAGGCGGCCGGCGGCTTTGTCGCCAATCGTGATATCGAAGTAAACGCGTGGGTTCATATCTGACCCTTGTTACTGCCTCGCTGCCGTGAGACCAACGACAACTAGCGCAACCACGAACCGACGGTGGGACTTGTGCGGCTCAGCGCTATGCTGCTTGCTCGAATTCACGCCTTAGTTGGCCAACCGGCCGCCAGCACCCCAAAGCAACATCATGACCCGCGCATCCGCCCGCCACATCCTTGTCGACTCCGAAGAGAAGTGCCTGGAAATCAAAGTCGAGATCGCCGCCGGCTCTTCGTTCGAAGACCTCGCCAAGCAACACTCGTCCTGCCCGTCCGGTCAGCGTGGCGGCGAGCTCGGTGAGTTCGGTCCCGGCCAGATGGTCAAGGAGTTCGACGCCGTCGTCTTCAACGAAGCCGTGGGCGAAGTGCACGGCCCGGTGAAGACCCAGTTCGGCTACCACCTGCTCGAAGTCACCAGCCGTTCGTAAGCGGCTGTGCGCTCGGCGCCCCCACTTCGGCGCTACTTCTTTTTGGCGGCCTTTCTCTTGCCGCGCCGCTTGCTGCCCCACTTCGCAGGCACCATCTCGCCATCCAACCTGGCGAGCGCGCCCTCAAGTGCCGCAGCCACCTTCTCGTCAACCTGCGCCAACGGCGCGGCTTCGCCGATGTCGACACTGAGATCGTAGACGTTGCGGGCCGCGTCATCACCAGCGTTCGTCACGTACAGCTTGTGCTTGCCGATTCGCACGGCGCGTTCGTCGTGGTGTCGCCAGTAGAGCACGCGCTCTTCGAGCTTCGCGACGGCACCCGTCAATCGAGGCAACAAGTTCACGCCATCCAGGTTCCACGCCGGATCGACAACGCCTCCGTTGATAGCAACAAACGTCGGCAAGAAGTCGAGCGAGATGACTGGTTCTTCGATCGTGCTGCCCTTCGCGATGCGGCCCGGCCAGCGCATGCACATCGGCACTCGAATGCCACCTTCGAGCAACATGCCCTTGCGACCGCGAAGCTTGCCGTTGTTGGCGCCGGTCTGGGTCTGGCCACCGTTGTCGTTCGTAAACACGACCAGCGTGTTGTCCGCGAGGCCGGCCGCATCAAGAGCCGCGAGCACCTTGCCGACGTTGTCGTCCAGTGCCTTGACAAGTCCCGCGTACTTGCGCCGTCGCGGCTTGGTTATGTGCTCGAGCTTGGCGAGATCCTCCGGCTTGGCCTGCAACGGACCGTGCGGCGCAGTGAACGACAAGAACAGAAAGAACGCCTTATCCTTGTTGGCCTCGATGAACCGCACGCCAGCATCACCCAAGCGATCGGTCGTGTAGCCACCCTCGGGAGTGGCCACGCCGTTCTCCTGAATCACGCGGTGCGGTGTCGGCTTGCGCATCGGGTAGTACGAACGCGATCCCTGCAGGCACCCATAGAACCAGTCGAAGCCGCGCTTGTTGGGGTGGTATTCCGCCGGGTAGCCGAGGTGCCACTTGCCAACCAAACCCGTTTTGCAGCTGAGCGTCTTCAATCGCTTGGCCAGGAAGGTCTCGGACAACGGCAAGCCACCCGCCATGTAGCCGGGCGGGATGTTGCGTTCGTGGCCAAAGCGCGTCTGGTAACGCCCAGTCATCATGCCGGCGCGTGACGGTGAACAAACGCAGCCCGACATGTAGGCGTTCGTCATCGTGACGCCAGCGGCCGCGATCGAATCGATGTGCGGCGTCAGGCTAGACATGTCTGGGGCGCAGAACTCCTGAAACCCGAAGTCGGCGTAACCAGCATCATCCGCGTAGAGCAAAACGATGTTCGGCGCACGCTCGCGCGTCGCAGTGGCTTCCTGCGCAGCAACCAAGGTCGTCAATGCGAACGCGAGCGAGCCAATTCGTAGACCGAGCATGCACTGATTGTGACAATGGGGACCCGAACGGCAATCTCTATTCAGGTAAGTCCCGCCTGACTTCGCACGCGGTTACGATCCCGGCGCATGATTCTCTTCGCCGCACTAGCTCTCGTTAGTTTCACACCCCAAGGGCCAGCACGCTTTCCGGGTGTGCCCGAACAGGATGCGCGTCACTACGACATCAACCTGCACATCGACCTGCAGAAGAGGCAGCTATCAGGTTACGTCGACTACACGTTTACCGCCGTCGAAGAGCTCAAGACAATCCGGCTCGACGCGCAACGATCCGATGCCTGGCAAGTCACGTTCCTCGACGCCAAGGGCACGTCCGAACTTAAGAGTGACTGGGGCAAGGATCACGTCGTCGTGACGCTGCCGACGACCGCAAAGAAGGGCAGTGACGTGCGCTTCCGAGCAAGGTTGCGGGGCACGCCCGTCGACGGCTTCTACTTCAAGAAGAACCGCTACGGCGACTTGATGGCGTTTACGGATCACTACTCAATCCGCGCCCGCGGTTGGTTGCCGTGCGAAGACCATCCCGGCGACCGCGCAAAGTTCTCCGTTCGCATGACATACCGCGAAGGCAACGAAGCAATCGCCTTTGGCCTTGCGGACTCTGGCCTGCAGGGCATCGAAGAACCCAAAGGCCACCGCACGCAAGTCCTGACCGGGCAGAGTGAGATCCCCCCATACATGTTCGCCATCGTAGTCGGTCCACTCGCGCGAATCCGGGAAGCCGGCGACAAGCGCCTGGTCGACCACCTCGTCTACAAACAAGACGTCGCAAAGGCGAAGGCTGAGCTTGTCAACCACGCGGCATGGATCGCTGCAATGGAGCAGAAGTTCGGCAGCTATCCATACGGCAAGTACATGACCGTGCAGTGCCCGACGCGCTGGGGTGGCTTCGAAGCACCGGGCAACGTGCAGCTCGCCGAACGTTTGTTCGACAACCCAGGTCGCAGCCAAGGAACCCTCGCCCACGAACTTGTGCACATGTGGTTTGGCGATGCCGTCGGTTACTCCGAGTGGCGCGAGGTGTGGCTCAGCGAAGGCTTCGCCAGCTACTTCGGCCCATGGCTGCACGCGCAGACTGGCGGGCCGACGTTGCAGAAGAGCATGGGCTCGTTGCGGACTCGTTGGGCGAAGAGTTTTGAAGGCCGTACCAAGTCGATTCGCGACGACAGCTTCCCCCATCCTGATCAGGCGCTCAACTCCAACACCTATCCAAAAGGTGCCTGGGTGCTGCATATGTTGCGCGGCGAAGTCGGCGATGATGTCTTCTTCTCAGCCCTCAAGACGTATGTCGCCGAGTGCCGAGGCAGCTCAGTAATCACCGAGGACTTCGTGACGCTAATCGAACGAACCACCAAGACGGAGCTGAGTTGGTTCTTCGATCAATGGCTCGACGGCATCGGTTGCCCGGAATTGAAGAGGTCGATCACAAAGCAGACCATCACCATCGAACAAGTGCAGAAGGGCGCACCTTACAAGTTCTGGCTGCGCCTACGCTGGCAGGGCGACGGCGGCAAGCTGGTCGAAAAGCGGGTTCGCATCGACGCAGCGAAGGTCAGTGTTCCGTTTCAGGGTGCCTGCCACGACCTGCAGCTCGACCCGGATGTCGAACTGCTGTTCCGCGCGGCCAAGTAGCACCGCGCGCAACCCGCATCATTCACCAGGACCTGCGGCACCAAGCCGACCTAGCCCAATGCACTGCTTCAGGTTCAACTAGTGACGCACAAGTTGCTCGCCGATGAGTCAGCAGTTGCATGGCTGAACAAACACACCGGGGGACACCCCACGGCCGTCGAACCCGTGCAATCCCTATGGAGCGGCTATGGCGAGATCGTTCGCGTGCACCTCAGCAACGCAAGCGCTGCGAGCGTCATCGTCAAGTGGGTTGAGCCACCCCACAACATGCACCACCCGCGCGGTTGGTCCGGCAAGGCATCCCACAACCGCAAGCTCAAGTCGTACCGAGTCGAACAGTGCTTCTACTCCGACTGGATCCCGAGCTACACCGCATCACACCGAACCGCGCAGTGCCACGTTGCCGAGCCCACCGAGCACGGTTGGCGCTTCTTGCTCGAGGATCTCGATGCTGCGGGTTACGCGCGCCGATGCATGAGCCTCAACAGCTCACAGCTCGATAACTGCCTACGTTGGCTTGCGTCGTTCCACGCACACTTCCTCAACCACAAGCCAACGGGCCTGTGGAAAGTCGGCACGTATTGGCACCTTGCCACCCGGAAGCACGAACTGAAGGCGCTCAAGGATCCACAACTGCGAGCGGCGGCACAGACTCTAGACGCCACCCTCAACAACTGCCGATTTCGCACACTCGTGCACGGCGACGCCAAGGTCGCGAACTTCTGCTTCGGCCAGAACGACGTCGCGGCCGTCGACTTCCAATACGTCGGTGGCGGTTGTGGCATCAAAGACGTCGCCTACTTACTCAGTAGTTGCCTCACCGACGGCGAGTGCGAAACGCAGGCGCCGCAGCACCTCGACACGTACTTCCGGTATCTGCACCATCACTTCGCGGCGGACGTCGATGGCCAAGCCGTAGAACAGGAATGGCGCAGCCTCTATCCAGCCGCCTGGGCCGACTTCCATCGATTCCTAGCCGGCTGGGCACCAGATCACTGGAAGATCCATCGCTACACGCGGCGCATGACGGCGGTGGCGCTCGCAGATTCATAGCACGCCGGCTTGTTCGTGAACGGCAGCATCCCGACGCACACGTTCCGCATTGCACACCGATTCGGCGCGGGCTGATCGGCCGCCTCAGCGTCGCATCTTCACCAGCGCATCCGCAAACGCATAGCCGATCTGCGCCATCGTCTTCGCGCATCCCAAGTAGTGGTAGCCGGCGTTAGACGCACCACGCTGGAACGTCGCGGCATCCTGCTCATCAACAACCGTCTTGCGATAGTCGTCGATGTAAGCGCGCTGCTGCTTCCTGGTCATCGAACCATCCTTGTTGGCGTGGTTCTTGTTCTTGGTGCGAAGCATGCGCTGCATGTTGCGCACCTTGTTGATGCGCCCCGCGATCTCGTCGAGCTTTGTATCCCAGTAGGGCGACGTCGGCACGGCCACCACGTTGCCATGGAACTCTGCCAGGTCCGCCGGTGCCGCCATCGCCGCGCGGAAGTTGACGTGAACCGCACGCTTCTTGGTGTCTTCAATCGGACCCCCCACACCCATCACGCCAATCACGAATGGCAGATCTGGAGCGGACAAGTCTCTGCGAACATCGCGGATGAAGTGCGACATGCATTCCGTGTACTGCGCGTAGCCTTGAGGCTTGTCGCGCTGCGGGTAGGTGCCGCGATCGACCATATCGTTCCAACCTTGGAACCACACGAACCCCGCCAGCTCATAGCCACGGCTCTCGTTGTAGTTCGGGTACACGCGCTTGACGTCCGCGAGCACCTGCTTCACATGCGCCATCATCAATCGGTAGTAGTGACCGGTTGCGGCGACCTTGTCGACCTTGATCTTGTCGACGTCCTTGCCTTGCTTCTGGAATTGCGCCAGTTGCTTGTCGTTGAACTGATACGGCCCCGCGCTCGGTGAACGGAAATCCGTATGCAAGGACTTGCCGCCCCACGCCGTCTTGATAATCAGCACCGGCTCCTTGTGCTCCTTGTCCATGCGCAGGCCGAACGTGAACTCCGGCCCGATCTTGCCACCGTCTTGTTTGGGGTCTCGACGCGACCCGAAACCAGCGGTCAGCTTGCCAACCCCTTCCCCATTGTTGCCTCGCGCCCCAGTCAGGTACGAGATCCAGACGTCGTCACAAACACGCGGCGCGCCAACCTTGTCACGCATGTCGGCGAGCAATGGCGCCGTTGCTTGGTCCTCTCCGATGTAGTCGAAGGTCGTGACCTTGGCGTGGCCTTCCATATTGGACTGCCCTGCAAGAATGTAGATTTTTAGCCTTTGTGCCGGCATCGCAGCGCATAGCAGCGCGACGACAAAGGGAAAGAGAAACCAACGGGTCGAAGTCAGCATGGCCACTCCAGGCTATCCCCTACGGAAGGGTACCTCATGTGCGAAGTCTCCCGAGTTGATCGCAAGGGAGTATCGAAGCGCACACCTCGCATCCGGGGGCCAGGTCCGCCGATCAACGGCGAGTTCGGACGCAAGTAGCCCGCCTCCAACCGCCGGCGGCTCTCGCACCAACCGCCCCGGGCGACTACGCTGCGCCGACTTCTCACCCCACTCGGAGCCTGACCGTGCCCGCTACTGAATCGAAGTTCTGGAATCCCAAGATCGAAACTCTGCCCAAGGAGCAGCTGCATGCTCTGCAGTTGGTCAAGCTGCAAGGCCTTGTACAACGTGCATGGAACACTTCACCGTTCCATCGCCGCCTGTATGAGAAGGCTTCGGTCACCCCTGATCAGATCAAGACGCTCGACGACATCCAGCGCCTGCCGTTCATGACGCGCGAGGACTGGATGGAGTGTCAGTCCGAGCAACCGTTGTTCGGCGACATGCTCACTCGGCCCGAAGACGAAGCGATTCGCTACCACCTCACTTCGGGAACCTCCGGCAGGCAACCGCTGCGCGTGCTCGACAGTCGCAAGGACTGGTCGTGGATCGCCGACATGTGGTGCTACGGCTTTTGGGGCTTTGGTATCCGGCCAAAGGACAAGGTGTTCTTCGCGTTCTCGTATGGCTCGTTCATCGGGTTCTGGGGCGCGCACTACTGCTGCGAAAAGATGGGCACGCTGACGCTCGCGAGCGGCAACATGAACACCGAGCAACGCGTCAAACAGATCGTCGAGATGGGTGTGACGGTTGTGTGTGCGACCCCGACCTACGCGCTGCGCATGGGTCAGACCGCCGAAAAGATGGGCATCGACCTGAAGAAGGACGGCAAGGTGCGGCGCGTAATTGTCAGCGGCGAGCCGGCCGGTTCGATCCCCGCGGTCAAGAAGATGATCGAAGACATGTGGGGCGGCAAGTGCGGAGACACCGCCGGCATGACCGAGATCGGTACTATCATGGTCTTTGAGTGCGACCACCAACCAGGTGGCCCCCACATCATCGAAGACCACTTCATCGAAGAGGTCCTCGATCCGGACAGTGGCGAACCGATGGCTCACGGCGAACGCGGTGAACGCGTGGTCACGTCGTTCGGGCGCGGATTCATTCCACTGATTCGCTACAAGACCAAGGACCTCGTCTGCAAGGTGCCACACACCACGTGCAGTTGCGGTCGCACCGGCGACATCTACGAAGGCGGCATCCTAGGTCGCGTCGATGACATGAAGTTGGTGCGCGGCACCAACGTCTACCCGCGCGCCGTCGAAGCCGTCGTGCGAGAGCACTCGCAGATCGAAGAGTTCCAGATCATCCTGACCCGTCGCGATGACGTGCAAGACGAGATCACCGTCAAGGTCGAGCTCAAGCCCGGCCAGGATGCGCAGTGGCCCGGCTTGTCGAAGCAACTCAGCAAGGACCTCGCCGACGCCCACGAAGGTCTGCGCTTCAACGTCGAACTGGCAGAACAAGGCGAACTGCCGCGCTTCGAACTGAAGGCCAAGCGCCTGCAAGACCTTCGCCCGAAATACTAAGGAGACTGACGATGACCAAAGAAGCAACCGATCTGCTCGGCAACGCGCTCTCCACGGACGAACGCGAACTCGTCGACATCTACACGCGACTCAAGACCCTGAGCCAACGCGACGACTTGCCGCCCGTAGTCATTGCCAACGCCAAGCAAGCGATGGTGCTGATGTGGAACGCCTGCAACGACCTGGCTCTGATC
>JAPYTD010000015.1:52684-72124 GCA_029936315.1 Planctomycetota bacterium | reverse complement strand
CGTCATTGGTTCTTGTTCGAGATGGTGATGGGCAAGAAGGCCGCCGGTCAGCTCGCGACGACCGACAAGTTCCACGACCAGGCAATCCCGTTTGTTGCCCGTTCCGGCACGATTGTCGGGGATATTGGCGAGGGCAACGGCTCGATTCCCGGCCGGGACGACGGCACCGTCGGTGTGGGAGAAGCGACGTTCGAGGGGGCGGCAGCTAGCGTTAGAGTGCCCTACGGCCACACGACAATCCTGGTCGCCGACCTGGTTTTGCGCCACGTGTTGCACTTCCTGGCCAATGGGGACTTCGCGGTGCGGCCAAAACGAGGCTAGAATGCGCGCCCCTCTCCCGCGATGAAATCCTCCTTCCAGATCCTCTTGCTCGGTGCCGGCTTCGGCACCGCGTTCTTGCTTGGCCAGTGCTTCCCGCGCTCGGTCGAGGCCAACCCGAGCAGTGGCCCCACGAATGGCCAGTGGACCCCAACATTTGGCGGCCAGGCTCTCGAGGCCCAGGGCCGTGGTGGCGTCACCCCGCCGCCGCCGTCAGAAACCGCCCCGCCGGCGGCCGCGGATGAGCAGATCGTCTACACCGAGGAGCACAGCAGTTCGGTCGCCGCCAACGGCTTCCTGGCTGTCACCGGCAGCTACGGGGTCGGCACGTCAGTCATGTACCTAGTCGACACCGTGAATCGCCAATTGGCGGTCTACGAGGCTCGGGGCGGCTCGACCGACCAGCGCCGGATCGTCTTGGTCGGAGCGCGTAAGCTGGACCTCGATCTGCAGCTGGAGGGCTACAACGACCGCTCCGAGTTCGAATACGACGATCTCCAGAGACTGTTTGCCAAGCGCCGTACCAAGGCCAAAAAGGCCACCGCCGGCCAGAATGGCACGGCTCGTTCCAGGAAGTAGTGACTTCCCAACCGGCGAAATTGCTGTAAGCTTCTGATGCTGCTCCCGCTGGAGCCGCCTCCGTTTGCCCTTCGGAGCATCTCGGTTCTCGTGCCTGGTCCACCCAGCATGCGGCCGTGGTGGAGTCCGATTTGTTTAGTCCTTAGACCCCCTCTCCCCTGATTCGTCTAGCTGACGCACCGAGGTAAGTCCGTGTCCCAGTCCGAAGATTTTCTCTCGTTCGAGAAGGCCCTGCGTGAACTGCAACTCCGCAGTGAAGAACTGAAGAAGCTGGTCTCCGAGGGTGAGATCCGCGCTTACCGCGATGGCGACTCCATGAAGTTCCGCGCGGAAGACATCGAATCGCTGAGTTCACAGAGCGAAGGCGATACCAAGTTGTCGTTCGCGGATTCGCTCGAAGATGATACGGGCATGGTTACCGAGCAGATTTCGGACGAAGACACCCTGTTGGCCGAAGATGACATCGTCGAGGAGGCTCCGCGCCGCCCGGCTCGTGCCGCTCGTGCCCCGGCCCGCGTGCCCACGCAAGGCGCCGCTCGTGCCGATAGCACCCCGGGTTGGGTCACTGGCGTTGCCGTTCTTGGTTGCGCCGTGCTCATCTGGGGCATGACGATCGCGTTCGCCGTGGTCGGCGAGAAGGATCCGAACGACAGCCCGTTCACCTCGGTGTTTGCGCCCAAGAAGGCGCAGTAGCAGCGCCGGCCGGGCAGCCTCGACGAGGCCTGCCGTATATCCCCTGCAGAGCCCCTGCAGCCCCTGCAAGCCACGGGCGGAGCGATACGCTCTGGGTCGTGGCTTTTGCATGCCTGGAGCGCTACGGTGTTGCCGGTCGTCGACGGTCAGGTCGTCGGCATTCTAGACAGCCTAGCGAAAACGCGAGGGGGCAACCAATGAAGCACATCATGATGATTGCGGCGCTGCTGTGCGCCGCCGCTTGCGTCAGTCCAGAAGCACACCGCAAGCTCCAGGGGGAGAATGGTGCGCTCAAGGCGCATATCGCCAACCTGGCAGAGCAACACCGGGCCCTGGCGGCTCGAGCCGGCCAGCTTGAGTCCGAAAATCAGGATCTCGGCGTGCGCGCCGCAGATGCGGACTGGATCGAGCAACAAAAGAAGAAGATCGCCGACTTGCTAACGCAATACGGCGAAGGCAGCCCGACCCAAGTTCCTGGGGTCGAACTCGTGTCAACCAGGGCAGGTTATGCCTTCCGGGTTGCCGGCGAAGTGTTGTTCGCCCCCGGCCAGACCACGTTGTCCGAGGGTGGCAAGCGCACCTTGACCGAGGTCGCCAAGTCGCTGAACAATCGTCTGGTTCGCGTCGAAGGACACACCGACGACACACCGATCAAGCGCAGCCGCTGGGGGACCAATTTGCGCCTATCCTCGGAACGCGCCCTTAGCGTCGCCGATTTCCTTATCTCGACGGGCATGCCCGCCAGCAACGTGGGGGTCGCCGGCTACGGCGAGCATCGTCCCGCAGTGGCGGAAACGACCGAAGCGGCGCGCAAGACGAATCGCCGTGTCGAGATCCTGATGCTCAATCCGTAAGGCATGGCGTGGGTCTCGTGGCGCAGCAAGTATCTCAGCAGAGTGAGAACGCTGTGACGCGTCGGTGGCCGCGACCGAGGTCATTCGGTTCCTGCCGTGCGGCAATGTTTGTTGCATGCGTAATCGCAGCGACAGCTTGCCAGGAGAAGCCCGCCGACAGCGAAAGCAATTTGGTGCCGCTGCATCGCCGCGACCGCTTCGGTTCGCTGCGCGACTTCGTGTTGATTCTGCAACCGCAGGATCCGCCGGGTGCGGCGTTGCTCGTCGACCGCTTTGAGGTCACGCAGGACGACTGGGCCCAATTTGCGGATACCGACATCGGCCGCACGATTGCAGTCGGTGTCACCACTCACGGTGTTGGCGCCTTGCCCGTTTCGGGCATGGACCTGATTCAGGCGCGTGCCTTCGCGGGCTGGCGAATGGGGCGCCTGCCAACCGAGGATGAGTGGCGTCGCGTGACCGCGGGCGGTGGCAACAGCCCGTTCCCATGGGGCGTGAAGCAGTTCCCGACGCACGCCAACACGGGCGACATTGGACTCGGCGAAGCGATGCCCGTCGGCACGTTTGAATCTGGTCGACGGGCCGGCGGCAACATGCCGTACGACCTGATTGGCAACGTGCGTGAGTGGACCGAGAGTGTGCCGTCCGATTGGTTCGGAATGCTTGGTCCGCAAGGCAGTCGCTCGTTTGCGAGTGTCTGGCGCGAGTCGCTCAGAACCCCAGCGTTGTCCGCGTGGGCTATGCACGGCCTGCTACCACTCGGCGCAATTGCCAGCGTGGGCGGGCCCGATGTCCCTCGCAAGGTTGTGGGGTCGGACTTCGTGACCCCGATGCGCGACGTTGGCGATCACTTGCACGACACCCAGATCGCCGGCGAGCGCAGCCAGCGAACCGGACTTCGTGTCTACACGACGGTCGACGAGCTGCTCGCGCGCCTGCTCGCATTGACCGAGCCGCCGACCACGGAGGAGCGTCGACAGTTGCTTCGATTCATCAATCGCTACCGGCACAGGCCGATCCTGAAGGCGGCCTTTGAGGCCTCGCCGATGGCGAGCGTTGCGTTTGCCCGCGCCTCGATCGGCAACCTGCTCGCGACGGAGTTGCGGGCGATGACGACGGAGCCGCGATGACGAGTGACGCGCCTGGTGGGCGCGATCCGTTTTCGCGCTACCGCGATCAGTTATCGGCCGTCGGCTTCAAGCCGAGCACGACCCGTGGCCAGAACTTCCTGCTCGACCCGAGCCTGCATCGCTGGATTGCGGAACAGGCTGGCCCGACCGAGGCCGATACCGTCGTCGAAATCGGCGTTGGCTTGGGGTTCTTGACGCGCGAGTTGGCGCCCCGGGCTGGGCAGTTGTTGGCGGTCGAGATTGAGCCCCGCCTGCTGACCATCGCCAAGCGAGAGTTGGCCGCCCACGACAATGTCGAGTGGCTCGAAGCGGACGCACTGGGCGGTCTCGGCCGAAGCCTCGCGCCGCGAATTGCCGAGGTCGCCGAGGCCTGCACCGGTCGTCTGCTAGTTGTGGCGAACCTGCCGTATTCTGTGTCCGGGCCGCTGCTCGCCGAGCTTGCACAGTTGCGCCGGATGCCCGATCGCATCGTCGTCTTGGTCCAGAAAGAACTCGGCCAGCGCATCGCCGCGAAGTGCGGAACGCCGATCTATGGCGGGCTCAGTGGGCTGATGCAGAGCATGTTCGTATCGCGCTCTCTGCGCGATGTATCGCCGTCGGTGTTTCGGCCGCGGCCAAAGGTGTGGTCCTCGGTGATCGCCCTCGATCGCCGTGAGGACTTGCCGGGGGCGCTGGAGCGGGAAGGGCCGCGCCGGCGGTTTGCCTTGTTTGTGCGGAAACTGTTCGGCCAGAGACGCAAAGCACTGCGCCGCACATTCGCCCTGGCGTGCGATGCCCTCGGGTGTGAGGGTGCCGTGATCGACGCCCAGTTGGCCACGAAACGCGCTGAGGAACTTAAACCCGACGAGTTGGTCGCGTTGTGGCAGTGCTGCGAGCAAACCGGCGGTGCCAAGGCACCTGACGAAGCGCGGCCGTAGCGTCCAGCCGGAATCGGCCTCACGCGAAGAATGTTGCCAGGGGGGTTGTCGGGGAGCCACAGCGTGCTACTCTTATGGGTTCCGCATCACGCAACGCCCCGGAATCGCGATTCACACCGGTCATGGAGAGGTCGACAAGAGGTCGACGCTACTCGCATAGGCGTTAGCAGCTTGCGGCGTGAGTTGTTTGGACCGTTTTTTGGTGTGGCGGTGTCTCCAGGGTCTTTCAGACCGGGCCTTCCAGGTTTGGTCTTTTGGGCCAGGTCTTCAATGGTCGCGCGCAAACAGGCGCGGTCTTGGGTGGCAATGGAGCGACGCGACCGGGCCAGCAATCCCCTTTGAGCGCGGCAGGGCCGTGTTTCCTGGGGTAGTCTTGTCCGCCTGGGTTTCCCAAGCTGCGTACTAGTGATTGCTAGTGGTGTAGTGGGGGCAATCGGGGCCAGGATCGCAGCCGTCCCCATGGCAACGTCCTAACAGCGAAGTAAGTCGGCGGACCGGACACTTTGAACCGGCTTCGCAATTTCCCCCTATCGCTTTCGGCCCCGGTTACGCACCCCCCATATGGATCGCTTTGAGGACGCCAAACTGCGGATCAAGGAAGGCAACGATCTCGTTGCCCTGATCGAGCAGTACCAACCATTGCGCCCACGCGGCCGCACGTTGGTGTCCTTGTGCCCATTCCATGCGGAAAACTCGCCATCGTTCACGGTGTTCAAGGAAACCCAGCACTTCCACTGCTTCGGCTGTGGCGAGACCGGGGATGTGTTCACGTGGTTGATGAAGCGCGACGGTCTGAGTTTCCGTGAGGCGATGGAGGTGCTCGGGGAGCGTGCCGGCGTGACCCTCGAAGGCGTATTCCAAAAGGGGCCCGGCCAGGAGTCGCAGAAGAAGGCGCGCACGGCGTACGAGGCGTTGGCCCTGGTCGCCGACTTCTTCCACCGCTCGCTGCTGACGCCGGAAGGCCAGCCTGCCCGCGATTACCTGGAAGCGCGCAACCTCGATGAGGCGATCGTACCGTGGACGCTTGGCTACCACCCCTACGGGGGAAGCGGTCCCGGCAGTCTGCAGGCATTCGCGAGCGAACATAAGCTGCCGACCGAGGTGCTCGAGCAATCTGGCCTGCTGCGCCAAGGACGCGAGATCTTCGCGGGCCGGCTGATGTTTCCGATCCTGGACGAACGCGGCCGCACAGTGGCGTTCGGGGGACGTATCGTGCCCGGTGGTCCGGGCAGTGAGCCGCGCGGTGACTACAAGCCGCCAAAGTACCTCAACTCGCCGGAATCTCCGTTCTTCCACAAGCGACGCGTGCTTTATGGGCTGCGTGCCGCCAAGCAGGCTGGCCAACGCCGCCTGATTGTCATGGAGGGTTACACCGACGTCATCGCTTGCCACATGGCGGGCTTTGCCGGCGCGGTGGCGTCCCTGGGCACCGCGTTCACGGCCGAGCATGCTCGCATTGTCGAACGCTACGCCGATCAGGGGGTTGTGCTGATGTTTGATGGCGATCGCGCCGGCAGGCAAGCGTGTGAGCGTGCCCACCGCGAACTGATCAACAGTCGGTTGATGGTGCGCATCGCACTGGTCTCGGACGGTAGCGAGGACGCCAAGGATCCGGCCGACATCGTCTTGGCGCGCGGTGACGAAGACGAAGAACTGGTGATCGAACGACGCGCCCGCTTTGCCGACACAATCGATGGAGCGCAGGACGCGATGACTGTTTGGTTCCGGCTGCTGCGTCAGCGCTTGGACTTCAACCAGCCCGTCAACGTGGAAGCCGCGGCGCGCGAGTGCGCTGCGTTGCTTGAGCAGGTCGAGGTGCCGGTGCGTCGCGCCGCCTTGATAGAGGCAATGGCTCGCCACCTGTCGGTGCCGCCACAGGCTCTCGAGAGCTTGCTGCGTGATGCGCCTGGGTCTCGTAGCAACCGGCCGCGCCACAACCAGGCTGGTGGTGGGCCCCAAGAGCCCGATCTCAATGAAACCCTGCTGCCGGACTTGCCCGGCGGTAACATTCCCGGCAGTAACTTGCCCGGCAGTAACTTGCCCGGCAGTGACTTGCCGGACAGTAAGCCGACGCTGCTGCAGCTTGCGGAAGCTGAGATCCTTGCGTGTGTGCTCGCGCAACCGGACCTGCTGGTCGGGATCGACTTCGAGGAAACACCACTCGAAGTGCGCGAGATCGTGCAGCTGTTTGATTGGGCAGCCGAAGCGCTGGCCATCGGCCGCAACTCGGGAGCTGAAGTGTTCCGTTACCTGTTCACGCGGGCGGCAGACCTTCCTCGTCTACAGTCGATGTTGGCGCACGCCCACGCTCGCGCCGAACGCATGAAGGCGCCGGGTGAGGTTCTCATCGGCCTGATGGACGGACGTAGCCAACGCGTGCACGGTACGAAGCGTCGCTCACTGCGCGAGCGGCTGTCTGCCGCCATCAAAGCAGGCGACACCGAGACGGCCGCAGAGCTGCAGAAGGAGCTCCTCGAATCCAAACGTCGTCACAGCCCGCGCAAGGTTGACATGTCCGATGGCGCTGCGCCCGCTGCACCCGCTGCACCAGCAAGCCATCGCAAACCGCCGGCATTTGGCTTCGCGGCGAAGGCCGCAGAAGTAGCTGAGGCGCATCAACCCGAACCACCAATCGAAGGCCCGCCAATTGATGGCGAGCCAATGATAGAAGGCCCGCCAATTGATGGCGAGCCAATGATAGAAGGCCCGCCAATTGATGGCGAGCCAATGGAAGGAGGGGGAGCAGCCTGATCGGCACGATTTGACACGATGCCGCGATCGCTCCTTACCTCGCCCTGCGAACCCCCGAACACAGCCCCGAATTTTTTCTAGACCCTAAGAACCCTTCACGCAAGCAAGCCGACTTCCGGCCTGACTGCGTGACCCACTAAAGAGTTCTCCGCATATGCCCGCAAAGTCCGTCTTCGAAAAGAAGATCAAGAGCCTGATCAAAGCCCAACGCAAAGTGGGTTCGGTCACGCTTGCCCAACTCAACAGTGTGTTACCTGACGATGCGACGTCGCCCGAGAAGATCGAGGCGGCGATTAAGCTGATCGAGGACGCCGGACTCGACGTCGTCGAGGACGAAAAGGCGCAGAAAAAGGGCCGCCGTGCAGGCGGCAAGGCAGCCCGAGCTGACGACAATAAAGATGTGGATCTGACTCCCGTGGCCGAGATCGCCGAGCCCACCGAGGCGGAGGTGAAGGCACCGGTGGTCGACATTACCGAAAAGATCGACGACCCCGTGCGCATGTATTTGACGCAGATGGGGGAGATCCCACTGTTGACGCGCGAAGAAGAGATCTCGTTGGCACGCAAGATCGAGCTGACCCGCAAGCAGTTCCGCAAGGAAGTGCTGTCGTCGGGCTTCGGCATCCAGAATGCGATCGAGATCCTCGAGGACGTGCTCAAGGGCGAGCTGGCCTTTGATCGCACACTCAAGGTCAACCAGCAGGACCCGGAAGTCGGCAAGGCCGACCTGTCGGATCGTCTGCCGGGCAACATCCTGACGCTGCGTCGCATCTACGATGCCGCGCGCGAGGACTTCGAAGAACTGTTCCAGGGTAAGCCGTCGGTAGCCAACCAGCAGATCCTGAAGCGCCGCATCTTCTCGCGTCGCCGTAAGGCCGTCGCGTTGATTGAAGAACTCAACCTGCAGGGCAAGAAGGTGCGCCCGATGATCGACCTGGTCGAAAGTCGCATCGCCGAGATGTCGCGCCTGCAAGCCCGGTTGGCTCGCTACCGCGGCGCGCAACTGCAGAACCCCGATGCGATCGAGACGCGCCGTCGTCTGATCGAGATGCAACTCGATGGCCTTGAGTCGATTGAGCGTCTGGGCAACCGCCTCGATTTCCTGCGGCAGGCCTACGCCAACTACGAAGACGCCAAGCGCAAGCTGTCGTCCGGCAACCTTCGTTTGGTGGTGTCGATTGCCAAGAAGTACCGCAACCGCGGCCTGTCGTTCCTAGACCTGATCCAAGAGGGCAACACGGGCCTGATGAAGGCCGTGGAGAAGTACGAATATCGCCGTGGCTACAAGTTCTCGACCTACGCTACGTGGTGGATTCGCCAGGCAATCACGCGCTCGATTGCTGACCAGGCGCGCACGATCCGCATTCCGGTGCACATGATCGAGACGATGTCGAAGCTGCGCAACGTGTCCAAGAAGCTGACCCAGCTGAAGGGACGCGAGCCGGCGATCGAAGAGGTCGCCGAAGCCGCGGAGGTCTCGGTCGAAGAGGCCAAGCGCGTCATGAAGATCAGCAAGCATCCAATTTCGCTCGATCGCCCGATCGGGGATTCTGAGGACAGCTACTTCGGCGACTTCATCGAAGACGAATCGGTAGAATCCCCCGTGCATTCGGCGAGCCGCGAAATGCTCAAGGACCGCATCGAGAACGTGCTCAGCACCCTGACCTTCCGCGAGCGGGAGATCATCAAGCTGCGCTACGGCATCGGCGACGGCTACACCTACACCCTCGAAGAGGTCGGCCGGATCTTCCGTGTCACCCGCGAACGCGTGCGCCAGATCGAGGCCAAGGCGGTGCGCAAGCTGCAGCACCCGGTCCGGGCGCGGCGTCTGGGCGGGTTCTTCGACAGCGTGGTGGGCGAACACGGGTAGGCGCCGCCGCCAGGCGGGCCACAATTGCACGCATTTGCCCACGGAATGCGTGGTTGGGTGCGAACTTGCACGGCGAGAACTTGAGCGGGCTGCCCAGCCCGCTAGACTTTTCGCCCCGGATCACAGTGATCTAGGCCCCGAAAACTCCGTGCATCCACACGTTCAGAAACTGCTCGACCTCCAGAAGGTCGATTTGGAAGTCACGTCCCTCACCAAGGACATCGATCTGCTGCCGGAAGAAGAGGCCAGGCGCAGAAAGCGCCTTGAGCAAATGCAGCGAGGCGCCAGCGAGGCGCAGGCAGCATTGCAGAAGGCGGAGGTCAAAGGCCGTGAACTCGACAGCGCGGCCCGTGACGCCGACGCTCAGATCGGCAAGCTCAACGAGCGGCTGAATATCGTGCGCAACAACGCCGAGTATCAAGCGACTCTGTTTGAGATCGAATCGGTGCGAAAGGAGCGCGACACGACTCAAGATGATGGCCTGCGCATCCTCGAAACGTTGGACGGCCTCAAGGATCAGTCGACGACGAGCCAAGCTTCGTTTGAGGAAGAGCGCACGGTGTTTGAGGGCTTCCTGTCCGAGGCCGAGAAGCTGCGGACCGAACGCGCTGACGACATCGCGGTCGGCAAAGCGAAGCGCACCAACGCGGCCGAAGGCGTTCCACCCGACCTGCTGCGGGAATACGAGGGCCTCTACAAGACTCGGGAACACATGGCGGTCGCAGCGGTAGAAGGCGCCTACTGCCAAGGCTGCTACAACAAGGTCACGATTAACGACGTGTCGAAGCTCATGGGAGCGCAGGTGGTCGTTCGGTGCGGTTCTTGTCAGCGCATGCTCTATACGAGTTAGCCCGTAGCTTCTGGTTTCTGTAGCTTCTTGTTTTTGGCAGATCGGTACGCTGTCTAGTTCTCCAGCTGCCAGAGACGTGAGTAGAAGATGGCTCGCCAAATCCACCCAGTCGTCGTCGGCACCGCCGGCCACATCGATCACGGCAAGAGCAGTCTTGTTCAGGCACTGACCGGCATCGATCCGGATCGCCTCAAAGAGGAGAAGGCGCGTGGCCTGACGATCGATCTCGGTTTTGCCCGGATGAAGATTGGCGATGGTCGGTTGCTGGGGCTCGTTGATGTGCCAGGGCACGAGCGCTTCGTGCGCAACATGGTGGCGGGCTCGACTGGTCTCGACCTCGCAATGCTGATCGTTGCGGCCGACGACGGCGTGATGCCGCAGACCATCGAGCACGTCGACATCCTCAACCTGCTGCAGGTTCGCGGCGGCCTGATCGTCATCACGAAGATCGACATGGTCGACGAACTGTTGGTCGAGGTCGCGGCGGAAGAAGTCGTCGACCTCGTCAAGGGCACCGTGCTCGAAGGCGCGGAGGTCTGCCGAGTCAGTTCGGTGACCGGCGATGGCATCCCCGAGCTGCGGGAAAAGCTCGAGCAGCTGGCCTTGTCGGTCGAGCCCCGGCAGAGCCATGGTTCGTTCCGCATGCCAGTGCAGCGCGTGTTCTCGTTGCCCGGCATCGGCACGGTCGTGACCGGGATTCCGCTGTCCGGCACCGTGACGCCGGGCCAGGAACTCGAGGTCCTGCCAGGCGGTCAGCACATCAAGGTGCGCGGCATCCATGCCTATGGCGGCAAGGTCGAGGAAGCCGTTGCCGGCCATAGCACGGCGTTGTCCGTTCCTGACGCGAAGGAACACGGCGTGCATCGCGGCATGGTCTGCGCCGCACCAGGCGTGTTCGGCTCCGGCGATGCCGTCGATGTGGACCTGACGTTGACGTCGCGCTCGCCAAAATTAGCGCACCGCGTGCCGATTCGTTTCCACACCGGCACGGTCGAAGTGCGCGGCCAGATGCTGCTGCTCGATCGCAACCAGGCCTTGCCCTCTGAGACGTTCGTAGCCCGCCTGGAACTCGACGAGAGCGTCGCCTGCCACCCGACCGATCGCTTTCTGTTGCGACTGCAGAACCCGGCGGTAACGGTCGGAGGTGGCCGTATTCTGCGCCTTGAAGAATCCGGTCGCTACCGGCGCAAGGATCTCGGTGCCGAGTTGCAGGGCATCGTCGATGCCGGCGACAAGCCCGAGGCGCGCGTGCAACACGAACTGGAACAGGCGGGGCCGATCGGTTGCGCCATCGATGACCTGGCTCGGGCGCTGTCGATGGAAGAGGCGAAGGTTCTCGAACTCGTGGCGACCCTCGATTCTGCCGTGATTCACGACCGCGGCATGCGCGTGTTCCTGTGCGAGCAGGTCACGGTTGGCGAACGCGAACTGCTCGACTCCGTAGACCGCATGTTGGCACGCCGCCCGGCCGCCGCGTCGATCAAGCGTGCGTCGATCCGCACAACCCGCACGTTGCCAGGCGAACTGATCGAACTCGTCGTCGAAAGGATGCAGGCCGCGGGACGGGTCAAGGCCGGCCGCCAAGGCAGCATCCTGTTCCTCGATCGCTTGAAGCCACTGCCGGGCCCGGATCAGGTCCGTTTTGACAAGATGATCTCGGAATGCGAAACACGCGCGTTCCGTCCGCCGACGCTTGAGGAGCTTGGTGCCGCCGCCAGGCTGAGTGGTGATGCGCTGATGTCGCTGCTCGATCGCGCTCAAGATGAGGGTTTGATCGACAAAGTTGGCGACCACTTCTACGGCGCGTCGGTCGTTCGAGGCATGTTGCACGCCGTGCGCCAGAACTGCCTTGGCAACGACGAAGTGCTCGACATCCCCAAGCTGCGCGACGGCCTCGACACCAGCCGCAAGTTCCTGATTCCGCTGCTCGAATACGTGGATTCACTCGGCCTGACCGTGCTTCGTGGTGGCGTTCGTCGCCTATTGCCATCTTCGGCGATCAGCCGCGAACTGGCTACCGAGCCGTCCTGATGCCTGCGTAGGACCTTCTCAGGTCGGGGATTGCGACGTAGCCCGTCCCGGCCGGACATCAGTCACCCGGCCCCCGCGGTCGATAGGCAGGAAGTCCCTCGGACCGCACGTAACGCCCGGAGCAGCCATGACTGGTGATAGCCATAGCAACGACGACTCGGACTTCCTCGAAGACGATTTCGTCGTGGAAGACATTGTCGGCAAGAACGACGACCTGGAAGATCTGTTTGAAGCGCCCGCTGCTCCGAAGGCCGATTCCAAGGCCAAGGCAGAAGACTCCGCCACCGGTGATCCCGCCGATCCAGGTGCGCACGACCTGCTGTTCACAGATCATACCGAGGCTGTGGTTCCGTCAGAGGGGTTTGCCAAGCCGAGCTTCGCCGAGGATGGATCCACGGAATGGGATGGCGTCGAGCTGGACCTCGAGTCCGTTGGCGTGCCGAACGCGGACGTCGACAGCGAGGAGGCGGCTGCCGACCCCGAGATCGCTGAAGTCGAGCAGAGCTTCGTCGAGGAGCTGCACCCGCTCCTTCATGACGAAGATGACTTCGCGATCGAGAGCGACGACGATCTCGAGCTGATCGAAATGGATGCTGACGACGGCGTCAGCGAGTTTGAACAGTCCGGTCCGTTTGTGATCGATGACGGTGAGGGCCTCTGGAGCGATGATCTGGATGCTGCGGCCAGCGACGACGAAATCGTGGTCGAAAATGATGTTGAGCAGCCGGCTGAAGTCGAAGAACTGCCGGCCGTTGCCGAAGTGCACGAGCCAGAGATGACTACGATGCCGGCCCTCGAGCAGCTCGTCGGGGACAGCTTCGGCGAGAACGACACGGTGGCCTCGGGGGATGTCACCGGAGACGACGAGGGCTTGGCTGGCGAGGAAGTTGGCGGCGAGTTCGCAGACGTCGACAACCTGCAGCTGCTGGATGCCGCCGGTGGCGAGCACGTCGGCGCTGGGTGGGAGCCGTTGCCGGCCCGTTCGATGGATGCTTTGTCCGAGGTCGAAGAGGTCCAGCGCACCGACCAGGACTATGACACGGAAGGCTACGAAGACGACGGCAACGACGAGGAGGCTTACGAGGACGAGGAATACGAAGGCGCCGTCGCCGATGACGACCTCGAAGATGTCGAGGGACACGACATTTACGGCGAGAACGAGGACTCGGATCGCGCCGGTGTACTGGGTGGGCCGGGATCGTCGCGGGGTCGCACAAGGACTCTGCTCTTGTCGTTGGCTGCCTCGATCCTGTTCGTTGGTGGTGCCGCGACCATTGTCGTTCGCCCCGAGTGGTTTGGTCTCAACGTCGAGCCGGAGCGGGTCGCCAAGATCAGCCTATCGCGGCCGACCGTTGAGGTCGCTGTGGCTGAGCCGCGTCTCGTGCCGCTGGTCACTACCCAGCCGGAAACGAACGGCGCTGAGAGCGTGAGCAATCCCGCGGACGGTGGCAGCCCGAATGGTGTCGATGCAACTGGTGGCGATCCGGGTTTGACACCGGTGGTTGGCAAACCGGCCCAGCCGAACGAGGTCTTGGCCAACGTTGGTTCGCAGCCAGAGTTGCCCCAGTTGCCGGGCCAGCCGGAAGTCGTGAAGACGCCGGTGCAACCTATTGCGGTCGCAAAGCCTCCGGGCCAAGTCAACGATACAAAGGACCCCGGCACGGGTGAGAACTCATGGCCGGTCGCTGAGGGCGCGCCGGTCGTCAAGCCATCGAACGACGAGCCCGCCTTGACGCCGTTCGGCGATGGCCTGCTCGTTGGCGGCAATTCCAGCATGGTGGCAGCGCGCGCAATCGATGGCGTGATGCCTGGCAGTCGTGCATTTGCGCAGTTGCACAACGGCAACTACTTCATCGGCAGGGTCAAGCAGGTCGCCGACGAGACCGTCACGCTGCGCCTGGACACCGGCGAAGTGACGCTTGCCACGGCCGATATCGCGCAACTCACGCGACTGGGTTCGTCGGATTACGACGACCTGCAGAAGGCCACCAAGGGCTTCGTGCGCTTGACCAACAACAACCGCTTGATCGGCGGCATCCTCACCAGGATCGCCGACGACCACATCGTCTTGGAGTTCCGCAGCAACCGCGTGATGCTACCGAGGTCGGCCGTCGGTGAGATCGTAACGGGCAATGTTGGCGACACCTTGGTCCGCCTGGGCACGACCCTCGAAGAGGATGATTGGGTGCGAACCCTGGCCGAACGCGACCTCGGATCCGGGCAAGGTGCTCCGACAAAGAAGAAGCCGAAGGGTCCGCCGCCCAGCGAACCACCGCGCTGATGCGTCCCCATTCGCCCGCGCGAAGACTTCTGGGGTAAGATCCTCCGCCGTGCACACGTGTCCGGAGTGTGGAAACCATGACATGCGATCGGTCGAGCTTGATGGCGCGACTGTGATCGAGTGCGGATTGTGCGGGGAACAGTTCGGCGCCAGAAATGCCGTGACCGGGTTGGCCCTGGCGGATGAGGCCACGCAACGCGGGATCGACCCGATCATCTGGCCGTTGGCGAGAATCTTGGAGCAATTGCCCGGCCTGAGCCTTGGCAGTGCTCTGCCGGGTTCGAACGAGCAACCGCCCTCCGTCGACTTGGTCGTGACGGGTCAAGATGCCCTGCTACAGATCGAGAATGTCGCCAAGGCGCTGCGGCTGGCCGAGGGATCCCTGCGGTGCCCGTGGCGCATCGAAGCGCGGTTTGATTACTCGCTCGTGTTCGTCGTCTCGCCACCCGCCACTGGCAGCACCCTGCGCGATGCCCGACTTGACATTGAGGTACTGGCCCAACATATCGATCGAGACATGCGTCTGACGTGGTGGCGGTGTGCGGATGTCGCGGAGAACGGGTAGCCTGTCCGGCTGAACCCCTCCGTGACGCCAATGCTGCGACTGCTGTCCCTGATTCTCTCTCTCGCCTGCGCGACCGGATTGGCTGCGCAAGAAGATATCGAAGCCCGTCTCGACGCGGTCAAGGAGTTCAAGCGCTACTTCCGCAAGGCCAAGGAGGAAGCGCTTCAGGTCGAGGCGATCATGACCTTGAAGGGCAACGAGTGCGTGCCCGCGTCGGAACAGTTGCTCAAGCTGCTGAAGCACAAGCGCACCTCGGTGCAGAACACGGCGCTGACGGTGCTGGCGACCTACACTGAGCGGGCGACGTTCCAGGCGTTGATCGACGATCTGCCTGAAGAGAGGGACAAAACCAAGGTCGCGACATGGATCATGGTGCTCGGGCGCTCGAAGGTCGTTGCGGCGGTGGCGGCGATCGAACTCGCCGCCGGCAACCCAAGGGCGACGTCGACCATTCGCTATGAAGCGATCCGTGCGTTGATTGCGATCGGCCAGCCCGGCAAGACCGATCTGTTTGGCAAATGTGTTGACGACAAAGAAGCCATTGTCCGTGCAGCCGCCTGCGACGCCATTGGCAAGATGAAGGTCAAGGACTTGGCCGATGCGGTGATCAACCGACTGGGCGATGACCAGTGGCAGGTGCAGACCGCTGCCATCGAGGCCGTCGCGCAGTTGCGGCCGCAGTCAGGGGTGCAGCCATTGATCGATCTGATGCGCGAGACGGGTCGGCTACGCACCGAGTGCGCCGACGCATTGTTTCGGATCACATCCATGGACTTCGGGGTGGATCCGGATCGCTGGCAGGCTCAATGGCAGACGCTGATGAGCATCGAGGGGTGGCGCATCCCGACCGATGCGGAGCTTTTGCAGAAGATCGCCACCCGCAAGAAATATGACGCTTTCTACGGCAAGAAGGATGAGACGAGTTCGTTCGCGGGCATCCCGACAACGTCCACCAACGTCCTGTTTGTGATCGACATCTCGGGTTCGATGGACGACTTCGTGGTCGAGGTCGACAAGTTCCGCGACTACAAAGATCGCAAGCGTTTCACGATCGTGCAGACGGAACTGATCAACACGATCGAGACTCTGGCTGGCAACACCAACTTCAACATCGTCGCATTTGCGACCGACCTCAAACCTTGGAAGCCACGTTTGGTGCCGGGCAACGTCGTCAACCGTGACTCGGCCAGGAACTTCGTGCGCAAGTTGAGGCCGCTTGGCGGCGCCGAAGCGCAAGAGCTGGCGCAGTCTGGCCTCGGTGGCGCGGCGAACCTTGCCGCCGGCAAGACCAACACGCTGAAGGCATTGCTCTATGCCTTTGGCGTCAACCCAGACAAGCCGCCAAAGTCGAAACTGACCGGCTTCGACAAGAAGGCGCTGACCCGGCCGCTCGACACGATGTATTTCCTCAGCGATGGCAGGCCGTCGGTTGGCAAGCTGATCGAGACCAACGAGATTCTGGCTGAGGTGCGGAAATACAACGAGCAGTACCGCGTGGTGATCCACACGATTGCCATTGGCGACTTCCAGAAGGAGTTCCTGAAGCAGCTCGCCGAGGGCAACGGCGGCGTCTTCGTCGACCTCGGTCGCTAGTCGCCGGCAGAGGAGTTTTCCGGCGATTTGCCAGAGGAGTAGCCAGTCGAATGGTTGGCCGAGTTGCGATCGCGCAGCAGGCCTCGCGGTCGCAGCCACATGACGAGGATCGCGGCCGCGGCACCTCCAATCCCCGCCGTCATCAGCGCCGTGCGCAAACCACTCTGCGCCTGCAGATGGAACAGCAGCACGTTGACCAACGCGTACGTGGCCCGCGCCCCTAGTGACATCACCGACAGCACGGTGGTGCGGGCGCGCGAACCGATGCGGTGGTTGACGAACTCGTGCAGCAACGGCCAGTGCATCGCGAACGGGACCTGTTGCACGCAGAACATGCTGACCCCGATCCAACACCACAGCCTGCTGCCGTCACCGACGCTCGCGAGGTGGCGTTCGAAGCCCATCACCATCAGAGACGCCGCTACCACTAGTGGCATTCCCCAGAACAAGATTCGGCGACCAAACCGCGTGACCAGCTGCGGCACCCTCGAACTGAGTGGGGCGGCCAACAGGCTGAGCCCGGCGAAGACCCCTCCGATGACAATCGCGTTGGCTAACAGGGGTTCGGTCTCGCCTGCTGCCTTGAGATAGGGCTGGTAGTTGTGGAACGGGAACCGCAGCAACGTGAACAGCACAAGCCAGTAGAGCAACAACCATCGCACGGCCGGCTTCTGCAGTTCCATGCGTGCGTGGGCCAGGAAATCGGTCGGCTTGCCGTGGTGCTTGGTCGTCGGTTGGGCGGGCAAACGGCAGGCGCACAACGTCGCCACCAGATGCAGCACACAGGTGGTCAGGATCGCGACGGTGTAGGCCGTGCCATCCGCGTTGCCGAAGTAGACCAGCAGGCCACCGAGCAGAAATGCAGCGCCCGTTCCATACAGCCGGCGCGCGTGGATACGGCTCTCCTCTGCCAGGTAACGGTGCTGCTGATCGTGGCGCGCGAGCGTTTCGTACAGCACCGCCGTCGGCGGTCCGGACAACACCGCATGCCCTAGGCCCAGCAGGATCTCGCCGATCAAGAAGCCTTGGTAGTTCGGCGAGCTGACCATCGCCGCGAACCCGGCCGCCAGGATCATCGGCCCGATTACCAACATGCGCTTGGGACCAAAGCGGTCGGCAAGGATGCCTGTCGGTACTTCCGCCACGAACATTGCGACGTAGTACGCGGTCAGGATCTCGCCATACTGCCCGGCATCCAGACCGTTCTCGACGAAGAACAGGTACAGAAACGGTACGCAGGCGAACGGATAGGTCACCAGCGCGTAGGTGCGCAGCCATCGGAGTTGTTGGGCTAGGGGCAAGAAGGCAACGTTGGCCGTTTGGCTCGGGAGTTGCAATCCTCGGCCTTGCTGGCAACGTTGCGTCCATGCTGCGTCGGAGTTGCCTCTTGATGACTGTGCTCATCGTATTCGGTTGCGTGTCATCTTCGCATTCGAGTCGACTTGAGGTGGCGTGGGCGCGCGCCGTTCTGCTTGGCTCCGAAGTCGGAGACAGTCGCGACGCCGTCGTTCGTTGGACACACCCCGTGCGGTTCTTGGTGGTCGCCGCTCCGGGGCGCGTGCAGCTCGCGGTAGAGCGCGCGTTCGACCAGTTGCGGGGCACGCTTCACAACGTGCACCAACTCGAACTGGAACATGTCGAAGAGAGCGACGCCCGCATTGGTCAGGACGGCTTCATCACGGTGTTTGCGACGGCGCCGAGACATGCGCGGGAGCTGGCTCGGCGACATGGCGCGCAACCTCCGGTGGCGACTGCAGATGGTTGGTTCACAATCATCTGGAACCGGCGCTACGAGTTGACGCGTGCGCTGATCTTCGTCGATCCGGACCTGAACGAGCACTGGCTGCGGCACACCGCACTCGAAGAGATGTTCCAGGCGCTGGGGCCCGGCAACGACTCACCGCGCATTCGTGACTCGCTCGTGTTCGAGGGGGGTGATTCGGCCGGATCCCATACGCGTCTCGGCCACGTCGATGAACAGGTTCTGCGTTTGCTCTACTGCGAACTACAACCCGGCGACAGCGCGCACGCCATCGAACGCGCGATGCGGCGAAGCTGGCGGTTCGCCCGCAGTTGAGTGGCTGAAGTGGGGCCACCCATAGCGTCGAGCTGACGGTTGCTTGCGTGCCCGTCATGGGGCATTCTCACGGCCAATGGGCCCCATAGCTGACTTTCGCAGCGACACGATGACGAAGCCAAACGCCGCCATGCGAACGGCCATGGTCGATGCTGAGGTTGGTGATGATGTCTGGGGCGAAGACCCGACGGTGCGTGCACTCGAAGAGTGCGTCGCCAACTTGTTGGGCAAGGAAGCTGCCGTGTTTGTGCCGTCGGGAACGATGGCCAACCAGATCGCCATCCACGTGCACTGTCGGCCCGGCGACGAGTTGATCTGTGAAGAGCGCTCGCATGTCTTCTACTTCGAAGGCGGCTCGATCGCGCGGCTGTCCGGCACGCAGGTTCGCACGTTGTCGGCGCAGGATGGCTTTCCGACCCCAGAGCAAGTGCAGTCGGTCATTCGCCCAGACGATCCGCATTATCCACGATCCCGACTGTTGGTGCTTGAGAACACCCACAACATGGCCGGCGGACGGGTTGCAACCGTAGCCCGCATTGATGCGCTCGCCGCGACGGCGCGTTCTGCCGGGATGAAGGTTCACATTGACGGCGCGCGCCTCATCAATGCTGCCGTTGCTCTCGGTTGTGCCGCCAGCGAGCTGGTCGCTTCCGCCGACTCAACCACCCTGTGTCTAAGCAAGGGCTTGGGTGCGCCTGTTGGGTCATTGCTTGCTGGTGAGCACGAGTTTCTTCACGAGGCGCGCCGCGTGCGCAAAGCACTCGGTGGGGGCATGCGCCAGGCAGGCGTGCTGGCCGCCGCTGGCCTGTTGGCGGTACAGGAAGGACCGGCACTGCTAGCGGTCGACCACCAACGCGCCAAGGCGCTCGCAACGGGTCTCAAAGAGCTTGCCTGGCCCAGTTCATCTACCGGCAGTTCATCTGCCGGCAGT
>JAPYTD010000015.1:49636-52584 GCA_029936315.1 Planctomycetota bacterium | reverse complement strand
CATCTACTGGCCAAGTGCCCGTCGACGTGGCCGCCACCGAGTCCAACATCGTCATGCTGCAGCCCGGCGAAGATTCGGTCGCGCCGTTGTTGTCTGCCCTGGAATTGCAGGGCGTGCGCGCTTCCGTCGCTGGCGGCGGCCGCATTCGCTTTGTGCTGCACCGCGACCTCGATGATGACAGCGTCCCGCGTTGCCTCGCCGCTTGCCGAGAGTTTTTGGCGACCTGACCCCGTAGCATGACGCAAAAGCCTTGTTTGGATTTGCCGGCCATTTCCGAACTAACTCGCCCGCCCCTCTCCTCGAACGACTCCTGTGAGCATCTTCAAAGCCTACGACATTCGCGGCACCTACCCCGACCAGATCAATGCGCAGACCGCGTTCAGGATTGGTGCAGCCATGGTGCGCTTTCTCTCCGCCAAACGACTTGTCGTCGGGCGAGACATGCGCACGATGGCCCCCGAGATCCAAGATGCGGTGATCGACGGCATGATGTCGCAGGGGTGCGATGTGGTCGACATCGGGCTGACGTCGACGCCGATGGTCTACTACGGCATTGGCAAGATCGAATGCGATGGCGGCATGGTCGTGACCGCGTCCCACAACCCGAAGCAGTACATTGGCTTCAAGTTGTGTCGCGCCGAGGCGCGTCCGCTGTCTGGGGACACGGGCATCAAGGATATCGAGGCGATGGTGTTGTCCGGTGACCTTGAGCCAGCCGCTACCAAGGGCAAGCGCGAGCACGTCAACCTGATGGAAGACTGGTGCGCGCATATCGCCGGCTTCGCCCGCGACATCAAGCCGTTGACCGTGTGCGTCGACTACGCGAATGGCATGGGCGCCAACGAGTCGCCCGAGATCTTCGGCCGGATTCCAGGACTCCAAGTGCACTCGCTCTACGAAGAGCTTGACGGCACCTTCCCGAACCACGAAGCCAACCCGCTCAAGGAATCCAACCTGAATGACCTGCGTGGCCTGGTCAAGAAGCACGGCGCGACGATTGGGTTGGCGTTCGATGGCGACGCCGACCGCTGCGCGTTCGTCGATGAAGATGGCCGTACCGTGCATGCCGACCTGATTACCGTGATCCTGGCGCGCGGCATGCTTGAACGTCATCCCGGCAAGGGCATCATCTACGATCTGAGGTCCAGCAAGGTCCTGCCGGAGGAGATCGAGCGCCTCGGTGGTCGTCCCGTGCGCGAACGCGTCGGGCACTCGTTCATGAAGGAGACGATGCGCAAGACCGACTGCATTGGCGGTGGTGAGCTATCGGGGCACTTCTACTTCGCCGAGAACTACTTCACCGATTGTGGTGTGCTCGCCGCAATCGAAGTCCTCAACCAGCTGAGTGCCGAAGGGCGCACGCTGAAGCATGCCGCGGATGAGCTGCGCAAGTATTACGGAACCGGCGAGGTCAACTTCAAGGTCGAGGACAAGGATGGCAAAATGAAGGAGATCGAAACGCACTTCGCCGATGGCGAGATCGATCACCTCGATGGCGTCACCGTGACCTACGCGGATTGGTGGGTCAACGTACGCCCCAGCAACACCGAGCCGTTCTTGCGGATGTGCTTGGAGGCGAACACGCCGGAGTTGATGGAGGCGAAGCGCGCTGATGTGTATTCGATTCTCGGAACTCCCGCTGACCACTAGGCCAGATCCTCCGAGCCGTGCAGCACGAACCTAAGTGGTGGCGTTGGTTCGGGGCGGTAGCGCTGCTGGCAGGCTTGTTGGTGCGGTCGTGGCCGTGGTTGTCGCAGCCGCTATTGGCACTCGAAGACGGTGCGCTGTTCTTCGCGACCAACTACGCCGAGTTCGAGTGGCTCGCGGTGACCAAATCCTACGCGGGTTACGTGCCCGTTGGCTCGAACGTGCTGTCGCTGTTGGTGTGCCGTCTGCCAACGGACTGGATCCCGACAGCGTTCGTCATGACGGCTGTGTTCATGATGTTCGGTTGTGCCACGACATTGATGCGGCCGGCATGGAGTGCCGTCGCATCGTTTCGCGTGCGTGCCTTGATCGCGGCGGCGCTCGTCATGGCACCGTTCGGCAGCAACCTCGAGTTTACGTCTCTTGCCTATGCCCAATGGCCACAGATGCTGTGGCTGTTCCTGTTGTTGCTCGAACCGCCTGCTGAGGGTTCCAGACGCACTCCGCTGATGTTCTTGCGGGCGATCTGGGTCGTATTCTTGACGCTCACGAACCCTCTGTCAGTCGTTCTGCTGCCGCTCGGTTTGGCGCAAAGGGTGCGTCGATCGGGTCGTCTGGATTGGGTCTGCTTGGTAGGCGCAGTGCTCGGTCACTGGCTGGTGATGTTGCTGCTCCCGGTAGAGCACATTGCGCCGACGTTTGCCGCGTTGTGGTCAGAGATCGTGCCAGCAATTGGCGTCAACGTCGTGGTCGAAGCGTTCGCCGGAGTTGGCGGGGCCGATGCGTTGGCGAGTGCGGGTCCGTTGGTGCTTGCGAGCATTGCAACGTTGCTGTGCGTCGGTCTCGTTGCAGTCGTGCGTCTCGCATGGCCGCGGTGGTCGAGTGCGGCTCGCCTGCTGGTGGTTGCCTGCGTTTGGCTGCTGGTTGCGACGGTCGCCAGCAGCTTGGTTGTGCGCCCTGGCTGGACGACGGGTGAGCAACATTGTGTGCGCTACGCTTGGCTTGGACGGGCTGCGGTCTGGCTCGTTGGCACCATGGCCATCGCAACCATATGGCGTTTTCGGGCCGCGCTGTTGCTGGTAGCGTCGGTGGCCCTTGGGCTGGTGTTTGGTAACGCTGACATGCACTACCACCCGGGCAACAACGACGCTTTCAGCGCATTCGTCGCCAAGCTTCAGGCCCAGGAACAGGAGTTGGGTGGCCGTCGCTGGATTCGCGCCAGGCACGATCGCCAGGGTGGCATGCCGATCATCGTGCGCCCGCACTGACCAGGCGCTTGCGGACCGCCAGCGGCCGCTTGC
>JAPYTD010000015.1:16338-49536 GCA_029936315.1 Planctomycetota bacterium | reverse complement strand
CGCTTGCGGACCGCCAGCGGCCGCTTGCTGCCTCGTTGACGCGTCGCGTCGGATCGTGTCCTCTGCCTGCCCATGTATCCGCGTCCCTCCGGCATCGTCACGTTGACCACCGACTTTGGCTTGCGGGATTCGTACGTCGGGATCATGAAGGGCGCGCTGGTGGCGGTCTCTGACAAGCCGCGCGTTCTGGATCTGAGCCATGAGGTCGCGCCGCAAGACATCGCGATGGGCTCGTTCTTGCTCTGGTCGGCAGTCGAACGTTTTCCAGCGGGAACCGTACACATTGGCGCCGTGGATGCCGGGGTTGGCACCAACTGCCGCCTGCTCGCTGTGACCGCCCATGACCAGTACTGGCTGGTGCCTGACAATGCTCTGGCCGGTGCCTTGATGGCGTGTGCCGACACGACCGAGGCTCGGGAACTCGACCTTGAGCATCTGCGCATCGAACGAACCTGCCACAGGTTCGACGGCTCTGATGTGCTGGCGAAGGCCGCGGCGTCGCTGGCGTCCGGCCGGTATGGTTTCTCGGCGATGGGGCGGCGTATCGATGACGCGGACGGCACGGACCTGGTCTTCGCGGGCGAGCCGCGGATCGTTTACGTCGACCACTACGGCAACCTCGTCACCAATGTGGCCGGCGATGATTCGTTTGTTGGGCGAACGATTGTGTGCGGCGAGCAAGAACTGACTGTGCACAAGACAGTCGGCGATGCACCTGACGGGGAGTTGCTGGCCTACGTCGGTTCGTTCGGTTTGCTCGAGGTCGCGGTGCGCCGTGGCAGTGCCGCTGATCGGCTGAGTTTGCAACGCGGAGCCTCGATTGCAGTGCCGAGCGCGTAAGATCGCTGAAGCATATGACAGCAAATGAAACGAGTCCGAAGCGCACGCTGCGCGTGGTTGGGGTGCCAATGGATCTTGGTGCCGGTCGTCGCGGCGTCGACATGGGGCCCTCGGCGATTCGTATTGCTGGGGTCGGCGAGAGCTTGCGGCAGTTGGGTTACATCGTCGAAGACGATGGTGACGTAGCCGTGCCGGCACCAGAGACGCGTGCCCACGGCGATGAGAAGGCTCGCTACCTGGAACCGATCTATCACGTCTGCAACCGGCTTCGCCTGCGAGTGCGTCGAGCACTCGAGCACGGGGAAACTCCGGTTGTGCTGGGCGGCGACCACAGCATCGCGATCGGCACCGTTTCCGGTGTTGCCGAGTACTTCCATGAAAAGCACGAGACGATCGGCCTGATCTGGGTGGATGCACACGGCGACATGAACACGCCGGAGACCTCGCCAAGCGGCAACATCCACGGCATGCCACTCGCCACGGTGCTCGGCTTTGGCCATCCGCGCCTGGTCGAGATGGGTGGCTTCTCGCCGAAGGTGGCAAAGGACAACGTCTGTCTGGTCGGCATCCGCGACATCGACGACAACGAACGCAAGATCATCCGGGAGTCCGGGATCCACGCCTACACGATGCGCGACGTCGACGAACGTGGCATGCGCTCGATCATGGAGGAGGTCATCGGAATCGTGAGCAACGGCACGGCGGGCTTCCACATGTCGTTCGATCTCGACGGCATGGATCCACGCGACGTTCCGGGCACTGGCACACCGGTGAAGGGCGGCCTCGATTGGCGCGAAGCCAACCTGCTGATGGAGATGGTCAGCGACACGGGCAACATGTGTAGCCTCGAGGTGACGGAGCTCAACCCCATCCTCGACATCCAGAACCAGTCTGGGGAAGTTGCCGTCGACGTGATCTGCAGCGCGTTCGGCAAGCGCATCCTGTAGGTGCTCGGCGCGTTCGAATGGATTCGAACGCGCGGAGCTTGCGAAGCCTGCGGAAGCTACCTGCCTACCAGTTGATGCCGAACGTGACGTCGGCGTAGAAGCCCTGGTCCAGCGCGCCTTCCGTGCGATCGAATCCGTCTGCGCCAGTTGTCAGGTCGTATTCGCCGGCCAGCACAATGCCGCCGCGAGCTTGCAGGGACAGGAAGTCGCTGATGCGGTGCGTCACACCAAGGTAGGCGACGACTTCTTGGACCTGCACGTCGGCTTCCTGCTTGCCGGTGGACAACGTCGAGTGCACGCGGTACTGCGCGCCACTGACTTCGGCACCGAAAGCCAAGGCCGTGCTCGCGCTCGTCCAGTACGATACTTCGACGTACTCGGGAGCGAGCAGGTCGAGCCGCAGGCCTTCGGTGATTTCCCAGCTGAAGCCCAAGTAGGGCAGCAAGGGTGCGTCTTCGTAGACCTGATTGTAGCGCAGGCCGAACTTGAAGAAGAAGTTGTCCATCGCGCGGTAGGTGAACAAGGCGCTCGACGGGAAGTCGTAGTCCTTGTGGCCAAGCCCGTTCTCAAGGTCGGAGTAGACACCCGGATTGGTCTGCAGTTCCATCAGGAAGTTTTCGTTGATGAACCAGCCGAGACCGAGGCGCACGCCGGCGGCCGTCAGGTTCTCATCGCCCAAGGCCCCTGCGTTACCGCTGCCGGTACCGAACTCCGAACTCGTCGAGTAGTGGCGACCGTAGTGATAGACGCCAAACAGCAGATAGGCCTCCGTCGTGATGATTGCCGGCGTCTCGATGTCGAAGTCGTAGCCGAGCAGGTCGAAATCGCCGGGCTCATCGCCAACGCGCTGGTTCGGCAAGAACCTGGCACGCAGTTCAAACTGCGGATCGAAGCGCTCCTGGCGATCGAGGAACTCGCCGTGATGCTGACGGAACAAGCGCGTCAGACTGTAAGCCGCCTGTTCTTGGGGGGCTTGCTCGATGACACGTGTGCCGAGCTTTGGCCCGTTCGTAAAGGTGTTCGAACTGTCGTGCGAACCGAACGCATAGGAGTGGTTCGTGCCACTCGCGATTCCGCCGAACGCAAGCACACCTGGTTGGTGTTGCTCTTGCCGTTGATTTTCAGCAATCGAGGATCTAGCCGAGGATGCAGCACCCAGCTGGATACCCGCGCCTGAAGATGTAGCAGGCCCTTGTGCCGTCGCCGAAGCGACGCAAAAGAACGCACTGAGAGTTACCCGTGCAATTATGTTGCGCATACGCCCTGTCTGACCGTGGTTTGACCGACCATCGATCGTCACCACGGCTCGGTCGGATTCAAGAGCAAAGGTTCGGGCGTTTTGGGGACAGTTGCCAACATCGCGCCGCGCCCCCTGTCCACGGGGCGGTAGACGGCCGTTTGTCGGCCCAGATCTTTGCTCCGGTCTTTGCCTCAGCGCTGAAAGATCGGGAGATACTGCCTTGGCATCTGCAGCAGGATGCACGCCATCGCCGCACCCATTTGGTCGCCGGGGCCGACGCGGTTGCGCCATCGGCCGTCGCTCGCCTGTGAGCGCAACAAGTCCTTGGCCATGCGGGCGTAGAACGCGCGCAGGCGCGGGCCACCAAACTGGTAGAAGCCTTGGGCGGCGTAGTAGTTACCGTACCAGTAGTAGAAGTGGTTGCCGTAGTAGTCGTGCAGCGAATCATACTCACGCTCCAAGAACGTCAACACCGGGTCGCATAGGTCGTCGTCGTGCACTCCCGCGCTGGCCAGGGCCGTCAACGCAGCTGCATTGATCGAATACTCGCGAGGCTTCTGGTAGGCGCCTCGTCCATAGATTTTGTAATAGAAGAGTCCCTGGTCGCGGCCGTTTCGGACCCGGCTCGCCATCACGTACTTCATCGCCTTCGAGATCGTGCCGGTCGGCACCCGGATCCCGATGTTGCGTGACGCCCGCAAAGCCTGCAGTTGGCACACCGTCACCGACAGGTCGGTGTTGCGATCAAACGCGTTGTAGCGCCAGCCGCCGTTCTGGTTTTGGCTGTCTACGATCATGTTGACGGCTGCTTCCAGGGTGACCTTGGTGCGTTCGTTGGCGGCCATGCCGTAGACCTCGGCGAGGAACAAGGTCGCGAACGCATGGCTGTACATGCGCGTGCCGGCCGATGAGAGCAGGCCGCTCTTCTGTGAATGCTCGACGACGAAGTTCTCGGCAAGTCGCACGACGTTTTTGTATTCGCCGCGGTCCGGGAGGTTGCCGCCCGCGAGGAAGGCCATGCCGCACATCGCGGTCACGCCAATGTGGCCCTCGCCCCTCTTGCGTTGGCCCTCAGGCAAGATGCTCTGCGCGAGCACCGAGTAGTTGTCGCCCTGCTTATGGCCGACGAGCCCGGTCCATGCGCCCGAACTCATTTGCTGCGTCTTGAGCCAGCGCAGTCCTCTATCGGCCGCAGCGGCGCACCTGTCCGCTAGAGCGCGATCGAACCAGGCATCATCCTTGACGCCTGCTTTGGCCTTGCCGGGAGTTGCCTCTCCCGTGCTGGACTGGCCCGCACTGGACTGGCCCTGCTCGGTTGCAGGTTGCCCTTGTGGATCCGGTACCTGCGCGAGGCAGGCGGTCAGCATCAGCAGCGTCAGCATGTCGACAGTTCCGCAGCAGTGAGCAGCCATTGTCGCGGCAGTTGCGGATAGCGCCAGTGGCGAATCACCGAGAGGCCCGTTCCGCTCAAGGAAATAGAACCGGCTGCTACACCAGCAGATCGCGAATGACGTTGCCGTAGACGTCGGTCAAGCGTAGGTCGCGACCGCCGAAGCGGTAGGCGAAGCGTTCGTGGTCGATGCCGAGTTGCCACAGCAGCGTCGCGTGCAGGTCGTGGATCGACATGCGGTCCTCGATTGCCTTGTAGCCGTATTCATCGGTTGCGCCGTAGCTCGTGCCCGGTCGGAAGCCGCCGCCAGCCATCCACATCGTGAAGCCATACGGGTTGTGGTCGCGGCCGTCGCCCTGTGCGAACGGGGTGCGGCCAAACTCACCGCCGAAGACCACAATGGTCTCGTCGAGCAGACCGCGCGCCTCGAGGTCCGCGAGCAACGCGGCGATCGGCTTGTCGACTGTCTTGCAGTTGCGGGTCAGGCCGCGCTTCAAGTTGCCGTGCTGGTCCCAGCGGTCACTGCCCGTGTCGGGCACCGTCAGTTCGACGAAGCGCACACCGCGCTCGACCAAGCGTCGCGCCAGAAGGCATTGGCGGCCGTAGGTGCGCGTGTGCTCGTACTCGTCGTTGCAGCCATACATCTCGCGCGTCGCGGCGGACTCGCCTTCGATGTCGAGCAGGTTGGGCACCGCGGTCTGCATGCGGAACGCGAGTTCATGGTTTTCGATCGCCGCTTCGACAGCAGGATCATGGCCATCGGCGGCCAGCGTCAATTCGTTGAGTTCCCGCGTCAGCGACAGCTTGCGACGCTGGCGTTGCTCTGGTTCGCGCGGACGAATGTTCGCAACCGCGTCGCCGTTCATGCGGAACAAGGAGCCTTGGCTGTGTGCCGGCAGGAAACCCGAATGAAAATTGTCGACTCCGCCGGGTGGCACGAGGCCGCCGTTGAGCACGATGAATGCCGGCAGATCCTTGGCATCGCTGCCGAGTCCGTAGCCAATCCAGGCGCCCATACTTGGCCTGCCCTGCAATCCATGGCCCGTGTGCAGGAAGTAGTTGGCGTTGGTGTGCTCGCTGAATTCTGCATACATCGAGCGCACCACGCACAAGCGATCGGCGCTCTTCGCGATGTGCGGCAGGAAGTCGCTGATCCACTGGCCGCTCTCACCGTGCTGTTGAAACTTGCCGCACGGTCCGAGGGTGTTGCCGCGCTTGTTGAACTGGGTCGGCTCCATCGGCAGCCCGAACGGCTTACCGTTTTCCTTGACCAAGCGTTCTTTGTAGTCGAATAGGTCCTGGCAGCTCGGCGCGCCATCCATGTAGAGGAAGATGACCGAGCGCGCGCGCGGTGCGTGGTGCCGGACCAGTGCGCCGCCGCTGCCATTCGAATCACCCAGGAGGTGGGCGAGCGGCAGCATGGCGAAGCCGTTGGCGGCCCGCTGTAAGAACTCGCGGCGAGAGGGCTGATTACCGTGTTCGTCGCAGCTAGAAGGCGATGGCTTGCTCATCGGCGGAAGCGGAACTCGGTGGTATTGACCAGTGCATGTACTGCGTCGGTCCAGGTAGTCAGTTCGTCACTGCCGTGCCAGCCATCTTTGGGTGACTGCACGAACTTGAGTAGGCGTTCAAGTTCGGCGGTACGCGGCATTCGCGCGAACGCGAGCTGGTAGGCGAACTGCAGGCGTTGGGCGGCATTGTCGCTGTGATCGATGCAGCGCTTGGCGAACAACGCGCACAGATCGTGTACGAGCGCCGAGTTCGCCAGCGCCAGAGCCTGGGCCGGAACATTCGAGGTGTTGCGTCTGCCGACCGTCGCGAACGGGGTCGGGCAGTCGAACGCTAGCAGCATCTCGGGCATGAAGTTGCGTCGGATCGCCAAGTAGACGCTGCGGCGACCGTGACCATCACGCGGGTCATGGCGACCGGGCTTGCCACGCGCGTTGGTGATCGCTTCGCGCGGTTGCTCGATCGAGCGCCCGTACATTTTGGGATCGAGTCGACCACTTACGGAGAGCAATGCATCGCGGACCAGTTCTGCTTCGAGCGGCCGCACGTTTTGTCGATGCAGCAGCTTGTTGTTGGGGTCGCTAGAGTTCGCCGCAACTCTCTGCCGGCTGCTCTGCCGATACGTCCGTGAGGTGACGATGCGGCGGATGCTGTGCTTGAGAGACCACTGATGGGACACGAAGTCGCGCGCAAGCCAGTCGAGCAGATCCGGATGCGTTGGCAGCTGGCCAAGTGCTCCGAAGTTGTCGACGGTCGTGACCAGGCCGCGGCCGAACAGGTGGTGCCAGACTCGATTAACGAGCACGCGCGCGGGCAGTGGGTTGTCTTTGGCGAGCACGGCATCGGCCAATTCGAGCCGACCACTGCTGTGTGCCGGCATCGGCTTGTCCGGTGCCCTTAGCGCCGACAGGAAACGACGCGGAGCAGCGCCGCCAGAAATACGGTGGTTGCCGCGTAGGTAGACGTGGCTGTCGATGCCGCTGCCGTCAGCCATGGCGGGAATAGTAGGCGACACCGGCAATGCCGCGATTGCCTTGGCCAACTGCAAGCGCGCGTGATCCCAACCCTTGCGCGTGCGCGCCGCTCCCGCTTCGGCGGTAAGGGGCGCTGGCTCTGTCTCTGGATGGCTCTTGTGCGGCGAGTTACAGACGGACTGGATCGCCAGCCAGCAGTGCTCGGGGTAGTGGCCGCGGTTGTGGCGCGGGTCGCCGAGATCTGGCGCGCGTTGATCAATCGCCTGCAGGTGTGCCATGCGGCCGAGCCACATCTCGACGTCAAACGTCTGCCAATGCGCTTCCTGATTGTCGATGTTGCGATGCAGGGTGCCGTAGATGGGATCGCGCACAATGTGGAAGCCATCGACGATCAGCTTGATGCGACTGTGGTCCCCGGCGACTCGAACGTGCACGTAACGGTGAGTCAGTTCGAACGTCTTGGTTGCGATGGTGCCTTCCCGTTGGGTTCCGGCAGCGGCGCTGAGCCAGAACTCGCCGGGCAGCGTCCTGAGTTGCGGCTCGTCGGCGTCCGGATTGGTGCAGAAGTCACCCTGCCAAGGAGCTTCGCCGAATGCGTCGTTGCTGATGTACCACTGGCTGCGCGGATCGTTCGCGTCGGCAATGACGGTGTCCTCCGGTCGGAACGTCACGCCCGAACGGTCACGGTCTGGTTGCGCGTTGAGGCCGCCTTGTTGCTCTGGGTTGGCTGCTGCCGAGGCAGCGTCCTGCAGCCACAGGGTCGCGAACTCTCGTTGGCGTTTTAGGGCAAGCTGGTATTCAGGCGATCGCGGCGCGACTTCCTTTAGAGACGCCTGCACGTATCGCGAACTCTGCACGTATCCGAACAGGCTGTAGTAGTCGCGCGTCGGGATCGCGTCGAACTTGTGGTCATGGCACCGAGCGCACGCGACGGTCATGCCGAGGAACGCCTTGCCAAACACATCGATTTGGTTGTCGACGCGGTCGGCTTGGTGCTGCATTGCATCGACCGGCGAGTGGGTTTGCTCGACGAACCACCAGGCTGCGGTTGCCTGCACGCTCTCATTGTTGCCTTCTGCGTCACGGCGCGGCTGCTCCAACAGGTCGCCCGCAATGTGCTCACGCACGAACTGGTCGTACGGCAGGTCGCGATTGAACGCGCGGATCACGTAGTCGCGGTAGCGCCACGCGTTCGGCAGTTCGAAGTCGAACTCGTGGCCGAGCGTCTCGCTGTAACGCATCAAGTCGAGCCAGTGACGAGCCCAGCGTTCGCCGAAGTGTGGCGACGCCAACAGTTCGTCGACCTCGCGGACATAGTCCGCATCACTCGGGGAATTGCCAAAGCGGGCGATGGCTGCCGGCGTCGGCGGCAAGCCGACCAGGTCGATCCATAACCGCCGCAACAGTTCGTGAGGCGGTGCAGGTGGCGCGAGTTGCAGAGACAGCGCGCGTAGCCTCGCCGTCACAAAGGCATCGACGGGGTTGCCATCGATGTCCGACCCGTTGGGAGGTGGTTGGGTTGCGCGCAAGGGCTGCCACGCCCAGTGCTCCAGCCGTTGCGCCATTGGCGTCTCGTCCGGCGCTGGAGTCTGAGCGGTAGCCTGCTCCGTGAGTCCCAGGCCAAGCACGAGGCCGAGCAATGCGATCCACTTCGGCGACTTTCGTGCCGGGCGAGGAACGGGGAGCGAAGCGGGGTGCGAACGCAGCATGACCAGCCACCTTTGTAGATGGTCGCTACCGAGGCGGCAACCCGTTAGCGTGCGCAACTCGATCCCATGAAGAAGTCTGTAACGTCCGGTCGTTCACGAGCCAAAGCCAAAGCCAAGGCCCCGAAAGGTCTCGATATCGAGCCGCGATCGCCTGCCCTAGACGGGCATGTCGCCATTGTCACCGGCAGCAGCAAAGGCCTCGGCAAGGCCATTGCGCTCGCGCTCGGATCTGCCGGCGCGAAGGTTGTCGTGAATTACTACCACGGTAGGGAGCAAGCGCAGGCCACACTGGCGGAGTTGACCGAACGCGGCATCGTTGCCGAGATGATTCGCGCTGACGTTACCAGCGAACGCCAGGTCCAAAAGCTCGTGCGCGACACCGAGAAGAAACTCGGCAAACCCGACATTGTGGTGCTCAACGCAACGCCGGATCAGCCCCAGAAGCCGATCGAGCAATACGACTGGGCCTTCCATCAGCAGATGCTCGACTTCTTCGTCAAGTCGCCGTTCTTGCTAACGCGTGCGATGCTGCCCAGCATGAAGAAGAAGAAGTGGGGCCGGATCATCAACATTGGCAGCGAAGTCTTTCGCCGCGGAGTGCCGAACTTCTCGCCGTACGTCGCCGCCAAGGGCGCGCAGGCCGGTTGGACGCGCAGCATGGCGAGCGAACTCGCGCCATTCAATATCACGGTCAACATGGTGTCGCCGGGTTGGATCCCGGTGGAGCGCCACGACAAGGACCCGAAGGCTCTCAAGGATGGTTACAAGGCGTTGATCCCGATGCGCCGCTGGGGCGTGCCGGGCGATGTCGGTGGCATCATCTCATTCTTGGCGAGTGAACAAGCCGCATTCATCACGGGTCAGGACGTCGCCGTCAATGGCGGCATGACGGTCGGCTAGGAAACGAGGAGAACCCATGCGAAGAACTGCGATTGTCACGCTGCTCGCTGTTGCAGCCGTCAGCCTGTCCTCATGCGGGGAAACCGCGAGTGATGGGGTCACCGATCCAACGGTGGCTAGTGCCGCCCATCGGGGCAACGCGAACGCGCGCATCCGCGTTGGCTTCGTCACCAACTGTGCCGTCGAGTTCTGGGCCGTCGCCGAGGTCGGTGCTCAGGCAGCTGCGAAGGCCAACGACGTGGATGTGCTCGTTCGCATGCCGCCCAAGGCGACTACCGAAGAACAGAAGCGTTACCTGGAGGACCTGGTCTCTACGGGTGTGAGTGGCATCGCGATCAGTCCCATTGACCCAGACAACATGACGAGCTTGCTCGACGGTGTTGCCGAACACTGCAACTTGATTACACACGACTCGGACGCGCCAATGTCCAAGCGTCTGTGCTACATCGGCGTCGAGAATTACGAAGCCGGCCGCTTGTGCGGCCAACTGCTGGAGGAGGCGATGCCCGATGGTGGTCCGATCGTGATCATTGTCGGCACCCTTGATCAGGACAACGCACGCCATCGTCGCCAGGGTGTCATTGATCAGTTGTTGGGTCGCGAACCCGACGCTTCCCGCTTTGACGCGATTGATGCCGTTCTCAAGAATGACAAGTGGGATATTCGCGCAACGTCGACCGATGGTATGAAGGCGCCGAAGTGCAAGGAAGTCGTCCAGGCCTGGTTGGCGCGCTGGTCGGATCTCAAGGGCATGGTCGGCTTGTTCGCCTATGAGCCACCGGTGATCCTCGATGCCGTTCGGGAGGCCGGGCGTCTCGAACAGATCAAGATTGTCGGCTTTGACGAAGATGACCGAACTCTGCTGGGCATCAAGGAGGGCCACATCCACGGCACCGTGGTGCAGAACCCCTACGAGTACGGCCGGCAGTCGGTGGAGTTGCTGGCCAAGTTGGCGCGCGAACCGGACGCCAAAAAACGCAAGGCCCTTCTCCCCGAGAGCGGCGTCATCGTGATTCCCGCACGCCAGATTCGCAAAGACAACGTCGATGCATTCCGGATCGACCTGAACAAGAAGCTCGGCAGGTAGCGACGTGTCGGATCGTGCGAGCACTAAGGAGCCGGTACTTGCCGCCCGTCGGGTTCGTAAGGCGTTCCCCGGAGTGTTGGCGTTGCACGACGTGGACTTCTCCGTCAGCGCTGGCGAAGTCGTTGCCTTGGTCGGCGAGAATGGCGCCGGTAAGAGCACGTTGATGAAGGTGCTCGCGGGCTTGCATCGGCCGGATAGCGGTGAAGTGGCGATTGACGGAGAGGTCGTCGAGTTGGCGTCACCACTGCACGCGCTGCAGCGCGGTATTGCGTTGATCCATCAGGAACTCAACCTGTGCGACAACCTGACGGTGTCGGGTGCGATCTTCCTGGGGGCGGAGCTGCGCCGCGGGCCCTTCCTACTGGAACGGGAGATGGCGAGAATTTCGCGGCATTGGCTTTTGCGGCTCGGCCTGCAGATCGACCCGCAGGCGAAGGTGTCGTCGCTGCGACTTGGCCAGCGCCAGATGTTGGAGATCGCGCGCGCCCTGCGGGCCGACGCGCGGGTCCTGATCATGGATGAGCCCACTTCGAGTTTGACCCAGACGGAAGTAGAGCGCCTGTTCGAGGTCGTGCGCGAGCTGCGGCAGCACGGTGTCGCGATCATCTACATCACGCATCGCCTGTCCGAGGTCGAAGAATTGGCCGACCGTTGCGTCGGTTTGCGTGATGGCAAAAACAGCGGTGAGTTGTTGCGCAGCAGCATTGACCACAACGCGATGGTGCAGTTGATGGTTGGCCGCGACCTGAGCGCGACGGCGCGGCAACCGCGCAACCCGGGTGACGTCGCGTTGTCGGTGCGCGGATTACGCACGCAGGCCTTTCCCTCCGCAACAGTCGATCTAACCGTTCGCCGCGGCGAAGTGGTTGGCATCGCCGGGCTGCTTGGTTCTGGTCGGAGTGAGGTGCTTCGGGCTGTGTTTGGCGTCGACGCCCGAGTTGCTGGAGAAGTCGTCGTCGCCGGCAACAGCTTGAGCGGCGCAGGGCCCCGACAGGCCGCGGCCGCCGGCGTCGCCTTGCTGCCCGAGGATCGCAAGTCGGAGGGTCTCATACTCAGCATGTCGGTGCGCGAGAACCTGTCGCTGCCAACGCTGCATCGGCGGGGTCGTTGGCTCGATCGCGACTACGAGCGGAAGGTTGCGGCTAGCGCCATCGCGGATCTTGCCATTGCGTGCCGCGCCGACGATCAGGCCGCTGGCTCCCTGTCGGGTGGCAACCAACAGAAGATCGTGCTCGGAAAATGGCTCGCCGCCGATCCGGTCGTGCTGCTGCTCGACGAACCGACGCGCGGCGTCGACGTTGGTGCCCGCGTCGAAATCTATCGCCGCCTGGATGAGTTGGCAGGCCGCGGCCTCGCTATCCTGTTCGTCAGCTCCGAACTCGAAGAGGTATTGGCCATGGCGGATCGCGTGCTGGTTTTCAAGGACGGCGCCATCGCTGGCGAGGTTGCCGGCGACGATCGCAGCGAAGAGAAGATCATGATGCTGGCAACCGGAGGGACAACGGCATCCAGTGGAGCGTCTGCGCAATGAAGAAGCTGCTAGGCATCGCTGGTCTACTGCTCGTGATCGCCATGATCACGACCGTGCTCTCATACGATGAGGGCAGCGGCAACTACACGTTCTTGTCGGCTTACAACCTCGAGAACCTGCTGCGGCGCCTAGGCATGTTTGGCGTGCTGAGCATCGCCGCGGCATTCGTCATCGTGACGGGCGGCATCGACCTGTCGATTGGCTCTGTGGTCTGCGTCGCCGGCTGTGTCCTGCCTTGGTTGCTCGGCACGTGCGGGGTGCCTGCGTGGCTGGCATTGCCGCTGGTGCTGCTGCTCTGCGCAACCATTGGTCTGTGGCATGGGTTCCTGGTCGTTGGCCTGCGGTTGCAACCGTTCGTCGTAACCTTGTGTGGTCTGCTGCTGTACCGCGGTTTGATGCGCAATTTTACCGGCGACCAGACCATGGGCTTTGGGGACGCTGACAGCGGGCTGCGTTGGTTGGCGACGGGCAAGATCCCGATCACCGATGGCTTTGGCCTACCGGTGCCTTTGTGTGTGCTGATCGTCGTGGCGATCGTGACCGGTGTGCTGTGGCAGCGCACCGTCTGGGGGCGCCACCTGTTCGCGCTTGGTCGCAATGAAGAAGCTGCGCGCTTTGCCGGCGTGCCGACCGGCCGTTTGACCGTGTTGGCCTACGTCGCGTGCTCCCTGCTCGCCGGACTGGGAGGCTGCTTGTTCGTACTGGACGTCAATTCGGCCCAGGCGTCGAGCTTCGGCAGCTTCTACGAACTCTACGCAATCGCCGGTGCCGTGCTCGGTGGCGTCGCGCTGCGCGGTGGCGAAGGCTTCGTCATCGGCGTCGTGCTCGGCGCCGCCCTGATGCAGCTGCTCTCCAACACCATCAACCTGGTTGCCGACAGCAACCAATTGGAGTTTGCCGTGGTTGGCGCGGTCATCCTGATGGGCGCCGCGTTCGACGAGTTGCTGCAACGCTGGTTGCGTTTCCGTGGCGCGCGCCGGCGGTCGTAGTTTCTAGTTACCGCTGCCTAGCTACTGGTGCTCAGTTCCTGCCAGCGCATAGCGATAGCGGCGGGGTACGCTTCACACTCGGCCCCGAACACGCGCGTGCCAAGGGACTGCGGCGTGTCCTCGGTCAATACTGGCACGCGGGCCTGTACGAGCACGCGACCGTCATCGTAGTGGTTGTTGCACAGGTGCACGGTGCAGCCCGATTCTTTGCGACCAGCCTTCAGAACGGCGGCGTGCACGTTCTCGCCATACATGCCCTTGCCACCAAACTCGGGTAACAGCGACGGGTGGATGTTGAGCACGCGGCCATCGAACTCGGGGATGATCGGCAGCAATCGCACGTAGCCGCACAGCAGTACCATGTCGCAGGCGAGTTCGCTGACCCACGACCAGATCGCCGACGGTTCGGTCAACGTTCGTGTCTCGATACCGTGGTCCATCGCGCGTTGCAGTCCGAATGCTTCGTCGCGATCGCTGGCGACGCCGGCAATGCAGCCTGCGAGGCGGCCTTCATCGATGCGGTCCAGAAGGTTCTGTAATGTGCGACCGCTGCCGCTGAGCAGAACAGCGAGGCGGGGCCGATCGGCAGACGAATGCTGGGCTGGCACTCTGCTTGGGGCTGGTTGGCTCAAGATGACGCGCCTTGCTAGAGGTTGGATTGTAGGTGTTGGCGCGCCGCCGCAACCAGTCCTACCAACATCGTTGCCATGCGAGGTGCGGCAACGTCAGCTGCATCGATCATCTGTTCAATCGAGACGCGCGAACCTTGCCCGGCCAGGACTTGCTGGGTGATGCCGACCAACGCGAGCACGTCCATGCCTGCGTGCACTCCGGCGATCGCTTCGGGGACCAACGACATGCCGACCAGGTCCGCACCTGCTTGACGCAAGAACCGATACTCTGCGCGGGTCGGCATGCTCGGCCCCGGCATCGCGGCGAACACGCCACGCGTGCACGGCACACCGGCGTCAATCGCGACTTTGCGGATGATCTCGAGCCACTTGCGGTTGTAGGGCTCACTCATATCGGGGAAACGCGGTCCAATCTGGTCGTCATTCGGGCCGACCAATGGGTGGATGCCGCTCAGATTGAGGTGGTCCTCGACGACCGAGATCGAGCCTCGTTCGATCTGTTGGCTGAGGCTGGCAGCGCCAGCGGTCAAGACCAGCAGTTCGCAGCCGAGTGCCTTGAGCACGCGCACCGGCAGGGCGAGTTCGGCCGAACTCAGACCTTCGTAGGATGCGAGCGGCGCATCGGCGACTGCGACTGGCATGCCTTCGAGGATGCCCACGAGCAGCGGCGCGTGCAGCTTTTGGCCGGGCAGGTCATCGGTGGCGATGACGACTTTGTCCTTGAGCTGGTTGGCAATCGAGGCGTGGCCGGAGCCGAGCAGCATGCCGATGCGAGGATGCAGGGCCGTGCGTTCTTCGAGCAGTTCAAGGAGATGGCGAGCGAGCTCTCGGTGTGTAATGGGAGAGGACATTGGGATAGCTACAGTAGTCGACCGCGGGGTGCTCGCAAGGCGCGTGCGTGGGGACCGGCTCGCGTTATCGAGAACCGTTTGGCGTCCCGGCATGGCCGAGGGTCGACCCAGTGGTAGATCCAGTGCTCGGCTTCACGATCTGGCCCTCCGACTGGGGCTGCGACGGGCTGCCTCCTGAATGGACTTCGTTCGCTGTCGGCAAGCCTGCCAGCTGCAGCACGCGCTCAACCAGGCGAACGCGTTCCTGCATCGATAGCGACGCGAGCGGAATGTACGGAACGTCGAACTGTTCGAGCAGCAGCTTGACCATGCCGTCGATGCGAACGACCTCGTCCCATTCGACCCCGGCGCGCACGCCATCATCGACCAGCAGTTCACGATGCGGGCGTAGGAAGAACACGATGCCCTTCTTGACCCAGTGCATGTATTGCTCGAGGCGTGGGTCGCGAAAGATGCGGCCGAGTATGCTTGAGTGGTGGGCGGCGTAAGCGAGGTTGCAGAACGCGCGATCGCTGACGAACGATCCGTCAACTGCGTTCTCCGCATCGATCTGCCGCGTGAATACCGCCGCCTGGTAGCGGTCGACCAGGTCGATGTCGGTGCGAAGCGTCTGAAGTTGCTCCTCCATTTCGGCGAGCACGCCGCGGGCGACCTCGGCGATCATCGGAATGTGGTATCGATCTCGGATCCAGCGAGCGAGCGTCGTCTTGCCGGTAGCGTGAGCTCCGACGAGGTAGATGCGCAGTGGCTCGGGACCGCCTTGAGGGCGTTGCGGCAGCATGCTGCGGAGGCTACCACGCCCAAGCGCTCGGACCTCGCAAGGATTCGGAACGCCTATGCGTCGTCGTCTGCCGACCGTTCCCGCCACGGTGGGCTGCCAGTGGAACCACCAGCGGAATCACCAGTGGAATCCTCTGTGGACAAGTCTCCAGATGACTCTTCGGCGCGACGATGTGCCTCCTGCAATGCCAGATGGGCACGAGCCACCACGTTGGGTTCGACGAAGGCCCGTTCGGTCAGAGTGCGCTCCGCCTGCAACGTTTGCATCAGCAGATCTGCGAGTAAACCTGGCGGGGTCGAATCCGGTAGCGGCAGTGGTTTCTTCAATCGGTCGGACGCCGCGTCGCGCAGTTCCTTGGCCAACTCGTGCGCCTCGTCTGGTGGCACCTCCGTCTCCATGAACGGCAGACACTCGGCCTGGCGGTAGGGGGTCTCGCACTCGACCTCATGGATGTGCACGCGGGACAGGCCGAGAACCCAGATGGTGTAGCGACCATCATCGAGCTTCTCATGGCGAAGGATCTCGCCCAGGCCTGCGACCGGGACCACATCCGGAATCTCTCCGGGGGCTGCGCTGGCGCCGAGTACAGGCGCAGCAATCACCAGTCGGCCCGGCCCGTCGAGCAGGTCCGTAACCATGGTGCGGTAGCGCTCTTCGAAGACGTGCAGCGGGAGCACCTGATGCGGGAACAGGAACACTCCCGGCAGCGGGAACATTGGCACGGGGCCGTTCGGCGGGTCGGTAATTGTGTGTACGAAATCCAAGCGTTGCTCGTTGGCGCTTAAACTACCACGAGACAAGGCCTATTTACACACAAGCCGAATCTGAACACCGAGTTCGGGCGTGTTTGGTCTAGAGCTGGAAGATCTCGGCTTCCAGCGGGCCACCGCCGACAACCATGATCGTGCCATCGGGCAGGCTTAACGTGAGCGGGAACAAACGCGGCGCCGCCATCGATCCCGTCGGCGTGATGCTGTTCGGGCCCTGGGAGAATATGTCAGCCGTTTCGGTGGCGCCGGCCAGGAACTGGCCGTTGCCGATGTCGAGGCTCAGTTGGAAGCCGCCGGTAATCAGGGCGCCACCGTTTGGCAATGGCGCGAGACCAGCGCCGGCCCGGCCGACCTGCATTCCTTGCACGGATGCGAAGGAGCCGAACAGGAAGCCCGTCGAGTAGACCAGGCAGTCGTCGCGAGTGCCGATGACGATGTCGGCGATGTTGAGCGTCGTCAAGAATGTCGTCAGGTCGAGGCTGAGGCCACCGGCGATCAGCACCTTGCCGTTGCTTAGCTGCGTCGCGCTGTGCAGGAAGCGCGCCCCGCTGAAGAAAGCAGGCAACCCGAAGTTGCCACTGTTCGGGTCGAACAGGTAGGCCGTCGACGAAACCGTTGGCACATTGATGATCGGCACCAGGGTGATACCACCGGCAATCAGCACCTGACCATTGGTCAACGTCGTCGATGTGTGCAAGGCACGCGCCTCGAGCAGGACTGGGCCCGCCGAGAACGTGTCCGTGCTTGGATCGAACAACTCGGTGGAGTTCTGCACGCTGGTCAGCAGAGTCAGCGGGTTGGCCAAATCAAAGCTGAGAACACCGCCGGTGATCAGCACGAGGCCGTTGCCCATTTGGGAAGCGCCGTGGCCAGCGCGAGGCGACGACATCGTCAGCGTCGTGGTCGTCTGGGTAGCCGGATCGTAGATCGCTGCTTCGTCCGTAGGTTGGCCCGTGGCCAAGCTGAGTCCACCCGTAAACAAGACGCGACCGTCTGCCAGTGTAGTGGTCTGTGACAGCAAGCCGACGCCGAACGTCGCTCCACCGAGTTGCCACTCTTCGAGGTGGGAACTGTAGTTCGTTGACACGGGGCCAGAGCCGCCGACGAACAGCACGTCGCCGTTGCTGCCGGCAATGGCCCCGCCGCCGGCAATTGGCACGACCGGATTGTTGAGCGCAGGTTCGAAGGTGTTGGCAGCCTGCGGCGTAACGCGCACCAAGTTGGAGACGCGGTACGGGCCCGAGCCAGCGATCGCCTGCATGGACAGCACGAAGCTCTGCAGGACCGGATCGTTGGGCAGCACCGTCGTCGCAATTGCGTTGCCCGCACCGTCGGTCACGCCGAGATACGATGGCGTGATCGCGGTCAACCAGGCGAACTGGTCGGTAATGTCCAGGGTAACGCCGAGTTGTGGCAGCAAGGTCTGCTGTTCGATGATGTCGAGCAGCAGGGCGTAGGGCTCGTTGGGGTTGCCGTGGATGGGGCAGTCCAGGGTGCCGCCCAGAGCGCCTCCGATCTTGTCGAGTTCGAGGTTCTGCGCGATAACGGGCGCGCTAGCAACGGCAAGGAGTGAGGCTACGAGAGTGTAGGTGCGCATGGGTGCAAGTTGGGGCTGCAACAGTATGGCGTCGCTTTGGCGATTGTGCGACGACGAGTGCCGGTCGCGCGCGCTCTTCGGCCTTCCGGTCGGCCGTGCCGAGACCATTTGCCGGCGCTGGTGCGCTCGAGAGTCTGCCATGGCATCGAGCCTCGCGGCTCTCGCATGTGTGAGCCTTGGTGCCGAGTTTTCCAGGCGGCGAGCAATTCGGCTTCGCGCGCTTCCTTCATCCCGGCACGCCATGGCTTGTCGCCGCGCCCTTGTTTCACCCAATCCGTCGTGTCGCGGATGGTCTCCGCAAGAGGGCGGAACGTGAGACCCGCCTGGATGGCGCGCGTGACGTTGGTGTAGCCGGATTGGTCTTGCCGCGATTGAACAACGTAGAGTGGTGGCCGCGCGCCAGGCCAGCCCGCACCGTTGCTGGGTCGAGCCAGCCGGTGCCGCCGAGCATCAAGATGCGTTTTGGCTGGTGGGCAGGTGTTGTCTTCGCGGGCGCCAGCACTGAAGAAACGCCTGGCAGCGGAATCGACAGGCAGCCTGCTGCGGCGGCTCAGCTGCCGAGAAACGAGCGACGGGTAACGGGGGTTGCCATGAGTGTTAATGCGAGCACGCCACGTCACCGGTGGGGAGGCAGTCTCAGGTCTCGTCAGCAACTACTGGGTTCGTAGCGACTTGGCCGTAGAATCCCCCGCCCTACATGACCGCGCCGAAGTACCACCTCACGAGCTATGGCTGCCAGATGAATAAGCTGGACAGCGAACTCGTAGAAACCAAATTGCAGCAACGCGGCTACTCCGCCGCGACCGCCGAGGCCGACGCCGATGTCGTCCTGATCAACACCTGCTCGGTTCGCCAGCACGCCGAAGACCGCGTCTGGTCCAAACTCGGCAAGCTGCGCATCCGCAAGCGCACCGAACCGCAGTTGGTCGTCGGAGTGATCGGCTGCATGGCGCAGGAACACAAGCGCTACATGCTGGCACGCATGCCGCACATAGACCTGATCGTCGGCCCGTCGGCGTTCGGCGACATTGATGACACCGTCGAGAAAGCGCGCACCCGTAACCGTGAGCTGGTGGCGCAGCGCGAACCGGCCAGGACCAAACACGAAGTCGTGGGCGCTGGCATGGTCAGCGTGGACCACGGCATCAGTGGCGACAGCATCAAGCGCAACGTCAAGGTCAGGCCGCACCAGAGCCAGGCCTACATGTCGATCATGCGTGGCTGCAACATGCCGTGCAGCTACTGCATCGTGCCGACAACTCGCGGTGATGAGATCTCGCGGCCGATCGCTGATCTGGTCGACGAGGCCAATCGTCTGGTCGATGATGGCGTCTCCGAGATCACGTTGCTTGGCCAGACCGTCAACGCCTACGGCCGCGACCTCAAAGGCCAGGACGCCACCTTGGCGCGCTTGCTGCGAGAACTGCATGGCATCCCCGCGCTGCGTCGACTCGCGTTCATCACGTCGCACCCGAACTTCTTGAGCCCGGATCTGATCGACGTTCTGGCCGAGCTGCCCAAACTGTCGCGCTACCTGCATCTGCCGGCGCAATCCGGCAGTAACGCCATGCTCAAGGCGATGCGTCGCGGCTACACCGTCGAGCGCTACAAGAAGCGCATCGAGCAGCTGTGGGCGAAGGTTCCGGACATGGAACTCCATAGCGACTTCATCGTGGGCTATCCGGGTGAGACCGAAGAAGACTTCGAAGCCACGGTCGCGTTGATGAAGGAACTTCGATTTTCGCAAAGCTACATCTTCAAGTATTCGCCGCGGCCCGGCACGTTGTCAGCGGAACTCGTCGACGATGTATGCGACGCGGAGAAGAATCGTCGCAATCAGGTGCTGTTGGCCGTGCAAGAAGAGTTGTCGGCGGAGAGGAACCAGGCGGTGGTCGGTTCTACCGTCGAAGTGCTCGTCGAAGGCGAGAGCAAGGTTGCGGGCCGCATGACCGGCCGCACTTCGCAGCATCGCCTCATACACTTTGCGTCAACCGACAAGCAGCTGGTCGGGCAATACGTGCCGGTCACCGTCACCGAAGCGCTGGCGCATTCGTGCGTGGGGGACTTGCAGGGTCACGATGCCGCCGAAGGGGGCGCGCACGATCTTCAGTACGACAGGGATCTTGACCACGAACAGGACCCTGCACAGGTAAGCGGTTCGTGAACGGGGAAGACGACTTGATGCGCCAAGCGATTGCGCTGGCAGACCTCGGCCGTTTTGAAGTCGAGCCGAACCCGCGGGTTGGTTGCGTGTTGCTGCAGGATGGTGAGATCGTCGCCCGTGGCCACCACGAGTTCTTTGGCGGTCGCCACGCCGAAGCGGTCGCGCTCGAGGAGGCGCATCGCCACAACAAACGTCCCGACACGGCGGTGGTCACGCTAGAGCCTTGCTCCACCGAGCAGGGTGTCGAAGGTAAGAAAACGCCGCCGTGTGCGCAGGCATTGATCGCAGCCGGCATCAAGCGTGTGATCATCGGCACCGTCGACCCCGACCCGCGCCACCGCCGCATGGGCATCGCCCTGCTCGAAGAGGCGGGGGTTGACGTGCTGGATGGGGTGCTCGCGTCATCTTGCGACGAGATCTACGTTCCGTTCCGCAAGTCGTTGTCGTTGGACCGGCCGTGGATGCTGTGCAAATGGGCGATGACCCTCGACGGCAAGACAGCGGCGACAACCGGGGAGGCGCGTTGGATCAGCGGCCCCGAAGCCCGCAAGAAGACCCACGAACTGCGCGCCCGCTGCGATGGCGTGATGGTTGGCTTCCGCACGGCGCAGATTGACGACCCGGAATTGACGGTTCGCCACGTCGAAGGCAAGCAGCCGATTCGCATCGTTATCGATCCATTGGCCGAGATCGTCGACGACAGCAACCTCGTACGTACCGCCCGCGAGATCCCGATTTGGCTGCTCGTCAGCGAAGGCGTTGATCCGCGTCGCACCGGACGCCTCGCCGACCTCGGCGTCAACGTGCTGCACATCCCAACTGCCGAAGGACCTCGTCGGTTGCACCTCGGCCTCGCCTTCAAGGAGCTGCGCCGCCGTGGACTGCGCCGCATCCTCGTTGAGGGCGGCGGTGGCTTGGTCGCGCAGATGTTTGCGTGGAACGCGGTCGATCAGGTGCTCGCGTTTGTAGCGCCGAAGATCATCGGTGGCAGTGAAGCGCCCACTCCGGTCGGCGGCGAAGGCCGACCGTTCATGGCCGAAGCCTGGCAGCTGTCCGAGGTGCGCACGCAGCAGTATGGCGCGGACATGGCCATCGCTGGCTTCGTATAGCACGGGCCAAAACCCGGCCCCCAAAGCCCGGAACTCTGGGGTGGGAACTCTGACGTTGGAGTTCTGTGGCGAGGTCTAGGCTTCGCTGAATTGCATGCGTCGCCCTTCGGAGGCACTGCGATACGACGCGTAGATGATGCGCACCACTTCGAGACCGAGGTCGCCATCCACATCGCTGCGTTCGCCAGTGCGCAGGTGATCAGCCACAGACTGCAACAGCCCTTGCTGCCCCGAGCACCACAGTTCGTCGGGCATTGGGGTCGACCATCCAGCCTGGCCCGACAGCTTCTCCATCATGTATTCGTCGCCGTAGGTACCTTCGTTGACGGCATAGGACTTGAGCGAGTCAACGGGCGATAGCGAGCACTCCAGTCGGTGGTCGCTGCCAAGAATCGTCAGGTGGCTCTGCATGCCGCCGAGCATGTTGTCACTGCCGTAGGCGACGCCGCGGGTGCCGTCGTCGAAGTGCAGCACGCACATGCCCCAGTTTTCGACGTCGGTCCAGCCGGTTGCGATTTCGCATGCCGCGCCTTCCGCCGCGCGCGACAGGTCGGTCACTTCGGCGGTGACCGCGATGACCTTGGTCGCCTTGCCACGCAAGCGCAGACCTTCGCGTCGTTTCAGCCACAGCATCGTGCCGATGGGGTGGGCGCCGAGCCGCAACAAGGCACCGCCTCCGGCGTGCCGCCAATCGCGTGCGTAGCTGGCGTGCGAACCTGAGTGGCTTTCCCAGCCGCGCATCTCAAGAACGACGCCCTTGGCCGCGGCACCGAGCGAGGCAGCGCGTTCGATGGTCGGCGCGAAGATCCAGTTCTCGCCGTAGAACAGCTGTACCTTCGCCTCCTCACAGGCCGCAACCATCGCCTCAGCGTCGGCAACGGCTGCCTTGAGCATGGTGGTGCGATCCGTAGCCGCAACCTCGGCGGCCGAGGCATCAGCGGGCAGGCCTTGCCCCCAGAACGCGGTCAACGGCTTTGTACATAGCACATGCTTGCCGGCCCCGGCCGCGCGCAAACACAGCGGCGCGTGAGCATGGTTGGGCACGCACAGGTCGACCAGATCTACCTTGTCATCGGCGAGAATCTGGTCGAACGAGGCGGCGCGTGCAACGCCGACCTCCTTGGCGAATTCTTCGGCGCGCTGCAGTTCGCGCGAGACCATGATGATCTCAACATTGGCGTGGTGCACGCGGCGCCAGCAGTGGGCACGGGTGCGGGCGAGGAATCCGGTGCCGACGAGGGCGACGGTGAGGGGGCGGTTCATTTCTCGGCTGAGTGTAGACGGGCCGGCTCACGGTATCCTGTGGTTCGAATGATCTCGCTCACTGCATCTGCTCAAGCTCGCATTGGCCTGCTCGGCAACCCGTCAGACATCTACGGTGGACAGGGTCTCGGTTTCAGCGTCGCCGAACTCGGCGTCACCGTCACTCTCACCGAAGCAACGGCGAACAGGCTGCCGAATGAGCTGCTTGCAGCCGCTTGGAAGCTGTTTGGCGCCGAACTCGACGCGGCTGGCCTCAGTGGTTCGTCGCGACCGTTTGCGCTGACGTTCACCAGCAACGTGCCGTTCCAAGGCGGCCTGTCTGGCTCAAGCGCATTGGTGGTTGCCGCGACGCGGGCGTGGAGCCGGTGGTTTGGGTTGCCGATGGCAGCCCTGAGGGTCGCCGAACTGGCGTTTCGGGTCGAAAATGAAGTTCTCGGAATCCGAGCCGGTGCCCTGGATCGACTGGTGCAGGCACACGATGGCCTACTGGCGATGAACTTCGAGCGACCATTTGCCGAAGGGGCGGTGCATCGTCTCAATGCCAACCTGCTGCCACCGCTGCTGCTGGCCTGGCATGGTGTCCCTGGCCAGAACTCCGGCGACGTGCACGAGCCGATGTTTGTGCGTTGGCAGGACGGCGACCAAGAGGTGCGTTCGGTCATGCAGAACCTCGCCGACAACGCGGTCGCAGGCCGCCAGGCACTTGAGGATGCGGACCACGAAGCGTTCTTGCAGTGCGTCAACCGCAACTTCGAACTGCGTGCGAGTGTGTTTTCGATCGCCGATGCGGATCGGGAACTGATCGAACTCGGCCGTAGCCTCGGCGCTGGTGCCAAGTTTCCGGGTTCGGGCGGTGCCGTGCTGTTTGCGTGCCGTGATGAAAACCATCGTACAGAAGTTGCTGCAGCGTGCTCGCAGGCCGGCCACCAGACGCTCAGGCCAACTGTGCACGTGCCGTGGCCGCAGATACGCGCGGTCTTCTTGGCTGCGGGTTTTGCGACGCGCCTCTATCCGTTGACCAAGACCTTGGCCAAGCCATTGCTCGAAGTTGGTGGCAAGGCGATGTTGACGCGCATCGTCGATCAAGTCGTGCGCACTGGCGCCGTGGTCGACGGCGTCGTGGTGGTGAACCATCGCTTCCACGCGGACTTCGTCAAGTGGCAGGCGACTGCTCGCCCAGCCTTGCCGGTGGTGCTCGTCGATGATGGCGCCGACAGCAATGAGACGAGACTCGGGGCGATCCGGGATCTGGCGTTGGCATTGCAAGCGGCTGCGACCGACGTGCAACCCGATGGCTACCTGGTGCTCGCGTGCGACAACCTGTTCGACTTTGATCTGAGCCAACTCGTGCATCGTTTCCGCGCCAGTGGCGGCGGGCAGTTGATCGTTCGCGAAGTACCGACGCCGGTGCCGTCGGGGCGCTATAGCGAGGTGCTACTTGACGGCGACAAGGTGTCCAGGTTTCGGGAGAAGCCCGAGCACCCCGAGTCGAACCTGTCCGCCATCGCCGTCTACCTGTTGCCCAAAGAGCTGCCGGAGCTGGTCGCCACCTATCTGGATGATGGCGGCAATCCAGACGCACCGGGTCATTTCCTGGCATGGCTGAGCCAACGCCTGCCGCTTGAGGCGACGCCTTTGACCGGGAACTGGCTCGATATCGGCAGCGTCGAGGACCTGGAGAAGGCCCAGACTACGTTTGGCGACTAGGCTGTGAGACCTCTCAGGCTCGGGAACTAGCCCACCCGAATGCGTCTTCCCCGGGTGCTGCGCTTCCGCTGGCAAGAAGCCTGTGGAGAAGGGACCTGTGAAGAAAGAGCCCGTGAAGAAAGAACCCGGCAAGTAGGGCCGCTACCGCCGTTTCGGCAGCCAAGGCAATTCGGGCACAGCCGCCCGCTTGGCATACACATCCCGCCGCAATTGTCGTCCGACCAGCGCATGGTCGCCACGTAGCGCCTTGAAGCTGAAGTGGATGTGGCCGGGCATCACCGCGTCCTTGCGGCGCACCAACCGGATCTCATCGCGAAGCTCCGTCGCCCGGATGCGAGCAGCGCCGTCGCGAATCTTGGACGTGTAGAGTCCGGGCCAGATTGCGCGGCCCTTTGGGTTCTGTTGGTGCCAGTAGTCGAGCAGGACCTCGAACGCTTGCGGCTTCTGGTCGATCGGCCAATACAGTTGTGGCGCCAGGTAATCGAGCCAGCCGTTGCGCAGCCACTTTGGCACGTCGGCGTAGAGTGCTCGGTACTGGTCAAGCCCCGCTTGAATGCCCTTGGGTACACCCGGTTGCGCGATGCCGAAGGGACTGATGCCGACCATGACCCACGGCTTGTCCGCGTGCACGATCCTGTACAGTTGTTCGACAAACGTGTCGATGTTGCTGCGCCGCCAATCGGCGCGCTTCAGCCGGCCGCCGGTCGCGCGGTAGGCCTTGAAGGTCTTGTCATCCGGGAATGGTCGACCCGCTTCGGGATACGGATAGAAGTAGTCGTCGATGTGCACGCCATCAATGTCGTAGCGACGCACGACATCTTGGATGACCGCGAGCGACCACTTGCGAGCCGTTGGGTGGCCGGGGTCCATCCAATGGTACTTGCCGTAGCGCACCACCAATCTCGGTGCTCGCAACCGCACGTGCTTCTTGTGCGGCGCTGACTTGCCGCCCGGATGCGAGCAGCGGAACGGGTTGAACCAGGCGTGCAACTGCAAGCCGTGGCGGTGGCAGCGCCCGATCAGGTAGGTCAGCGGGTCGAAGTTGCCGGCGGGGGCCTTGCCCTGCTTGCCCGTCAACCATTCGGACCAAGGTTCGAGCGGCGACAAATAGAACGCGTCGGCGGCTGGCCGCACCTGGAAGATCAATGCATTGAGCCGCAATTCCACGGCTCGGGCGACGATCGCATCCACCTCGCGGCGCAGCTGGGCGACCGGCAGACCGGGGCGCGACGGGAAGTCGATATTGTTGACGGTCGCCACCCAGGCACCCCGAAACTCGGTTGGTACCTGATGATGCCGGTTGTTGCCAGCCAAGGGACCGGCCCGTTTGGAGGATTCCCTGGAGGATTCTGCGGAGCTTCTGACGGAGCGTTCTTGCGCCTCAATACGGGTCGAGCATGCGAATGTCAGCGACAGGCACGCGAACAACAACCAGCAATGAGGTCGAATCATTGGCAAACAGTGAGGACCTGGATCCGTATCATGCCGGGTTCAACGCCTGTCGCCTACAACCGCGGTCACGATGTTTCCGTTGTACCGTGGCGCCCGCATGGAGGGCTGCCCAGGCCAAAGACGGCTCATTCCCGCCGATTGACGTTTACGCCGAAGAAGCGGGGGATTCCCGCCGGGATCGCAGCTACACGACGGCCATGTGTGTGCTCAGTCTCGAAGTCTACTACCGCTACTTCACGCCGCTGTTGTTGGGTCGGTAGGCACTGCTCGCTACGCTGTTCGCCGCCAATGTTGAACACCAAATACGTGCTGCGGACCGTTGTGCTGGCTTTGGCCGGCAGTGTGCTGGTCTTCCTGCTGGTTGGCCTGGTGCTGGCCGACAGCTGGCAGGTGAAGACCACACGAACGATTCGGGCCACGGCGGAACGGGTGGCGGGCATGGTCACCCATCTCTCTGAGTGGTCGGAATGGTCGGCACTCGACTTCCGGCTCGGTAACCCGACGACACGCGAGGTCGAAGGCGCTCAAGGCACGGTCGACCAACTCGCGACCTGGCGCGGCCCTATGGGTGTTGCGACCGTAAGGTTGACACGCGTCGACGATGCCGGGGTCGACTACGCCATCAGCTACAAGTATGGGCCCGAGGGAAGGAGCTTTGGTGGCGAGTTCACCGGCTCGATCGAGTGGCAACAAACCGACGAGTCGACCAAGGTCACGTGGATTGAGAATGGCAAACTCGACAACCTGGTGCAGCGTTGGAGCAACTGGTTCGGCGCGCTGCAGGTCAAAGTGCAGCAAGTGCAGCGCTCGAGCCTGGCGGGCATGGAAGAGAACATTCGCCGCGCGGATGACAAGGCTGGAGACAAGGCTGGAGACAAGGCTGCTGCCAGCAATGGCGACACGCCGCCAAAGTAGCGCGAGCGCTAGAGGATCGTCACAGAGACCGACACCGTCTCGGACTCAAGTGGCACGTTGCTGCCGTCACTCGTTGCCGCCCGCAGGTTGCGCAAGGTGATCGTGTAGGAGCCGGGTTTGCGCGGCAGGGTTGGCGTCACGCGCAGGCGAAACAGTTCGCCGTTTGGCAGGACCACGGCGTTTTGGTTGCTGGCGTCGCCACAGATGACAACGAAACGTCCGTCGACGAAGTTGCCGTCCAGTGTGACCAGCGGTGCAGCTGCGGTCAGACGGTCCTGATTGGGAAGGCTCAGCTCGGGCGGCAATTCGATGTGCGCCTCGAGCAATGCTGGCGCCGCTTCCGGTTGCTTGGCCAGCGACACCGTGACGTCGGCCACGGTCACCGCCGGGCCAATTTCGATCGCTTCGGCAAGCAGGCGCGCAGCAGCCGCGACGGGCGGTACAGCAGCTCCGCCACCACCACCTCCGCCGCACGCAGAGAGGCTGAGAGTCAGGACCAGGAACCAAGTAGTCCGCATGGAGGAAGGGTACCCGACGGACGCCATCAGGAAAGGCCTCGCAGGCCAGGTCTCGCCGGGAAGGGCTCGCGCATTGTCCCTCGGCAGGCGACGATGGGTCGATGCGTAAGCCGTTGGCCGTGATCCGTTCTGTTGTGGGGGTGGCCGTGGCATTGAGCCTGATGGTTGTTCCCCCGTGCCAGGAGCATGGCCATGGCAAGGCCAATACCGCCCAGCATGGGCAGGGCAAACCAGTGAACCGTCTGGCCAAAGAGTCGTCGCCATATCTGCGCCAACACCAATACAACCCGGTGGATTGGCATGCGTGGGGGCCCGAAGCGCTGGCGCTGGCCAAGAAGCTCGACAAGCCGATCTTCCTGAGCATCGGCTACTCGGCGTGCCATTGGTGCCACGTGATGGCCAGCGAGAGCTTTTCCGATCCCGAGATCGCCAAGTTGATGAACGACAAGTTCATCTGCATCAAGGTAGACCGCGAAGAGCGTCCAGACATCGATGAGATCTACATGGGCGCGCTGCATGCGATGGGCCAGCGTGGTGGCTGGCCGCTGTCGGCGTGGTTGACGCCAACCGGCCGACCGTTCTATGGCGGCACCTACTTTCCCCCTGAAGACAGGGGGCAGCGACCCGGGTTCCGCCGCGTCTGCACTTCCTTGGCGAACTCCTGGAAGGATCGCCGCGAAGACGTCTTGAAGGGCGCCGACGACCTGACGAACTACCTACAGAAGTCCCTGGCTCCGCCGTTGGTCGCAGGTGAGCCGACCACCGCCTTGCTCGACAAGGTACTAGTGCAATCGCGCGAGCGCTTTGATCCGGTGCACGGTGGCTTTGGCTCGGCGCCACATTACGCGCCGAAGTTTCCGCACTCGACCGAGCTGATGGTGCTGATGAGACTCCGGGACAAGGCCGCCGACGAGATGGCGCACAAGACCCTGCACAAGATGCGACGCGGTGGCATGCACGACCAACTCGGTGGCGGCTTCCACCGCTACAGCACCGATCGCTTGTGGCTCGTACCACACTTCGAGAAGATGCTCTACGACAACGCGCTGCTGGTGCCCTGCTACCTTGAGGGCTACCTCCAGACCAAGGAGCAGCGCTTCGCGGAGGTTGCGCGAACGACGCTCGACTACCTACTGCGCGAGATGCAGTCGGAAGCGGGTGGTTTCTGGTCCAGCCAGGATGCCCAGAGTGAGGGCGTCGAAGGCAAGTTCTTCGTTTGGCAGCTCGCCGAAGTCCAACAACTGCTGGGCGCGGACACCGACATGGTCGCGAAGGTGTTCGGCATCACGGCAGCCGGCAATTGGGACCACAAGAACGTGCTGTGGCTGGCGCAGGAAGAAGCTGCCGCGACAGAGGTCCTGGGCGAGGCGCTGGCCAAGGCCCGCAAGATCTTGCTGGCGGCCCGCGAGAAGCGCATCAAGATGGGCACCGACGACAAGGTGCTGGCCAGCTGGAACGGGATGACCCTGACCGCTCTCTGTGACGGCTACCGGGTGCTCGGCGACGCGCGCTACCTCAAGGCTGCGAAGAAGTGCGCGTCATTCTTGCTTGAGCACCTGGTCAAGGATGGTCGGGTGCATCGCAGCTTCCAGGGTAATTCTGCGCGTCATCAGGGCTATCTCGAAGACCACACGGCGCTCGCCGGTGGCCTGTTGTCGTTGTTCGAAGTCGATAGCGATCCGCGCTGGCTGTCCGCCGCGCGGGACATCCTGGAACAGACCGCGCAGCATTTCCGCGCCGAAGACGGTGCCTTCTACTTTACCGCCGACGATCACGAAGCCCTGGTGGCGCGAACCAAGAGCGGCGCCGAGGGCGCGACGCCGTCAGGCAACGCGTTGGCCGCGAGCGCGTTCCTGCGCGGCGGCCTGCTGCTCGGCGACGAACGGCTCTACGGCTATGGCGTGGGCGTTTTGCGCGCCTACCACAAGCTGCTCCAGGACAGCCCGGGAGCGGCTTCATCGTTGATGCTCGCCGCGCAGTTCCACTTGGGGCAGCCGAAGGAAGTCGTGATCGCTGGTGACCCAAACGACCCGCGCACCCGCAAGTTGCTCCACGAAGCGTGGAACGCGTTCCCCCAACCTCGTGTGGTCACGTTGCTCTACGACGGCAACCGCGAAGCGCTCGAGAAGCTATCTGCGGTGTTCCGCGGCAAGCACCCTGTGGCGGGGCCGGCTGCCTACGTCTGCGAACGAGGCACGTGCCTGGCACCAGTTACCGATCCAGCTGCGTTGGCTGCTGCGTTGCAGGTCCAGGGTTCGGGTAAGTAACGAATAGGCAAGCTATGACCCATGCCACCCTGGAAGACATCGTCAACGGCAGCCGCGCGGTGCATGAGATTGAGCGCGACGCAAACCACGTTGCGTTCCTTGCGAACCGTCCGGTTCGGCCAGGCCATACTGTCGTCGTGACGAGCCGTGTCGCGGACTCCGTGGCCGATCTGACCGAAGCTGAGCACGCGGCGCTGTGGCAATTCGTGCACCGACTGTCACGTCGCATGCGCCAGCAGCTACCGTGCGAGCGGGTCTGCGTGCAGGTCATCGGCTGGGCTGTGCGGCATGCACACGTGCACTTGATCCCGACCGATGCGCCGGGTCAGGTCGCCGGACTCGATGGCGAGCCGCTGTCGCGAGCCGAGATGGAAGCGATGGCGCTGCGGTTGCGTGCAAACGGTGTCAGCTGACGGGTGTGGGCCGTGGGGGCCAGCAATCCCGGGCCTAACAGATCACGTGCGGCGTTTCCGGGAAGACCTCTTCGCCGTCTTCGGTGCGCAGGTAGTCGGCGAATACTCGCAGGAACCAGTCGAGTTCGTCGGCGATTTCGACCGTCAGTTGCTGACGGGAATCGATTTTGATCAGCTTGCGGGCGAGGTCCGCGAACGGCTGGGTCGCCAACAGGAACGCGGGGAAATCATCGTCCGGCTTGGGTGGTTCGGCGAGACTGCGTAGCTTGGTCAGCCAGTCGGCTTGGTCGCGGTCGTATTGGTCGCGAGCTGCGTGGCGCTCGGCCATCGTCAGCGTGCGGGGATCGGCTAGAAAGTCGTATGTGTCCAAGTGGCTCCTATTCAGCAACAGAACTGAGTTGCTGATCGGTCGTTGGCATTGGAATCTTGAGCACTTGAAGAACATCGTCGGATTGCACGCTCACCCGCTGAGCAAGAATGACGCGGTTGGCTTGGCCTTGGCCGAGGCCTCCGGGGTGCATGGGGTCTACGTACACAACGCCTTGGCCGAGGGTTTGCACGATGGCCTGCTGTTCTCCCTCGACGGCACACCGTGTGGGCTCGCTTGGTTTGGCCCCCGGGGCAATCTGGTCGTCATCACCGACGAACGCGTGGCGGGCCGAGAGCGCAGTGTTGCAGAACTGATCAAGACCTGCGGCTGGCCTTGGCGCATCGTCCTGGGGGAGTCGGCGATCGTGGACGTTCTTGGCGAGAACCTACCGCGCACCCCGCTTGCACACCGTAACCAAGTCTACTACGTGGGCGTTGCTGCGGATGCGCCGGCCAAGCTGGTGCGCGAGGATATGCGTTTGCCGTTGCCGCTCGATCGAGAACGTTTGGCGCGTGCCACTCTGGCCCTCAACGCTAGCGACCTCAATATTGCGCCGAGCCGCGTGGATCGACGGTGGCTCTACAAGATGATCGACGAGCGCGTGCAGGGGGGCAGCACCCGCGTCCTGGGACCAACGGGCGGCTTGTGGTGCAAGCTGGACTACGGCAGCGATGGACCGGGTGGTCCCGTGATCGAAGGCGTGTTCACGTTTCCCGATCGGCGCGGGCGTGGCCTCGGCACCGAACTGGTCGCAACGTGCATCTCGCAGGCCAAGCTGCCGGTGTGCCTGCACGTCGCCGAAGACAACCGGGCAGCGCGCTCCGCCTACGAGCGCGCCGGGATGCGTGAGGTCTCTACCTGTCGACTGCTCTTGCAGGGCTAGCAAGTACGGTGCCTGGCACAGTGGCCCTAGCACAGAGAACCTGGCGCCGTTACTTAGCGTAGCGTGAACGCGTAGGCCAACTCGGGGCCAAACACAGGGTGCTGACAGGCTTTCCGTAGGTGTAGCGTGCGCATCTCGGCGCGCAACGTGTCGTGCAGCAAGTCGGCTTCCTGCAACTTGCCGACGGCGCGCAGGCTGCGGGCCAGCAAGGCTTTCGTCATCGGCGAGCTCGATAGCCTTGAGGCGCGCGCAAGTTCGTTCTGCATATCTCCGACTTCGCCGAGTCGTTCGTGGGCAAAGGCCGCGAGCAGGGCTGCCCACGCGTTGTCGCGACCGAGGGCGCGTTCGATTAGCACCGGGCGAACGCCGGTCGTCTGGAGTTGATGCATGCCCGCAAGATACGCACTCGCGTCGGCAACCATCGAACCGGTGTGTTGCTTCTGAATGGCGGCAAGCAGCATCGGCAGTTCCTTGGCGCTGCCAAGGCGTACGAGCAAGGCACCCTCTTCTGAGAACTCACCGGCAAGTTGCGTCAGGGTCCGCGGGTTCTTCTGCAGCCAGCGCAGGTCTTCGAGCAGCAGCTTTTGGGCGAGACGCGGCTTGCCAGCGAGGATCGCGTTGGCGGCCTGCATGCGTAGAACCTGGTGGGTCAACGAGTCGTGACTTGTGCGGCCATACTCACTGAGTACGGCTCGGAGCAGGCTGTTGAGTTCGTCGATGCGGTCGGCTTCGTGCAGGGCAATGGCGCGGGGCAAGAGCACCCACGGGGCTGGTAACCGCATCGCTGCGTTGGCTAAATGATCTGCGGCCGCGCCAGCATCGCCCATGCCGAGACATGCCCATCCGAGATGGTACGGAACGAACGCTCGCTCCGGTTGTCGCAGCAGCAACTTCTCGAGCAACGGCCGCGCTTCGGCAAACTCGCCGAGGAAGTTGTGTGCCAAAGCCGCGGTCCAAACGGGTGCTTCATCGTGCGGCCGTTCGCGGCGGCCGACTTTGGCCAGCGTGCTCAGTTGTCGATCGAACCCAGCGGCGTTGGCTGGATCGAGCGCCGCACGTGCCATTAGCAGTGTGCGCGCCAGGCGATGCTGCACCGTTGCCGAGGTTCGCTCCGTGTAACCGAGCGCTTCGTGCGCCATGCGTTCGGCAGCCGCCGCATCGCCGCGCAGCAGTTCGATCGCGGCCAGTTGTTCGAGCACAAACGGCGACCCACCGTCACGCTGACGAGCTCGCTGCAGCGTGCGATGTGCGGACGCGAAGGCGCCAGTGTGCAGCAACTCGGTGGCGTCTCGGACCGCGACGGCAACGTTGGCGATCGGGGAAGTGATCGCTGCGACCGGCATTGGTTGCTTGGCAAGCTCGCCGACCGCGAGCCGCGCGCACCACGCGACGTGATCGATCGCGAGCAGCAGATCGGGCGTGTCGCTGTCCGGGGCATACGTGCCAGTGGTCAGCACCTTCTGTTGTTTGCCTTCGACGAGGGTAACGGTCAGGGAGTTGGCGCGCGGCTCGACGGTCAGCTCGATGTGCGGCAAGTCTTCGGTGGGCAGCAGCGACTGTGAGGCGCTCGAGAACCGTTCCGTCTGGCCGAGTGCGTGTTGCCACCACACCGGCACGGCGCGCCACTTTGGCTGATCCGGCAGGTTCTTTGTCACAGTCGAGATGAAGCTGGTTCCGGCCGGCCAGGCAACGACAACCGGCACCTCAGGTGTCGGTTTTGTCGATACTGCTTTCGTGGTGTGACAGGAACCAAGTAGGGCGAGCACTGCAGCGGGGAAAAGACGCACCAAGGAAGTGTCTCGTGCAAGCCCGGTTCCCTCAACCAATCGGCCCAGAATGTCATGTCATCGGAGTGATGCGCCTTCTGCTAGCAGGAGGCGGACTCGCCGTCGTGACGGTTGGGCAGAGCACTCCCAAGCCCCAGGTAACGCCGGGGATGCCACCGCCCCAGAACCCAACTGGCGGCAGCATTGCCCCGGTGCGCTTCGCTGCAAATGGCTGGCCCGTCGGATTCGGCAGTGCGGCGCCTTCGCCGGGAGCGGCCGGCGAGACTACTACTCGAACTTGCAGCCTTCCTGGATCCAGCGTCGCAAGGCAGCGAGCTCTTCCTTGGTCATTTGCTGCTCGTCTTCGGGCGGCATGTGGTCCTCGTCGTGCAAAGGAAACTCACACACCGTTAGCAGGTAGCTGTCATCCGGCTTGCCGGGCACAAGCACGCGCTCCTCCTCCTCCTCGCGATCAAGGCACAGGATGCCTTCCTTGTTCGTCAAGTCGAGGTCGCCCTCGTAATCCACGGCGTTGTGGCACTCGGTGCAGACGCGCTTGAAGATCGGGGCGATTCCCGTCACGAACACAATGGGCGTAGCGGGCTTGGTGGCACCGTTGGGTTT
>JAPYTD010000015.1:0-16238 GCA_029936315.1 Planctomycetota bacterium | reverse complement strand
CCGTTGGGTTTGGTGGCGCCGTTGGGCTTGGTAGCATTGGCGTCATTCTGCTTGCGTGCAGCAGCGCGTTCGAGCGGCTTGAACAAGAAGTCCTTCTTGTGAGACAGGCCGCCGCCAAGATGACCAGCCCAGACCGATACCCCGAGCGCCACCAACAGCGTGATTCGAAACGCGACGCGCTTTCGCAGCAGGGCGACGATCGGCAGCACGGCACAGACACACGTCATCACGATTGCCGCGAGCTTGTGTTGGCTGAGCAGTTCGGTGTCCGTCTTCTCGCCGGCCAAGACGAGGCCCGTGGCAAGTGCGACACCCGCGGCCAGCGCGGTCATGACGGCCAGCGTCAGTACCGGGCCGCGTGGGTTGGGTTTGCCGAACATCGCAGCACCAAACTCCAACAGCGCGATGCCGGGCAGCAGGCCGATCGGCAGGTGCAGGACCACGATGTGGAAGCGGCCGAAAACAGCCAGCCAGGGATCAGGTTCGGTGAAGACCAACATCTCGGCGGTCAACTTAGGCAATCAACTCGGGGACCACACGACCGAACACATCGGTAAGTCGGAAGTCCCGGCCCTGGTGTCGGTAGACGAGACGCTCGTGATTGAAGCCCAGCAAGTGCAGCAAGGTGGCGTGCAGGTCGTGCACGGAAACGGGGTCGCGCACGATGTTGTAGCCAAAGTCGCAGGTTTCGCCGTGCACATGGCCGCGGTTGACGCCGGCGCCTGCTAGCCACATCGAGAAGCACCGCGGATGGTGGTCGCGGCCGTAGTTGGTCTTGGATAGGCCGCCCTGGCTGTAGACCGTGCGGCCAAACTCGCCGCCCCAAACGACCAGCGTATCGTCGAGCAAGCCGCGCCGGCGCAGGTCAGTCAAGAGCGCCGCGATCGGTTGGTCGACGGCCTTGCATTGCTTGCGGATTTCCCCCGGCAAGTTGCCGTGTGCGTCCCAGCCACGCATGTAGAGCTGTACAAAGCGCACGCCGCGTTCATTCAGGCGACGGGCCATCAGGCAACTCTGTGCGAAGGTGCCTGGCTTCTTGGCCTCTTCGCCGTAGAGATCCCACGTGGCTGCGCTTTCGCCGCTCAGGTCGATCAGGTCCGGCACCGACGTCTGCATGCGGAATGCCATCTCTTGCTGGGCGATGCGCGCATCGATCTCCGGATCGTTGGTGCGACTGCGTTCCTGCTCGGCAAAGGCGTTGACCAGGTCGAGCATGCGCCTGCGATCGGTGCGCGAGACACCTTTGGGGTCGCTCAGGTAGAGCACCGCGTCGCCGCTGCTGCGCAACTTGCAGCCTTGGTGTTCGCCTGACAAGAATCCGCTACCCCAGAACCGTTCTGCCAGGGCCTGCATGTTGCCAAAGCCCTGCGTGATCATGACGACGAAGGTCGGTAGATCTCGGTTCGTGCTGCCCAGGCCATAGCTTGCCCATGAGCCAAAACTGGGTCGGCCAGGTTGTTGGTTGCCGGTCTGTGCGAACGTGATCGCCGGCTCATGGTTGATCGCTTCGGTGTGCATCGAGCGCACCAGGCACAGTTCGTCGGCGACCCCGGCAATGTGCGGCATCAACTCACTGATGTGCACACCGTCGCCCCCGTTGTCATACTTGCGGAACTTGAACAGCGAGGGTGCCACCGCGAAGCGACTCTGGCCCGAGGTCATGCCGGTCAACCTCTGGCCGTCGCGCACAGAGTCCGGCAGGTCGGTGTTGTACAAGCGGTGCAGGTCCGGCTTGTGGTCAAAGAGGTCAAGGTGACTGGGCCCGCCTTCCATGTGCAGGTAGATGACGCGCTTGGCCTTCGGGGCGAAGTGCGGACCCTGCGCCTGCATCGGCAGTGGTGACGAAGGCGACGCGATCGACGCCAACGTCTGGCCAGCGAGACTCTGCGCCAGCGCCGTCGCACCAAGCATGCCGGTCAAGCCAGTGGCAGCCTGACCGAAGAAGCGCCGACGCGTTGCGGCAGCGAGGTATTCCTGGCTTGGGTCGGTCATGGTCAGTCCACGTAGATGGTTGCGTCGAGATCGAGGAACGCGCTGGCGAGCATGGTGAAGGCCGCCAACGTACTCGCCTGGAGGTCGGGATCCGTCGGCGTTGTGCCAACAGCAAGTAGTTGCTTGGCGGCTTCTGGATCCTGCTGGTAGCGCCGCTGCATCTCGCGAAGCGTGAACAGTGCCATCTCCGCCTGGTTGCCACGCAATTCGCGCCCGGTCGTCCGGCGATACATCGATGCCAGGCGTAGAGCGTCGGTTGCATGCTGCTTGAGCGCGCGAGTCGCGAGCAGGCGCGCGGCCTCTACGAACTGTTCGTCGTTCCACAGCACCAACGCTTGTAGCGGCGTGTTGGTGACGGATCGACGGATCGTGCAGAACTCGCGCGTCGGCGCATCGAACAGCATCAGGCTCGGTGGCGGACACGCGCGCTTCCAGTAGGTGTAGAGGCTGCGCCGCCACAAGGCAGTGCCGTTGTCGCGGCGGAAGATGCGGGTGTTCGATTGCGTCATCGCGACTTCGCGCCAGAGCCCCTCAGGTTGGTAGGGCTTCACGCTCGGACCGCCGGTTTGCTCGATCAGCAGACCGGCAACGTAGAGCGCCTGGTCGCGGATGGCCTCTGCCGTCAAACGACGCCGCGGAAACCAGGTCAACAGTCGATTGTTGGGATCGCCCGCCTTGTCCTGGGGCACGACGCTGCGTTGCTGGAACGCCTTGCTGGTCAAGATCAGCCGCATCATGGCGCGCACGCTGTGGCCACGGTGCTCGAACTCGACAGCCAGCCAATCCAGAAGTTCGGGATGGCTCGGCCATTCCCCCTGCATGCCAAAGTCTTCACTTGTTCGCACGATGCCGGTGCCGAACACGAACTCCCACAGCCGATTGACGGCAACGCGCCGCAGCAGCGGGTTCTGCTTGGACACCAACCAACGTGCGAGTCCCAACCGGTTCTTCGGCTGGTCGTCGGCTAGTTTGCCAAACATCTGCGGCAGTTCGCGTGTGACTGGTTGCTCGTGGTCAGGCTGGTCGTATTCGCCGCGTGCCAGCACGAACGTGGGCCGCATCTTTGCCCGCTCCTTCATCACCATCGCCCTCGGCATATTCGCTTCGAGTTCGGATAGTTGTTTCTTGAGCGCCGCAAGGTTGGTGGCACGTTCCCGATAGACCGGTGAGCGATGGCTGCGGTAGGCATGCAGCAGGCGTTCCCCTCGGATCATGTCGCTGAGTACCTCGGGCACCATCACCAAGAACAGGTCGTCGGTCAGTTCGTGTTCGCGCGGTAGATATTGAATCGCAAAGCCACCGTTGCCACCGGTGTTGCAGATCTTCAGCACGAGCAGGTGGGCACCCTTGCTCAGGTGCACGGTTTTTCGGTCCTGGTCGAGCTTGACGCCGCGATTCACGCGCCGTTCCGCGACTTGCTTGCCATCGAGGAAGAGTTGGAAGCCGTCATCGCTGCCGAGGGCAAGCTCGACATCGCGGTCGCTTGGCACCCAAATACGTTGCGCTACGTAGGTCGCGCTGGAGCCGGCGCTGAGCCGGTTGCTCTGGCCTCGCTTGAACTTGTGGCGGTACTTCCACTGCAGCTTGCCGAACTTCTTGCTGCGGTCGATGCCGGTCGCGGATTCCGGACCAAAAGCGGTGTCGTAGATCTTGTCCTTGTTGGACTCGGCAAACGGACCGCACGTGTAGTAGCCGGTCGTCGCGACCGGCAGGGTGTCGAGGCCTGCGGTATGGCCGCGACTCGTTGCAAAGCGCACCCGGCCCAGCACGTGCTTGGTGTAGGTCGAGTCATACGCAAGTGTCACGCGCATCTCGGTGCCGCCTGGAAAGCCAAACGCCGCCTCACTGAGGAACCAAGCAGAGCGTGGTCCGGGCACCTTGTCACCAGCGACGGCCCAGCCAATGCCGTTGTCGACGAGGGCGTTGCCGATGCCGAAGTCGCCGTTTGCTTGTTCGACGTCGGCCAACGCATAGCGGATCTTGAGTTCCTGCCAAGCCGCCACGCCATCGCCATCTCCTCGCATTGGGCGCACTTCTAAGCGCGCAAATTGCAGCACGGCGTTGCCGTGCGAGGCGCGACTCAGTTTGCCGCCAGGCAGACTCGCATCGGGCAGTGCTTCGAGACAGAGCCAGCGTTGATCGGTCGCGCCACTCGTCAGTGTAAACGTTTGGCGGTCCTTGCCGGGGTTCTTGCCGCTGCCGAGCACCGAACCGTCTGCCAGGATGCTCAGCGTGGCGCCACCGCCCGATTCTGCTGAGGTGACGCGCGGTCTCGTCCAAAGCAGTCCGAGTTGGCCCGTCGCCTCATTGAGGAACTTGCGGTACGAGCGATGCTCCTTCGGATCGATGTCGTCCAGCACCGCGGTCGCCGTCTCGATCTGCTCAACCACGTCAGCTGTCTGTTGCTGTTGCCCGTCGGTGGGCACGTCGACGAATGGCTCGAGCGCGCGGTTGACGTTCTTCGACTGGCTGTAGAGACCGGGTTCTTCGTTGTTGTTGAAGAACGAGAACAAGCGGTAGTAGTCCTCCTGACGGATCGGGTCGAACTTGTGGTCGTGACAGCGTGCGCAGCCGACGGTCAAGCCAAGGAACACGCTGCCAACCGTCGCGGTCCGTTCCGCCGCGTATTCGATCAGGTACTCCTCGTTGATGGCACCGCCCTCATCGGTAGTCACGTGGTTGCGCAGGAAACCGGTCGCGACGATCTGCTCATGGGTCGGCTCCGGCAGCAAGTCCCCGGCGAGTTGTTCGACCACAAACTGATCAAACGGCTTGTCGCTGCGGATCGATTCGATCAACCAGTTGCGCCATAACCAGCCCTGCCGCCCGGCGTCCATGTGGATGCCACTCGTGTCGGCGTAGCGGCCTGCATCAAGCCAGATGCTTGCGAGGTGCTCGGCATGACGCGTGACGTAGGGTTCATCGTTGAGCAGGTGGTCGACCAAGTGCTCGTAGGCGTCAGGGCGATCGTCCTGCAGCCACGTGGCAATTTCTTCGGGCGTCGGTGGCAGGCCAGTCACGGTCAAGAACAACCGGCGTGCGAGCGTTGTGCGAGAGGCGGGAGCACTGAGGCTCAGGCCCTCTTGTTTTAGCGTCGCGTGCAGGAATGCATCGATCGGGTGGTTGCCAACGTGTTCGGGTACAGCTGGTCTCACCGGGGGAGTGAAGGCCCAGTGGTCTTCATACCTGGCACCTGCTTCGATCCACTGCGCGATCAACGCAATCTCGTGCTCGTTCAGCGGTGGTTTGTTGCTCTTCGACGGCGGCATGCGCTCGTCGGGGTCGTGGCTCTTGATGCGCTCGATCAGCAGGCTTCGCTCCGGGGCACCTGGTACGATCGCCGCGCTGCCGTCGCGATCGGCGAGGGCAAACTCGCGCGAATCGAGCCTGAGGTCCGCGAGCCGTTCGTTGGCGTCTGGACCGTGGCATCGAAAGCACCGATCCGACAGCAGCGGCCGGATGTCGCGGCTATAGCGGATGGAGTTGGCCTCATCGCTCGGTGCTTGGGCAAGCAGGCTGCCAGACAGGTTGTTGAAGAGAGAGCCCGCCAGCAGGACGATGGTCAGCGTGGTAAAGAACCGTTGGGAGTTGGCCATCATGTCGGAGGACTGGGGGGCGAACATTGTGGCCTTTGATGGCCCTGCTGTCACGAAGCACACTTGTGGGCACGCAGGTCGAGTGTCGAAAAGCCTAGATCTCGGCTGACGCATACTTGCTCTAGGCCAGCCAAGTGAGTCAGGTGCAGATCCCAGTGATGAGTTCTTTGCCACCATCATCGTGCACCCCATCGCATCGGCGTTTTCTGCCCCTGCGCCATCGCCTGCTGCGGGCCTATGTGCGCCGCGAGTTGCCCGCCTGGGGCCGCGTCTATCACTTGTTCGGTGGCACGGTGGACGAGAAGTGGCGCGATGCGGGCGTGCATTCCGTGCGAGGTAAGTTGCACGGCTATGACATGGACTTCGACTTGGCCAATTGGTCCGAACGATTGAGTTGGTTCTTGGCTCGGTACCACGATCTGCCTCTCCAGCAGATGATTGCTCACGTGGTGCAGCCCGGGGACTGCTTCGTCGATGTTGGCGCGAACCTTGGCATCCAGGTTGGGGATCGCTCTCCGACACGGGGCCTCAAGGCTACGAAGTGACGACGTCCTACAAGGTCGAGTTGGCGTCGGGCGATGACCTGCTCGCCAACTCGGAGGAGCGCCAATCGATGCTCATGAAGATTGACGTCGAAGGCCATGAGGTGCCGGTACTACGCAGCTTACAGCAGACACTGACCTCGCGGTGGCCGTTGGTGTTCTGCGAAGTGGTCGATGCCCACTTGCAGCGCGCTGGCTACTCGGCAGCGCTGGTGCGTGAGCAACTGGAGCAGCATGGCTACCGCGCGTTCGTGCTCGAACCTTCCCGCAAGGGTTTGTTCGGCTCCGACGTCGAGCTCACGCCCCTACAGGAGAACGAGACCCGCGAGGTCGACGTGATGTTTGTTCCACCACAGGGCCCGTGGCACAAGCGCCCCGACCTGCTGCCGAAGTAGCCGTTCTTTGAAGGCATCCTTAGAAGGCGTTGCCGAACGCGATCGTGAGGTTGCTGCCCTCGTCACCGTAGCCAACGTCGACGCGAAACACCGCTTCGCGCGAGAATGCAAAGCGCAAGCCAAAGCCATAACTGTCGAGGTAGCGCGCGTCATCCAGCTTATCCAAGTCGGCCGCGACGGTGCCGCCATCGTAGAACAAGGCAAAGCCGATGCGTTCGATGCGGATCGTGTCGGTGAAGGCCACGCCGCGTTCTATCAGGTTGATGCGATACTCCGCCGAGATGTGGGCCGCAGAGCGATCGGTGAACCGGTTTTGGATATAGCCTCGCAGCGTGCGCGAGCCACCGAGCGTAGGCAGGCTGTAGAAGGGCAGATCACCGACTGTGTCTTGCACGAAGAACCCGATCGCCAACACATCGGTCGGCGGGTTCTCTTCGTTGCCGACTCGACCGTGATGGAACAGCGGCGGCATGGCAAATACATGCTGGCCATCGAGGCCGAGGATCGAACCCCATTCGCCAGCGCTCTGGTAGGCGGTCGCCACCGACACGCCAAGGCGCTTGCCCTTGTAAGCCTGCGCCAGGCTGTCGCGACTGTCCCACCCGATGCTACCCGTGACCCAGAGTTGGTCGATACCATCACCGTCGGCGAACGCGGCGGCGAAGGCGGGGGGCAGTGCCATGGAATCATTGGTACTCGGTACCGAACTCACGCGACCCGACGAGAGACCGTGGTGTTGGGCGTCAAAGCCGATGCGTGCCAACCAATTGCTACTGGGGTCGGGCAGCGGCAGCCGAATTCCAGCGCCGACACTGGCTAGCTCTTCGGTGTAGCTCGACTCATTGATCTCCGGAGTGCGGCTACCAAATCCGAAGAAGCGCCGCGTCAACGTCTTGGAGTAGCCACCGCGAACGTAGAGGCGGCCGCGTTCCTCGCGAATGATTCCGCCGTTCGCGAGTTGGCGGTGGTTGAGCCACTTCGACCAATTGATGCGGAAGTTCTGTTGGCCTTCGGCGGAGTAGGTCGCGGTGATGTTCGCGAACTCCTGGAAGTTCTGACCGCGGAAGTCGATGTCGGTGAGCGCGAGGCCGCCGCCAAACCCGATGTCTTCTTCGCGGAAGATGATGGGCGAGATGAACGAGCTGACCCAGAAGCGGTCGATGACGTTGCCGGGCTTGATGCGTGCCGGGGGAGTGTAGCGCCAACGCTCGGGGTTCTTGAGGTCGCTAGGAAACGCCGGCTTGGGGATGCGCCCGCTGTAGTCCATGCCGCGGTACGGATCGTACTGCAGCACCGGATCTTGCTGCGTCACGGGCTTAGGGTTTTGCGCCTTCGGGGGAAGTGGTCTAGCACTGGTGGCTTGGGCAGACACGACGCCGGTGAGGATCACAGCTACGACGATTTGGCGCACGCCAGCATCGTCCCGATTGACGCGGTTCGCGCAACTGCAGATTCACCCGCTATCTTGCTCAGCATGAGGTTCGTCTCGAATGCGCTCGTTGTCTTGACCAGCCTTGCAGCATGCATTTCGGCGCAGGAAGCACAGACCCGCCTGAAGTACGACGACCTGCTATTTCGCATGACCTTCTCGGACTGGTTGCAGTTGCAGCCAGAACCTGGCGAACGATGCGTTCAGTTTTCTAGTTACGATCGCGAGAGCAACACGGGGCCAGGCGTCGCAGAGAAGTGGTATGCGAACCATGATCGCGGCCACTATCTGCGAGTTGAATCCTTGGATGGCATCAAGGAACACGTCATGGTGGACGTTGCCGGTGCCGGAGTTTTGGCGCGGCTATGGTCGACGAACCCATCGGGCACCGCATGATGGTCGGCCTCGACTACCTGATCCTGGAGAAACAGTAATGGCGCGCAAGACCTTCGAGTGTCCCAACTGCGGTGCCGACGTGCCGGTTGGCAAGAAGGGCTGTCGCGAGTGCGGCAGTGACGCGTCGACCGGGTGGATGGACAGCGAAGAGATCGACTACCAGAGCATCGACATTCCGGATGGCTATGGCCCCACGGACGAGGTCAAGCAGGGAGTCGGGCGAACGCAGTTGGTGGCAGTTCTGCTGTTACTGCTCATCGCGGGCATCGTCACGCTCGCCCTGCTGAACTAATCGCGTGGGCCCTAGCGCTACAGAGGCCGGTAACCAGCGATGCCACCGGACCAAGAAACACCGTCTTAGCAGCAGGTTTCTCGCAGGAAGGAAACGGCTACTGCTTCTGCAGCACGCGCACCGACGTGACCCTATCCATGGGCCAGCCGATTGGGCCAGACCCCTGATCGATCACGACCCAGCCGCGTTCGGCCGGCAGTTTGACGAGTCGACCCTTGCGGATGATTCCGTCTACGTAGACCTCAACCTGCATGCCGGGGCGCGGCGGCCACACCGCTTTGTCGATTACCGCTACAGCCGGCCGGCGTTTGGTGGTCGGCAGAACCTGTGCCGCTGGGCCGCGGTGGAACGTCGCCGCCGGGTCGTCGTCCATCAGAGGGGTCATGCGCACCGTTACCGGAAAGTGGTCGCTGTAGGTCTTGCGCCATTTGAGGCGCAGCGCCGAACCGACTACGTGGTGCGACGTCATCGAGTTGCGCTGCAGTTCGCGGAACTCGGCGGCGACACAGAACTGATCGATCGGCGTATCGAAGTGCATGATCGTGGGGGCAGCCTTCGCTTGGTCTAGGTACTGCATGACCCCGCCGCCCTCGAACACGAGTTCGGGGTCAGCGCCGTAGGTGCTGTTGAAGTCACCGAGGATGACAATGTCGTGGTCCTCATTGGGATCTTGGAGCAGTTGATCCACCCACTGACGCAGGTGGGTGGCTTCCGCCCTGCGCTTCTGCTTGTCGCGGTCCTTTTGACCGGCCTTGAAGTGCACGACGACAATGCGGAAGTCACTGCCAGTCGCACGGTGGCGCAACGCCGCGGTCACTGGCTTGCGGTGGAACACGGAGACACCATCGAGCTCACTCGGGAAGTTGAGCAGTTCTTCGGCGTGCACCAACGCGAGCACACTGCTGTCATAGAGAAATCCGACGCCCTGCTGGGTCTTGCCGTCACTCCACGAACCGCTCGTGCCGAGCACCGCACGCCAGGTTGGCCCTGCGGCCTTGGCGACGGCCTGCAGCGGTTTCTCACCACAGATCTCCTGCACACCGAGCACGGCAACGCCGAGGTCGCGCACCTTCTTGCCGATCGCAACCACGTCGGCTGCCGAGCGCGGCGGAGTGTCGCGACGGAACTTCGGATCGGCACCGAGGAACTCGATGTTCCACGTGCCGATCAACATGTCCTTCACGTCTTGCGCCGGCAGCAAGAAGCACAGCGAAACGAACAACGATAGAAAGCGCAGCATCATCGGATTGCCTCGGTGATCGGGATCTGCTCGCGGATCGAGCGCATCAGGTCTTGCAGGAAGTGGATGTTGTGGATGGACAGCAGGATGCCACCCAGCATTTCGTCGGCGACGGACAAGTGGCGCAGGTAGGCGCGCGAATAGTTGCTGCAGCAGTAGCACAGGCAGCCCTCGACCAATGGTCCCGGGTCGTCGGCGTACTGCAGGTTGCGCATCTTCAAGTAGCCGCCGCCAGGTGCGAACGCCGTATGGCTGCGGCCGTGGCGGGTTGGGATGACGCAATCGAACATATCGACACCTTGCGCCGTCGCAGCCAAAAGGTCGTCGGGCATGCCGACTCCCATCATGTAGCGGAGCTTGCCTTCGGGCAGATGCTCGACGCAGGCTTCAAGCGCTGTCGCCATCTGGACCTTGGTTTCCCCAACGCTGAGCCCGCCGATTGCGTAGCCGTCAAACTCCATTGCCGCGAGCTTTACCGCACTGTCAGCGCGCAGGTCGAGGTTGGTGCCGCCTTGGCAGATGCCAAATACCGCTTGGCCACGCGAATTGCCGCCCCAGCGGTCGTGCAGATCGCGTGCTTCACGTGCCCAGCGCAGCGTGCGCTCATGGGCCGCGCGCTGCAGCCGTTCGTCGGCATCACCCGGCGGACAGTGGTCCAGCACCATGGCGATGTCAGGTCCAAGTTGCTTTTGGAACGTCAACACCGACTCCGGAGTGCAGCGGTGCGTACTGCCATCGATGACCGACTGAAACGTCACCGCCTGGTCGTCGATCTTCATCTTGTCGCTGAGCGAGAAGACCTGGAAGCCACCCGAGTCAGTCAGGATGGGGCCGTGCCAGTTCATGAACGTGTGCAAGCCGCCGAGCTTCTCGACGCGTTCGGCGCCGGGACGCACGTGCAGGTGGTAGCTGTTGGCGAGGATCAGCTCGCTGCCGGTCGCCTTGACCTGCTCGACGGTCAGTCCGCGCAGCGTCGCGTAGGTGCCAACAGGCGCGAAGCACGGCGTCTCAAAGGAACCGTGCGGGGTGTGGTAGCGACCGCGGCGGAGCTTGCCGTTTTGGCCGAGGAGTTCGAAACGAAATGCGGACAAGGTGTCAAGCGTAGGGGATCGGTGCAGTTGTTCGGCGCTAGCTTTGGCAACTAGGCAAACGGTAGATCACCGGGACCCGCTACTTTGCTCTCGGGTTCTGGCACTCCAAGGTGCTGGTAGGCGATCGGCGTCGCGACGCGCCCGCGTGGCGTGCGCGCCAGCAAGCCACAGCGGATCAAGTGCGGTTCGAGCACCTCTTCGAGCGTGTCTTCGGCTTCGTCGATCATCGCGGCCAACGTCTTTAGACCAATCGCGTCGCCGCGCTGCGTCAGGGCGAGAAGCAACTTGCGGTCCACTTCTTCGAGGCCGAGGTGGTCGATGCGCAAGCGCTGCAGGCCTTCTTTGGCGGTGCCCGCATCGATGCTCGGCTTCTCGAGAACCTGCGCCAGATCGCGCACGCGGCGCAAGATGCGCAACGCCATACGGGGCGTGCCCCGGCTGCGTTCGGCGCACATCTTCGCGGCTCGTTCGTCGATGCTGACGTCGAGTCGTTTCGCGGCGCGCACGATGATCTGTTCGATGTCGCTGCTTGGGTACGGTTCGAGGCGCTCGACGATGCCGAAGCGCGATCGGAAAGCCGCCGACAACAACCCTTCGCGCGTGGTGGCGCCGACCAGCGTGAACGGCTGCACGCCAAGGCGCACACTGCGACCGCTCGGACCGGGATCGAGCACGACGTCGATCGCGTGGTCCTCCATCGCCGAATAGAGGTACTCCTCCAGCGCCTTCGGCAACCGGTGGATCTCATCAATGAACAGCACTTGGTTGCGCTGCAGACGCGTCAGGGTGCCGGCGAGATCCTTGGGTGCGCCAAGCGCCGGGCCGGAGGTGATCACGATGTCCGAGTCCATGCCCAGTGCGATCAGGTAGGCGAGTGTCGTCTTGCCGAGACCCGGTGGACCACACAGCAGCACGTGGTCAAGCGGTTCCTGGCGACCCGTTGCCGCTTCGATGGCGATGCACAGGTTGTCGCACACCTGTTCTTGCCCGACGAAATCGGAGAAAGTGCCCGGCCGCAGACTGCGGTCGAACTCGCGTTCTTGGGGATCGGGTGCTGCGTGGAAGACCATCGGCGCGTACATCGTACTTGCGTTCTCGCCGCGATCCACCACGCTGCGCACGTGACCGAAGAACTGCCGATCTTTGACCTGCTGGGGCCCGAGAAATTGACCGCGATTATCGCCGGCTTCTACCGGCGTGTGCCAGGCGACGACATCCTCGGGACGATGTATCCCGAGGGCGAGTTGGCCGGCGCCGAGCATCGCCTCCGCAGCTTCCTGATCTACCGATTTGGCGGTCCACCGGACTACCTCCGAGATCGCGGCCATCCGCGCCTGCGCATGCGCCATGCACCGTTCGCCGTCGACCAGGCGGCCCGAGATCGCTGGATGCAGTTGATGATGGCCTCAATCGACGAGCAGGAAGTGGCCCCGGAGCACCGGGCGTATCTGGAAGAGTTCCTCGGCGGGATTGCGACGTTCCTGAAGAATCGCTGATTTGCGCCCTAGCGCAGCTTTGCGACCATTCTGGTGGCTTCCTTGCCGGCCGCGGTTTGGCCGTGCTTGCGAATGAACTTCTCCAGTTGTTTGCGCAGCCCGGCCTGGCCCTTGCGGCCCGGTTTGGCCTTCTTCTTGATCGACTCGAGTTGCTTTTTGGCCGCGATCTCCCTCTTGACGAGCGGGTCCCGCTGCCATTCCCCGCGCAGATCTCTTGCGGCCTTGGCGGGCGGGAGGCGCCGGAACTGGTCTTCGATTTGCGCGAGCCGATTGCTCGCGGTGAAGTAGTCCTTGTCCGCCTTGGCTCGCACGATCTCGTCGAGCGCGCGTTCGACCTTGGTGGCCAGCGTGGCGCGCGCAATGTCGATGGCGCGTCGCTGATCTTCGGTCAGGTTGTTGTTGCGAGCGGCGGCATCGAGCCTGCCTTGGAATTTCCCATAGCGCATCTTTCGCCAATCTGTATTCGCGGGGCGGAAGATCCCGTCATCGGGCAACGGCAGCAACGCCGACAGGCGTGCGTAGCGAAACTCCGCCTGCAAGGCCAACGTAGCGGCTGCTGTGGAATAGAGCCGGCCGCCGTCTTCGCCCCAAACCGAAACCGGGTCCCACGAGCCGGCGAAGTTTGCGTCGACTCGTTGCACGGGCAATAGGGCGCCCCGCAACTGCTTCGACCATGTGTTCCAGTGCATGCCGCCAACTTGGAACATCGCGAGGCTGCCGTAGTACCAGTAGTAGTAGTCGGTCGAAACTTCGACGAAGGCAGGCGGCTTGTTGATGATCAAATCGGCCGCTGGCTGCATGGCCGGATCGGTTTCGATGCTCTTGCCGAGCAGGAATCGGCAGAACCAGCCGACAGCTGTCATGGTCTCACACGGCCCAATCGGGAAGCGCTTGGAGTGGGCGCCGGGCTTGCGTGAACTGGACTCGCCGAGACCTGAGTAGCCGTGGCGTCCGGTTGGGTCGGTGACGCTGTCAAGGTACTTGGTGATGTATGTCGCCGCGTCTTTGGGGACGACCAGTTGGAAGTCCATGCCCGCGGCGTAGGCGGCAGCGCACCAGGTCGTAACCGAAACGTCGTTGTCACCGTCGCGCGGGTGGTATCGCCACGCCGCCTTTGGATTGCGATGGACCTCAAGATAGTTGAGTGCCTTCTGGGCGCACTGACGAAGCGATTTGTCCTCCGACAATCCATAGGCTTCGACAACTGCCAGAGTCGCGATGGCGTGGTCGTAGAGGAAGTCGTAATGCGCATTGAGGCCGATCCGACCATTTGGGGATTGTTGGTTTTTGAGCCAACGCACGGCCATGGTCACGTTGTCTGAGTAGACGCCAGCGCGCAGCGTGTGGTTGCTTGCGAGGAACGTGAGCAATGCCAAGCCGGTGACCCCCACGTCGTGCGTCGCATTGCCGGGACCGTTGCAGATCTCGGAGTCCGCTGCATCGTGCTTCATGAAGCCATCGCAGTCCCAGCGACCATCGTCATCTTGGTGTTTGCTCAGCCATTGCAAAGCCGCATCGATCGCAAGCATCTGAGCACGGTTGACGTCCTCGTGGCTGGCCTTCCGGGGCGCATACTTCTTGTGCACGAATGCCGACCATTGCAGAGGCTCGTCTTGTGCGTGCAGTTTGACTGGGGCGACGAACAGCACCGCCAGGATCGCAATAAGGGGCTGGTACTGGCACATAATGCGTTCCGGTGTAGCACAGGTGGCGCCGCGGAGTTGTACGGCCTGTGTAATGGCTAAGCGCGAAAAGAAGTGTCTGGCGGAGAGTGCCGAGTAGCCTGTCGCGCATGCGCAGCGTTGTCTTCTGCTTCTCCTCTCTTCTGCTCGCCGCGGCAACGATTGCCCAAGAGCCATCGACAATGGTCGAACGGTCGTTGTTCAACGGCAAAGACTTGAGTGGTTGGCATGGCCAACGCCAATTCGATCCCGTCAAGCTAGCGGCAATGCCCGCAGACAAGCGCGCCAAGCTGCTGGCGGAAGACGCGGCCACCGTTGCCAAGCACTGGAGTGTTGAGAACGGCGAACTGGTCAACGACGGCCACGGCGCATTCTTGACGACGGACAAGGACTACGGCGACGCGGTCTTCTGGCTCGAATACAAGACGGTCGCGAAGGCCGACTCCGGCATCTACCTGCGCGCAACGCCACAGATTCAGATCTGGGACTACACCGAAGCTGGCGGCAAGTGGAAGCTCGGCGCCGACAAAGGCAGCGGCGGTCTCTGGAACAACAAGGTGCACGAGCGGTTCCCACCTGCGTGTTACGACAAGCCGTTCGGTGAGTGGAACCGCATGTCGATCATGATCATCGGCGATCGCGTTTGGGCCTCGCTCAACAACCGCGTGACGGCCAACGGCGTGCGCATGGAGAACTTCTGGGATCGCTCCAAGCCACTGCCGAAGACGGGGCCGCTGCAGCTGCAAACCCACGGCGGGGAGATCCGCTTCCGCAGGCTCAAGGTGATGGAGCTGTCCGCACAAGAGGCGAACCAGCACCTCGGGAGCTCGGACTTCTACAGCTACATGCCAGCGTTCAACGGCCAGACGTTCCAAGGCTGGCAAGGTGCCACCAAAAACTACGAGATCGTGAACGGTGCGATCCGCTGCAAGCGTGGCAAGGGTGGCAACCTGTTCACCGATGAGGTCTACAGAGACTTCTCGGTGCGGTTGTGGTTCAAGGTTCCGGCTGGTGGCAACAACGGTCTCGCGATGCGCTACTCCGGCAAGGGTGATCCCGCCTACACCGGCTTCGAATTGCAGGTCCTAGACAACACCGCTGCAAAGTACGCCAAGCTCAAGGACTACCAATACCACGGCAGTGCCTACGGCATGGCGCCAGCGCTACGCGGTTACCAGCGTCCGGTGGGTGAGTGGAACTTCCAGGAAGTCACGATGATCGGCTCTCACGTCACTGTCGAACTCAACGGCTACCGCATCCTGGACGCGGACCTTTCGGACCTGAAGTCCAACCTCAAGAACCACACCGGCAAGGACAACCGAACCGGTCACTTCGGCTTCTGCGGTCACGGCGATGCAGTGTCGTTCCGCAACATCCGCATCCGCCGCCTCTAGGCGAGACGCCCACTCATCCAGCCAACGCCGGCTGGCGCGCGCGGAAGATGTTGTAGCCATCGCCATCGTGCAGCACGTGCTCCATGTCGCTAAGCGCTAGCGCCCCAACCTCCTAGCTACACCCCGACGTCTCGCCGCAGGAGATGCACTTGAGGCACGTGCCATTGCGAACCAAGGTGAACGCACCACAGTTGCCACACGGGTCACCCTCGTAGCCCTTCAGCCGCGCTTCCGTGACCGCAAGGCGGGTTTGCCGGCTGTCCAACGCTGCTCGCGTATCACTGCGCATCAGTGCGACCTTCTCACCGGCGGCGGCCGTCGGCGTGTGATCATTCGCACGGAGCATCGGCTCGCTAGTGCGTTGCATGCCGTGGCTTGGCGGATGCAGGTGGGGGTTGTCGTGCACCGGCGACTGGGCGCGATCGTTGGCGTCGTAGACCGTCTCGGACACAACCTCTTCGCCGATGTATTCCGGGTCGGCAGTCTTGGCGCCCGTTGTCGTGTTTCGGAGGTCTTCGCTCGAGACCTGCGCGAGTTCGTCGCGGCCGAGGTAGCTGATCGCCAACTCGCGGAAGACGTAGTCGATGACGGACGTGACCATCTTGATCTGGTCGTGGCCCTGCACAATGCCGTTCGGTTCGAAGCGCGTGAATACAAACGCGTCGACAAACTCGTCCAGCGGCACTCCGTGCT
>JAPYTD010000167.1 GCA_029936315.1 Planctomycetota bacterium | reverse complement strand
GAACATGCCAACCGCGACGAAACTGCCGGCAAACATCAGCGAAGCGAGGTACGCCCCCAATACCGGCGGCCAATCGATCGTGCCATACGCGCCGAGCGTCATCGGCAACCCGAGCGTCATCACCAGGATGAACGCGAGGTAGGTGACGACGGCGCCGAACTTGCCGAGCACGACCTGACTGGTGCGCACCGGGAAGGTCAGCAACAACTCGATCGTGCCGAGCTTTCGTTCTTCGGCCCACAGCCGCATCGTCAGCCCGGGCAGGAACATCAAGAACACCCACGGCAAGAACAGGAAGAACGGCTGCATGTTGGCCGGGGCGCCGTGCACGATGCTCGCCTGGGCTGACAAGAACAGCACCACTCCCAAGAACACCACACCGAACACATAGGCGATCGGCGACAGGAAGTAGCTCTTCAGTTCGCGCCGAAACACGACGCGCGTCTGCCGCCCCAAGACGGTGGCGATTGCATTAGCCATTGCTTGCCTCCTGCGGAACGGCGTCTTCCGGCGCTTCTGGCGCAATCGTCAACTTGCGGAAAACGTCCTCCAAACTCGGCCGCTCGCGATACATCGCCAACAGGTCCCAGCCGTTCTTCACGATGGTGCGCGCCACCGATTCATCAATCGGCGCGGCCTGTTTGTCGACGAAGATGCGGTAGTTGCAGCCCTGATCATCCTGACTGACGAGTTCGATGCGCACGTTCGGCAACAACTCAGTCAGCTGCGCCCGTACGGCAGCATCCGGGCCGCGCACATGTAACCGCAAGCCACCGGCAGGTTGGTCTGCGAGCAGTTGTTCCTGCGTGCCATCCGCGACGATTTCGCCGTGGTTGACGATGATCACACGCGAGCACGACTTCTCGACTTCCTGCAGGTAGTGCGTGCTCAACACAACCGTGTGTTCTTCGCCGAGCCGCTCGATCAGATTGCGCACTTCGACAATCTGATTGGGGTCGAGGCCGGAGGTCGGCTCATCGAGAATCAACACCGGCGGCTCGTGCACGATCGCCTGGGCCAGGCCAACGCGCTGTTTGAAGCCCTTCGACAATTCGACGATGTTCTTGCCGGTCACGCGTTCGAGACCGCACAGTTGCACCACCCGAGCAATCGCCTGCTTGCGCTTCTTGCCACTGACACCGCGGATCTCGGCGCAGAACGACAGATAATCGTCGACCCGCATGTCGCTATAGAGCGGCGTGCTTTCCGGCAGGTAGCCAATCATGGCCCGCACGGCCAACGAGTCCTTGACGACATCGAGATTGCCCACCGTCGCCCCGCCGCCAGACGGCGCGAGGTAACCAGTCAGAATCTTCATCGTCGTCGACTTCCCGGCACCATTCGGGCCGAGGAAGCCGATCACTTCGCCCTTGCTAACGGAGAACGAGATCCCCCGTAGCGCGCGAGCAAAGCCATAGCTCTTCTCGAGATGGTCGACTTCGATCATGTTGTTCTGCTGTCGTGGACTAGCACGCCAACGTGTAGCCAATCCAGAAGCCGACGCAACAGCAAGAACCGAGCAGTCCGGCTTCCTGGTAATCGCCAACTACCGCCTGGATCAGTCTTCCAACCGGAAGCTGTCCAAGAACTCCTGGTTGGTGTCGGTCTTCATCAGACGATCGATCAACAAGGGCATCGCGTCGAGCGCGTTCATGCGCGATAGCACGCGGCGCAGCGTGAAGAGACGCTGGGTGACTTCTTCACCGAGCAGCAATTCCTCCTTACGCGTGCCGGACAATTCGACGTCGATCGCCGGGTAGATCCGGCGTTCGGCCAGCTGACGGTTGAGTACGAGCTCTTGGTTGCCCGTGCCTTTGAACTCCTCAAAGATGACCTGATCCATGCGCGAACCGGTATCCACCAGCGTCGTGCCCAGGATCGTCAGCGAGCCTCCCTCTTCGCAGTTACGCGCCGAGCCAAAGAACTTCTTCGGCGCTTCGAGCACCTTGGAGCCGAGGCCACCGGACATCGTGCCGCCACCGCGGCCGCCGAGCGCCGAGTTGTAGGAGCGCGTCAAGCGGGTGATGGAGTCGAGCAGAATCACGACGTCGCGGCCGGTCTCAACCAGTCGCTGGGCGCGCTTCAGGCACATCTCACTGACCTGCACGTGATGCTTGGGCCCTTCGTCGAGCGTCGAAACCAGGACTTCGCGGTTCTCGCCGATGACGCTGCGCTTCCAACCGGTCGCCTCTTCGGGGCGTTCATCGATCAGCAGCACAATGATGTGCACGTCGGGGTAGTGCTCGCTGATGGACTTGCAAATCTGCTGCATCAAGACCGTCTTGCCCGAACGAGGCGGAGCGACCACCAGGCCGCGGGTGCCGTATCCGACTGGGCACAGAAGGTCGACGATGCGCAACGAGATATTCTCGTCGCTGCCCGGGGCCAGCACGAACATCGGCTCCGGATCGACAACCGTCATCTGGCGGAACTGCATCTTCTCGCGGCGCTCCTCAGGCAGCAGCTTGTCGACGGTCTCGACTTCGCACATCGTCAGGCGCTGCGGACCGCGAGTCGGGAAGCCGGCCTTGCCGATGATCTCGCTGCCTTCCTGCAAACGGTGCTCACGAATGATCGCGCCGGGCACAAACACGTCGCCATTCGGGATCGCGTCGGGCATGTAGCTGTTGATCGACTTGCGCAGCCAGCCGTTGCCCTCCTTGGTGTATTCCAGCACGCCATCGGCTTCTTCGGTCGGGCCTTCGAC
>JAPYTD010000091.1 GCA_029936315.1 Planctomycetota bacterium | reverse complement strand
CCCCGCATCCGGTCGTGCGCGCCGGCCTGCAAACCCACTTCACGTCCTTGGCGAAGATTGCCGGGCTACGCAACGAGCGCAATCAGCAGTCGCGCTACATCATCGAAACTGCGTTCGTCGCAATCGTAGACTTGCTCGGCTCCGGAGACCGCGAGGCACTCAAGCTCATCGCGGACATGAACCGCGAATTGACGCAGCGGACCAAGGAGCTCGAACGCACGAGTGTCGACACCCGCTATCTGGTGACCACGGCACTCGAACAACTCGACCGCGGCCATGCAGTGCTAGCCAGCAAGTATGCGGAGGCCTGGAAGCTCCGCGGTGGGCGACTGCTGCCGTGGCAGGCGGCCATTCTCGGCGAGCAACTCGATCGACTGCGCGCGGTACCAGGATGGGAATCACTGCCCGCCAGCACTACCGGCAAGGAATAGGGCGGCGCCTAGGCGCGCCGCTCATTTCTTGGCGGCCGACTCCTTGACCTTCTCTTGGGCAGCCTCACGCAGCGTGTCCAACTCATCATCGGCACCAGCCGCATCGACAAACTCTTCGAATGTCCAGTTCTGCTGGCGCAGCGCGTGTTCTTTGGGGAAGTGTTGCCGCAGTGACTCTTGCAGAGTGAAGGTCAGCAATGCCATGCCGAGACGCGTCGCATGCAGCTTGTCGCCTTGCAGTAGGGCACACGGCGCGGTCTTCAATTCGCCGTCCTTCAGCGGCAGCAGAACGCCTTCGACCTTCAGTTGCTTGACGATCTGCGACATCGGCACGATCGTGATCTTGTCGTTGTCGGCAGCAAACTTCTTCAGCCGCGCGTTCAACTGCACGAGCATCTCCTCCGACGGAATCTGCTTTGGGCTGACCATGCGGCGGGCCGCGCCCTTCATGTTTGGTAGGTCGCCGATCACCACAGGCACATTGAGGCCAGCGAGGTATTCGAGGCAGACCTCGAGGCGATCCATGCGCGACTTGGCTTCGGGCTTGCGGACGTAGCCGTAGGCGAACCAGAACGGGAAGTCGACGGCGACGATCATGTCAGCCTTTCGCTTCTTGGCCCCATCGATCTGCTTCTTGCCAATCTTCAGCGGGTTGCTGAACGTGTAGCACATCTCCATCGGCGGATGCGTGGTCACCTTGACTTCGCCACCGCTCCACTTTCGGAGCATGTGGTGCATCGACACCGAGTCGCCGGTCTCCTTGGCGCCGAACAACGGACCATCTTCGAAGCCACCACTGACGCTGGCGCCGATGACGTGGATGTGCGTCGGCGCCTGCTGTTCTGCCGCCTTCTGGGCAAACAGCGTGACCGGAACGGCGAGGGCGGTGATCAGCAGCAGCGCTGCCGACTTCGAACGTGCAAGCATGCCGCTAGCGTAGCGAATCGAGCACGATGTCGTGAATGGCCTGGCGCACAGCAGTGATCTTGTTGTTTACCCGGGTCGGGTGCACGCGGTTCGTAAGCAGCACGACGCAAACGTCGTAACGCGGGCAGCACCAGAGGGAGGTGCCGGTGAAGCCGGTGTGGCCAAAGGTGCCATCGGGGACGTCGGTGCCGGCCCACGTGCCGCTCTTGAGAAGCTGGAAGCCGAGGCCGCGGGTTTGGTCTTTGGTGATGCCGGCGGGTTTGGTGGCGAGAGTTATCAAGTCGCGCGGCAAACGGCGTTCTCCGCCGTGCAGCAGGAGCTTCCCGTATTCCATGACCCCCCATGCCGGGGCAAACAACCCTGCATGGCCAGACACTCCCCCCATGGCAAACGCATTCTCGTCGTGGACGTAGCCGCGCATGACCCCGCCTCGATCGTTGTCACGCTCGGTCGGAGCCGCGTCGATTGGCGGCTGCCCGACCGGAGCAAATCTGGCACCGAGAGGCTTCAACTGCAGATTCGAAACGACTCGGTCGAACGGGCCAGAGGCGGCCTCAACCACCGCCATCAAGAGAATGAAACCCAGATCGCTGTATCGAACGGTCGTTCCAGGCTCCGACATCAGCCCTTCTTTGGCAGCCGCGGCAACGATCGCGTTCTTGCCCTTGAGTGTGCGGAAGTAGCGCACGTAGGAAGCCAATCCTCCTTGGTGGGCCAGCAGGTGGCGAATCGTGACACGTTCCTTGCCGGGGCCAACGAAAGCAGGCACCCACTTCTGGACTGGGTCATCCAATGAGAGTTGCCGCCGATCAACCAGATGCAGGATTGCTGGTGTCGTCGCACAGACCTTCGTCAGCGACGCCAGGTCGAACATCGTTTGTTGCGTCACCGGTTTCGCATCTGCAGCGTAGGTTTCGCGGCCGACCACGACCGCAGCGAGAGACTTGCCATGGCGTGAAACCAAGCAGACTGCCCCCGGCATCGCTCCATCCAGGACGGCCCTTTCCAAGCGGGCTCTGAGGGCCTCGGGAAGTGGGCCAATCGGCTTCGGTGAGTCCTCGCGCATTGTCGGAGCAGGCCCCTTGGGCAGCGGTGCATCCGACAAACCAAACCCAGCTGGAGCCACACCAGGAACCGCGACGGGCAAACGCCCGCGAAACCCGCGCTCGAACAACAAACGCGAAGCGACTTCCTGCACTCTCTCGGTCGTCGCAAACGCGGCGACGAAGGTGTCGGCCTTCGGCAAGTTACGGACGACGTACGGGCTTCCAAAGGAAACCACCGCCACGTTCTGCCCATCGCGCAACGTATCGAGCACGGCCTCGAGCTTCTTGGGTAGGCCTGTGCCCCCGCCCAACTCTCGCACCTTGACGAACAACGACACGACCACGTTGTTGGCCTTCTGCACCAGGTCAACCACCTTCGCGATGTCCGCATCAGTACTGGAATCCGTCAATCGCACAAACTTGCGAGACCAACGAATCCCAATTGCCGAACCAGTGCCATCATCCTTGTCGACCAACGTCACTAGCAGCGTCTTTCCGAAAGGGCCCCGAAGCTCATCGAGGGCGCCATCGCGGTCCCGAACAAGTACGATGCCTTGCTCGGCAATGGCATCCGCGACCGCTTCTGACTCGTCGGTTCGCAGCCGGTCGCGCCAATCGTGCGCAACCTGCCCACCACCCGAGAACAACCCGACCTTGTGCTTCGCTTCGAGAATGCGACGAACGGCATCGTCGAGCCGCGCCATTGGCACCCGCCCACTCGTCACCGCGCCCACCACCGCCTGGCGCGCCGCCAACGGATCGGGCGGCATCAACAACACATCCGCGCCAGCCAGCAACGCCTGCACGGCCACCTCGCCTGACGCCAACGCATTCTTCACGCCACCCATGTCGAGCGCATCGGTGACCACCAAACCCGTGAAGCCGAGCTCCTTGCGCAATACGTCGTGCAGGATCTTGCGGCTCAACGTCGCCGGCACGCTCGGATCTTCACCCAACCCAGGCACCGCGAGATGCCCGGTCATCACCGACTCCAAGCCATCTTCAGCAGCCGCCCGGAACGGTGCCAACTCGACGCGCATCAAGCGCTCGCGATCCCCCGGCACCGTCGGTAGCGCCAAGTGGGAGTCACTATCGACATCCCCGTGGCCTGGGTAGTGCTTGCCGCACGACAACAGCCCCGATTTCCGTACGCCGCGGGCGAACGCCCGACCGAGCTTGCTGACCAATTCAGGATCTTCGCCAAAGCTGCGCACGTTGATGATCGGGTTGTCTGGGTTGGAGTTGACGTCCAGCACCGGCGCGAACACCCAATGGAAACCGAGAGCCTTCGCCTCTTCGCCGGTCACGCGTCCCATTGCTTCCGCGAGCTCTTCGGACTCGCTCGCGCCAACCAACATCTGGTTGCCAAGTTCGGTGCCGCCCTTAAGCCGCCACCACACGCCACCTTCGAAGTCACTCGCGAGCAACAAAGGCACCTTGGCCTTCGCTTGCAGCTTCGGGATCAACGTCGCCGCATCTTCCGTCGTGCCGAGACTGAGGATGACGCCGCCGAGGCCGACCTCCTCGACCCAACGCAGCATCTGTTCATGGTTGTCGCCATCGGGGCGCGACAAACTCCACGAGACAAACAGTTGGCCCGCCTTCTCCTTGAGGGTCAGCGAGGCGAGCGTTTCTGCCACCGACTCGTTGACGGCGGCGCTGCCGCTGTCGGGCGCGTCATCAAGCTGGCGGCAGTTCGACGCCGTCAGCGCGAGCAACACCACCAGAGCTGAGCAACGGAAACGAGTGAAGCGAAGTGCAGGATCCACGCCCGCATCCTAGGCGGCAATGGGCCGCGGCCAAATGCTGACCGGGCAAACCCGATACTCCCACACCCCATACTCCGGCGACGCTAGCGATCGCTCAGTGCATCGCGCCAGCAATCGCGCCGGCATCGAGGTTGCTCGCCGCGGCGGAGTCGAGCAACACCAAGGCGTTCTTGTGCATGCGCAACGCCGATGCCGGGCACGTGCCGTTGACCTCGCCTTGCAGCATCGAGGTGACGGCGGCCGCTTTGTCCGCGCCAAACGCACACAGAATGATGCGCTCCGCGGTGAGGATCGACTTCATGCCCGCGGTCACCGCGCGGCGTGGCGGCTGGTCGGGAACGAACCGCGCCTTGGCGTCGACCCGCGTCGATTCGGCCAGAGTCGTCACGTGGAAGCCTTCGTCAAGCGATGCACCTGGCTCGTTGAACGCGATGTGGCCATTGCGACCGATACCGAGCAACTGCAGCTTGATGCCACCGGCCCGCTCGATGCGTTCTTCGTGAGCCCGCAACGAGCCTTCGGCCCCATGGCACGGAACCGGCAAGAACGACCCGCGCGCCAGCATGTCACGCATCGCCGGGCAGCGCAGGCTAAGTTCGTGCAACATGCCGCCCGGACGCTCGGGCTCAAAGCCCATGTACTCATCCAAATGCGTTCCGAGGAATTCTGTCGGGGTAATCCGACCCTGCTTTATCTCGGCGTCCAAGGCGCGGAAGAAGGCCGTGAATGTGCCACCGGTGGCAAAGCTGATGAGAGGCCGCTGGTTGGATTCTGACTCTTGCCCCGACGCCAAAGCCCGCACTTCCTGCAGAAGGAACGGCACCGCGGCGTCTGCCGCGTCCAACACTCTCACTTGTGGAGGGGCTTGATGATCCATCACATATTACTGTGCCTCGCCGGCGCCTCGCTGGCAAGCTCAAGGCCCGTTCCGTCGCACCGAGCAGGTAACACAACCTTTTGGTTTTTCTTTAGTTGCACCGGATTCGCTCATGACCGGCAGCCTTCGATTCGGGTGCTCTCGGGTCCGTGGGACCGGCTTGCGCGGCGGGATCGCGGCGCCGGAAACACGCAACCTCATACGGTATAGCGACGTGCGGGCAGTCACGAACAACTCGTTGCCATGCGCTCCCCCGAATGCGCAGTTTGCAGGTTGTTCGGGCAGTTTGACCGTCGCCAGGTGCTTGCCAGCCTCGGAATAGATGCGCACGCCATCGCGCGCGGTCGTAAAGAGATTGTCGCGCACGTCACAGCGCATGCCATCGGCACCGCCCGTGAGCCAGAACAACGGCTTCGACAACGTGCCGTCACGTTGCACCTCGAACACCCCGACGCGCTGCTTCTTGCCGCTGTCAGCGATGTAGACGCGACTGTGATCGGGTGAGAAGCAGATGCCGTTCGGCATCGCGAAGTCGCGCTGCACAATCGTCACGACGCCAGTCTTCGGGTCGAGTCGGTAGACGAAGTTGCCGGGCGCTTCGCGCTTGCGCTTGCCAAGGCCATAGGTCGGATCGGTAAACCAGACAAATCAGGTTTCGCTTGTAGAGCACACGCAGCACCAAAGGCCACGACGCACCGCGCCACCGCTCACGCCGGCGCGTCCAGAGCGGCGCGAACGCCCCCGTCGTGCGTGAACAGCAACGTACGCGCGACGTGCGGTGGCACGCCTTTGCGATCCGCAACGATCGCCGCCTTGACATCGTCATCAGCTGCTTGCAGCAACTCCTTGGCGCGTTCGTCGGAGCAACTGCACGCCTGCGCCACGATGCCGACGCTGCGGGCGCGCAGCTTGTCGTTGGTTGCCTGCAAGTCGACCATCAGATTGCCGAACACCTTGTTGAGGCGAACGAACGCACCCGTGCTGAGCATGTTCAACACCATCTTGGTGGCGGTGCCCGCTTTGAGCCTCGTGCTGCCGGTCACGATCTCGGGACCGGTGACGACTTCGATGGCGATATCGGCGGCTTCGCAGATCAGGCTGCCGCGATTCATCGCGACCGCGACCGCCAACGCCCCGACCGAGCGCGCCAGTTCGAGCGCCCCCAACACGTACGGTGTGCGGCCGCTCGCGGCAATGCCGACGACACAGTCCTTCGGCCCGAGCGCCATGGTCGTCAGATCGCCTGCAGCCAGTTGCGGATCATCCTCGGCGCCTTCGACAGCGTTCATGAACGCCTGGTCGCCGCCAGCGATCAAGCCGCAGACCATGCCCGGCTTGGCCGAGAACGTCGGCGGACACTCCACGGCATCCAACACGCCGAGCCGTCCCGACGTGCCGGCGCCGACGTAGATCAGGCGGCCACCTTTGTGCATGCGCTGGGCGATGGCATCCACCGCCTCCGCGATGCTCGGCAACGCGGCGCGCACAGCATCCGCGACGTGACGATCTTCGTCGTTCATCGCCGTGACAACATCGAGCGTCGACATTGCGTCGAGCTCGCTGCTGCGTGGGTTGCTTGCCTCTGTCGTGAGTTCGGACAAATCAACGCGGCTCATGGTCGCCCATGATCGCGCAATCGCACGCGATTGGCTACGGGCCGAACGTCGCATTGCCGTGTCGACGGGCCGAGCCTGGAAAACGGCCAAGGCTGTCCTTGCATCGGGCGAGCGGCGTTGCATCCTGCCAGCATGGCCATTGGCTCCATCGACCTGACGATCCTCGTCGCCTACCTGGTCGGAACACTCGCCTTTGGCCTCTACATGGGTCGTGGACAAAAATCGGCGACCGACTACCTGCTCGGTGGTCGCAACCTGCCCTGGTGGGTCTTGCTGCTATCGATCGTGGCAACCGAAACCAGTACCGCCACCTTCCTAAGCGTGCCGGGCATCGCCTACGGCAACGCCGCGGAGCCGGGCGACTTACGCTTCCTGCAGCTGCCGCTCGGCTACCTGATTGGACGAACGATCGCGGCCTACGGCCTGCTGCCGCTCTACTTCAAGGGCAAGCTGTTCACCGCCTACGACGTGCTGCGCGAACGCAGTGGCCCGCATGTGCGCGGGGTGGCGAGCGCCCTGTTCATGGTGACGCGCACACTCTGCGACGGACTCCGGCTGTATCTGGCCGCACTGGTGATGCAGTTCATGTTCGACTGCTCGTTGTCGACGGCGGTGATTTCGCTCGGCATCGCGACCGTGATCTACACCGTAATCGGTGGCATCAAGGCGGTCGTCTGGACGGATGCGATCCAGTTCGTGGTCTACATGCTTGGAGCGCTGATTGCATTCGTGCTGCTGGGCCAGCAAGTCGACGGTGGCTTGACGCAGACGTTCAGCACCGAAGCAATGCAAGAACGACTGCGCATCTTCGACTTCGGCTTCGACCTGTCGGCGCCGTATACGTTCTGGGCCGCGTTGATCGGCGGTGCGGTGCTCTCGATTGGCAGCCACGGCGTCGACCAATTGATCGTGCAACGCTACCTCTGTGCCCGTTCGCAACGCGATGCCCAGAAGGCGCTGCTGTGGAGTGGCCCCGTCGTCTTGGTGCAGTTCGCGATCTTCTTGCTGCTGGGCCTCGGGTTGTCGTCGTTCTACGCGCAACACCCACCGAGCGAGGAGTTCACCAAGGGCGACCAGGTGCTGGCGCACTTCATCGTGCACCACCTGCCGGTCGGCATAGTCGGGATCGTGCTCGGCGCAGTGTTCTCGGCCGCAATGTCGACGCTCTCGAGTTCGCTGTCGGCCTCCGCATCGGCTCTCGTCAACGACTTCATCCTGCCGCGCACCGGGCACACAACCGACTCGCCGTTTGCGTTGCGCAGCGCAAAACTGGCGACCATCGTGTTTGCGGGTTTGCAGATCCTCGTCGGCATCAGCGGCCTCGGCGGCGCCGAGTCCGTCGTCAATCAGGTGTTAGGGATCCAGAACCTGACGCTCGGCGTGATCCTCGGCCTGTTCGTCTTGGCACTCTCCAAGCAACGGAGCGCAAAAGCGTCGTTGATCGGCTTGCTCGGCGGCCTCGTTGCTGCCGCATGCATCGTGTTCGTGGTGCCATTGATCGAGATCGACGACGGCGTGCCGCTGAAGATCGGCTGGCCGTGGTACGGACTGATCACCTGCATTTCGACCTTCGGGGTCGGCCGCATCGCGCAACGCGTAGGCGGCGTGCCAGCAAGCTAACGAAGATGAGCCCTGCCCCCACCAAGATCCTGACCGAACGGCTTGGCGCGACCCGCGCCGACCTCGAGACACGCGTCGAGAACGGCCAGACCGTGAAGCTGCGAGTGTTCATCTGCCGCGCGCCGCGACCATAGTGCGCACCACTTGCACGCGATACGGTAGCCACATGCGAGGTTCCTTCGTTCTGACAGCCGTCGTGCTGGCAACCCTGACGAGTGCGCCACCGGTACTCGCGCAAGTTCGCACGGGCATCGACGTGTTGGCGGCCGACGGGTGCGCATCCCTGCGCGGCCAGAAGGTCGGGTTGATCACCAACCACACGGGCCGCACTTCGCATGGCCGCCGCACCGTCGACGTGCTGCACCAAGCCGATGGCGTGCAACTGGTCGCGCTGTTCTCACCCGAACACGGTTGGCAGGGCATCGTCGACAAGAAGGTCGGTGACACGATCGACGCAGCGACGCAGCTCAAGGTGTTCTCGCTATACGGAAAAACCCGCCGGCCGACCAAGGAGATGCTGGCAGGTGTCGACACCTTGGTCTTCGACATCCAGGACATCGGCTGCCGCTTCTACACCTACATCGCAACGATGCGCGAAGCCCTCGAAGCTGCTGCCGAACACTCGTTGCGCTTCGTGGTGCTGGACCGCCCCAACCCGATCGGCGGCCTCGAGATCGCGGGCCCCGTGCTCAAGAGTGCCCACCGGGACTTCGTCGCCGCGCACACGATCCCGCTGCGACACGGCATGACGACCGGCGAACTGGCGCGCATGATGGTTGGCGAAAACGGCATCGCCGTGGAACTCGAAGTCATCCAGTGCCAGGGCTGGCAACGCGCCGACTTGTGGCATGAGACCGGCCTGCCGTGGATCAACCCGTCGCCCAACATGCGTCGCCTGACGCAGGCCCTGACCTATCCCGGTGTGGGGCTCGTCGAAGGCACTAACGTGTCGGTCGGACGCGGCACCGATACGCCGTTCGAAATCCTCGGCGCGCCATGGTGTGACGGCCGCAAGCTGGCGCAGCATTTGATGAGTGAGGACCTGCCCGGGATCGCGTTCGTGCCCGTGCGCTTCCAACCGACTTCGAGCAAACACAAAGGCGTCGAATGCTCCGGCGTGCACATCCTGGTGACGGATTGGCGCACGTTCCAACCGGTGCGAACGGGGCTGCACATCGCGGTCGCGCTGCACACGCTGTTTCCCGAACACTGGGACACCAGGCGATTGAACTGGCTGCTCAGGCACCAACCGACGTTCGAGGCGATCCTGAAGGACACGCCAGCCGACGACATCATCAAGACATGGCGGCGTTCGCTCGACGTGTTCCGTCTGCGGCGGCGCACGTTCTTGCTCTACGAGTAGCAATTTGCATGGCCGTACTCACGGGACTCGAAGTCGCACTGCAACAACCGCCAACGCGCCTGCGAAAGAGCCAGGCGTTCGGGCTCGTCTGCAACCAGGCATCGGTAACCGGCCAGTTCGTGCACGCAGCGGATGCGTTACACGAACGCTTCCCCGAGCAACTGCGCACACTGTTTGGTCCGCAGCATGGCATGTGGTCGATCCAGCAGGACAACATGATCGAGACGCCGCACGCGAGCTACCGCGGCATGAAAGTGTTCAGCCTGTATTCTGAGACCCGCAAGCCGACGCCCCAAATGCTCGCCGGCCTCGACCTGGTGCTGGTCGATTTGCAGGACGTTGGCACGCGGGTCTACACCTACATCTGGACGCTGGTGCACTGTCTCGAAGCGTGTGCCGAGCAAGGCATCGAAGTGATGGTGCTGGATCGACCCAACCCGCTCGGCGGCGTCGTCGCTGAAGGCGAACCACTCGACTCCGAGTTTGCGAGCTTCGTTGGCCGATGTGCGATCCCGATGCGGCACGGCCTGACGATTGGCGAACTGGCTGATCACTGCAATCAGGTGCTCGGCATCGGCTGCGCGCTACACGTCGTCACGATGCGCGACTGGCAGCGCTCGATGTTGTGGTGCGACACCGGACGCGCCTGGGTGCCGCCATCGCCCAACCTGCCGCGCTTCGAAGGTGCGCTGGTCTATCCGGGCCAGGTCCTGCTAGAGGGTACCAACCTCAGCGAAGCGCGCGGCACCACAACGCCGTTCGAACAGTTCGGGGCGCCTTGGATCGACGCGCGAACATTGGCCGAGGCGCTACCGCGGATCGAAGGTGCGGTGCTGCGACCTGTGTGCTTCGAACCGACGTTCCAGAAGTGGGCTGGCCAGGCTTGTCATGGGTTGTTCGTGCACGTCACCGACATGCGCACGTTCCGTTCCTATCGGCTGACTCTGCTGATTCTGCGCGAACTGCGGCGACTGCACGGGGAGAAACTCGCGTGGAATGATCCACCGTACGAATACGAAGAGACGCTGCGACCCATCGACATCCTCGCTGGAGGTCCACGCGTGCGCAATTGCGTTGATGACAACCTCAGCGATACCGAGCTAATCGAACGCAGCAACGCACCAGCAGACTGGTGGCAAACCGTCTCAGAGTGTTTGCTCTACGCATGATGTCCGGCCCACACCGCAACACTACCCTGCGATGGACTGCCGCCGCGGTGCTGCCGGCACTGGTGCTAGTCGCATTCCAGGCGCCGTGGCCGTGGCCGTTCTTCTCGGACGACTCGTTCATCTCGCTGCGCTACTCCGACCGCCTGCTGCACGGCTTCGGACTGACGTGGAGCAACGATCCTGCCGGCGTGCCCGAGCGTGTCGAGGGCTACAGCAATCTGTTGTGGGTCGTGCTCACGTCGGGCCTTGGCGCACTCGGCATCGAACTGGTCACTGCCGCGCGCATGCTCGGCGGACTCTGCACGGCACTCGGACTGTGGTGGCTGGCCGGCGCATTCCGCCCCGACAACGCCAAGGGTGCCGCGGTCGCCGCTGTCGCGCCGCTGCTCGTAGCTTCGACGCAGCCAGTCATGATCTGGACCCTGGCAGGCCTCGAAGGACCACTCGTGTTCGCGTTGCTCGCGCTCGGCTTCAAGGGCCTCGTGCGCCGCTACGGCGACAGCGAGCGGCAAGCGACGTTTTCGCGAGCGACGCTGCTGGCCGCCGGCTTGCCATTTGCCGCTGTCTGTTGGACTCGCCCGGACGGCCCCTTGTGGGTGCTGATGGCCGGCACCGGCATCGCCGTGATGTCGTGGCCGAAAGGACTTGGGCCAGCTGTGCAACGGGCGTTCTTCTTCGGTCTGCCCGCACTGCTCGCGGTCACCGTTCAGATGGCGTTCCGACTGAGCTACTACGGCGACTACGTGCCGAACACGGCGCACGTCAAAGCCGAGTTCGACGCGGCATCGATCGGGCCGGGCTTCGCCTTCGTCAAGAACGCGATGTTCGCCATGCCCGGCTTGTCGGTCGCGGCCGCGATCGGCACCGTGCTGATGCTGCTGCCCAAGCGCACGCGCACGTTCACGCTGGTCATGCTGCTGCCGGTACTCGCCTGGCTGGCCTACCTGACTGCGATCGGCGGCGACCACTTCCCCGGCCTGCGTTTGCTGCACGGCGCGCTCGTGCCGATGGCGCTGCTGGCGGCCCTCGCCATTCGCACCTTGCGCAACCAATCCATGCAACTGGTTGCCGCGATCGTCGTCGCCATCGGTGCAAGCTGGTGGAACGTCGAAGTTGCCCGCAACGATCCGCACAGCCACGCAGCGCGCGCCGAGCGGTGGGAGTGGCACGACAAGGTGCTCGGCGAAACGCTTAAGGTTGCGTTCGCAGGACCACAGCCGCGCATCGCGATCGATAGCGCGGGAGCTCTGCCCTACTACAGCAAGCTCCCGGCAATCGACATGCTCGGCCTGTGTGATCGCACCATCGCCACTACACCGTTCCGCGACTGGCTCAATACCGTCAAGCCCGGCACGCCCAAACCACCTGGCCACCTGCGCGGCAACGGCGACTATGTCATCAAGCAGCAGCCGGATCTGATCGTATTCAAGTCGGTGTTGCCGGTGTTCGTCAGTGGCTGCGAGATGGAAGACGACCCGCGCTTCCTGAAGAACTACCGCCTCGTGCGCATCGACCTGAACCAACCTGACGTACTACCCCCCGGCCACCGCGTGCCGTTGTGGGTGCGCACCGAGGGCGTAGTTGGCATCCAACGAACGGCACAACAGGTCGTGATTCCTGCCTACCTGTTTGGCTCGTTCGAATTGCCGGGCCCTTACATCAACCGCTGGCAACCACCGGGAACGGACCAAGCCGCCAACAACCGGCGCGCAGCCAATGGTGCCTTGGCGGTCCAGTTCTGGACGGGAGCTCCGGTAACCGCCCAGCCTGACCACGACGGCGCACTCCAGTTGCGTTTGCAGCAAGGTGGTAAAGCGACGCTACCGATCTCTCTGCCAACCGGCACCTACCGGGTGCGCATCGAGCCTGAGAATCACGGTGCCACCCTCAATGTCGTCGCCGGCGGCGAACTGCGGAACGATGATATCACCGTTGCCACCGAGACGACGCTCACGCTCGAACTGTGCGCCCCAAACGAGCGCCCGGCGCTGCTGCTGCGAATTGTGCTGCACCGCACACGCTGATCAGTCTGACGATTCCTCTATCTGGCACTGTCCAGAACCGTACCTAAGAGGCGACACTAGCCTGTGTAATTCGATGCCTCGCAGGCGCCGCATTCCATACTCGCAAACACACCCCCCATGATTCGATCCACGCTCCTGTCCTTGACGGCCGCTGCTCTGCTCACCAGCACCGCAGCCGCCCAGTTCTTCACCCCCGGCAACCTCGTCGTGTTGCGCGTTGGCGACCCGACCATCACGCTCGGCAGCCACGCCGCACCGCTATTCCTCGATGAGTGGAACACCACCACCAACACCCTGGTGCAGTCGCTGCAGATTCCGAACAGCAGCACCAATGCCGCGCCCTCCGTCACCCAACGCGGCTTCTCGTCGTCAGAAGGTTGCCTGACGATGTCCGCGGATGGCCGCTACCTCGTGCTGGTTGGCTATGACCGCACACTCGGCGCGACCGACCCGAGCAGTGAACCGGCCATCAGCACCAACCGCGTGATCACGACCGTCGATACCTTGACCGGCATCATCGACACGACCACCGCCTTGACGGACGCCTACGACTCGTCAACGTTCCGCGGCGCAGCCTCCGTCGATGGCAGCAGCTTCTGGATGTCGGGCAACAGCGGCACCGGTTCGATCCGCTACGCGACACTCGGCGCGACGACGTCGATCGACATCTCCGGCAGCCCGACCAACATGCGTTGGATCGACATCCACAAGTCGCAAGTCTATGCGACCAGCGCATCGACGGGCGCGCTTGCCCAAGGCGTCATGGAGATCGGCACCGGCTTGCCAACCACTCCCGGCCAGACCGCGACGATTCTACCGGGCTTCCCGATCGCCGGCGTCTTCCCGGATGGCGCCCCATACGACTTCTGGTTCGCCAACGACTCGACGCTCTACGTCGCCGACAGCGCCTTCACCGGCAGCAACTGTGGCGTACAGAAGTGGACGCTCGCAGCCGGCACCTGGACGCGTCAGTACACCATCGTCATTGGCGCGACCGAGTGCATCCGCGGCTTGAGCGGCGTGGTGCGCAACGGTGTGCCCGAAATCTGGTTCACAGCTGAGCCGAGTGGCTTCGTGACGTCGCTCTACAAGGTCCTCGACACCGGCGCGAACTCGGTGGCGCAGTTGATCAGCACCGAAACCCCCGAAACCGATTACCGCGGCGTGCGCGTGATTCGTTCGGTCGTCGCCACGTCGCCGGCTGGCTGTGGCCAAAGCTCGCTGATGCTGACCGGTTCGGGCCTGACCGGCACCGACATCGAAATCGACATGGTCAACGCCCAGGGCTTCCCGTTCATCAACTTCAGCCTGGCTCCGCTCGGCCTGCCGCTCGCGAACTGTTCCTGCACGATCGTCTTTGACCTCGGTGTGCTGATCGGTGCCGCGTCGTCAACGCTGCCGCTGCCGTCAAACCCGGCGATCATCGGCACGACCCTCAACGTGCAGGGCTTCGACCTGTTCGACACGACCAGCACGTGCATCAGCCTGGTTCCCGGCATTCCGATGTCGACGACCGACGGCCTGTCGATCCTGATCTACTGATGCTTAGGATGGGGCGATGCACATCTCCCCATCCGGTTCGCCGGCGGCGCGACCCGGCGCGCGCATTTGATGGCCTGGCTCCTGCTCGCCATCGCGGGCCTGTTTGAATCCTGCTGGGCCGTCGGCATCGTCTACACGAAGGGCTTCACGCGCCTTTGGCCGACGGTCTTTGTCATCGTGACGCTGGCGATCAGCATGTGGCTCTTAAGCCTCGCCGCCCGCACGATCCCCATTGGCACCGCCTACGCGGTCTGGGTCGGAATCGGTGCCTGCGCGACGGCGATCTACGGCATCTGCTGCCTCAACGAGGACGCTTCGCCCGCTCGCATCGTATTCCTGGTGCTGCTGATCGTCGCAATTGCCGGGTTGAAGTTCACGGCGCGCTAGCCCGTCTACCGTGGCCGGCCATTGGCCGCTACGCTTGTCTTTGGGCGCTGGCCCAAAACATGACCAAGACCTCTACGCGCTTTAGCCATCGCCACCTTCTGGCCATCGGCACGTTTCTCGTGCCACTAATGGTCTTGGCGATGCTCGGCTGGAACGAACTGCAACGCAGTGGCGACATGGCCGTGGCGTCGCTCGATCGCGAGGCGCGGCAATTCTTGAAGCGGGCGCAGGAGGCCATCGCGCACCGCATTGACCTTCAGGTTGGCGAAGCGATGTCGGCATCGCGCGAGTTGCTGTCCGACGACACGCCGACCCGCACGGCGATCCGATTGCGGGAAGAGATAGGAATCGAATCGGCACTAGATGTCCTGCTACTCAACGACACCGCCAGTCTCGTCTGGCCGTCGCTGCCGAACTACAACATCCACTTCCCCCTCGTTGCGGAGCCGACCAACGCAAGTGGTGGCAGACACAGGGCTCTGGCGATGTCAGATGTCCTAATCAAGCACCAGAAATACGAGCCGGCCAAGAAGCACCTGAGCAAGCTAATCGCTGGCCTGCTCAAGGCAAACCCACCAAACGAAGACGGTAGTAGGCTTCGACGCTCTGGGCTGCTGCAGGCCGAAGCTCACGCCCGCCTCGACCTTGGTTCCATCTTGCGCAAGGAAGAAAATTTCGTCGGCGCACGCAAGCAGTACCAAGAAGTTTCCTCGTTCACACGGCGCTGGCCAGATCTGAGGCTCATGGCGAATAGCGCCATCGCAGAACTCGACTCTCCAGAAGATCGACTGACTCTTCTCAGGCGTCTAGCTGAAGACGAATACGATGATGCGACCGACGGTCTCGCCGGGGCCGTCGCAGATCGTCTGGCAGCGACCTTCGAAGTTGGCGATACCCGCCTGGAACTGGCCGAGCGATACCTGGTCGAAATCCAACAGCTTGCCGAAACGCGCGCGTTCGCGGGCAAGTACGCGCTTGGCTTGAAATACCGGTTCCTTGTGCGCCTATGGCCCGAGGACGGCACCGAAGCAGACGGCTCCGAGCAACGATTCGTCCACCGACTCGAGGGCGAACCTGCGTTGCTTGTGATCAGGTCCGCTACGGTGCCAGAACTCGATAGCTTGGAATGCTCCTACGTCGCCGTTCACTTCGATCTCTATACGTTGATCGCTCCCGCGCTTGCCAGCATTGCCGCCGACGACCTCGCCGCCGCGAACTACGCGCTGTCGATCACAGACCCGTCGGGCGCCCTGATGTGGACGCCGAAGAACCCGGCCCCAAGCAGCTACGTCGCACCTCTCGTTTACACCAACGAGCTGGCGCTGCGCGTCTATCCCGCCAACCCCAAACAGGTCATGGCAGATGCGCAGTCCGCGGCGACCAAGCGCACGCTGCTGGTGCTGGTCCTGTTCATGACGGCGCTTGGCGGCGCGCTCTGGTCGTGGCGCTCGGTCTCGCGCGAAGCCGAATTGGCGAACCTGAAGATCAACCTGGTCTCGCGAGTCTCTCACGAACTCAAGACGCCGCTCTCGCTGATCCGCATGTATGGCGAGACGATCGGCATGGGCCGGGTTCGTGACAACAACCAGGC
>JAPYTD010000090.1 GCA_029936315.1 Planctomycetota bacterium | reverse complement strand
GCACATGACGCTCGACCAGCGCGTCATCGGCTTTCAGTTTCTTCGCGGTCGCAACCGCCACATCAAGACCCTCGGACGAAGTCGATTCGCAACCGACCTGGGCGGCGCCAGCTTTGATCAAGTAGCCCAACTTCTGGCCAAGCACGACAAGAAGACCCACTCGCAAAAGGACAAGAGCCTGACGTCCATCGAACGTACGACGTTGCGGTCAGGAGCCAAGGCACTCGCCGTGATCGAGAGTGTCTGGGCCGATCAGGTCGAGTCGCTACGTGACCAGGCAACTGGCTTTGACCTGTTTCCGACGGCGACGCGATTCACCCGTCGCTTGGCAGAGTTTGACTTCGACAAGGCCGGTGAACGGCAGCAAATCGACACCAAAGTGCTCTACGCCTACGACGGCGATGGCATGTTCCTCGGCTGCGTTGCATGGACGCGCGGCACCAAAGGGATCGAGCAGAACCCGTTCCGGTGGGCGATCGATCGCAACCTGCGCGTGCTGGCCGCGCAGCCGACTGAGAAGCAACGCAACATCGAGTTGCGCAAGGCCTGCAGCCAGATGAAGGGACGCAGCCTGAAACAGCGTGCAACCAAGTCCCAGCAACTATCGCAGCTTGCCGCCGCGCTCGGAATGCAGATCGTTCACCTGACCAGACGAAGCAAACGATGAACCTGAAGATGCATACCGGTCGCTTGTTGGCGATCTGCACGGCGGCTGGCTTTGTGATCGGCGGCGGGCTTGTGCTCGGCTACCGACACATCGACCACCAAGCCTATGAACTCGGCTTGCAGTCGATTGCGATCCAAGAGTTCTCGCATCTCGAGACCGAAATCAAGACCTACGTGCACCTGACTGACAAGGTGCTAATCAATGACGAGGTCGGCCTGCAAAACAGCACCGTCGACTGGTCCGCGCGCATCATCAAAAGCACCAAACGGCTGGCCGACGAGGCACTCGCATACGACAAGCGCGGCGACATCCAGGCACTCGAGGGCGAGATTATCGCAGTCCAGAAACTGATCGACGAAGGCGCGACCTACCACGGTGCCGATCGCGAAACGAAGCTGGCCGAACTGGCTGACCAGTCCAACACGATCATCGAATCGATTATCACGCGCATCGCAGAGTTGGGCGAGCAACTGCAACGGCGATCGGTCAACAACGAAGGGGATCTGGCGGCGCAGCGCACAATGCTGATGATTGCAACCTGGATCGGAGCCCTGGTCTACGCGGTGATCGTGCTGATGTCTTGGTTCTGGTCGGTGCAGACTATCGTTCGCCCAATCGAACGACTCAGCGATGCTGCCGAGCGCGCCAAACTCGACAACGAGGCCTTCGTCGTTGACGCAAGTGGCCCAGATGAAGTCCGCCGCCTGACGCACAGCATCTCGGCGTTCGTGCGGACTCGATCCGACTTCCTGGCGACAATGTCCCATGAGCTGCGCACGCCGCTCAACGGCATCATCAACATGAATGAACTGATGCTCGGCACCGAACTCGACGCCGAGCAGAGGGACCTGGCACGCTCGGCACGCGGCGCCGGGGAGGCGCTGCTGTCGATCATCAACGACATCCTGGACTTCTCGAAGATCCAGGCAAAGAAGCTGACCCTTGAGACGGCGCCGTTTGGGTTGCGCGGAATCATTGATGCGGCCACAGAAATCGTTGCAACGACCGCCGCAGCGAAGCAACTCCAGATCACCGCCACAGTCGACCACCGGCTCACCGAGAGTGTCGTTGGCGACTCGACGCGGTTGCGCCAGGTTCTCGTCAACCTGCTCACCAACGCCGTGAAGTTCACTACCAAGGGCGAGATCACGATCGATGTGTCGCCCGAGCCCGGGGCAGGCCAAATGGTGCGGTTCGCCATCCAGGACACCGGCGTCGGCATCTCACCCGAGGTGCAGGCGACTCTGTTCCGCGCCTTCCAGCAAGGCGACACGTCGACGACACGCAAGTTTGGCGGCACGGGCCTGGGGCTCGCGATCTGCCGCGAACTTGCAACCTTGATGGGCGGCGAGATCGGTGTCGACAGTGTCGAAGGCGACGGCTCGACCTTTTGGTTCACGATGCGACTCGCCCCCGACCCGAACATGAACACGACGCAGCCCAACGAGAAGTTCTCGTGCGCCCGCATCGTGCTCGCATCGCAACGAGACTCCGTGCGCGCCGGCTTGCGCGAGCGTGCGCTCGCGCTTCGAGTCCAGGCGGCGGACATCATCGAGATCAGCGATCCAGCCAAGGCCGTCGAATCGCTGCAACCGGGTGACTGGCTCGCGCTCGATCCATTTGGCTGCGACGAGTTCATCGATGCGTTGCTCACTATGGCGAAGGACAAACTCGCTGGCAGCGGCCGCACGGCCGTCGTCGAGCCGCTGCTCGCCAACTCCCTCAACAATCAGTATGCGACACCAGTCGACCGACTCAGCCTCAGCGCGCGGCTAGGATCCCTACACAACTGGATTACGAAGACTGCCGGCGAGGACGAAACCGCCGGCGAGGGCAGCAGCAAGGACAAGAACCGACTGTCCGGCCGCGTGCTCATCGCCGACGACAACCCGATCAACCGCCGGGCCGCGCGCACATTCCTCGAACGCACGGGCTGCGAGGTTACGACGGCCCGGGACGGGCAAGAAGCGATCGACCTGCTACTCAGCATGCCGTTTGACGTGGTCCTGATGGATTGCCAAATGCCGCGCCTTGATGGTCTAGAGGCGACGCGGCGTCTTCGCCAGCTGGAGAGCGACGGCAACCTCGCCGATGGCACGGCAAGGCCGTTGCCGATCCTTGCCTTGACTGCGGCATCAGATGCCGAAGATCGCGTAGCTTGCCAAGAAGCGGGCATGAACGGCCTGCTACCCAAGCCATTTGCGGCGAAGGATCTGATCGAGGCCGTCGGCCAGGCACTTACCAAGAGCAAGGCGCCAAGTAGTGATGCGCCGGCCACGAAGACCAACAAGTTGTCGGTGTTGATCGTCGACGACAACCGCATGAACCAGCGCGTGCTGGCGGCCATCGCGAAGAAAGGCGGCTACGCAATCACGTTGGTCGACGACGGCCAACAAGCCGTCGACCATCTGCGCGCGACGCCGTGCGACCTCGTCTTGATGGACTGCCAGATGCCCGTTCTCGACGGCTGGGAGGCAACCCGCCTGATTCGCGAACTCGAAAACCTCGGCCAGTTGCCGCGCGAAACCCGAGCGCCTCTGCCGGTGATCGCGGTGACCGCCAACGCCATGGAAGGCGACCGAGAGAAGTGCCTGGACTCAGGCATGGACGACTACCTGACCAAGCCGGTCAAACCACAACAAGTGCTTGAGGCGATGGCCCGCCACCTGCACACCTCGCCAGTCACTACTCGCAACCAATAGAGAACTACCGTGACCGATAACCGCAACGACAAGTCCCCGGACATGAAGCCGACCGACAAGAAGAAGGCCGAGAAGCCAACCCTTGGCGGAGAGACGGTCGAGGCGCGCATTCTGTTGTCCGCTACCTGGATCACGGGAACGGCAGACGACGACGTAGTGCTCGGCACGGCAGGCGACGACTGCATCGACGATTTGCACGGTGACCGCATACTCAACGGCGGCGCCGGCAACGACACGCTCCACGGAGGTGCTGGCAACGACACCTTGCACGGCGGCGCTGACCAAGTCACCGCGGTCTTTACTTCTGCAGCGAATGGCATCACCGTCGACCTCACGCTGACCTCCCCCCAAGACACGGGAGATGGCATTGAGACGCTCAACGGAATCGAGGCGGTGGTCGGCAGCAACTTCGACGACACGTTCGCATTCACCAACCCTTCGGTCGGCGACTCCTACACCGTTGTTGGCAGCGCGGGCAACAACACGATTGACCTGAGCCGCTGGGACTCAAGCGCAGCAACCGTGAGCGCAGGCCATGTAACCGTCGATACTGGTCACGGCACCTTTGAAGTGTGCTACACGAATGTCTCGACCCTGACCTTTCAGGATGGCTCGGTGCTTCCAACGGGGATCTCGGACAATCTTGCCCCGACCGCTGACGCCGGTGTCGACCAAACTGTCGACGAAGGCGACACCGTCACGCTGACTGCGGTTGGCACGAGCGACGGCGACGCCAATGCCCTCACCTACAAGTGGATCCAGACATCGGGTCCGACCGTATCCCTGAGTGACAACTACGCCGCACAGCCGACGTTCACCGCACCAGAAGGACTCAGCAACACCAACGTGCAGTTCCAACTGTCCGTCAGTGATGGCACCAACACCGCCAGCGTCGACACCGTCACCGTCAACGTCAACGCGGACAACGACGCGCCAACCGCCGACGCCGGCACGGACCAGACTGTCAACGAAGGCGATGTGGTTTCGCTAAACGGCTTGTCGAGCACCGACGCGGAAGGCCAAGGGCTCACCTACAACTGGGTCCAGACCAGCGGTCCCGAGGTCCAACTCGATGACCCGACTTCGCCAAACCCGACGTTCACCGCGCCGGAGCAACTCAGCAACACCAACATCGAATTTGAACTGATCGTCAACGACGGCAGCAACTCGTCCAGTTCGTCGTCCGTGAACATCACAATCAACGCAAACAACGACGAGCCCACAGCCAACGCCGGCCGCAACCAACGCACGCAGGAGGGCTATGTCGTCACGTTGAACGGCGCCGCCAGTAGTGACCCCGAAGGTGAGGGCCTGACCTACACTTGGACCCAGATCAGTGGGCCGACGGTGGAACTCACGGACGCACACGCCGTGCGCCCACAGTTCACGGCTCCGGAACTACTCAGCAACAGCTTCGTGCGCTTCGAGTTGGCGGTCAGCGATGGCACCAACACGTCATCGGATGTCGTCGCCATCGGGATCGGCGCAAATGACGACGCTCCGAGCGTCAGCGCGGGCCAGAACCAGGTCGTCTTCCACAACCAAGACGTGCAACTCAACGCAACCGGCAGCGACCCCGAGGGCCAGGAACTGAGCTACCGGTGGCGCCAACTAAGCGGACCAGAAGTGACACTCGACGGCAGCCGCACTGAGGCTCCGAGTTTCACTTCGCCATACGCACCCGATGGTGCCGTGATGCAATTCGCCGTTGCCGCCAGCGATGGCAACAGAAGGACCTTCGACACAGTTACCATCGTGGTCGCACCGAACTCTGGCCCCTCCGTGCAGATCGACGGCAACCAGCAAGCGGGTGCGGGCGAGGCGGTCTCACTGACCGCGGGAGCGATGGACATCGAAGGCGATGGCCTGACCTACCAGTGGACGCAGTTGTCGGGGCCATCCGTGGCCCTCTCGAGCAATACCGAACCGCAACTGCAGTTCCAGGCGCCAAGTTTGACCGGCGAGGCAGAACTGACATTCCAGGTCGAGGTCTCCGACGGACACCGAACCACGACGACCATGGTGACGGTCACGGTATCTGGCAACGAGCCAGCAACGAGGCAACAAGCCACAGCTCCGACGGCCACGCCCAACTTACCGGCAGCGGAAAGTGAGGTATTGAATGAGCTCGACGAGGCAAGGCCCGAACAACTGATCGCCGGCATCGACTACGGCGTGACCGCGGCGAGCGCAACGCCCACCACGAGCACCAGTGACTCCGGCAGATCCACGGTCGAACCCGTCACGCTCGGCGAAATGACCACAGTGACGCTCGCTACATCGGCATCGGTGCTCGATAACTCGATGAGCGAGACCAGTAGCAACGCCTCCCGTGTCAGCACCACGACACCGGTGACGCTGACCGACGACACTTCACTCGACAGCGTGCTCGGCAGCAACTTGCTCGACGAGTCCGCCACCACCGTTGCAGCCGGTGCAACAAGGATGGCGCTACCCGATCTGATGGTCGCTGACACCGGCGCCACAATCGAATTGCGCGCGCCAACCACTTCCCTGGAGCTTTCCGAAGAAGAAGCCGAGGTGCGTTGGAAGCAAATCAGCGGCACCCCGATTGAGATCGTCGACGACACAGGCGACGTGCTGCAGGTCCGCCTCCCAGAAGTGTTCTCTCAAGAAGAGGTCGTCATCGAAGTCGAAGTGATCCAGGGCGGCCAACGGATCGTGCAGGAGGTTGTCGTGCAGGTGCAACCAGTTGGCATGACCAGCCGGTCGTTGTCGATCGACGAACACATCGATCGAGAGACCAGCAACAACGAGGTCGAAGAAGAGCAAGGTAGCCGCGGTTTCGGCAAGATCTGGGGGGCGCTGCTGGCGTTCTTTGGTGCGCAATCCGGCAAGAAAAAGCAGTAGCACGCGCCCATGCCACGGGACGAATGGCCCGCACCACCGTTCGGCTTGTCATGTCGCAACTTCGCCGCCGATAGCCAATGAACGATGGTGTGCAAACCGCTCATTCCAATCGCCGGCCTACTCGCACTGCTAGCTGCTGCGCCCCCCCAGCCGCCGGCATCGCCGCCGGGCTCGCTCATCGGTATCACAGTACCAAGCAAGATGGCACTCGTGTCGCCGGAGCAGGCCGGCAAGATCGTCAACCTCGAAGTTGGCGTCGGCGACCGCGTCACGCCTGGCGATGTCCTGTTCCGGCTGAGTTCGCGGCTCGAAGAACTTGAGGTCGAACGGCTCGAGGCCCTCGCCAACTCAGACGTCTTCTCACGGCGCGCCAAGTTGACGCTCGAATACGCGCAACAACAGGCGACTCGCACGAGCACACTGCACCAGCGGGATATCAGCAGCGAACGCGACATGCAGAAGCAGGCGCACGAACTGGCAATGGCCAAGCTCGCCGTTGAGCAAGCGCAACTCGACACCAAACAGGCCAACAACCAGCTGCTGCAAGCAAGGGAACGCCTAGCCCAACGTACGGTGCGGTGCCCGTTCAATGGCATGGTCATGACCCAGTTCCGAGGCACGGGCGAAGCCGTCGAGAAGTTCGTGCCAGTCGTCGAAGTCATGAGCCTCGACCCACTGTGGGTCGAGTTCGAATGCCCCATCGGGCAACAAGGCAAGTTCCCGAAGGGCGCGAGGGTCTTGGTATCGCCCGCAAAGATCCCCAACGACACACGCATCGCCACCATCGAGTTCATCTCCTCCAAGGCAACCACATCGAGCCACAGCTTCACGATCCGCGCGACGGTCGCCAACCCTGACTACGGGTGGCGGACCGGCGTCAAGATGAACGTCGAAGCCGATCCTGGCTCATTCACGCCGAGCACCCCAACTGGCAAGTAGGCCTCATGAACACCTTAAATCACTTGGACAAGCTGTCGGACCATCAGCAGGAATACATGCTCGACGACTTGGACGTGCGCTGCCAGACCAACGTTGCCGCGGTGCGCGCTACCACATCCCGTCGCGTCCATGCCGCTGTTGAGCTGCGTCCCGGCAACGCTTGCGACCGTGACTCGCTACTGACCTGTATGCAGAGCAGCGAAGTCAGCACGACGGGTATGTCAGGGATCGCCAGCAAGCCCATCATGGCCGGCAGCGTGATCCACATGCAGTTCGACCCCTCGACTCTCGACGTGCCGCCAACCCTCGCAATCTGCGACCGGTGCACGATGCTAAGCGACACGTCGTTTGAGCTGCGATTCCGCTTCACGCAACCCATCGAACTCGCAGGCTTCTGAGGTCAGGTTGAGTTTCTCGCCAAGCAACTCGACGGCCGAGAAGGCCGCAGCCGCGACCAGCATGAGCGCGTTGCAGTGCGAAATGCGCGTGCTGTTCACAGACCGCCCCAGCAACCGCGCACTCGCGGAGTCGCTGGAGAAAATCTGTCAGCGGCTTGGTGCCGTCTATGCGGTTGTGCACACGCGCTTCGGCGTGAACGTGTTGTCCGAAGAATGGTGTGGTGACGACAACCAGGTGACTGTCGAAGATCGCGACGTCATCAACCAGGCGTTGTGGGAGTCGGTCACGTCCGAAGAAGCACGCTGCGTGCGCTTGAAGACTGGCAACAGCGGCCTCCTGCTCGCAACGATCGTCATGTATGACCAAGGCGCCGAGCCATCCGGCGGTGCCGCGATCGTGCTGCCGCCATGCGACAAGGCTCGCATCCTGCAGGTGATGGCACAGCTAGAAGGCATCCTGGGCTACGTCTCTCTGCTGTTTGATCAGGGCGGCGGCCACAACAACGGTAAGCGCACCGCAGAACGGCGCGAACTGCGGGCCACCGACGACGCCAACCACCCGGTTCGCCTCGCCTATGCGATCCTGTCCGAACTCGAAGCTCGCTACGGATTGGAGCTGACGGCGGTCGGCTTCGTGCACAAGCAGCGGGTGCGAGTTGCCGCTATGAGCGGTGTCAACGACCTGCGCCCATCCAACCCCGGAGTCGTCCTGGTTCGCTCCGCCATGGAGGAGTGTCTGGACCGCGGCATACCAATCGTTGCCTGCAGTCGCAACAACCACGAGAACGACGACTGCCGGTTGCACTCGCAGTGGAGCCACAAAGCGCAGGGCAATCCAGTGGCGTCTCTGCCGCTGATCGTGATGGGCGAAACGGTCGCGATCGTCTCGATGAGCCAGGGCGGTGGCACCAAGCTAACCCAGGATCAGGTAGTGCTCATGCAGGAAGAGCTGTCGGGATATGCAGCTCTGGTGCCGCTGTCGCTCACCGCGAATCGCACCCTGCGAGCGCATGCACTCGCCAATGTGAAACAAGGTATGCGTCGCGTTCAGAGTCGCGGACCCGTGCGCGTTGGCATCGTACTTTCGGCGCTGCTGCTGCTGATGGGTTGGCTCGCATTCGGCACGCTGAACCACACGTTCACCGTGCCGTGCACTGTCAAAGCGACCGATCGCCGCACGATCGCATGCCCGCGCGCAGGGGTTCTTGCCGAGCTATTCGTGCGCCCGGGTGACCGCGTGCAAGAAGGCCAGCTGCTGGCCGCGGTCGATGCGAGTGACGACTTCCTGCAGCGCGCCGAATTGACGGCAGAGATCGAATCGCTGTCGGCAATCGTCGACCAGGCGATCGGCGAACGCCAGGCAGGCCTGGTTCGCGTCAACGAAGCCAAGAAGCGCAGCCTCGAAGCGCAGCTCGCGATCGTCGACGCCAGTATCGCTCAGGCCCAGATTCGCGCGCCACACGATGGCCTGATCCTCGAAGGCGACCTGCGCGAACGTCTCGGCAGTCGACTCGATCTTGGCGTGCCGCTGTTTGAGCTGGCACGTTCGGACCGTGCGTCGATCGAACTACGCATTCCCGAACGGCTCGTGCTCGCCGCCAACGAATGCGTGCAAGCCAAGTTCGCCTCGGCTGCCGCTCCGGACCGGACCTACGACCTGCAGCGGTTGACGATCGCGCCATCGAGCACCATCGTCGACGAACAAAACGTGTTCTTGGGTGAAGCAAACGTCGAGATCGACCTCGGTCTATTGCCGCCCGGCATGGAAGGCACCGCCCGGATCGATGCCGGCGAACGCTCGGCATGGTGGGTCGTCACCCACCGCCTCACGGATTGGTTGCACCTCAACTTCTGGCTGTAGACGTCCATGGCTGAGCCTTCCAGAACTGAACGTGTGCTCGGCCAACTGCGAGTTGGCCTCCGTTCTGATCTGCACGTCACGCGCCAGCAAACTCGAGGCGGTGTGCGCTATGTCGTGCACGACCCAGTCAGCTTCCAAAACCACGCGTTCGAATCGAGCGACTATCGCGTCCTGACGGCGATCGTGCGCCACCGTACGCTGAGCGAGACCTTCAACAACCTCGTCGATGACGAACTGCTTGAGGACTCCGAGACGGATCGCGAGGGCTTCTACAAGTTCATCTTGTGGCTGCACAACATTGGCCTGGTTCACCTACCGATTACTGGTGGCAGCGTTGCCTTTGATCGCATGCAGGAGAAGCGGGCACAGAAACGCGGGCCCTGGTATCGCATCCTAATGAGCCACCGCATCCCACTCGGTGACCCAGACGGCTTCCTCGACCGAACGGCCCGCTACACCGGCTGGCTATTTGCATGGCCAGGTCTGATTCTGTGGCTCAGCCTGTTGGGGTTGGTGTTTTGGAAGTGCATCGGCCGGTTCGACGAGATGTTTGCTGAGACCGGCAGCCTGCTGTCGCTCGCTAACTTGCCAGTGCTGTGGATCGCGCTGGTCGGATTGAAGATCCTGCACGAGTTTGGCCACGCCTACGCAGCCAAGAAATACGGCGCGTCCATTCCCGAGATGGGCATCCAGATGATCATGATGACGCCCTGCGCCTACGTGGACGCGGGGGCATCGTGGAAGCTCAGCGGCGCCCGGCAGCGAGCCGTCGTTGCAATGGGCGGCATGTACGTCGAGTCGTTTGTTGCTGCGATCGCTGCACTCGTCTGGGCAGGCACGACGGAGGGGTTCGCCCACGACTTGTCGTTCAACATAATTGCCCTCGCCAGCGTCGTGACGGTGCTATTCAACATCAACCCGTTGATGAAGTACGACGGCTACTTCCTGTTCAGCGACCTCGTTGGTGTCTTCAACCTGCAGCAACGCGCGCAGGCCTACTTCACGGGCTGGACCAATCGCATCGCGCTCGGCAAACCGCGCGCGCCGGACCGTTACACAACCAGCGAACGCGTGTTGTACGCCTCCTACGGCCCAGCCGCGTTCACCTACCGCATCATGCTCGCGTTCATGCTGACGGGTTTGATGACCACGCAATGGCCATCTGCCGGCATGTTCCTCGGCGCCGTCTTTGCGTGGGCGTTGATCATCAAGCCGTTGATCGGCTTGACGACGCACTTGTGGTACGGCAAGGCGACCGCCGAATACCGCACGCGCGCCCGCCTCGTTGCCCTTGCCGGACTCACGCTGGTCCCGCTCCTGGGCAGCCTAATGCCGATCTCGTGGAGCATCGTGGCGCCAGGTGTGCTCGACCCACAAGAACGCCAATCCGTGCGCGCTCCTTCGGGTGGCTTCATCCACACCATCGAGGTCGACAACGGCGACCGCGTGGCAGAAGGCGACACGCTCTGCGTGTTGCAGAACCCCGAACTCGAAATGCGCCGACTGCGCCTCGTCGGCGAACTCGACGCGGAGCGCGAGGGTCTGGATGCCATCGAACTCGAGGATCCAACCCAAGCAGCGATCCACCAGGCGCGGATCTCCTATCTGACGGCAAGCGTCAAGGAACTCGAATCCCGCCTGGTAGCGATGAGCCTGTCGGCAAACTCCGACGGCACGATCGCAAGCCCACATCACGACCGCCTCGCCGGCCGCTTCGTGCAGCAGGGCGAAGAACTGTTCCAAGTACACTCGGGCCACCGCTTCCTGCGAATGGTGCTGACCGAAGAAGAGGTTTCACGCGCACGGCTCGAAGTCGACTCCGCGGCCGAAGTGCGTTGGACCTGTGACCCAACGACACGGGTGCACGCAGTCGTGCGGCACATCCAAGCTTCGGCATCACGCTTCGATATACCACCCGCTCTGACGATGCTGGGTGGTGGCGATCTCTACGTCACCAAGACAACCGACTCGTTGACGGCTGCGGACCGGCCGTACTTGCACGTGCTGCTCGAGGTCGACTCGATTCCGCTCAATGCACGCGGCTCGGGCCTCACGGCACGTGTGCACCTGGGGGCGCGCGTTCAGCTGCTAGGCGGCTGGGTGCAACACCGCCTGTTGTCGTTCTGGAACGCCTGGCGAATGAGTTGATCCTGGCAGGATCCGTCGCCAGCTATCAGCACAACATCCAGCGCTAACAACGCTCGCATTCCGCGCCTCGGCGGCACGTGACAAAGCGCACAGGACGGAGCGATAGTGCACGGCAGTGTTGCCCGATGGCGCGCCCAAACTACTTGCCACCGGATGCGTCCACACCACCGAAAACTCGGCGGCATACGGACCTGTTCGGCAGCCACGTCCTCCTGGTTCGTTCGATAACATGCCTATCCATCCATACTTGTGTTTGGCGTTGTCTCTGCTCAGCGCGCTCGCATGCACGTCCTCGCTGGCAATGGCCCAGAGCCAGCGCATCGCCGCCGAGCCAGATCCCTACACGCGTGGTGAGGCTCACCTGCTTGCCAAGGCTGGCTATGAGAACCTCGGTCCGTTCGCCTTCGGAACCGACCAGACGACGCAGGGAATTGAAGCGCTACTCGGAACCGAACCATTGCGATGGATCGAGACCAAGCACTTCCGGATCGGGTGTTCGCTGCCGGCCGTCGCGTGCAGTGGCCGCGAGGGATGGCGCAAGGATTGGCTCGCGCAGGTACGGCGGGAGTTGCTTGAGTTGCAGGGGAAACTGCCTTCTGTGAAGAAGCGACCGAAGGTCCTCGATCCATGGTTGCGGGCCCATCTGTATGCGCACCGCCTTGAGAAGCTCTACCGCGAAGTGAGTGATGTATTGGGGGTCGACGACGCGTGGTTCCCAACTCGTCGTGGCGATGCGTTCGCGCCCAAGGAGTACCGCGGCAAAGGCCCGTACTTCGGCATGCCCGAGAAGTTCACGGTGCTGCTGGTCCAGACCGGAGCGAGCCATGCTCGCTACATGCGTGCCTATCACGGCATCGACATGTCGGATCCGATGCGTTGCTTCGACTCGGAGTTTGGTTGTGCCTACTGGGGCGCCAGCGAAGAAACGGCGAACGGCCTGTTCCGCAACGACCACGCGCTGCATGCAAACGTCGTCTTCAACGTCGCCCACAACCTCTACACATGCTTCCGAGGGCTTGGGCACGAACTACCACCGTGGGTTGCCACCGGACTCGGCCATTGGCACGCGCGCAAGATCACGCCGCTGTTCCCGACGTACGACCGCAAGAACGAGCACGACAGAAACCCGCGCAGTACGTTCTGGGCATGGCAAGAGCGAGTTCACGGGCTGGTTGCCAACCGTGGCTTCGAAGCTCTGGACACGTTCATGGATCGCCAAGACGCCGGTGTGTTTGGCGTCGAACAACAGATCCAGTCGTGGGCGCTGGTGGACTACTTGCTGACCCACAAGCGTTCGCAAGCACGCAACTTCCTGCACCTGCTAAAGGAACCGATCCTCAACCGCCGACGCACGCCGACCGCGCACGAACTGCAGGTGCATCAGCGGGAGTCGCTCATCCAGGCCTTTGACTGCGACGTCGAAGACCTGGAGGCCGAGTGGCACAAACACGTGCTGACCCACAAGCCCAGGTACTCGCGCCGTCATCGATGATGGCTCCCGCTACGTGCGACCACCTGACGTTTGCCTTGCGTTTCCTGCAATGACGAGCCAGGTATTCGCTCTGCCGAAAATACGGCTGCGGTGCCACGATCCATCACCCCGGGCAGTCCCTGGGCATTTGGCGCACTGACCAGGGGCCCTATTCACCGCCCTCCTCCCCCTTGGATCGTTACATACTCCCGGGTATCAAACTGGCGCAAATCCAGCCTTCTGCCTACTCTCATCCCTGCCCAATCGCTCTCCCGCGGCTCGGCTGCCCCCGCTGATGTCCTCGATCCACAACAAGCGCGTCACTCCGGGCCAGAAGCCCGACTGGCTGAAGGTCCCGATTCCATCGGGCCCGACCGTCGCGCGCCTGACCAAGACGCTGCGAGATCGCGGTTTGCACACGGTCTGCGAGGAGGCTCGCTGCCCCAATATGGGCGAGTGTTGGGACGGCGGCACGGCGACATTCATGGTGCTCGGCGATACCTGCACGCGCGGCTGCCGGTTCTGCGCGGTCAAGACGCACAGCCAGGGCGTTCCGGTCGACGCCGAAGAACCGGACAAGGTGGCCGAGGCATCGGTGGCGATGGGCCTCAAGTACGTCGTCTTGACCATGGTCAACCGCGACGACCTGCCCGATGGCGGGGCCCAGCACGTAGCCGACACGATCCGCGCGATCAAGCAGCGCAAGCCCGACATGCTCGTCGAAGCACTGGTCGGTGACTGGTTGCCGACCGACAAGACGTCGCGCGAGGATCTGAACAATCGCCGGCGCAGCATCGAAACGGTGCTCGCCGCCGAACCCGACGTCTACGCCCACAACATCGAAACCGTGCTGCGTCTGACGCCGCGGGTTCGCGACCATCGCTGCAGCTACGTCGGTTCGCTGAGTACCCTGCGCATGGCCAAGGACATCTCCCCCAAGGTCGTCACCAAGTCTTCGGTGATGCTTGGGTTGTCTGAGAGTGAACGTGAAGTGGAACAGACGATGGACGACCTGCGCGAGCATGGCGTCGACGTCGTGACGTTTGGCCAATACCTGCGGCCGTCGATGCTGCACCTGCCGGTGCGCGAGCATCTGTCGCCGGCGCGCTTCAAGGCACTCAAGGAACGCGCCATGACGAAGGGCTTCTTGTATGTCGCGTCCGGACCACTGGTGCGGTCGAGCTACAAGGCTGGGGAGTTCTACATCGCCGGCTTGCTGCGCCAACGCAAGGCGCTTGAGGCGGCAGCGAGTAAGAGCGAAACGGCGGCCCATGCACTTGGGGAGAGCAACAACATATGAGCCTCGAACTACTGACGATTCTCGACAAGAACGGCAAAGCCCAGAAGGGCAAGGACCCGAACTTGCCGCCGGAAGAACTCAAGAAGCTCTACCGGTTGATGGTCGCCACGCGCGCCCTCGACGACCGCGGCCTCGCGCTGCAACGTCAGGGACGCATCGGCTTCTACCTGCAGTCGACCGGCCAGGAGGCTTCGCACATCGGCGCGGCTTACGCGATGAAGGCGAGCGACTGGCTGTTCCCGGCCTATCGCCAACCCGGCATCTTGCTACTGCGCGACGTGCCGTACGAGAAGATCATCGCGGAATGGTTCGGCAACTCAGGTGACACCAGCAAGGGCCGCCAGATGCCGGTGCACTACAGCTTCCGCCAGGCCAACTTCGTCTCGATCAGTTCGCCGATCGGCACGCAACTGACCCACGCCGCCGGTGCCGGCATGGCTGCCAAGGCGCGCGGCGACGACACGGTGTTCATGACGTTCTGTGGCGACGGTGGCACCAGCAGCAATGACTTCCACAGCGGCCTCAACTTTGCCGCGGTCTACAAGGCGCCGGTCGTGTTCATCTGCGAAAACAACGGCTGGGCGATCTCGGTTGCCAGCAAGAACCAGACGGCCAGTGAGTCGATGGCCATCAAGGCCGACGCCTACGGCATGCCCGGTGTGCGCGTCGACGGCAACGACATCCTCGCGGTCTACCGCGTCTGCAAGGAGGCGATCGATCGCGCTCGGCGCGGCGAAGGCCCGACCCTGGTCGAAACTGTCACCTACCGCATCGCGTCGCACTCAAGCTCGGATGACGCGGATCGTTATCGCGACAAGAAGGAGTTCGAAGCCTGGCAGAAGAAGGACCCAATCCAACGCTTCAAGACCTACCTCAAGCACAAGAAACTCTGGAACGAGGCGTTCGAGAAGGAATGCGTCGTCGGCGCCAAGGAAGAGATCATGGCGGCAACCAAGGTGGCGGAAGCACTGCCGCCGATGGGCCCCGAGTCGATGTTTGACGACGTCTACATGAACCAGACGCCGGGCTTGAAGGCTCAGAGAAAGGAACTGCACGACCTCATGCTCAAGGGCGGCGTCGGCGCCGAAATCGGCCACTTCCCCTTGTAGTCCCCACCACAGCACAAAGAGATAGACAGATGACTGCTACCAAGAAGAAGAGTGGTGCGGATGCAACCGGCACCAAGGTCATGACGATGCTCGAGGCCATCAATGATGCCATGCGCACCGAGATGGCGAATGACGATCGCGTGGTCGTGTTCGGCGAAGACGTCGGCAAGAAGGGCGGTGTCTTCGGCACCACCGCCGGACTCCACGAAGAGTTCGGCGAAGCCCGCTGCTTCGACACGCCGCTCAGCGAGTGTGGCATCCTCGGCGCCGGCGTCGGCATGGCCCTCTACGGCCTGCGCCCGATCGCCGAGATCCAATTCCTCGACTTCATCTACCCGGGCTTCGACCAGATCGTTAGCGAAGCCGCGAAGATGCGGTACCGCTCCGGCGGCGAATACACGTGCCCGATGGTGATCCGCTCGCCATACGGCGGCGGCATCCGTGGCGGTCATTACCACAGCCAGTCAAGTGAGGCCTACTTCTGCCACACGCCTGGTCTGAAGGTCGTGATCCCGAGCACTCCAGCTGACGCGAAGGGTTTGCTGATCGCGTCGATCCGCGACGAAGACCCAGTCATGTTCTTGGAGCCGAAGGCGATCTACCGCCACGCCAAGGATGAGGTGCCGCTCGGCGAGCACGTCGTCGAACTCGGTCGTGCGCGCATCGCCCGCGAAGGTACCGACGTGACGATTCTCTGCTACGGCGCGATGGTGCCGGTTTGCCAGAAGGCCGCCGACCTCGCGATGGAAGAGCACGGCCGCAGTTGTGAGATCGTCGACTTGCGCACGCTGGTGCCGCTCGACGAGCAAACCATCCTTGCGTCGGTCAAGAAGACCGGCCGCGTTGTCATCGTCTACGAAGCACCCAAGACGGGCGGCTTCGGCGGCGAGTTGTCGGCCATCATCGCCGAGAAGGCCATCGAATACATGGAAGGCCCGATCGTGCGCGTCGCCGGCTTTGACACACCATTCCCCTACGCCCTCGAACACCTCTACATGCCGGACCCCAAGCGCGTCGCTGCAGGCATCGAGAAGACGTTCGTCTGGTAAGCACGTATTCAAGTAAGCACTGGCATTCGCACACACCCCGACCGCACCCGAACCCGCACAGCAACCAATTATGGCACTCAAGGAATTCAAGCTCCCCGACATCGGCGAAGGCATTGCCGAGGGCGAGATCGTTAGCTGGAAGGTCGCCTCCGGCCAGGCCGTCAAAGAAGAAGACGAGTTCGTCGAAGTGATGACCGACAAGGCCACGGTGACGATCACCGTGCCGTACACCGGCAAGATCGCTGAGTTGAAGTGCGCCGAAGGCGATGTGGTCCCGGTCGGCAGTGTGATCGCCGTCATCGACGCCGGCGCTGCTGGTGGCGACGCCCCCGCCGCGGCTGCACCCGCTGCGGAACCGGCCACTGCATCGGCACCGGCAACACCTGCCGCCGCCGCGGCGCCCGTCGCAGTCGCTGCTCCGGCCGCTGCTCCGGCCGCTGCGCCGGCCGCGGCGTTCGTGCAGTCGAGCCC
>JAPYTD010000089.1:7443-17472 GCA_029936315.1 Planctomycetota bacterium | reverse complement strand
CGTCAGCAAATGCGACGTCGCGGGCAGACTGTGCAGCCCCCGCTCTCCCCTCGCTCACCGGCGACGACGACCTGGTGGCTTGTCAATCTCGACTGCCAACGTCTGTTGCTCAAGCGCCATCAACCGTTCCTCCAGGTCCCGAACTTCGATAGCGCGCAACCGAGCCTGCACCAAGCTCATGAGCAACGTCGCTTGCTCGCGGTTCACTGCTCCGGTGCAGATTGCCTCAGTCAGTGCGTCGATGGCCGTCGCGCAGTCCGACGCAGTGCGCAGCTCGGGCATGTCGATAGAGATGGGCTCGGGGAGTGCCTGTGCCTCAGGTGCGCGACCAACCGTTCGCTCCATCACGAACCGCATCGCAGTCAGGTTGCCTTCGAGGGCTAGACGCATCGCTCGGCGCATCATGGCTGAGACGTGCTCGGGCGTGACTGCGTCCTGGGCAGCACGCTGCAGTTCATAGCCTCGACCCTTGGCGCGGCCAGGGCCACCGGGGTTGCCTCGGGCGAACCGGCCTTTCTCGTCGCGGTCGCTGTTGGGCTTAGTCATGAGTTGTTCCTTCGTGATCGGACGCCATGCATCTACGGCAGTTCACCAGCCGCCGCCTTTGCGCTCAGGTTGGTCAGCAAGTCATCACGCTCATCACCCTTGGCTCGCGCCACGGTATCGAGCAGCGTCATTACCTCGGCTACGTCTGTGCCCTTGCGATGCGCGCCAAGCATGTGCAGTTCAAGGAAGACGAGCATCGTGTCCAGCAACAGCTCGTCATCCGGTGGCTCACCGTTCGTCCAGAACTGCGCCATGGCTTCGCCAAAGGTGCTGAACCAACTGTCCGCCTTTGTGCTGATACGGCCGCAGATGTTGTCGTGGCGGATGAAGAGGCGAGTCGCTTGTTCCTCGTAGGGGGCGGCCTTGAGCCTCTGTAGGTAGCCGCTGACGTGTAGCGCGACGCAGCCGTAGGTCGGGATTCCGTGGCGCGCACCGAAGGCTGGGTTTTCGACATCGCCACCCCAGGCCACTTCCGTAGCGATCGCCGCACGGGCGAGGTTTCGTAGCTGCTTGTCGGCATCCAGTGCCTCGTCGAATAGGAAGCCGCGCACTGACGGTGGCCATTGTTCACGCGGCTGCTCGCGCTCGTGAAACGGCGTGGTGTCCCGTTGCTGATGCTCCTCGCCTCCTTGAAGTGCTTGCATGACTACCTCGTAGGCGAGGTGATCGTCGTCGGGGAGTTCGCCGATGCGTTGGAACCACTCGTAGTCCTCGCGCAGTGTGTGCTCGCAAACGGGTGAGGCGTCGATTGCCTGCTGTACTCGTCCGATACGCTTGTCGAGCGCACGCATCAGGCGCTCTCCCTCTCATCGGCGATTTCGGCGAATGTGCGTCCGTCGCCATTAAGGGTGGCCTTGTTCCCGGTGGCCTTCTCCCAACGCTTGATCGCTACGTCGACGAACGGCGGGCTGATCTCGATTGCTCGACAGTGACGACCAGTTCGTTCCGCAGCGATGATCTGTGATCCACTACCGCTGAACGGCTCGAACACGATGTCGCCTGGCACCGTGTGCTTCTTGATCGGTCGGATGAACAACTCGACCGGCTTCGCAGTTGGATGCCCCGAGTTGCTCGACCTAGCTTTGCCGTCGAAGTCGACTTCCCAAACGCTGTCGTCGCATACTCCGTCGTGCTGGGGCTGGTCACCCTTGCGCCAACCCATGACGCATGGCTCATGCCGGTAGTGCCAGAATGCGCGGCCGAAGACAGAGGCAGGTTTCACCCAAATGATCTGCTGATGGTCGAGGATGCCTAAGTCGCGCCAGACGCGCTGTAGGTCGCCGCTGCGCTTATGCGCGTGCCAAGTGTAGATCGCGGCCTTGTGGCCAAGCACGTCGAGCACGTTGACGAACACGGAGCGGAAGAAGGCATCCGGGTCTTTGATCGAAACCTCGTCGTAGGAGTCCGACCAGTCCTTACCGCGATCCATTGGGCGATCACCGACGTAGTTGACTAGGTAGGGTGGGTCGGTTGCGACGAGCGCGGCCTTCTTGCCGTCCATGACGCGGTGAACGTCCTTCAGGTTGGTTGAGTCGCCGCATAGCAACCGATGGTCACCGAGCACCCATAGATCGCCGAGCTGCGCCACAGCGTTGACTGGCGGCTCCTCAGCGCCTTCGTCGTCGAGGTCGCGGTCGACTTCTTCCTGTTCACGTAGCTCAGCGACAAGCGCATCGAGGTCGTCTTCGGAGTAGCCGACGCCTTCGAGGGAGTCCTCGGCATTGAGTTGCTGCAGCAGCTTGGCAAGTGCGGGGTCATCCCACTGCGAGTGCTCTGACGATTTGTTATCAGCAATTGAGAAGGCCGTCGCGTCCAGGTCCGAGCCGTCGAACCACCACACCGGCACCTGATCCATGCCAAGCTCCTGTGCAGCCTTGAGGCGCGTGTTGCCAGCGATTACCTCACCGCTGCGCTTGGCGACGATGGGCTGTTGCCAGCCGAACCGCCGCAAGCTCGACGCGACGTGCGGCACGGCCTGGTCATTCAGACGTGGGTTGGTCGGGCTACAGAACAGGCGGCCGATCTCAACTGTCTCGACCTGCGGGTGTGACGTATCCAAGCGATTGCCTCATGCGGAGTAGGGAGCCGCTTGGAGGTGTGCTTGGATGTCAGGCTCGACGGGTGAAGTGTATCAAATGCGCGATCGATTCGCCGGATTCCCCGGTTTCAGAATGACCGTAAAAGGACCTGAGTGAAGTTCGCTATTGGAGCAGCCGCACCCCGATCACTCGCTGCTTCTACGTGGAGAAGCTCCCCACGATTGACTGCTTCCCAAGCGGCGGCGCGAATCCGGCTGAGGTCCTTTTCCAGTTGGTCGATCTGAACCAGAACCTGTTTTGGCTCATCGGTTGCACCGAGGGTCTTCAACTGCCCGTAAAGCAGGCTGACCATGGACGCGACTTGGCGAGAAGACGGCGCTTTTGTTGGTCGGTTGATTTCTGGACGCAAATTCGATTGGGAAGCCTCGTTCAGCCGGACGGGCCTTACCTCTGCGACCTGTTCCGTCGCGTGCCGGTTCCCATCGCTTATTGGCAGTGGTGAGCACGTTGAGAAAGCGAGCACGGCGAGAAAGGGGGCGAGCTTCAAGTATTGGATCGAAGTCATGGTTACCCGAGCAATGGTGCGTTTCGGAGAGAGTCGCGCGACGCGGCCTCACGCTTGGATCATAACCCCGTGGTGTCTGGCGAAGCAGTCAGGCAAGACGATATGTCGCATTACCTCTCGAATGTGACGCGATGGCGGCAACGGGACGTCAGAAGCGTCGCAGTCATCGGCCCGCCCGCTCCTGCCGGTGACTGAGCAGCCGCCGCTTGTTGTTCCGTTGACGTAGCGTTTGTTCGCTACGGATCACAGATCGGTCCCACTTTCGTGCTTGGCCCAGAAGTTGCGATTAGGCGAGCACGCCTCTGTGAAGAACCGGCGCAGTGTCCGAGAAGTGAGCCGCCGCGATTCGGGCGCCTATTGGCCAGTCGAAACACGTCGATGACCAATGAGTCGTTGACGGTTTCGGCCGAGTAGCCGGACCGGTAGCGCGTTCGTAGCCGGCGGCCATGCAGGGCGATCATCGGCGCCAACAGCGATCGCCGTAGCTGCTACGATGGTTGCGCGGCTAAGCTTTCGGGCGCAATAGACTGCGAGTGCAACCGGTGCGGCATGATTGATTGGGTTCTTGCTTTGTACGGTGTGTCCTCCGCGTTGCTTGCTGTCCTGGCACACGCGGTGGCGCGTCATGAGTCGTGTGATTGTACGCACCGTCGAGCTGTGTTAGTGTGGCTAGTGCCAATAATTGTGGGGGTGGTCAGCATCGTTGTGCGAAGCGATAGGGAGTTGAGGCATGACTTCATGGTCGTCTATCTACCGTTGCTATTGGGTGTGGCGGTGTCTGCGATGTACAGCGGCGGGTTGTGCGTCAGTGCGCTAGCAAAGGGGGAGCGCGCTTTCGGGTTGGTGGCGCTTGGAGGCGCGTTTCTTTCAGGGTTTGGCGTCCTCCCGTTGATGATGAATGTTCCGCTTGCGTAGCCGTCCGCCTAGCTGCTAGTCGGCGGCCATGCAGGGCGATCATCGGCGCCAACAGCGATCGCCGGAGCTGCTACGAAGGTCGCGCGAGTTTTTGGATGTCCTGAGCGAGCGCGGGAGGGCGCGGGTTGACTGCATCTCGTTTGGGCGCGACTCTAGTAGTGCGGATTCGGATGGGGCCAACCGCCGTTGGATCATCCCGTCGTCAATGACCCATGAATCAAGCGTCATGAAGGTCTCTACTGTTTTGCTCGTGGTATTGCCTATTGCGGCCTTAGCCGCCGTGGCGTGGGGTGTGTCCGGCGGTGGCCCCACCCCGGTCGTATCAAGCGAGACAGGTGCAGGTCGCTCAGGACAAGAGAACGTCCTCGTGGGCTCGGATTCTGTGAAGGAGTTTGAGCATCTGCGAACCCCGCAGCGCATTGAAGTGGTCCCCGCGCTGGCTGAAGGGCAGATTCCGAACTCAGCCGTTTCGGTTGCCAGCTACGGTGCGCTTCCATCCCAAATGAAGGGGGATGTGAGGGATAGCTTGAGTCGCAGTATGGCTCGCGCAAGCGAACATCTCCGCGAAGCAAAGTCGGACGGCAAAGACATCCTTCGCGAAGCGCGGATGGCGTGCCTTGTCGAGACCCGTAGGGCACAGATGGAGCTGCTCAGTGAAGATGAGTATTTGCTGTTAGATCCAGGTGCCGTCAACAGCATTTGGCCATCGTCGCCAGAGGGATTTATTGTAATCACTCACGACACGTTGGGGTTGCCGAGTGGCAAGATCGTGGACGTTGTTATGGTGATTGAGATCAGCAGATTTGAAGCACTAAAGAGTGCTCGTGAGTATTGCGAGATTGCAAATCTGGGTGATGGCGTAAACGCGGCCTACGAGTTTAACGGAATGTCGGACAAGGACAGGTTCGCATCCATCGCAGCGCAGAATGCTGATCAGAGTGCGCTCGGTGCCCTCACAGGTGGCGTGCGGAGAGGCGTTTTCTTGATCAGGAAGGCGCGCTATGCGGGGATGGTAGTCGATTCTCGGCGCGGCATACTCTTGGTTCAGGCGGGAAATACAAAGCGGTGAGAACGCCTTGGATCAGCCGGCTTGCCGCGTCCCGCGCTACTGCTGCCGGGGTGATTCGGCGGCCATGCAGGGCGATCATCGGCGCCAACAGCGATTGGCTCGCCGCTGCGCCAAGATGCCACAAATCGACGCCTTGACTGAACCCGATCGCCATCTCGTGGCGTGTTACAACCGTCACGAAGCACCGCCCGTCTATGACCGACACCCTCGAGCATGAACTCGCCAAGCACGCTTCTGCGCTGCGCGGCATGGCTCGCGCCCTCGTCGCTCCCTGCGACGTCGACGATCTCGTGCAGGATACGGCGCTTGCTGCGCTGCGTTCACCGCCGCGACGACCGGCCGGACTCGGGGGCTGGTTGAGGACAATCCTTGAGCGGCTCGCGAGTTCGAGGCGGCGGACGGATGCCAGGCGCATGCGCCGCGAGCGCGCGGCGGCCACGCCCGAACCGACCAACACTACCGACCACGAACTGACGCGGCACGAGACCATCGAACGGCTGACACGAGCCCTGGTGGCTCTGCCCGAACCCTACCGCGCCACGCTCCTGCAACGGTTTTTCGACGAACTGCGGCCGGCGGCGATCGCCGCGAACGCCGGCTTGTCGGTCGAGACGGTCAAGACCCGGATCAAGCGCGGCCTCGCGATGTTGCGGCAACGCCTCGAAGCCGACGGTAGTCGTGACGATTGGCGGCTCGCGTTGGTCGGCGCGGTCGGCGTGGCGCGCCCGGTCACCACCGGGGCTGTTATCAGAGGAGTTTTTGTCATGGCAAATGGAGCCAAGTTGGCGCTTACCGTCGCGGTTGTGATCACTGTGGTCGCCGCCGGCCTGCTGCTGTTTATCAGGCCGCCGGGTTCAACCGACGATGTCGGGCGGCCGCACCAGCCCCGGCTCGTCGTCGCCACCCCGAACACAGCAGGCGAGGCCGTAGCGACTAGCCAACCGCAACGATCGCCGGCTCCACTTGTGACAGTGCAACCGACCACGGCAACAGCCGAGCAGGTCGTCATCCAGGTTCTAGATGACCGGACTGGTGCGCCAATCACCGGCTATGGATTGCGGCAACATCGCTCAGCCAAGCTGAACGTGCTCGCCAAACAAGCACCCCTGCATCACGCGGGCGAACACCCCAACGGGCGATTGGTGGTGTCGCGTGCCATGTTCGATGAGGCCAACTTCGTAGTCGAAACCACTACTGACGCATACTTCCCAAGCACCTGGTTCGATGCCAACGACATCACGGAAGAAGGCGGCGAGCGCATGGTGCAGGTCCGCTTGGCACAACCTGTCGAGGTCGCCTTGCGGGTCGTGTTGAAACGAACCCACACGCCCATTGCCGGCGCAAGGGTTGAATTGCTGCGGCCATGGCCAGGGCACGGCGATGTAACGGTGCGCACGCGGGCGGTGCCGAGTGACCAGATGATGGCAAAGGCCAACAACGAGTCCCCGCTCATCATCGCCTTCTCAGGGGGGCGGGCCCTGTTGCTGCAGACCGGCCAGACCGACTCGTTGGGCCAACTGCAACTGCGCGTTCCGCCCGGCGAGCCGTTGGCCCTGCGCCTGCTCGGCCCGGGTCACACCCCGATCGTGAAGCAACCTTGGAGTGTCGAGCCTGGCGAACAGCCGGTAGAGAAGATCGAAACCGTTACCAGTGGCGGCGCGATCCTCGTCAGACTGCTGCCCGCCGAAGCACTGCAACGCCTGCAGCTCGAACGGCCTGCCAACACGGATCACGTTAATTCCGAGATGTGGGCTCGGTACGCAACCGGAGTTCGTCTGCGCAACATCCGCAACAATCAGATGCGCCCGCCTGGCGGCGCGATGTTCGGGCCGCCCTTGCCTCTGGACGAGCATGGCTGGGTGCGCATCGATGGGCTGACTGCCGGCGACTGGGAAGTCCGCGTCTGCTACAGCCTGCGCCACTTCGACGAACCTGCGGGTCATCCGTTGTCAGGACTTGGCATGATCCAAGTCGTCTTGCCGGAGGTGCAAAGCCTTGCCGAGCAAGAGCTGCGCATTCTCGACGTCGACTTGACCGGTTGGATGCCTGGCAAGCTCGAGGCATCCCTCGCGCAAGCCGACCTCACGCAAGACACCATCATCCGGGTTCGTCCGGTGGCGGCGACCACCGCTGCCATGCCACAGGGCATCTCTGCCAACCTGCGTCCGAATAAGGAGGGGGGCTTTTCCGCCAGGCTGCCGCCGGCACGCTACTTCGCGACGCGGGTGCTGCTCGGCAAGGGTAGCCTGCCCCTGGGAGAGTTCACCATTCGCGCACTCGAAACGACCCAGATCCACTTCACATCTGACCACGTTGCCGTACGAGTGCGTGTCGTCGCCCATGACGGCACTATTCCAGCCCCCGGAGTTCTACAAATGCGTCGTGCCGGCTGGATCGGGGGCGCGAGCCTCGACGAAGCTGGACTCGCAACGATCGAGCACGTGCTGCGAGGCGACAGTCTGACGGCGCACTACCTGCAGCAAACTGGCACGCACCCGAATGGCCAGGCAATCTTCGGCCCTGCCATTCCGATCGGAATCGTGAAGGCCACGGGGCGAGACGCTGCGCCGATCCGGCTGCAACTGCCACCGCGCTAGCTGCCGTTTGCTCGGGATAGCCAGCATGTGTTCGTGGCCATGCTGGCGGCGGTAAACCTGGCCGGAGCGACGACACTGGCCAGAGTGTGCAACAGAGTGTGCAATGCTCTCGGACGCAACCTGGCGCAACGCTTTGCAACGGACTGCTAGCAATTGCCACGCGAATGTCTGCGCAAAGCCTTAGAATCACCCAAATGCGCATTCACCTGATCGTGCTGCCGCTGCTAGCTGTCAGCCTAGCCGGCCAGGCAACGTGGATCGTCGACAGCGGCAATCCCGGCGCGTTACCAAATCTTGCCGCCGCTGTCGCGGTCGCCGCCGATGGCGACATCATCGAAGTGCAACACGCCAGCGAAGCGATGCTTGGCAACCTCGTCATCGACAAGTCGCTGCGCATCATCGGCAACGTGCAGGGTGACGCGACCCAGTTCCTTTTTGTCAACGGTGGCGGCCTGGAGGTGCAATTGCCAGCCGGCAAGGAGCTGGTGCTGGCAAACTGCCAACTGACGACCTGGTGGGGCGCGGGGTTGCCGCCACCGGGACTGGTGATCATCGATTGCGCAGGCCGCGTCGTCGTGCAGGACCTGCCGAACAGTAACTCGCCGGTGACGATCCTGCGCAGCGACGACGTGTTCTGGTCGCGCGTGGAGTTGACGGCGACGACACCGATGCAGATAGCCGACAGCACGGTCGTCTTCGATCGCTGCACGCTGATCGGACGTTCGGCGGACTACGAACACGGGCGCCCCTCGACGCACGCGATGCAGATCAACGATGCGGTCGTGCATTGCGTTGACACCTTCGTGGGCGGCGGCAATGCGGCGTGGCACCTCGGCGGCTGGGAGCCCAACATGCCGGGAACTCGCGCGCTGGCGTCAGTCGCGAGCTTCGTCACGATGGCTGGCGACGATACCTTGGTCACGAGCGGCAACTTCACGACGCTGCCGCCAGTGCAGTCAACGGGTACTACGTTCGTCTTTCCGCTAAACTTCTCGCCGGCGATCGACGGCACCGCCACGGTCACCCACCTGCAGTTGCCGAGTGTTGACGTCGCCGCATCAAGTCAGTCGCTGTCGCTTACCGTGCGCTCGCCGCTCGGCTCGTTGTCAGGTCTGCTGTTCGGTTCACCCGGCGATCGCACGGCGATCCCGGCGGTGCTCGGCGATCTGTGGCTTGACCCGCTGAGTCTCTGCACTCCGCTGGCAGGCATCCAAAACGGCAGCCTGACTTGGACCGTGGCCCTACCACCTTCGCCCGTTCTGTTCGGCCAAAGCTACCGATGGCAGGGTATTGCGCTGCTCGGGGCGACGATCGTACTGGGCGCGCCCGGCGGCACCGTCATGCGCTGACGCCACAGTCCGCCTGTCGCAAAACGTTCGGGCGAACACCGCCAAGCCAGAGTGTGCAACGGAGTGTGCAATGCTCTCGGGCACAACCTGGCACAACCTGGCACAACCTGGCACAACCGCGACGCGCAAATGCTCGCACAACCGCCGACGTGTGGCACACCTAGGCACAACCTGGCACAACGTGGCACAGCCTGGCACAACCGGTGGCTGCGTCTTCGAGTCCTGCAGGGCCTACCACCTTTAGAGGCGTTTCTAGGGGTCTAGGGGCGGTTTTGAGAGTTAGCGGGTGCGAGTGTGCAATGGAGTGTGCAATGGGTTCGGGCACAACGTGGCACTAGGGGGCACGGTCTGGCACAAGCTGGCACGGTTGGAAAGGGGCGAAACGGCGGGGTGCCACAGGCCGGAATCTGGCTAGCGGTGCTGGCATGCGGCCAGCAATTCGTCGCCGGGGGCGGATCCGGGTCCCTGTGCTTGTGTGGCGCATGCGGCGAAAGCCGGAGGGGATGGACCAAGAGCCGCCAAGACCAAAGCGCAATTGGCTAGCGCGGACGCGCTACAATGCGCAGTCATGCATCTGTCCCCCCAAGAGCGCGCGGAGATCAAGCGCTTGCTTGAAGAGCTCGTCGTCGAACTCGAAGAGCGCCTGAAGACGACCGGTGACCAAAGCAAGCCGGTGCAACTCGATGAGCCGATTGGGCGATTGTCGCGTATGGATGCGATCCAGATGCAGCAGATGGCTCTCGCCGGATTGTCGCGCGAGCAGCAGCAACTAGTGCGTGCACGCTACGCCCTGCGGTTGATCGATGACGTCGACTTTGGCAGTTGTCAGGTGTGTAAGCGCGCGATCGGTGTTGATCGACTTCGCTTCCAACCCGAAATACTGCTGTGTACGCGGTGCGCCTAGCTGCTAGTCGGCGGCCATGCAGGGCGATCATCGCCGCCAACAGCG
>JAPYTD010000089.1:0-7343 GCA_029936315.1 Planctomycetota bacterium | reverse complement strand
GGGGGTTGGCGGTCTCGATGGACTCGGCTGTGACGTTGTGCGGGCACGAGGCGGGCGACGTTGGCGCGTGTGGGCCTAGTCCGCGCACCGGGCCGGTGGGCGTCGCACGGCCATGAGGGCTCAGCTACCGACAAGCGTTCGAATCGTATCGGTCAACGTGAAGTCCACGCCGCCACCGAGATTGCAACCGCCGGTCGTCGAGAAGGCGTCAATGCCCTGCAGCCACCACTGAAAACCAATCAGCGCGCTGTCGCATGGAATCGTGAAAGTGAACTGCCCCGGCAACATCGCGTCCGTCGTCGTGCCAACGGTACAGCCCGAGCAAACCGGAACTGCGGTCGGTGCAAAACCAAGCGCTATCGCTTGCACGAGGCCCGCGCCACCCTGCACTGAGTATTCGACGATCCCGCCGATGTTCGGGGCGCCACTGGCCGCTACCGTCGCAGCGCCACAGCCAACCGTCGTAGTAGCAAAGCTGCCGGTGTTGTTGTCGTACGATACCGATAGATCAAATGTCGTATCGGGCCCAACCGGCGCAGCGACCTTGAACCAATAGTCCGCCCCGGTCACGACCGGCGCGGTCGCGGCGCTGTGCACGCCGCAGCCGTTGTCATCACAACCGATCTCGGCCAACGAACCGCAAGCGCCCGACCAGATTGACACGGACGTGTCCGTCACGCCAACACTCGCGCACGTATCCACGCGCAGGGTTCCCGAACACTGCGCCGTGTAGCGGAACCAAACATCTGGATCACTAGCATTCGAGCAGCTTGCGACCGGCGACGATGGAGTCGCGGCCTCGAGGTCGAACGTGCCGTTATTGCCAAGCGCCATGATCGCGGCATCACCGCAGTTATCATTGGCCGGCCGAACCAGCAAGTCCGAGGTGGAGATGAACACTTCACCAGCCGGGTCATCACGTTGCCATGCGATCCACAAGACATGGTGCCCCGAACGGTTGCTCGGAATCGTTAGGTTGAAGTCGAAGTGCTGCCCCGTCAGCGTAGGAGTCGGCCGGTCGAGGTATTCCATGTGCGACCAGCGCAGAGACGTCGTGGGATCCCAGTCTGGCGTGGTCATCCAAACGTCCCAGACGCTGGGGTTGTGGATCGCCGTAACCAAGAACGAAACGTTGATTGTTTCCCCCGCACTGACCGACGTCTTTGGCCAGTCGCCACTGACCTGATCCAGGCCAGCATAGGTTCTCGGGTATTGCGTCGAGTTGGGATCCGTGCGCCCAGCGCTTGCAAGTTCGCCATCGGGGATCCACGGCGAGTAGTCGAAGCCAGCAGGCAGTCCCGCTTGCACAGCTTGCGGGATGTTGCGCGAGACCTCATTCCACGTGTAGTAGGACAGCGTGCCATCGATCGCGACCGCGTTGGCCGCGAGTGCGAAGTTTGGGTTCTGCGGGTTGCTCTGGTAGACGCGGTAGACGCGACTCATCGGGGTGACGACGGTTCCGTGCGGAAGCACCGGGGCTTCGGTCAGCGCGAGTGCAGCGACGGCGCAGATACCGATAGATGCGTAGACGAAATGCTTGGCAAACATAGGGATTGTCGGATGCCGCCGATGTTAACCCGGAAGTGCGACCGCGCGAAGGGGCGTCCAGAGCCTGCACCAGGATGCACCGATGTTGCGGGCGATGGGGCTGTCGTTCGATGTGCCGGAGTTGGCGCCGGCGCGTGCTCCGCCTGGTGGTGAGCAGGAGTGGTTTGGGGCGTGATGGGGTGAGGCTGCGGCGGTCTGGGAGGTTGTGGTGGGGAAGCGGTGTGGCTGGTGGTGGGGAATCCGGGAGGAATGCTTGGGGCGGAGGTCGGGTTCAGGTGGTCCGGACAGCACGTTGAATCGCCTACACTCGCAACGTGAAGAAGTGATGCCTCTGGCCCGTTTGGTGTCGCGGGGTCGAGGACGAACTTGCTCGGCGATCCCGACCCACGACGCCTCCGGCAACCCGCCGACAGCCCACCGCAATCCCGGGCCGTCTTCCCCATGAGCCTGCCCTCTCAGGGCTACGCGAGATGGCTCGACGGCACCGTGCGTTGCCACGACATGGTCAACCTTGTTGAGCCAGGATCTGTGAGGCTGCACACTCACGCCTGTGCCTCGTAACGCAGAACAACGGCAGGAGCTTGAGCGACGGGTCGCCGCCATCCAGGGGTGGTATCACGCGATCGACCTGGGCGACGGCGTCGTGACCCCCGGGCCGTTTTGCATGGCGGAGTATGTGCGGGAATACGAGCTGCCCGACGACATGAGCGGCATGCGAGCGCTCGACGTCGGGTGCGGGAACGGCTTCTTCGCGCTCGATCTCGAGAAGCGCGGCGCGGACGAGGTCGTCGCCGTCGACGTGCCGTCGTGGACGGCCAAGGACTGGAGCCCGGCGTATGCGCGAGACTGGGTAGCGACGCGCAGCGCCGCAGAGCGCGACGCGATCGATCAGCGCTCACTCCGTGCTGCGTTCGAACTGGCCGTGGGGGCGGCTGGACAGGGGCGTGTCCGGCGCGAGGAGGTGTCGATCTATGATCTCGACCCCGATCGTCACGGCACGTTCGACCTCGTCTTGTGCGCGTCGATGCTGATGCACGTGCGCGACCCCGTGCTCGCGCTTCATCGGATGCGCGCGGTATGCCGAGACGACGGAGTGCTCGTCATTTCGATCTCGTCCCCCCCGAACCTCGGGGACGCGGACGGAGAGCCGCTGGCGCGTTTCGTCGGCAGCGCCAGGCAGTGCAACTTCTGGCAGATGAGCCCGGCCTGCCTGCGAGACATGCTCCAGTGCTGCGGCTTTGCGCCGATCGGGGAGGGGCGGCGCTTCGTGCTCGCGGACCGGCCGGTCGAGGCAGTGCAGGCTGCGCTGCGGGACGCACCGGGCCCCGTCGACGCCGCCGCGGTCCCGGGGTCTGGCGAGTTCCGCGACCCACACTACATGTGCCACGCGCGCGCGGTGTCCTCTGCTTGAGGTTGCGTTATTGCAAACGGGGGCGTCCGGTTTGAGCGGGGTCTGCATTTGACGAGGCGTGGCCTGATCGCGCCGCGGTGGCATGCATCGCGGGAAGTGGTCGCAACACCGATGAGCGAGGACAGACCGATGACACAGATGTTCGAAAACGTATTCCAACGGGCCGTCGCTTCGGCGGCTCTGGTGACCACCCTGATGTGCACCAGGCGCTGGCTTCCGGCGACGTCAACGGCGACGGGTGTGCAGATCTGATGATTGGCGTTCCGATGAAGGGCGTCATGCTGCCCAACGGCTTTGTCGAAATCTATGCCGGCGTCATGCACGTGCTGCAGGGGCAGTATGGGGTGCCGGGATTGGTCTCTACGGGTAGCCAGGTATGGCAGCAGGGCGCCAATGGGGTCGCGGGCGTTGCCGAATACTACGACCACTTCGGTTCTGCATTGGCCAAGTGAGGCGAATCGGCGCCGCTAGCGGATGCGGCGCCGATTCGTCGAACCCTTGGCTGAGTCGCGTCGTCTCATCCGCTGGGGGAGCGGTGTCGTGGAGTGTGGATCCTGGCTGTGGGGCGTGTGGCTGGTTGGAGCTGCACTTTGAATTACCTATTCCTCCAATGGCAAATGAGTGGTCTGCAGTTTGCGCCGATAGCCGCCGCCGCGAGGGTTTCCCGAGTGCGAAACTTGCGGCCTAGCGGCTCATCCCGTGGCCCGAACTTAGTAGAAGGTCGTGCTGCAGAGGTTCGTTACCGGCAGCGGCAGAACGGTCTGGTACGGGTTCCAAACGACGGACTGGAAGTACCAGGTTTGGCCGGCAAGGCCTGCTGGGATCGAGTAGCAGTCTTGGAAGCATTCGCTGAGGTGTGCTGCTCCACACGCATACTGTGTCAGCATGTTGCCGAGCTGCATCTCCAGGAAGCCAGGGATGATGGACGGCAAGCCGGAAGGCGACAGGATCACGAATACCGCATTCGGCTGCGGCAGCTGACCTGTGCTGACTGCCAGGCATAGGTCGGTTCCAGTGGGGTGAGTGGCGGGACACGCGAGCTGACCGTCGACCGACAGGACCATCTGCACACTGTGCTGCACCATCTCCGCGCCGCGGAGCAGCTTGATCTCGTAGGTGTTGACGGCCACGCACAAGGGCGGGCAGACCCGAATCGTATGTGGGTCGACAATCGTGTAGCAGCCTTGGCCCCAATTGGCCGGAGTGCACTGTGGCAACGCCGCGCCTTGCCACTGCACTTCGGTAACCTGATCGAAGCAGTCGCCGGTTAGCGTGAAACACTCACTGGTGACGACCGGCAGTGCAGCTGGAGCAACATTGTCTATGGCCAGGACGCACGAAGTGGTCAACAACTTGATGTATCCCATCTCGTAGGCGCCCGCACCAGATGGGTTGCCCACAAAGTCCATGACAAACGTAACAGGGCCACTTGCCCCAGCCAGCCCAGGCATGCTCGACAAATCGATTGTGTGCACCGTGTTGTGGGTCAATGGATCCACTCCACCGACCGTGACGCCGTTTGCATACAGGGTCATTGCAGTAACCGAGTCACTTGTGGAGGGGTCGGTTGTCACAGCCGACCACTCGAAGGCTGAGTAGTCGATCGATTCGCCGGAGTTGGGGGTTACCGTAAATGAGATCGTGCCTCCGGATGCGTTCCACTGCGTTGTCAGGCACAGCCAGGATTCGCCTGCCGGGCCGCCGAACATGAACTCATTGGAGATGTCGAGATCCGAAACCGTTGCGATCGTCGGCTGCGAGCTTGCGACGCTGTTGTTGTCAAACTCGAAGCAGGCGAGCGGGTACTGCGCGAGGCTACCGCCGTCATACTCCCACGTGTCGTTGAGGTAGGAATAGCTACTGTCGAATCCGCCAAACATGACGACCTTCCCCCGCACGCTGTCGTAGGCCATCTTGTGGCCATTGCGCCCATCCGGGTTGCTGACAGTCGCAACCTGCGTCCAGTTGACGCCGTCATACTCCCACGTCTCGTCATAGAAGACGTGGCCGTTGTTCCAGTAGTAGCCCCCAAACATAACGACCTTCCCCCGCACGCTGTCGTAGACCATCGTGGGTTGATAGCGAGCACTCGGACTGCTGGCACTCGTGACCTGTGTCCAGTTGACGCCGTCATACTCCCACGTGTCGTTGAAGTAGCCGCCGCTGCCGACGGAACCGCCAAACATAACGACCTTGCCACGCACGCTGTCGTAGGCCATCGCGTGGCCATAGCGATCACCCGGACTGTTGGCAGTCGTGACCTCCGTCCAATCCACGCCGTCATACTCCCACGTGTCGTTGAAGTAGCCGCCGTTACCATCGTTGCCGCCAAACATAACGACCTTCCCCCGCACGCTGTCGTAGACCATCGCGTGGTAATCGCGAGCACTCGGACTGCTGGCAGTCGTGACCTGCGTCCAGTTGACGCCGTCGTATTCCCACGTGTCGTTGAGGCCGTCGCAGCCGCTGTCGCTTCCGCCAAACAAAACGACCTTCCCCCGCACGCTGTCGTAGACCATCGCGTGGCTAGAGCGACCACTCGGACTGCTGGCAGTCGTGACCTGCGTCCAGTTGACGCCGTCATACTCCCACGTCTCGTTGGAGACGTTCGAGCAGTACTCGGGGCGGCCGCCAAACAAAACGACCTTCCCCCGCGCGCTGTCGTAGACCATCTCGTGGTATGCGCGATCACTCGGACTGCTGGCAGTCGTGACCTGCGCCCAGTCCGGCGTCTGCGCAATAGCAGGAACAACCAGAACGGCGACTAGAACTAACAATGCGGCGAGGTGTCTCATGGGTCTCCAGCGAAAAATGTAGCCACCATGCAGCATGGATCTATATCGCTGACGCCCCGACGCAGTAACAGCGAGGCACGGTGTAGGGCAAACGCAGTGCTTGTCTAGGGAGCTGCAACGAACCGTTCGCCAAACCGCATTGGCATGGGCGCTTTTTGGGTGACGCGCTGCGCCATGACATCTGTGGCTGCGACCAAATTTGCGCGGGATCGGCGGCGATTCTTTTGAGGTCGTTCGTGCCGTCGCCGACCCCTCTTCGCATCGGCAACTACTCCTTTCTCAACGAGCTGCGAGACCGCGAACCCCGCTATTCCACCGGAGCCTGCTCCCTCAAGTGCTGCCGCTTGGCACGCTGTCCGACCAACCAGCACGGCACCAGCGTGTGCGGGCCGAGGTCGACATCGCACAACAGCTTGCCGTGTTCGTCACTCGGAAGATCAGGCGAGACACTAGCCCCCAGGCGCATTCCCAGTAATCCGAGCCTGGTGACTCACGCCCCGCTCTGCGTTCTAGTAGCGCGAGCGATTCATGCAGGACTTCCAAGACAACGGGTTCGTCACTTTGCCAGGCTTGTTCCAAGGCGCCGATCTGGATGAGCTCCTGCAAAACGTAGCTCGCTTCCTCGAGAACGTTCTGCCGCAGTTGCCGAGTGAACACGTTTTCTACGAGGAGCGCGGCAACCAAGCGACGCTCAAGCAGATCCAGCAACTCGGCGAACATGATGCCTGGTTTGCCCGACTGGCATCGCATGGACGCCTTCCGGAGATCGCCGCACAACTACTCGGTGCCCCGGCGATCCCGCGCAACATCCAGTATTTCAACAAGCCACCTGGCATCGGCAAGCCAACGCCGCCGCATCAGGACGGCCACTACTTCATGCTCGACCCGTGCGAAGCCGTGACCATGTGGCTGGCGCTCGATGACGTTGATGAGAAAAACGGCTGCGTGCGCTACTCACGCGGCTCTCATCGTCGCGGAATGCGCGAACACGCCAGCACCGGCACGCTTGGGTTCAGCCGCGGCATCACCGACTACCCGCAGGCAATCGATAGCGAGCACGAAGTCGCTTGCCCAGCGCACCCCGGCGACTTGCTCGTGCATCACGCGATGACGATTCACCGCGCAGACCACAACCAGACTGCCGACCGGCAACGCCGGGCGCTGGGGTTCATCTTCTATAGCGAACGGGCGCGCGAAGATGCGACGGCGCACGCAGCCTACCAGCGAGAGTTGGCAGCGCGATTGCGCACCGATGGCCTGATTGAGTAGCGGCCTAGTTTAGCTCGGGCGGATGTTAGCTCGGGCCTACTTGCCGCGAGGCACGTGTTGATCGATCAGGATCACGTTGCCGTCGGGATCGGTCATCGTGATGCTGTCGGGCCTGATGCCACCATCAGCGGCCCGCTTCGTCAACTTGATGCCATTGCCTTCCAGCTTCGCCTGGATATCGCGCACATCGACGAACTCCGCCAACGCCTCCGCGTTGCCATCCCACCCCGGATTGAAGGTCATGATGTTGGTCGGGAACATGCCTTGGAACAAACCGATCTTGGTCTCGCCATTGCGCAGGATCAGCCAACCGCCAGCTT
>JAPYTD010000166.1 GCA_029936315.1 Planctomycetota bacterium | reverse complement strand
GTCATCGAGAAGGTCGTCGGCTACAAGAAGATCAAGTTTCACACGCACGAGAACAGCGGTTATGGCGATGTCCGCCTGCCTGAGATCCAGATGCACACCACGAGCTTCTGGCTCACGGTCCCCGCACGCATCTGCGAGAAAATGGGGCGAGCACGAGCGATCGAGGGCCTTCGTGGAATCACCCAGGCGCTTCAACTCGTCGCCACCCTAGCCTTGATGTCCGATCCACGAGATATCCGCTCCAGCGTTGGCGATCACCCGCCGCGGGACCACGAGGACGCCGCCCAGGCCTTCTTCGACGCGACGGCCTACCTGTACGACAGCGTTCCCGGAGGAGTCGGGCTGGCCGAGAGAATACACGAGCAGGCCGAGCCTTTGCTCCAGCAGGCCGCACAGCTCATCGCATGCTGCGATTGCCCCTTCGGATGCCCCTGCTGTGTAGGGGCGACCGCCCTGTCCGCAGAGGCGCCGCCCACCCCCAAAAACAGCCCCCCCGCTCCGCGGCCAGAGAATCGCAAGCGAGCCAGCCTCGAGCTCATGGTCCGCTGGGGTATGGCGGCAAGTTGGCTCCGAGAAGGCTCCGAACAGCCACCGAGTGATCCGGCACGTGCGCCAATCCTCGTTTGATCGTATTCTCCAGACATGCTTCCGCTTTCCTTCGGCCCTGTGCGCCGCTGGCTGCTTCCGCTCGGTGTGGTGCTGAGCCTCGGCTACGGCTGTATCGCCAGCGCCCCCGAAGGGATCCACCGCGAGTCGGAAGGCAGCGGCGGGGATTCCTTCAGCGGCAGCCAGGTGAGCAGCAGCACCGGCGTCACGAGCGGGCCGGACGACTCCGATCCGCACGCAGTCATCGGCGTCGTGCCCTCCCACGGCCCGTTCACCGGCGACAATCAAGCGGTTGTCCACGGACGAGGCTTCAAGAGCAATTTACGGGTCTGGTTCGGTGAAACCGAACTCACAGAGATCACACCCATCGATCCGACGCGCGCTCAGGTGAAGGTACCAGCGGGCGTTCCCGGAGTCGTGGACGTTCATGTGCAGAACGGAGACGACGAGTCGACGTATCGAAGCCTGGTGGAGGCCTACTCCTACGTCGCGCTGTACGCCGTGCCTGATACGGGACCCGTCGCAGGCGGCACGGTGATCGACATCTACGGCCACGAGACGAGCTGGGATGGCACCACCACCGCACAGATCGACGGCAAGCCTTGCACGACGCTCGACGTGATTGGCCCCACTCAGCTTCAGTGCACAGTCCCGCAAGGTACACCGGGCACCAAGACGATCAGCGTGAACCATGCGGCGCAGATCGTGACCGCCTTCGATGCGTACACCTATCAAGACAGTACAGACGGATACAAAGGGGGGCTTAGCGGCCCAGCACTATCAGGGCAGCTCCAGGTCTTTGCGTACGACGATTTCACCGGTGACGCGCTCCCGGGCGCCCATGTGATCGTCGGCGAAGACGTCAACACGGGCCTCTACGCACAGACAGGCTCCACGGGTGGAGTCGTGCTCAACGACAAGACCCTCACCGACGCGGTGAACGTCACCGTCGCCGCCCGTTGTCACAGCCCCATCACCTTCGTCGACGTCGCTGTTGACACGGTGACCGTCTACCTGGAGCCGGTACTCTCCCCAGCATGTGCGAGCGAAGGCGACCCGCCACCCGTCGGGGGCAACCCCATCCTCGCCGGATACATCGACGGAGAGCTGGTGTGGAAGGGTTCGCAAGAATTTCAGAAGGGGGACTGGGACAACATCCCTTCACCCATCGGGCCGCACGAAAAGCGCGTCGCGTACGTGATGTTCTCGCAACGCTACCCCACGAAAGAGTTTACGATCCCGTCATCGACCTACACCGTCGACGAACAGTCGAAGGGCACGATCGGGTTTGGCTTCAAGCTCCCCTCCTATCCGGGAAACCACACGCTGTACGCTGTAGCAGGGCTCTTGAACACGCAGACAAACCACTTTAGCGCCTACGCCTTTGGCCTGGTTCAGGGGGTCGCTGTTTTTCCCGCCAAGGTCACCAAATCGGTGATCATCAACATGGACATCGCCCTCGATCAGGGGCTCACCCTTCAAGCCACACCGCCACCACCTGCATCGAAAGGCCCCGATCGTCTCGATGCTTCCCTCGCCGTGGAGATTGCCCAGGGCCGCTACGCCATTTTGCCTGGCATGCAGAAGTCCCCCCTTCTACCGCTCGCCGGCGATGTGAAGTTCATTGGCCTTCCGCCACTCGACGGGATCCTCACCGGATCACGGTACCACCTCAACGTCGCGGCCGTGACGAGCCCCGAATCTGTCGCGCCCATGTCGGTCGTTGGTGCGGCCACCACGACCACCACCAGCCAACCCGTCGTGCTGACCGACTTTGTCGCCTTGCCTACGCTGTCCACGCCTATCGTGGGCGGCGCGTGGAATGACCGAGATCTCGAGAGCAGCTTCCTCCCCGGAGCATTACCCGCACATCTCACGGTTTACGACATCGTCGCCGGCGGTGGACTCATGCACTGGACGGTGGCGGCGCCCCACGCGGAGCCCAAGGTCAAGCTCCCGGACTTGAGCGGCTTCGAACTCGCCAGCTTGCCAACCGGCGCGCTGTCCATTCAGATCTACGCCGCGCGGATCGACGATTTTGACTACGACAAGCTCCGCTACCGCAACCTGCGTCCCGCCGGCATGAGTTCTTACGCGCTCGACATCTTCTCCGCGCACCATTGATCACGTCGCCATGAAACGACTGCTCTCCGCCGTAGGCGTCGCCCTGTTGCTTCCGCTGAGCTGCGAGTTCGATCCGAGTACGCGCTGGTATCCGCCACCGCCTCCACCGATTCAGCCGCCGCCATGCCTCACCGGGGAGCAGCGC
>JAPYTD010000088.1 GCA_029936315.1 Planctomycetota bacterium | reverse complement strand
GACCAGATGCATGGCGAGTGGACCTTCTGGCACGACAACGGCCAGAAGGAGTCAGAAGGAGGCGACAATTTCGGCAAGCGGGATGGTGTTTGGACCTTATGGGACGAACAGGGCAACGGCACGCATGTGTTTGAGTGGAAGGACGGCGAGATGCTCAATAACCGTTAGGCTTCCCAATATAGAAATATCCGGGAGCCCTATTCCCAATCCGCCGGTCTGGTCGCGTTCAAGAGGCTTTATGACTGCAGGCATGCTTAGTGGCGTCATAGCAGCCACCCTGTGATCAGGTCGCGATCGTGAGCGATGAAATGGCGCGAGTCGTTGTGACAGGCTTTGCGGGCATGAGCGGAGGGTAGCGGACTACCTAGGCGTCCTTGGACGCCTCGGGCATGCCGAACCCGTGAAGTCGCAGCATCAGGGCGATGACGACTCCCAGGCTGAAGTCCTCGATCTCAAGCAGTCGCCCAAGCTCATTGTGAGGCAGGTCCAGGACGCTGCCAAAGACGGAGTCGGTCAGCATGCGCGAGATGACGATGAACGCAACGCCCACCACGATGCCCGTGCCCACGACCTTGCAGAACTTGGCGACGTTGCCGGTCCCGGTGACGTAGGCACCCTCCGAGTTCGCCGCGGCCGGGTTTCGGGCAAGGAGCAGGCTTACGAGTATCCATCCACCCAGGAAGAGCGCCACGAACAGCACGTATTCGAGGATGCTGTCCTGGCGGGGGGCGACCCCATGCAGGACCGTGCGGTTGGCCAGGTCCAGCAGGAAGGAGCCGGGCAGCGCCAGGCAGAAGGAGGGAACGATGACGTGAAGGAAGTACTGTCGCATGGAGAACTCCGACTACTGGGGGCGCGTCGCTGTGACCAAGAGAGCGCTGAGCCACCATGTGCGAACCATGGATCGAACTGTAGCCGGCGCCGGGTCGTCTGGCCATCTGAGCACGGCGTGGCGCGAACGCCGATTGGCGCGCCAGACACTAACGGCCGGCTCAGCGCATGAATGCTGAGCCGGCCGTTGCGGGTCTTTGGGTTCCGCGTCGGGCTAGTTGCCCTGCAGTTGCCAGCTCAAGCAGTTGCTCATGCCCGTGCCGAGAGCACCGGCGGCATTGAAGCACACCGTCAGGCATTGCGAGCTGAACACTTGGCCAGCAAGTGCTGGCGCGACTGGTAGCGGCAGGTTGAACGAAGTCGTGCCACCGCACGGAGTCGGCGCGCCCATCGTGATGTTGGCGCCGAGAGCACCGATGTACGGCATCGTTCGAATCGGACCACACAGCGGGGGGACAATCAGGCCGATGTTGACGCAAGGGCCTGCGCCGAGCAGGCAGAAGGCGAACGTGTTTTGTTGGGCGTCGTCTAGGCCGAGGCGGAACTGCGCGTTGCCGAGCAACGGATCGTTGCGCAGCGTGTGCGACATCGGGCACGGCGCGCACGGTCCGTTCGCGCACGGTTGGCCGGCCGAGGTCGCGCCACCGGGACGGATTGCGAGGCCAATCATGCGATCGAGCACGACGATCGGCGGGCAGCAGTTGGCGCCGAGAACGGCAACCATCGCACCACCCGGAATGTAGCTGATCGCGGTGGTGTTCGCGCCGTCCGTCGCGTAGAGGCGTTGGTTGCCCCAATCACAGGCCAGGCCCGTGATTGGCCCCATGCCTACGATCGCGCAGGGTGGCACCGGGAACTGTTGCGAAACCTGGCACAGGGCGCCCATCGGCAGCACGGCGATCATGTTGCCGCCGCCCGGGAAGATTGGGTACGAGATGAAGATGAAGCCCGCACCTTCGTCAACGGCGAGGCCGGTCGTGACGTTGCCGATCGCGGTTTGCGCGAGGCCGGTGTTGCAACTGCCGAGCGGTTGCGGCGGGCAGGTGTTGGTGTAGCGGTGCAGGATGCCGGTGCTGTCGATCATCCAGATCTGGTTGAGGCCGACGACGACTTCGATGCCGGTGATGAACGCGTTGGGCGAAAGCGTTGGAATCGGCATCGGTGGGCACAGTGGCTGACACTGGTCGCCGTACTTGGCCAGCACGACGCCGTTTGAAACCCACGCGCCAGGACGCACCGGATCCCAGCCGGTGCCGCCGGCATACGACGGCAAGAGCATCGCGTTCGGCATGCCCGGCAGGTTGCACTGGCCGATCGGGGCGCAGTTGTTGATGTCATGTTGCTGCAGCGACGGCATGGCGCGCGTGATGCCAATCAGGCGGGGTTGCGTTTGGGCGGTGGTGGCGGCCGTGACGCATAGAGTTGCCAGCGTGGGCAGAGCAAGGGTGAGGAGAGTTTTCATGGAGGATGACCTTGGTTGCGACAGGGAACAGCCCCTGTCGACTCCTAAGAGCCTCCTCCCTAGCGGCGCACGCGGATTTCGCAGGAAAGCCGCGGACTCTCTCTGTGCGCCGCTGGGGCAAACGTTTGCGTGGGCCCGATGGCCACACGCACGCTCGCCGGCGGGTCCGCAGGGCGTCATGTGGATCTGGCCAGCTTCCCTGGTCGTCAAGATGCTCGCACCGGTACCAGTCTCGGTGGTGAAGAGAAGCCCCGGAACCTTAATGGGCATGCCGGTGCAGGTGATCACCGTCGTTACAGGTGCAAAGAGGTCAATCTCCAGGCCTCCGACGTCGACTGCCACGGGAACGCAACCGCCGCACCAACAGCGAGACATCTGCATCGTCTGCCCCTTGAAAGAGGCCCAAAGACCACTCTGGGATCAGTAGAGTCCAATCGTCAGCGCGTTGGTCAAGTTGACCGTTTGGACTGCATCCCTGTGCCAATATTGGAAGTTCCAGCGAGTCAGCGACAACACGTTACCAAGCGCTGGCGGCACGGCCAGATCAACGGGCACAGAGGCATTGCCTTGATTGTCCGTAGCGACGACTGAGAACCGGAAGATCTGACCAGTCAGGTAGAGCAACCCGCTGCCTAACGGCAATCCAAGATCACGCTGCTGATCACTCATGATCAAGATGCCGTTCACGAGTGGTGGCGCGTTGCTAATCTCGAGCGTCAGGTTGTTGGCAACGACACTCTGCGAACCTGTAGCGATCAAATCCCCTACCTGACCAGTGCTATTGGGCAACCCGATGCCATAGACGTAGCCAAATTGCGTCTGCCCCGAATAGGTTCGGACCGTACCACTGTTCGACGGACCTTGATCTTCCCAAGGTGCCGCAATGACGAGATCTGGCTGGCCATCACCATCGAGGTCGCGTCCGGCAGCAATCGCTGCGCCGAAGTTATCCTGGCTGTTCGGCGCATCCGAAAAGTACTGCTTGATCGTGTTGCCTGTAGCACCCGACAAGAGACGCGCCATGCCCGTCTGGGTAGCATCGATCCAACCAGGCCAATTTGAGGTCCCTAAGACGCGGGAATCCGGATCCCATAAATCAGAGCCGGGACTACCGACCAACATGTCATTGATGCCATCGCCATCGATGTCTTGGGCATTCGCAATGGAATGGCCAAACGACCCGTTGAGCAGCAAGTTTGGCGTCAATTCATCGCCATAGGACTTGTAGACCATCGGCAGGCCCGACACTGGCACAGCGATGACTGAGCCGGAGCCAGCAGAGGAGCCAGCGAAATCAAGGTACCGCCCGTCCACTACCGTTACGGAGCCAACGTTGCCTTGGCCTGGGCCTGTTCGGTCGCCAGGAGCACCGATGGCAATGTCGTCGAAACCATCGCCATTCAAATCACCCATATTCTCAATCGCGGTTCCGAACCGGTTGCCGTTGGCGCCCGCGAAGCTGAAGAGCAGAGTGCCGTCCGTGCCATCGTAGAAGCGCACAACACCATTAAAGGCATCCATGTCGAGGGACTCATATCGCGCTCCAACACATAGGTCGTCGATTCCATCTCTAGTGATGTCACCGACGCTGCAGATCTCATCGCCGAAGTAGCTGTTAGCTCTCACGCCTGGAAGTGTGTAGAGCGGGACGGCGGGAGCGCCAAGCGCCACCGCACCCGAGTAGACATCTACGTAGCCGTTGTAGGCTCCTTCGACCTGCGCCAGATTCCCGTAGTTTGCACCGACCGCGAAGTCGCCAATGCCGTCGCCATCGACGTCACCAAGCGGCTCAATCTCTGAGCCAAAGCCACCGCCGTTCAAGAGAGTCGAAAATCCTTTGTCGATGAGGACGTCTGGAGTCGTGTAGCTACTACCCGCGCAACCAGCTAGACCGCCACCGCTGCGGCCTCCGAAGTAGATGGACACGCGCCCCCGATATTTGGCAACACCGAGGCCACCCTGCCAACCCGGAGACCCCAGAACGATCTCGTCAATGCCATCGCCATTGATGTCTGGGATACCACTGACGCTTAACCCCATCTGTCGATCTAGCATCCCCCCGTAGAAGATGGTGATGCAGCTACCATCGCCATCACGAATCGACACGGACCCACCACGGCTTACAAAACTGCCACCGAAGTCGCCAGGTTCGCCAATCAACACGTCATCCGTGCCGTTGCCGTTGTAGTCACCAATCTGCTCCACCACGAATCCATGTCTGGAGTCTTGGATCGAGCCAGATGTCGCCCAAGCGGCGCTTTGCGCAGAAAGGACCGTTGATGTCGCTGCGATCGCAATCGCCGTCTTCATGATCTTGTTCATTGTATCGTCACTGTGGTTAGAGGTCAGAGAGCAGCCAGGGCGCGTGCGCCGCGCGCCTGCAATCAGCTAGGAATCGCGGCAGCAATTCGTCACGCGGGAACGCTAGGAACCGCCATTTTGTTTTGGCGATGGTGCTTGGCGGGGTTGCGTTTGGGCGGTGGTGGCGGCCGTGACGCATAGAGCTGCCAGCGTGGGCAGAGCAAGGGCGAGGAGAGTTTTCATGGAGGAGGACCTTGGTTGCGACAGGGAACAGCCCCTGTCGACTCCTAAGAACCTCCTCCCTAGCGGCGCACGCGGATTTCGCAGGAAAACCGCGGACTCTCTCTGTGCGCCGCTGGGGCGTGCGCTTGCGTGGGCCGATGGCCACACGCACGCTCGCCGGGGGTCGCTGTGGGGGAGCGGTGTGTTTGGTGGGTGGAGTTTCCGTCGGAATGCCCTGGTAGCTGGCTGGGAAACTGGTGGGTTGACGGGGTGCCGTGGAGGCGGGATTGTCGTTGGGTGGGGTTCGGGTGGTCGAGCCGAACTTTGAATCACCTACACCCCCAGCAAGCCCATCGCCCGTAGCATGGACAGGTCAGCGACTGTTTTGAAACTCATGTCACACGAGACACAACTCGTGCATAGCAACGTGAACATCCGTCGCTCTGTACCCACTGTTTACAAACTCGGGCGTGCGCCTTGATAGCCTCAGGAATGTCATGCAACGAACTTGCCTTCGTATCGCGGTAGCGGCCGCTTCGATTCTCCTCCCCGTAGCCGCACAAACCGGCAACGAACTTGTGTTCGTCGGCTCCTCCACAGGTGGCAACAACGACCAACATGCCTTCGTCGAGTCGGCAACAGGCATCATCACCCAACAAGGGGGGTCCCCCTTCACCGACAATGTCTCCGGCGCAGTCTGGGCCAACGATGGTCGCCAGCTCTACTGCAGCCAGGTCTTGAGGTCCCGCGTTTCGGTCGCAGATTGGGACAAGACAACAGGATCCTGGGTCTTCTCGACGTTCCACCAATTCCCGAATAGCCCTGCGGCCACCCCCCCCATTTCTTCATGGTGCCATGGCGTGCAGTTCGATCGGATCCGCAATCGCGTGTGGACACTTACGGGCCCAAGCGGAACGACTCGAGAACTGGTCTGCCTCGACGGGGATCTTGGCAGTCCGACCTACGGCAGTATCATCGCGCAGACGACCAGTTTCGCGGGCACATTGCACGAACGGTGGTGTCTGTCTTACACGGGTAGCCTGGCCTGCGTACCGGGAGTTACCCCTGGCGCCACTGCATTCACGCTTGTTGACCTGGACCCGAGCAGCCCAAGCTACTTGTCCGTCATCGCATCGTCTTGGATAGCCGCACAAGGCGTTGGCTTTGCCCTCATCAACGACTGCAAGATCTCGATTGATGAGCAATACGCATACGTCTTGTATGGTGGCAGCGCAGCATCCGGGCTTGCGGTTTGGGACATCCCCGCGGGTACGTGGCTCGACTTCACCACCGCTCCGGGCCAGCGCAACCTCGTGTTTCCGCTTGGCATTGCCAAGGGCATGGATCTGTCGATCGACCGCTCGTTCGCGGTCATCTGCGGCATAGGCGGGGCTGGTTGGGCGGCGCGTGTCGACTTCGACTACGTGACCCCGAGCAACTCTACTGTCACACAATACGGCGGACTCACCGTTCCGGACGCCGATGGCATCTCGCTGTCGCCCGACAACACCAGGGCTGCGGTCGCTTCAACAGCTACCTTCCTGAGTCCGCCGAGCGAACTGACCATCTTCGACGCCGCCACCGGATCCGTGCTGAATAGCATCCCGCTCCTATCCATGTGGAACGTCTACACGACAGCGTGGCAAGACGCTTCGCCAGTCGCTTCGTATTCCGAGTTTGGCCAGGGATGCTCCGGTTCACTAGGCACACCAACGATCGCAGCCGCCGCCAATTCACGACCTGCGCTAGGGTCGACGTTCGTTGTAGACGTCAACAATCTACCGTTCGGAATCGCGGTGATGGCGTCTGGGCTCTCGAACTTGGTCACCTCAGGAGCAGGCCTGCCGCTGCCGTTTGACCTCAGTATCGTTGGCATGCCAGGCTGTTCGCAACTCGTCGATGCACTGATCCTCGACCTGGTGTCGGCACCCGGTTCTACCGCAACGTGGTCTTGGCCGATTCCGAACAACGCCAGCATCTTCGGCTATGAGTTCTTCAATCAGGCCTTTGCGTTAGACCTGGCGGCCAACGCATTCGGATTCACGGCCTCCAACGCCGGGGTCGGAACGCTCGGTTACTGAGTCGACCGCCATTGGCTGCCGGCGGAATGCCCTGGCAGCTGGCTGGGAAACTGACCGTGGAGGCGGGATCTTGCCGCGAGAACGATCTTCCCTACTTCGCGTTCTGGTTCACTGACGAAGAGCTCGAGCGAGCGATCCGCAACTCGATGTTGGATGCGCGCTCGAGTTTCGAGGGTCATACCTTGCTGCTGCAGAAGCTGATTGCGATTGCCGCCGAGTTGCCGCTGCCAAAGTGAGTTGGCGTCCTTGCTTGAGTAGGCCTGGCGGCCAGAATGCAGGGATGAATCCTTCTCGCCCTGCCCGCTCCTGGCTGACCGAGTCACCGCTATTCATCTTCGCAGCTGTGATCACGCTGTCGCTCACGCCTCCAGCTCAAGATCAACAGGGCGACGCCAAGAAGCGCGCGCGCGATTTCGGCATTCAGTTCGAGGGCACTCCCGGCCCAAACAACGCCATCACCGATGTCGCCGGTGTAACCGTCGGCCACACCACGCTGATCTCCGGCGAGCACGTGCGCACCGGCGTGACCGCACTGTTCCCGCGCGGAGATCACCCGAACGATCCGGTGTTTGCCGGGTGGTACGCGTTGAATGGCAACGGTGAGATGACCGGCACGACCTGGATCGAGGAGTCGGGTTTTCTCGAGGGGCCGATCTGCATCACCAACACTCACAGCGTCGGCGTCGTTCGCGACGCCGTGATCGGCTGGCAAGTCGCGAACAAGGGGAAGTATCAACCCTGGTCGCTACCGGTCGTCGCCGAGACCTATGACGGCTGGTTGAACGACACCGATGGGTTCCATGTAAAGCCCGAGCACGTCGCCGCGGCGCTGGACAAGGCCGCTGGCGGCAGAGTCGCCGAGGGCAATGTCGGCGGCGGCACCGGCATGATGTGTCTCGGTTTCAAAGGCGGGATCGGCACAGCGTCACGCAAGGTCACGATCGGCAGGAATGTGACGAAACGCGTGCATTACACCGTCGGCGTCTTGGTGCAGTCGAACTTCGGGGGAGCGAGGCAACTGCGCATCGACGGAGTTCCGGTGGGACGCGAGTTGCGCAAACCGCGTCGCGATGACGGTGGCGGAAGGGGTTCGATCATCGTCATCGTCGCGACCGACGCCCCGCTGCTCGCCCATCAGCTCAAGCGCATCGCCCGCCGTGTTCCGCTCGGAATCGCGCGCGTCGGCGGCACGGCGAGTAACGGATCTGGCGACATCTTCGTAGCGTTCTCGACTGCGAATCCCAAAGCCGCAATCAATGGCGGCAAGACGCAGGTCGAGATGCTTGCGAACTCCTGGATGTCGCCCCTGTTCACAGCGACCGTAGAGGCAACGGAGGAGGCCATCATCAATGCGATGGTCGCAGCGGAGTCGATGACTGGACGTGCTGGCCACCGGGTCGAGGCGTTGCCGACGGACCGGGTGCGCGAGATCCTCAAGAAGTACGGTCGGCTCAAGGAGTAGCCGGGTCGATCCGCCGCGGGTTGGATTCATGCACCAACGCCGACGGTATGTCCTGGTAGCTGGCTGGGAAACTGGTGGGTTGACGGGGTGTTGTGGAGGCGGGATTGTGGTTGGGTGGGGTTCGGGTGGTCTGAGCCGCACTTTGAATCACCTACAGCCACCACCCACTGACGAGGAGCCGCGGCGTGCCCAGGCAAAACCCATCGAGACGGATCTACCTCGGGCTCGTGCTGGTCTTGATCCTCTTGATGGTGGCGAGCGTCTTCTTCCCGGCCATGAAGGGCCTGCCGGATCCAAGCGCCGACCTCTCCCGATCCGAGCTCCTTTTGATCACCATCGGGGTGGGGCTGGTGGCCTATGGCGGACTGGGCTACCTGGGCTATCGGATCTCGCTCGGGCTGGGGTTCGCCGACATCTGGGACCCCTCGGTGTCCAACCACGATCGCTTCGTAGCGCCGTTGAAGGTGGGCCTACTCTTGGGGTGCCTGATGGTCGCCGGCGACGCGATCTTCTCCCGCTTGCACACGTTGGGGCCGTTACCCCATCCCGCGTTCCCCGTCTCGATCTTGGCCTCGGCGACGGCGGGCGTCGGCGAAGAGATGATCTTCCGCCTGTTCTTCATCCCAGTCTGGATGTGGGTCCTCTCGCGCCCCTTTCGGGGGCGGCATCTCGACGTCCTCTTTTGGGTGGTGGCGGTCATGTCGGCCTTGGCCTTCAGCGCGGCCCACCTCCCCGCCGCGCCCCTCTTGCTGGGCGTGGCGTCGGTGAGCGACATCCCGACGGCCATGATGGTGGAGATCTTCCTGCTCAACAGCGCCGTCGCGCTCCCGGCGGCCTACTACCTGCGTAAGTCCGGCTTCCTCGCCGCCGCCGGCATCCACTTTTGGAACAATGTGGTCTGGCACGTCGTCTGGGGGGCGTTCTCCGGCGCGGGCGGCTGACATCACGCCACCGCGGTCTGGTACCATGGGTAGCGATAGAGGAAAGAGAATGCGTGACCCCAACAGAAGAGCGAGGCTCTCCAAAGTTTGCCGCACCATCGCCTGGATGCTGGCCGCGTTCGGTCTGGTCGTGATCGTCGAGGGAGTATCGAAGGGTGGTCTACGACACCGACTCTTGGCCGCGTTTATCGGCGCTGGATTCCTGCTCCCCCTTGGTGTCCCGTGGCTGTTGGGCCGCAAGTGGGATTCGATTCGAGCCAAGGTCCTCCTCCTCGTGGGATCGACGGCCGTCAGCCTCCTGGCCTTGGAGGCGGGGATCCGGTTGATTCGGCCCTCGTCGTTCCAGCACCCCGAGATCATGGAGCATCCGGTTCGAGGATTCAGCATGAGGCCGAATCGGGGTGGCATGGATGCACGCGGCTTTCGCAACGTCGAAGCACTCGAGCGGGCGGACATCGTCTGCATCGGTGATTCGCAAACCTACGGTTCGTCCGTGCGATTGTCGGAGACCTTCCCGGTCGCTCTGGGCGAGCGCTTCGGTCGGTCCGTCTACAACATGAGTCTTGGCGGGTACGGTCCGGTTCAGTACCTCGCACTGGCGAAGACTGCCATCGAACTGCGTCCCAAAGCGATCGTGGTCGGTTTCTACTTCGGCAATGACCTTGTCAACGCGCACACGGCGATCGGCATTCCCCATTGGACTCGACTACAGGATCCGGAACGGACCTATGAACGACCTCTCGGGGCGTCGCCGCACACTCCGGAGCCGAACCTCGCGATGAACGTGCTGGCTCTCCTGAAACACTCGTCCAAACTTGTGCGCTACCTGCACAGCGAAGTGTCATTTAGAATGAAGCAGAGCCGCTACCTCGCGGATACCTACTGGCGAGAACCCGGCGCACCGCGCTACGACGGCGGTAACATCCAGACGCTCTTCACTCCGAAGCTGCGGTTGGGCCCTCAGAAACTCTCGTCAGGCCGGGTGCGCGACGGTCTGCGGATCACGGAACAGTGCCTGATCGAAATGAACGCGTTGTGTGATCGAGCCGGGGTTCGCATGGTCCTGCTCCTCCTCCACACGAAGGAATTCTACTACCACCGTTTTCTGACCGCGCGAGGCGATGCTGCGGCCGGGTCGCTCGTGGATCTCGCCGCTGCGGAGGTCGCGATGACGACCAGGATCAAGGGTATCGCAGAGCGCCTGGGTGCGGGGATCATCGACCCAACACAGAAGGTGCTCGAGGCACTGCGCGAGGATCGTGCGCTCTGGCCACCCAATTCGGATGGCCACTTCACCGCAGCCGGCTGCGCACTCGTGGCCGAGGTGATTCACGAGCAACTGCTGAAGATCTGCCCGGAACTCGCGACTAATACCTCGCCCGTCAAGAATCGATAGTTGAGAGACCCCGGGCTGCACACGCGACGAACCATGCGACCATGACGAGAGCAGAGACTTCCAGCCGAAGACGCGACGATGGTTCGTTGGTTGGCGGCTGGCTGAAGGGGTGAGAGAGTCGGTTGGTTGGGTAGGTGGTCTGAGCCGCAGTTTGAATGACCTACACCCTCGTGAGCGGTATGTTGTCGGCGCACGCCTTCTCGCCTCATGCTCACACGCGCGCGCATCGCCGAACCCAATACCGACGGGGCCCTTCTCGGATGGACCTTGCCGGCAATCCTCGACTACGTCTGTAGCCATAGGCCCAACCCCTGTGCCCTTAACCAGCGCGTCGATGGCCGCTGGCAAGCGATCTCGACACAGGCGTATCGCCAGCAGGCGGATGAGATCGCGGCGGCGCTGGAGAGCTTCGGCTACGGCAACGGGGATCGCGCGGCGCTGTGGATGCGCAGTGACGCGACGTTCGTGATCGCCGACATGGGCACCCTCGTCGCCGGCCTGGTCAACGTGCCGATCTATCCGTCGAGCGACCCGGCGGCGGTTGCGTTCATTCTGAGCGAAACGGCAGCCAAGGTGCTGTTCGTGAACGACATTGAGACGCTCGAGCGCTTGACCGATCGCTTGGCCACACTCGACGAGCTCTGCCACGTCGTCGTGACCGATGGCGAGCCGAACTCGCAGCTGCTTGGCGCACTCCAAGTGCTCGGACTCGAGGAGCTACGCCGGATCGGGCGCGCCCGGCTCGATGCCGACGCGCCGCTCCCGGAGCGTCTGCGCAGTTCGGTGAACCACCGTGACCTCGCGACGATCATCTACACCTCGGGCACCACGGGACGACCCAAGGGAGTGATGCTGTCGCACGAGAACCTCTCGTCGAATGGCCTCACGAGTTTCTCCGAACTTCCGGCCGGACCGACGACGGATTCGTTCGTGTCGTTCCTGCCGCTCGCCCACGTGTTCCAACGCTCGTCTCACTACGCGTTCGTGTTCCAAGGCGGGCCGATCTACTTCTGCGAACCGACCGAGCTGATCGAGACCCTGCGCGAAACGCGACCGACGATCGTCGTGACGGTGCCGCGCGTGCTCGAACGCGTCTACGAGCGCATTCGTTTCACCGGCGCCGAGCTACGCGGCGTGAAGCGCCTTCTCTACCGGTGGGCACTGAAGACAGCCGAACGATTCGAACTCGGGAAATCGCCAGGCGTACTGCGCGCGATCGAGCACCGAATCGTCGACGTGATCGTGTTCCGCAAGTGGCGAGAAGCGCTCGGCGGACGGATCCGCTATCTGATCTGCGGCGGTGCACCGCTGGAGCCATCACTCGCGAACTTCTTCGCCGCGATCGGCATGATCCCGCTGCAGGGCTACGGGCTGACCGAAACCAGTCCGGTCATCACCTTCAACCGAGCGCACCGCAATCGTGCGGGCGTCGTTGGCGAGCCGCTGCCCGGCGTCGAAGTCCGGCTGGCCGACGATGGCGAAGTCTGCGCGCGCGGGCCGAACGTCACAATGGGTTACTACCTGCGTGCGGACGCCACCGCCGCCGCGATCGACGACGAAGGTTGGTTTCACACCGGCGACATCGGCGAGTTCGATGACGACGGCTTCCTGCGTATCACCGATCGCCGCGACAACTTGTTCAAACTGTCGACCGGCCGCTACGTGACGCCGCAGCCGCTCGAGACTCGGTTGACCGCAGAACCACTCATCTGCGAAACGGTGGTGGTCGGCGCCGGGCGGAAGTATGCGGCCGCGCTGATCTTCACGACGGCCGAACTCGTCGAGAAGTGGGCCCGGCTCAACGGACTGCCATCCGAGACTCCGGTCGATGATCTCGCGCAGCATCCGCGCTTGCTCGCACGCTTCCAACAACTCGTCGACCGGGCAAACCGAGGAATGCCCGAGTGGTCGAGAATTCAGCGTTTCACCGTCCTACTAGCCGAACTGAGCACCGAGAATCAACTGTTGACGCCGACTCTGAAAGTCCGTCGGCGTAAGTTGCACGACGTCTTCGCGAACCGAATCGAGAGCTTGTATGAACCCGACCCTCCACACATCGAATCACCCTGAACGCGCGGTCATCGCGGCCTATCGGCGTTCACCGTTCACGCCGGCGGGAAAGGGTGGACTCGCGCGCGTGCGCCCCGACGACCTCGCGGCGCAGGTGTGCCGCCGCATGCTCGACGACGCCGGACTCGATCCCGCGACGCTGGAAGACGTCTTGGTCGGCTGTGCTTTTCCCGAGGGTGAGCAGGGGCTGAACCTGGCGCGAATGGTCGGTTTCCTCTGCGACCTGCCTGACACGGTGGCCGGACTCACGCTCAACCGCTTCTGTGGTTCGTCGATGCAGTCGATCCATTCGGCGGTCGGCTCGATCGCATCGGGTGCTGGCGAGGCGTTCGTGTGCGGTGGGGTCGAGTCGATGACTCGCGTGCCGATGGCCGGGTTCAACCCGTTGCCGAACCCGCGCTTGGTCGAACGACGCCCGCAGGTCATGACGTCGATGGGCGAGACGGCAGAGATCATCGCGCGTGAGTTCGGCATCGCTCGCTCAGTGCAGGAGGAGTTCGCGCTCGCGAGTCACGAGAAGGCCGAGCGCGCGCGAGCCGCCGGCCACTTCGCCGACGAACTCGTATCGATCACAGCGGAACATGGCGACGTCGCAGCCGACGGATGCATCCGCGCCGACACTTCGCTCGAAGCTCTCGCGCAGCTCAAACCCGTGTTCGATGCTGCAGGTACCGTGACCGCGGGCACTTCATCGCCGACAGCGGATGGTGCGGCGATGACACTCGTCTGCTCGCGAGCGTATGCCGAGGCTCAAGGTTTGCAGCCGCTTGCGACCGTCGTCGCGACCGCGGTCAGCGGCTGTGCACCCGAACGTATGGGCATCGGACCGGTCGACGCGAGTCGCAAGGCGCTCGCACGCGCCGGCCTGACGCTCGACGACATCGACGTGATCGAACTCAACGAGGCGTTCGCGAGCCAAGCGCTCGCGGTCGTCGAATCGCTCGGCCTCGCACCCGATCGGCTGAACCTCGACGGCGGCGCGCTCGCGCTCGGCCACCCGCTCGGCGCGAGCGGCGCGCGGATCACCGGCAAGGCAGCGACACTTCTCGCGCGGACCGGTGGACGCTACGCGCTCGCGGCGATGTGCATCGGCGGTGGCCAAGGAATCGCGACCGTGTTGGCGGCGAACTGATCATGGCGAAAGATCCAGAACGATTCGAACGCGCCGCCGTGATCGGCGCCGGCCTGATGGGCGCCGGCATCGCGGCGCACTGCGCCAACGCGGGCCTGCAGGTGCTGTTGCTCGACATCGTGCCCGACGGCGCGACCGACCGCAGCCAACTCGCTCGCGCCGCGATCGACGGCATGCGAAAGGCCAATCCCGAAGTGCTGATGCACGCGAAGTTCGCCGAGCGAATTGAGGCCGGCAACCTCGAAGACGACCTCGAGCGCTTGGCGGACGTCGACTGGGTCGTCGAAGTGGTCATCGAGCGACCGGACATCAAAGCCGACGTCTACAAGAAGATCGCACCGCACATCAAGCCGACGGCGCTCGTGTCGTCGAACACTTCGACGATATCGCGCAGGCTGTTGCTGCTTGACTGCCCGGCGACGTTTGCACGGCAGTTCGCGATCACGCACTTCTTCAATCCGCCGCGCTACATGCCGCTGCTCGAGATCGTCGGCGGCGAGGGCGCGCACGCTGTCGACCCCGAGCTGCTCGACGCGTTTTGCGCATTCGCCGATCAGCGGCTCGGCAAGCACGTGATCCACTGCAAGGACACGGTCGGCTTCGTCGGCAATCGCATCGCGGTGTACTTCATCCAGCGCGCGGTCAATGCGGCGATCGAGCTCGGGCTAACGGTCGAGCAGGTCGACGCGATGCTCGGGCGACCGGTCGGTCTGCCGAAGACCGCCGTCTTTGGGCTCGTCGACTTGGTCGGCATCGACTTGCTACCACACGTTCTCGACAGCTTCCTCGCGTCGCTCCCCGAGAACGACGGGCTGCGCGCAATCGTCGCCCACCGCGAGTTGTTCGAGTCAATGATTCGCGACGGCTACATCGGCAGGAAGGGCAAGGGTGGGTTCTACCGACTGAATCGCGACGGCGGCAACCGCGTAAAGCAGGCTCGCAACTTACAGACCGGTGAGTACGCGACTGCCAACCCACGCGCCGCGTTTGCGAGCGCTGCGCTCGGCAAGCGCGGACTCAGGCCGCTTGTCGAACACCACGACCTCGGTGCGCAACTCGTGCGCGAAGTGCTCATCGACACACTCGGCTACGTAGCTAGCCTGGTGCCAGACGTCAGCGAATCGATCGAAGATGTCGACGCCGCAATGCGGGTCGGCTTCGGCTGGAAGCGTGGCCCGTTCGAAATGATCGACGAACTCGGCGTTGACTGGCTGATCGAGCAACTCGAATCGCGCAATGTCGCCGTGCCGGCGTTCCTTGAGCAGGCGCGCGGCCGCACGTTCAACGGCATCGAGAACGGTGAGCCTATCTGCCTACGACCGAATGGATCGCACGGCGTGTTGCCGCGACCCGACGACACACTGACGGTCGCGGATCTACGCCGCCGCGGCAAGCCGATCGCGCGCAACGCGTCGTGTTCGATCTGGGACTTCGGCGACGACGTGTTGCTCGTCGAGTTCCACTCGAAATTGAACACGATGGACCCGCTGAGCATGCAGATGCTGCAGCGAGCGATCGACCTCGCGACCGCCGACTCCAAGCGCGGCATCGTGATCGGCAACGACGGCCAACACTTCTGCGCCGGTGCCAACCTTGGCCTCGGCTTGCTCGCCGCGAACCTCGGTGCGTGGGATCAGGGTGTTGAGTTCGTGCAACTCGGCCAACGCACTTACATGGCGTTGAAGAACTGTGGCGTCCCGGTCGTCGCGGCCGCAACCGGCATGTGTGTCGGTGGCGGCTGCGAGATCTTGATGCACTGCGACGCCGTGCAGGCGCACGCGGAGTCGTACATCGGTCTGGTCGAAGTCGGCGTCGGCATCATCCCGGCCTGGGGCGGAACCAAAGAACTGCTGGCCCGCATCGCGGCTCGACCCGGGACGCCGCGCGGTCCGATGGGCGCGGTCACGGTCGCGTTCGAGACGATCGCCCTCGCGAAGGTCGCGAAGTCGGCGTTCCAAGCCAGATCCCTCGGGTTCCTGTCGCGCGACGACGGCATCACCATGAATCGCGCGCGCCTGCTCGCCGATGCGAAGCGCCGTTGTCTCGAACTCGCCGAAGGATACGCACCGCCCGAGCCGAATACGTACTACTTGCCCGGACCGAGCGGCAAGTGCGCGATCGACTCGGTCGTGCAGGGCCTACGCCTGTCGGGCAAGGCGACGCCACACGACACCGTCGTGACCGGTGTGCTCGCGCGGGTACTGACCGGTGGCGACACCGATCCGACCGAACCGCTTACCGAACACGACCTGCTCGAACTCGAACTGCAGGGGATCGCGTCGTTGATGCGCCTGGTACCGACCCTCGATCGCATGGAACACATGCTCACAACCAACAAGCCCCTGAGGAACTGAAATGGTCGTATACCGAGCACCACTCCGCGATTACCAGTTCCTGTTCCACGAGGTCTTCGACACGTGCGGCGTCGCTCGCAAGCTCGGCTTCGACGTCCAGCCCGAGGTCGTCGATTCGGTCGTGGCCGGGTTCGGCGAGTTTGTCACCGACGTCTGGTTGCCGACCAACGCGATCGGCGACGCCGACGGCTGTCGCTTCGAAGATGGCGACGTCACGGTGCCGGCCGCGTTCAAAGATGCCTGGCGAAAGACCGTCGACGCGGGGTGGTTCGCGCTCGCAGCCGACCCGGATCACGGCGGTGCCGGCATGCCGCTGTTCGTCAAGACCGCGCTCGACGAGATCGCGGTCTCCGGCAACATGGCGCTGTCGACCTTCGGCGCGTTGTGCGCGGGTGTCTCCGACCTGATCCGCGATCACGCCGACGAAGAGCACAAGCAGCTCTACCTCGAGCGCATTTGCACGGGCGAGTGGTGTGGCACGATGGCGTTGACCGAGCCGCACTGCGGTACGGACCTCGGCATCTTGACGACGCGAGCCGAGCCGCTCAGTGATGGGCGTTACTCGATTCGTGGCACCAAGATGTTCATCACCGCCGGCGATCACGACCTGGCCGAGAACATCATCCACATGGTGCTGGCGCGGCTGCCCGACGCGCCCGAGGGAACCCGCGGCATCAGCTTGTTCCTCGTGCCGAAGTTCCTGGACGACGGCAACGGCGGCCTCGGCGAACGCAACGCGGTCGCGTGCGGCAGCATCGAGAAGAAGATGGGGCTGCACGGCTCACCGACCTGCGTCATGAACTTCGATGGCGCAACCGGCTTCTTGGTCGGGCCGCCGAACGAAGGCATGCGGCTCATGTTCGAGATGATGAACCGCGAGCGGCTCGCGACCGGCATGATGGGGCTCGGCCTCGGCGAGATCGCGTACCAGAACGCGCTCGCCTATGCGCGCGACCGGCGGCAGGGACGTGACCTCCGCGGGCCGCGCGAACCGGCCGAGCCGGCCGACAACATCCTCGTGCACCCCGACGTGCGCCGCATGCTGCTGCGCTGCAAGGCCAACAACGAGGGCAGTCGGGCACTCGCTGTCTACGTCGGGCTGTTACTCGACCAGATGCGTCGTGGTGAGGGCGAAGACAGGCGACGCGCGGAAGATCTCGTCGCGCTGCTCACGCCGGTCGTCAAGGCGCACCTGACCGACCTGGGCTGCGAGAGCGCGAGCGATTGCGTGCAGGTCATGGGCGGCTCCGGCTACATCCGCGAGTTTGCCGTCGAGCAGTTCCTGCGCGACTCCCGGATCGCGCCGATCTGGGAGGGAACGAACGGGATCCAGGCGCTCGACCTCGTCGGCCGCAAGATTCCAAAGAACATGGG
>JAPYTD010000087.1:2155-17758 GCA_029936315.1 Planctomycetota bacterium | reverse complement strand
GGGAGGCTGGGGAAGTCGAGCTCGATGCGACCGCCGCGGTAGCTGGCTGACAACACGCCGCTTTTGGTGCGAAACTTCAGTTCGAGCTTTTTGGCGACCATGCCTTCGGTCCAGAGCACGTGGGCGGAGGCTAGGGTGGCGTGGCCGCAGAGTGCAACTTCGACCTGGGGGGTGAACCAGCGCAGGCCGAAGCCGGTCTTCAGCGGCACCAGGAAGGCGGTTTCGGACAGGTTCATCTCGAACGCGACGCTCTGCATCCACTTGGCGGGCCGGCTCTTGGCGAGCAAGCACACGGCCGCGGGGTTGCCGCCAAAGGCTCGGTCGGAAAACGCATCCACCTGAAAGCAAGGAATCGTCGCCATGCGACTCTTCTATCACGCGGGGGCAATTCCTTACTACCATCACGCCGTGCGTTGCTTTGCCGCCCTGGATCTTCCACCCCCCGTTCTGAATCACATCGTCAAGGTCAGTGGCCCCCTGCGTGAGCGCTACGACATTCGCTGGGTCGCTCGCGACCAACTGCGCATGACGTTGATGTTCGCCGGAGAACTGCCGGATGAAAACGCCGATCACCTGCTCGACATTGTTGAGGACATTGAGCTGCCGCCACTGTCGCTGAGCCTCGACCGGTTTGGTGCCTTTCCACCCAAGGGCATGCCGCGCGTGGTCTGGGCTGGGTTCGGTGGCGATGTCGAGGCGCTGACGCGGGTGCAAGAAGAACTGACCGAACGGGCCGAGCCGCTCGGCGTCGACCGGGAAAAGCGCGGTTTCACGCCGCATGTCACGCTCGGTCGCGTGCAAGGCCAGTTTGGTTTGCTGGCACTGATCGACCAGATGAAGGGCCTGAGCGAAGAACTCAACCAGAAGCCGTTCTCGCCGACGGCGCTGACTCTGTTCCGCAGCACGTTGACGCCGAGTGGGCCGATCTACGAAGTGATGCTGCGGCGACCACTGCGGTAGGCGTGCGCCGACTCAACAGCCGCGCCACGCAACTGACGTGCTACTCGATGTCCAGGTTGACGAGCACCTTCTGCACGTCGAGTGAGCGCGGCGCCTCGAGCATGCGCGCGGCGATGCGGCGGCACTCGTCGACCGAGTAGCGTGCCAGCACCTTGAGCATGCCGCGTAGACGAACGGGTGCGACCGAGAAGCTACGGAAGCCAACGCCAATGTAGAACGGCACGCGCATCGGCTCAGCTGCGCTCTCGCCAAACAACACCAGCAGCTTCTTGCGACGGTCGGCTTCCTTGCACATGCGCGCGAGAATCTCGAACACGGCGGGGTGCACCATTTCGTAGTAGTCGCGAACGGCAACGTTGTCGCGGTCGGCGCCGAGTAGGTGCGCCTGCAAGTCATCGATCGCCACGACGGCGAAGTCGCTCTCGTTGAGAATCGCACCAATGGCGATCGCCGCAGCGGGCACTTCGATGATCGGCGCAATCGCAACGTTGGTCGCGCACGGGATCTTGGCCTTCATCAGGCTGACGCGCTCCTCGAGCACGGCGGCCTTCATGCGCTGCATGTCGGACAACGCCGTCACAAATGGCACCAGCACCGAGATGTTCTGGGCATCGACCGCGGCCCGCAGAATCGCACGCAGTTGCTTGCGCAGCACCTCCTGGTTGGCCAACAGCCCGCGCACGCCGCGGCGGCCCATGGACGGATTGCGCTCGGGTTGCGGCACAATCACGCGCAGGGTTGCGGCAGAGACATCCAGCAAACGGAACGAGACCGGCTTGCCCTTCTGGCCATCGATCACAGCACGATAGCTCTCGACCAGCGAATCCTCGCTCGGCACACCATCGTCGGCCAAGAACTGCAGTTCGGTGCGGAAGACGCCAATGCCCTCCATGCCAAATGTATTGACGAGGTCCGCTTCGCCGGCGCTACCACAAGAACCGAACGTGTGGATCGGCGTGCCATCGCGGGTCTGGTGACCTGTCTCGCCTTCTGGCTCAACAACCTCTGCCTGGCTCTCGCGCCAGCGCTGCGAACTGATGGTCGCCTCGGCGAGGGCCGTATCACTCGGCGACGTAACCATCTCCCCTTCGATCGCATCGAGCACGACGAGATCGCCGTCGCGCAACAACTTCGACAGATTAGGAATTCCGGTTAGCGTCGGGATGCCCATGCCACGCGCCAGGATCGCCGCGTGCGAACTCATGCCGCCCTCTTCAGCGACGATGCCTTCCACCCGCTCGTTGTCGAGGTTGAACATGTCGGCGGTCGTCAACTTGCGCGCCGCGAGGATGTAGGGGCCGCTCGGCACATCGACGCCGCGCACATCGCTCGCTTCGAGGTTGCGCAGCAAGCGCGTCGCAACATCGCGAAGGTCGCTGGCTCGTCGACGCAACAACTCACTCTCGACCAGCGTGAAGATGCGATCGTATTTTGCGAACACCAACTGCACGGCTTCCCGCGAAGTGAGTCGCTCTTGGATCACCTGACTTTCGATCTCAGTGACGAACATCGCATCGCCGAGAAAAGCTAGATGCGCATCAAAGATGCGTAACTCTGCTTCGCCGAGATTGTCAGCCTGCTTCTGCTTGATCTCCTCGGTCTGCAGGCGGCTTTTTTCGAACGCCTCATGCAGCCGATTGAGTTCGGTCTCCACCTCATCGGCGGCGATGCGCGGAGCAGCTCCCTGGTTCTCGAAGCCGCGCAGGTGAACCTGCCCGACAGCGATTCCTGGCGCGACTGATTCACCGCGGACGACGCTCACGACCGGCCTCCCGGACAAGCCACGAAAAACTGGGGATTCTCAAAGCCGGAGCTGAGAAGCGAGGAACAATTATCGGTTGGCATACCTGGCACGGATTCACACGACCGCGATGGACGGGAACCACCGACAGCAGCGAGCACTCGCCGATCGAATGGGACTCCGACGACGGCCTCAGGGCGAGCCAAGGCTAGCGCGGGTGACAACCGTAGGGTAGACATTGAACCCTACACGGCTGTGTTCCGAGCCGTTCTTAGAGATCTCAACCCTGTAGATGGGCATTCATCCCACCGCGATTGTCGCACCAAGCGCCGTGCTCAGCGACGACGTTGACGTCGGCCCATATTGTGTCGTCGGCGAACGTGTTCACCTAGGCGCGCGCACACGTCTGGTAGCACATGTCGTCATTGACGGCGACACGTGGGTAGGTGAGGACTGCGAACTCTTCCCGTTCTGCTCGATCGGCACCACGCCGCAGGACAAGAAGCTCAAGTCGACCAAGAAGCCTCCCAGGCTCCGGATTGGCAACAACAACCGCATCCGCGAGCATGTCACGATCCACGGGGGCACCCCGTTCGGCGGCGGCACGACCACGATGGGCAACAACAACATGATCCTGGTCGGGGCCCATATCGGCCACGACTCGACCATTGGCAGCAACGTGGTGTTCACGAACGGCGCCATGGCCGCCGGTCACACCGAAATCGGCGACCGGGCCATCCTGGGCGCAATGGTCGGCATCCACCAATTCGCCAGAGTCGGCAAGCTGGCCATGATTGGCGCCGGCGCCATGGTGTCCCACGATGCCCCGCCATTCGCCATGATCCAAGGCGACCGCGCCAAGCTCGTGGCCGTCAACAAAGTGGGCCTTCACCGGAACGGCTACACAGCCGAACAGAAGGCTCTCGTCAAACGCGTCTTCCGACTACTGTTCTGGCGTGCCGGCACACTGCACCAACGACTCGAGTTCGTCCGCGGCAGCTCATTGCACCGCGACCCCCTCTGCCAAGAAATCGTCGACTTCGTCGCCGCCAGCAAACGAGGCATCTGTAGCCCCCGCTCGGGACTCCGGAACCCATCTGACGAGCAGGCGAGCGGGGACGGTCTCGCGCTGGCCTAGGCTGCGGCAATCGCGCCCCCGATTGGGAGCCATGCTGAGCAGCTTGGCGATCGCTGCGGTCTGTTCGCTCTCGGCAACTGGCGTGGCACAGCAACCGGTCGTGAAACCACCGGCGGCGGCCCCGGTCACGGCAAAGCCGGTGACAGAAAAACCGGCCGCCAAGACCAAAACTGCCGCACCTGTGGCCAAGCCTGTAGAGGCCGGGCCCGCAGAAGCCAAGCCAACTGAAGGCCAGCAGGAGCCAGCGCCGCCACCACTGCCCAAGCGGACCCTGACGAAGTTCACGACTGGCGACGGCAGCCGCTTCGTTTTGATCCACGACCCAAGCATGCAACTGGTGCACTGGGTGATTGCTTCATGGGCGGACGGCAGCGACGACCCACCGGGACTAACTGGCCTGACACTCGCAACCGCGCAAGCGTCCCTCAATGGCACGTGGGCCACCGGCAGCCTCGATGCGACCGCAGAACAGCAGGCCCTGATCGAGCTCGATGCCGCGTGGCAGAAGAGGATGGCCAACCCCGGCAAGGCCAACTTCGAAGCCGAACTGGTGCGTCTCGACAAGGCCGCAAAGAAGCTCGGCGACCCGCGCACGTTCCAACGCGTTCTGGCCGCGGCACCAACGTTTCGACCAGAAGTCACTTATCGCGATCCAATCGCCATCATGGCGCTCACAACCATCGAGCCGGCGATCGCCCACGTGGCCAAACTGCTGGTGGAACGCCGCGAAGATCAGGCTCTTCGAGGCCTCATGCGCGTCTGGCTTCCCAATGTGCTGCAGCGCCTGCAAGCCCACGCGACCCAACCGCGTCGCCGGCTGCATGCAGAACTGCTAGCGTTGGTCCATCCATTCTCGTCCGGGATCCAACGACTCGAGCCACCACCACTGCTTGCCCCCACTCGCGAGCAAGCAATGGCGGTCTGGCAATCCAGCCAACACCCAACACGCACAGTGCACGTCTTGTTTGGCTCGCTCAATGCCCCCCAAACCAAGGCCACCTTGGCTGCGGCGTTCGCAACCACGAGCCTGCCGGCGCCTTCCCCGCGCCGTGTTGCGCCGCTGCGACCGATAACGTCACAACGACGATCTGTTGTGCCGGGAATACCCGGCACAGGCATTGTCGTTGGCTGGGTTCTGCCGGCACAGATCGATCCTTGGGCACTCGAGGTCGGGGTTCGCTGGCTCGCCCGACCCGACGGCTCATTGCTGGGCCAGCTGCGCAGGACGCGACCACAGATCTCCATCACATGTCGCGCGCCATGGCCACGCACCTCGGACGGCCAGGGTTTGCTGCTGCTCGACATCATCGATCCGTCAGGCAAGCCAGGCTTGGGCCCAGAAGTGGTCCAGATCTGCCAGCAAATCGCGAACGACAAGCTGCGTGGCAATCCCTACCACTATTCCTACATGTCTCTGCTTCACGACTGGAATAAGGCCGCGAATGACTCACGATCCGTAGCCATCACGATGGCCGAGCGTGCCCTGATGTGGCCGAAGACCAGCCTCAATCGACAATCCCCACCGTGGGTCAAACCAGCCAGTATCGCAGCCGCACTCAGGTCGGTGTTCGTATCCCAACCAGCCATAGTTGAGGGCCGGCGATGAGTCATCGACACGCTCGCCGCGGCAGCTCATCAACCTTGCTAGTTGTGATCGCATTGGCAGCGTGTGGTGCCCCACCGACGCCACCGCCCAATCCAGAACCAAACGAGCCTGTAGTGCCGGCACCGGTCACGCCTCAAGCCTCCAGCAGTCTTGAACAACAAACCCTGCGGCTATCAAACGGAGTCACCGCGCACCTTCGCGTTGCCCCCACCGGATCCGACACGCGAGTTCAACTCGGCATCTTCGCGGGCACCACCCTGGTCGCTCCAGGGCTCGCCGAACTGGCGGCTCACGTGCTGGTCGAATCGTCCGATCCAACTTCGGGCCGCGCCAGCTTGCGGCGCCAGCTACAAGCACTCGGCGGCGCGGTGGATGTGCAAGTTGGCTTGATGACCACGTGGTTGGACATCCGCACGCCGACTAACAAGACCATCAAGGCCCTGGAAGCCTTGCGCGGCGCACTTGAGTCCGTCACCCAATCGCGCAGCCAGATCGAACGCATGCGCACGGAACTCGTCACCGAGTTCGCAGCCAGGGTTGCCAGCAACCCGATTCCCGTCGTTACTCGCGGCCTGCTACAAGGAGAACGCGGCACCGGCTCGTATCTCAACTCATTGCTTGACCTCGATCCAAGCGATGTCAGCCTGTTCCAATCGCGCCTGTATCGCCCGGACCTGAGTTTGCTCACCATCGCGGCGCCGCAACCACTACAGGAGACGATAAAGGCGGTGCAAGCACCCGCCGAGACGGCAATGGCTGGCTGGAAGCCACCACCACCGATTCCGGGCAGGCCCAAGATCCTCGACCGCCCGTATTCATCCGGCTTGTATTGGGCCGAGACGCCGGGACTACCAGGGCTCGTGCGCACGGCAATCATGATGCGGCTACCCGATGCCAGCATGGATGGCGCGGCCGAGTGGCTGATGATGCACGCGTGCCTGACGCTCGATGGCACCGGCGGCCGACTCGAACAGATGCAGGATGAGGCGGGCCTACCACAAATCCAGTGGCGAACGCACATCGAGCAGACTCCAGATGCGCAAGCGCTGGTGCTGTCGGCAATGGTCTCGCCCGAAGTGGCTGCCGCACTGTGGCGTGTGCTCAACCGCGCGCGCCAATCGCTGTCGGAAGTGCCGCCAACGCCATCCGAACTCGAACTGGCCTTGCGACGCGCCCAGCTCAACGCGACCCTGCCGACCATGTCGGATGCAGCTCGCTTGCGACTCGCAGCCCAACTGGAAACCCGCAACCTGGCACCAGACGCGCTGGCCCGAAGGCTTCGCGAGTTGGCGGACCCGAGCAGATGGGATCTCGCCAAGGCGGCCGCGGCGTTCCAACAGACGCCGGCGTGGATGGTCGTGGTCGGGGCAGAGCCGGCACCGGACATGCCCGGCGTGATCAAGTTCGATGCGTTGCCACAGGGCTTCGAGGCCAACATCTCTTCGGCCCCGACCCCGCAGGTGATCGCAGCAACGGGCCCGTGGCTCATCAAGGCTCGCGCCGCCATGGGTGGCGAGGAAGTGTTCGAGAAGCTCAAAGGGTTTCGGGCAACCGCCCGCCTCACCGCCGCTCAAGCACCACCGGCCGAGCAAGAAACCATCTGGGATCGCTCAGGCAGACTGACGCGTCAACGCAAGCTGCTAGGGCAAGTCGTCATGACCAACCTCGACAAGGGCAGCTGGACGGAGACGCTCGGCAAGGTCAAAAAATCGCTCACGGCCCGCGAGGCTCGCTTGCTGCGTCATGAGATGATGCGCCATCCACTGATGTTGTTGGCCGCGCACAAGAGGGGGGCCATTCAGTTCCGGCCGATCGCGCAACGCAACTCGGGAGATCGCGAGATGATGGTGCTCGAAGCACTCGGCACGGAGTTCGATCGGCTTCGCATCCACATCGACACCGAGTCGTATCTCATCCGCACAGTAGAATCGTGGGAACGCCTGCCGGACGAGACGCTCGTGCGCGTACATGAGACCTGGTCCGACTACCGCGCCGCCGGCGAGATGCGCGCGCCACATCGCCTTCGCACGATGTGGAATGACGGCGAGCACCAGACGGAGACGGTGTTCTCCGAATGGCTGCCGACGCTCAAGCCTTAGTGGCTCGACAGGTACGGTGCGGAGCCCCGAGTCGAGGCACCGGAGTCGAAGCACGTCCGCTAGCGGCGCGAAGCGCCGAGCCGCAGCACCATGCCGACGTAGAACATGTGCTCGCCTCGCAGGTCCTCTTCGATGCTGACCGACGGACGGTTCTCGTTCTCAACGAACGAGTACCAAGCGTGCATGGACAGCGACTGGGTCATGTGCAGGTAGGCTTCGGCACCACCACCGAGAAAGAAGTCCTTGGTGTTGCCGAGGCCATCCTGTTTGAGCGTGCGCGAGAACTGCACGTTGGCGAACGGCGTAATCACGAACGACTGGCCCAGGTGGAAGCGCAACCGCAACTGCACATCCGCCCACTGGTTGCCGAGTGGCTTTTGGCCTTCGATGCTCTGGATGCGATCCTTCTTGTCGTGCATACCGCCAGTCGCGAACACTTCCCAGGTCGCGGAGTCGGAGGCCGGGATGTACCACTCGAGCCTGCCGCGGGCGCGATACGCAACGTCGGGCAGGGTCGTCTGGAAGGTGCTCGTCCCGAATGACCGGCTAGCGTCATTGAGTTCGTATTCGCCGATCAAGGTCAGCACGAAGCCCTTCTGGGGCACACCGCGTCGACGATCCATTTGCACCACGCGCTGCTCCAGGTAGAGGCGCCCGCCGTAGGCGGTGTAGTCCTCAGGCAACTGGTAGCTACCGACCGGAAACGTCAAAGCCGAACGCTTGAAGTCGTACTTGCGGTAGTACGGACCAAACTCAATGTAGAGGCCATCGTTGGCTTCGCGACCAAAGCCGACGTAGCCCTCGTAGTCGGAGCCCTTGAAGAAGCCGTTCTGGCGCAGTTCATCAGCCTGGTAGTAGCCATCGCGGTAGAACATCCACGGCCGGGCGTGAAACTCGAAGCGCGTGACCGTGTCATCGCCGATGATCTTGCCGTCGCTGAAGCCGGCGAAGATGCCGTCGCGCCCGGCATACGCCTCGAGCGAGCCGCGTCGCGAACCAAACTGCTCATCGCGGTAGTAGACGCGACTATCCCAGCTGATCGTGTCTTCGAGACCACGCTGGATGTTGGATGAGTCGCGCCCTTGCGCCAGGGCACCAATCGCTCCCGCTTCGATCTGGAAGATCGACGAGTAAGCTCCGGTTCCGTTTCGTGAGTCCACAAGCTGTTGGAACGACTGCGCCGTGGCAGTCACGCCACAGGCGAGGACGAGAGTAGGAAGCAGCAGGTGTTGTTTCATCTAGGGGCCTTGTCGCTCAGGCATGCGACGGGGGTCAGCGGACACGGGGGGCAGCGGACACGGGGGTTGCCGACGCTGGGGAGACGCGGCAGCTCGGACTTGCATGGTCGAACGGACTGTCTTGGGCACAGGGGTATTCTGGAATGGGACGCTCAGTTCGCTTCGTCTTGCTTCTTCGAGCGTTCGGTCGCAGAAGTCACCATCGGATGCATTGAGTCGACCACGATCACGGAGTAGGGGTGGTCCGCGTATTGATTCTCGCGCTCTTCGATCTGAATGACACCCCGATGGCGAAGTTCATTGATCAAGGCACGGCGTTCGGGGTGCACCAGGCCGCTGAAGTGATGACTCATCGGGCCTTTGAGGAACGGTGACAGCCAAACTTCCGTACTACCGTGTCGAACTTGGGCACGCAGGATCAGCTCGACACACTGGTTGAGGCGGTCGGTTACGTGCGAGTCCGTCGGTAGCTCGTCGGTATGCCACGTCACCGGAATATGACCCACGATCGCCGCCTTGTGCTCATCGGGGTCTTCTGCCATATCGGCGGCGAGTGGGGATGCGCTGGCAGCCTCGGCGCCATTGCTCGCCGCGGCAACTTTGTCCGGAACGGGCGCCGCTGGCAATTTCGGCTCCGACTTGTCGACGTCGATCAGATCGAGCGCATTCCAGAAGCGGTCGGCACCGACGCGCATGCGCAGGTCACCACTGGTGTTGTCAGGAATGGAGACGACTCGCAGCTCGCGATTCTCTTCGAGCACCTGGCGCGCGATCGGAATGAAGTCGCGGTCACCCGAGACGATCACGATCTCGTCGATGTCGGGACGCCGGTAGAGCACGCGGCAGACGTCACAAGCCAACTGTACATCGGCCGAGTTCTTGCCCGCGTGGCCGACGAGCACGTATTGCGGATCAAACCCCATCAGCGCGAGGTCGTGGGCGACCTCCATGCCGGGGTAGGTGTCGAACGCCGCGTAAGAACGGCCGAGCACCATCGGTGCCTTGTCCTTGTGCAGACGCTCCTTGAGTTGTTCCAGGATGCCGAGCGACAGCTCGCGAATGCGCAGACCACCCAGCTCCTCGCGGCCTTTGAGTGACAGGAAGAGATTCTCGAAATCGACGAAGACGGCTGCGTGCATAATTCAACAGTTCTAAAAAGTTCCGGCAGTCGGCGACGGCGAACCGCGCCACTCAGATTGCCTACAGACTAGCCAGATCCACAACTAGATCGGACCAGTATCCGCCGCCGGCATTGCATCGGAGGCACCAGGTGCGTCCGCGGAAGCACCGAGAACGGGCTTGCTGCGGTCGGCGGCTGAAGCGTTGCTGGAGTCACCACGCCCCAGTTCGACATCGTCGTCCACAAGGTAGGTGTAGGCGGCGAGCCCGTCTTCGTAGCGCCGCATCAGCAATGCGGATTCCTTCCTATTGACCTTGCCGGCACGCACCGCCTGTTCAAGCCGGCCCCGCATGCGGCGAATCAGCTCTTGTTTGTCGTATTGCACGTAGCTGAGCACTTCGGCGACCGAGTCGCCTTCGATCACGCGCTCGATGCGGTAGCCGTTGTCTCCATCCATCGCGACGTGGATCGCATTGGTGTCGCCAAACAGGTTGTGCAGGTCGCCCAAGATCTCCTGGTAGGCACCGACCAAGAACATCGCGATGTAGTAGGGCTTACCCGGCGTGACCGGGTGCACTTCGAGCACGTTTTTCACATCACGCAGATCAATGAACTTGTCGACCTTGCCGTCGCTGTCACAAGTCAGGTCGACCAAGATCGCCCGGCGGTTCGGTCGCTCGTTGAGACGATGAATCGGCATCGTCGGAAACAACTGCTTGACGGCCCAGTGGTCGGGCGCCGACTGGAACACCGAGAAGTTGCAGTAGTAGGTCTCGGCGAGCGCACGTTCGAGACCCTGCAGCTCTTCTGGCACGTAGTCGAGAGACCGCACTATCTGCAGAAGACGGTCACAGATGGCCCAGAACAGCGTCTCGGCAACCGCACGACCTTTCAGGTCGAGGTAGCCGAGCGCAAACAGACTGGTCACCTCTTCTTTGGCCTGCAACGCGTCATGATAACTCTCCTGGAAGTTCTTCAGCGACAGGCCCTGAAGGATTTCCAGCATGTTGGCGATCGTCGAGTTCTCATGCTCGTGTGCGTCCGCCGGCACCTCCGTGCGCTGACGGGATGCGCCCAACACATCGAACACCAGGATCGCATGGTGCGCCGTCAAAGCACGACCCGACTCACTGATGATGTCCGGATGCGGGATGCCCTGCTCCGTGCAGCCTTGCTGAATGGCAAACACGACGTCGTTGGCGTACTCCTGCATCGAGTAGTTGGCCGAGCTGTGAAAGTTGGTCTGCGAACCGTCGTAGTCGACGGCGAGGCCACCACCAACATCGAGGAACTTCAAGCCAGCGCCAAGCGCGTGCAGCTCGGTATAGATACGCGTAGCTTCCTTGAGCGCATCCTTGATCGCACGGATCGCGGTGATCTGGCTGCCGATGTGGAAGTGCAGCAGCTCAAGGCAATCCAGCATGCCGACTTCACGCAGCCGATCGACAACGTCGATAATCTCGCCAGCCGTCAGGCCGAACTTCGACCCCTCACCGCCAGACTCCTGCCACTTACCGGCACCGCGACTCGCCAGCTTCGCACGAACACCAATGTGCGGCCGCAGCTTGTAGCGATCGCAAACCTCTATCACTGTCTCGAGTTCTTCGAAGCGATCGATGACGATGATCGTGTGCAGCCCCATCTTCTTGGCGAGCATCGCCGTCTCGATGTAGCTGACGTCCTTGTAGCCGTTGCAGATGATCAGCCCGTCGGGGTTGGTCATGTGCGCCAGCACGATCAACAGTTCGGGTTTGCTGCCAGCCTCTAGGCCGAGGGCGTGGCTCTTGCCAAACTCCACCAACTCCTCAACCACATCGCGCTGCTGGTTGACCTTGATTGGGAAGACCGGGCGGTAGCGCCCGTTGAACTCGCATTCCTTGATGGCCTTGGCGAACGTGTCGGCCAAGGTCTGCACTCGCTTCTTGAGGATGTCCGAGATACGCAGCAGCATCGGCAACCCAATGCCGCGACTACGCAAGTCCTCGACCAACTCAGGCAGCGAGAAACTCGGGCCGTCGCTACCCTGCGGCTGAACGACCAGATCGCCGTTATTGCCGATGGCATACGTATCGCTGCCCCACGCGGCCAACTGGTACAACTCGGCGCTGTCGCGTGTCGTCCACGCACGCAGGTCCTTGGGCGGTGTGCTCAATTTTAGGGAAACTCCACAGACGCTGCCGGTCGCAGGCTGCCACGAACAATGTGGTTCGCCCTGCTCGCGCTTCACGCTGTGGCGGATTGAACACCACAACTGCGCTCACTTGCAGGGTCAGATGCCAATTTTCATGCCCCAAGGCGGCCTTGTGGACCACTCCGGCACTGGCCCAACACCGCTTCGCAGCGTAAGTTCTGCCGCTGTGACAAAAGTCGAATCGCAACCGGGCACACTGAAAGATCAAGACGCCGAAGTCGCAGCATGGCTGCAACGAGAAGACAAGCGTCAAAGTACGACGCTGACCCTGATCGCCTCCGAGAACCACAGCTCCCCCGCCGTGCGAGAAACGGGCCAAAGCCGCATCACCGACAAGTACGCCGAGGGCTACCCGTCGCGCCGTTACTATGGCGGTTGTGAGGTCGCCGACAGCATCGAAGACCTCGCGCGCACGCGGGCGAAGACGTTGTTCAAGGCCGAGGCTGCCAACGTGCAACCGCACTCAGGAACGACGGCAAACATGTCGGCCCTGCTGGCTCTCGCCGGCCCGGGCGGACGCATCGTTGGCATGAGCCTGAAGGACGGGGGGCACCTGACGCATGGTCACCCACGCAGTCACACCGGGATGGTCTTCGAAGCGAAGCAATACGGCGTCGGCGCCGATGGCCGCATCGACATGGATCAGGTTCGCAGCCTGGTCAAGGAACACAAGCCGCACGTGTTGATCGCCGGCGGCAGCGCCTATACCCGCAACATCGACTACGTAGCGTTTGCGGCGATCGCCAAGGAATCCGACGCGTTCTTGATGGCGGACATTGCCCACCCTGCCGGTTTGATTGCGGCAGGCGTCGTGCCGAGCCCGGTCGGCATTGCCGACGTCGTCACGATGACGACGCACAAGACGCTGCGCGGTCCCCGTGGCGGCATGATCCTGTCGCAGGAAGCGGTCGCAAAGAAGATCGACTCGTCGGTGTTCCCAGGTGCGCAAGGCGGACCACTCGTGCAACAGATCGCCGGCAAGGCAGTCGCGTTCGGAGAAGCACTGCGGCCGGAGTTCCGTGCGTATCAGGTGCGCGTCAAGGCGAACGCCGCCCACCTCGCCGAACACCTAGCATCCGAAGGCTTGAAGATCGTCTCCGGCGGCACCGACAACCACATTGTGCTGGTCGATCTACAGGGTACCGACGTGACTGGCGCCGACGTCGAAGAGCGCGCGCTCACCGCGGGCCTCGCCGTCAACAAGAACGCGGTGCCCAACGACCCGCGGCCACCGCTGGTCACGTCCGGATTGCGCCTGGGCACAGCAGCGGTGACGACACGAGGGTTTGGCACGGCCGAAATCGACCGGCTTGCAGATATCATCATTGGACTGGTTCGCGGCGAGGACCCCGAACGATATCGCTCCATCGTGCTCGAACTCTGCGAAGCCTACCCGCTGCCCTAGAGGTCCGACCCGAATGCCAAGGCAATCCTCATCAGCTAGTGGCTTCGCGGTTGTTGGGGCGACCCGTAGGATCGCGGCCTCATGATCGCACTGTTCAGCCTAGCTGTCGCCACCCTCGGCACCTTTCCGCAAGAACCCGCCGAGGCACAAGTCCCCGACGGCCCAACCCAGATCTCGTGGCAGCGCTCCCTCGAGGACGCGTTGGCGACGCAGCAGAAGACCGGGCTACCGCTGTTGGTCGTAGTGAACATGGATGGCGAAGTATTCAACGAACGCTTTGCTGGCACGACCTACCACGACCGTGAGTTCATCGCGTCGACCAACAAATACATCTGCGTCATCGCGTCCCCCGACCGCCATTCGGCGCGCGATTATGACGCGCTCGGCAATCGCATCGAGTGCCCGCGGTTCAAGGGCTGCACCTGCAGCGAACACATCAACATCGAACCCGAACTGTACCGCCGCTACTTCGACAAGAAGCGCAACGCGCCGCGCCACGTCGGCGTGACACCTGCTGGCAAGATCCTCTACGACCGCTTCCTCGACAGACGCATGTCGGTCGCCATCGACGCGATCAAAACTCACGAGGGCAAGGGCAAGTCGAAGCACCTCGCCAACACGGAAGACGTCGCGGAGATGTTTCGTCGCCGGGATACGATGGCGCGATCCCTGCTCGAACAACGCTACCGCAAGGGCAACAAAGACGAGCGCAGCAAGCTGCTCAAGGCCGCCGCGAAGGCCCAGAACGATCCCATCGACCTTCTGCGCATGGGCCTTCGCGATCCAGATGAAGACCTCGTCGGGCTCGCAGCCATCGCGATCAGTCGTGTCGGCGGACCAAACTCGCTGATCGACATCGAAGACGCGCTGGCACGCATCAGCAATGACCACGTGCGCCGGCAACTCATCGAACAACTACGCAAGCTCGGCAAAACCGATAGCAATGCCGCGCGCATGGCGTCGAATTTTGAGAGCAGCAAGGACCAGCTGGCGAGGCCTTGGCGCAATGCATGGCAAGACACCAAGCTGACCGCTCGCGAAGGCATCGAAGCAGAACTCGACCGCGTCGAAGCCGCCATCCGTGGCAAGCCAAAGAACCCTGCACTTCGCCTGCAGCTGGCAACGGCCCAAGCCGCGTTCGCCACCATGCTGATGGCGCAGGGGGGGCAAGGCATTGGCTTCTGGCTTGCCGATGCAGAACGCAACGCCGGCAAGGTCGAGGATGAGTCGCTGGAGTTCGAGAAGAAGGCCCTGCTAGCGATCACGTCGTGGTACCAATCCAAGGGCAGCGATGCCCAGAAGGCCATGGTCGAAGCCATGGCAAGCGGCAGCAGCACGCGCGAGCCCGACGCGTGGCTGGCGGCAATATTCTTGGACGTCGTGTTGCAGATCACCGCGCAAAATGCGTTCGCGCGGGCGCAAGCCGACAATTCGGTCAGCCTGCGTGGCGAAATCACGCGCACGCGAACCGTGCTCGATCTGATAGGGCAACGCGACGCGGGGTTGGAGCGCGGCACTCTGGCCGGCATCGCGCTGTTTGAGCACGCAGGCTTGCGCGCCGAGGCGCGCACGCGTCTCGAGCACACGGTGCAGCGGTTCCCTGCGTCGCTGACTGTGCACGACCGTTGGCGCAACCGCATGATGGTCGACCTTGGCGCCGAATTGATGCGCCATCGCTATGCCAAGCATGTCACCGAAGCCAACGACCGCGCGACGGCGCAGTGGTATGCCGGATATGCGGCGTTGATCGCAGCCGAACGTCACACCCTCGACAGCCGCAACATCGAGGCGGAGAACGCGTATGCCGACTCGATCGAGCGCTTCGCCGATAGCGCCGCGAGCAACGAAGGCTACGCCGACACGGCCAACCACTACGCCGTCCTGGCCTTGGCGGGCCGGGCCCAGATCCGACTGCAAAAGAAAAACCTGACGGGCGCAGCCAAGGACATACTGCGTGCCATTGAGCTTCGTGTGCAGAGCCTGGACGAGGATGACGGCCTGAAACGCAAGCCTCGCAGCATCGGCTCGCGGATCCAGGCGGCGTTGGCCACCGCCGGCAAAGCCGAGCTGGCCGAGCAGCTCGCCAACGCGCTCGACCAATAGCC
>JAPYTD010000087.1:0-2055 GCA_029936315.1 Planctomycetota bacterium | reverse complement strand
CCGCCGGCAAAGCCGAGCTGGCCGAGCAGCTCGCCAACGCGCTCGACCAATAGCCCCTGGGCAGCCCCCCCTGGAGCGTTCGGGCGATGTGCGGCAATGCCAGGGAACCGGCTTGGCAGTGTGGGCCGCGAAGGACGGCAGCGGCACCGAGACCAGCAGAGGAACCAACATCGTGCGCTTCGCCAAGGACGGCCGCATACAAGGCGTCGTCGGCATCTGGTAGCGCCCTTCGAGAACGCTACCGACGCGACGTCAGAACGTGCCGTGTTCTGAGACTGGCCACTTCTTGGCCCACCCTCCATGCAACACCCGGAACGCCTCGTCGGCAAACAAGCCCACCAGGTCCGGGTGCGGGGCAGCGAGCGGTTCAACCGTTTTGGCCAACATGACGAACCGTTCGTAGGCACGTCGCGCCTGCTTCAGTCTGCCCGCCCGCCCGTGAACCCGCGCGACGTTGCGCCAGATGATCGCCTTGTCGCGGGCACTGTCGGCAAACGGCAAACCGCGTCGGAACAGCGCAACCGCGTCGTCGAATACTTCTTGATGGTGCTTCTCGCCGATTTGACAGGTCTTCAAGTCGCACGCCCCATAGTGGGGCTGCATCTCGAGCCGCCGCTCACCGCGACGTAACCAGGCTTCGTACTGGCGGCGACGCGCAACCTCCGGCGAGACCGTCGCAACCTCGAAGAACAAGCCAAGCTTGCGCGGCCGGAAGAACACGCAGTAGCGCTCCCGTTTGGCAGCGCGGCCATAGACCGGCACACGCGACACGCTGATCGGGTAGCCGGCGTTCGGACCCTTGGGTAGCTGCACGTCATCGTCAAACTGCACCAACACCCGATTCTTGTCGTCATGACGTTCGCCGAGGCCGTGCACGATGCCGCACCTGAGGCTTCCTGCTTGAACCTGACGCGTATGCCCCTCAGGCAACATGTCGCGCTCCTTCGGTGGCGGTCGCAGCCATGCATACTGCTGGCCGATGTGCACGCTGAGCATGTCCGGCGAACGATCGTGATCCGCGTCCAGCACCATTGACTGACGATGCTCTTCGATCAGCGGGTTGTGTTCCTTCTTGTGCGGCCACCAGCTGCGATAGTCCTGAACGGGCACGAGGCCCGCATCCGTGGCGTAGTAGTTGAGAAACCATCCCTTGTGCCGCTCGGTGCGCAACGTAAGGACGGCGTCAAACTGTCGATAGGAATCGATGCGCATACCGATGCGTGCCAGCTGTGAGCGAGCGGCGGTGGCATACGGCTTCTCGCCATCGCCCGCGGCCAACCGGACCGGGAACCAGGTGCGCAGATCCTCGATCGGCACATCACGGCCACGGCCCAACTCCTTGCCGAAGGTCAGCTTGTTGTTCCGAAGGGAACCGGGGAACACGTGCGCCGACAACACACCACTGAAGATGACGACGTCGTCGATGCCGTCTTCATTCACATCGGCAACTTCTCGAGCAATGATCGAAGTGCGCTCGCCAGACTCGTGCTCGCAGAGAGCCGCTGACTTCACCACCTCATAGAACAACGGTGCTGGACCGACCTTTGGACCCGGTTCAACCTGCTTGACCTCCGACTGGACCGTGCCGTCGCGCAGCAACGTCAACACGAACCGCACATCCTGCGTCGAGCGCGCGTTTTCATCGGTCATGCGACCGTAGATGCGTGCAGGTGTCGTCTTGGTCGCGTCTTCGATCGACTCAATCACGTACGGGTTGTTGTCGATGCCGGCCGCTTGTGACAAGCGTCGCGGCAGGTACTCGCCGAGCGATCTTGGCTTGCCGACGAACTCGCCATTGGGACTGAGGGCCAAAATGAAGACATACGGCGGCCAACCAACCGGCAACACAACCGCCCGACGACCGCGGCCAACGTTGGCGAAGAAGTGTGGGATCAACGGCTGCTTCTTGTCGATTCCGCGACTTCGCGCAGAGCTGCGGCGCCAGTTCTTTATCTCGCTGCGGTGCAGCCGCACCTCTTGCTTCGCGTTAGTCATCTCGGTCGCGATGTAGTCGAGGTCGCCGTCGCCGTCGATGTCCGCAAAACTGCCGTAACG
>JAPYTD010000014.1:72134-76734 GCA_029936315.1 Planctomycetota bacterium | reverse complement strand
CACCGAAATCGTGCCGCCCGAGGGTGAGCCGGTGATCGCCGAACGTCACACCAAGACGGCAGCTGTCGAAGTTCTCGATCGTCGCCTGCGCATGCTGTTGCTCTCTGGTGGTTCGAACCACGAGTTCCAGATTCTGCGCAACTTGTTGATTCGCGATAAGACGATCGACGTGTCGTGCTGGTTGCAGAGCGCCGACGAGAAGTTTCCGCAGGAAGGCAACGAGAACGTTCGCATTGAGCGCTTGCCCGAAGAGCGCAAGGATTTCGATCCGTACGATGTGGTCGTGATGATCGACCCCGATCACACCCGCCTGTCCAGGCGCTTCTGCGAGAACCTCGCGGATCACATCGTCGAAGGCGGCTGTGGTTTCTGGTGGGTCGCTGGCGAGAAGTACACACTCGATGCGCTGCGCAATACCGCGAACACGCGCAAGATCGCTGACCTGTTGCCGATCGTGCCCAACATCGAAACGGCCGAGCGCCACATGATGGGTTTCGGCAAAGCGTTCGCGAGACCGTGGCGCTATCGGCTAACGACGGATGGCGCCGACGGCATTGGTTCGAAGGCGATTCGTATTCACGACGACAAGGACACGAGCAAGCTCATGTGGCAGCGTCTGCCGGGCTTCCACTTCTGGTTCCCGGTGACGCGCCTGAAGTCGATTGCGACTTCGCTGGTCGAGCACCCGAGCCCGGAGTTCCGGCGCGGCGGCAAATACATGCCGGTCATCGCACTGCAAAAGGTCGGCGCCGGTCGCGTGATGTTCGTCGGCACGGATGAGACCTACCGCTGGCGTTCGATCAACCAAGAAGCCTACGACCGCTACTGGGTCAACGGCGTGCGCTACCTGTTCGAGGGGCGCCTGCAAGCCGGCAACAGTCGCCTGCGTTTGCTCTCTAGCGATGACAAGGTCGACCTTGGCGATGCGATCGAACTGCAGGCCGAAGTCAGGGACCAAACCCTGCAGCCGTTGATCGTCGAGTCGTTCGAAGTAACGATCGAGCGCGATGGCGCGGCGAGCGAAACGGTCGCGTTGATTCCGATCGAGGCACTGCCCGGCAGCTACTCGCTGCGCTACCGCCCTACCACCCTCGGCACGTTCCGCGTGCGGCCGCTCGAGAAGATTGGCAAGAACGTTGAGCTGACGTTCCAGGTCGTGCCAGCCCAGATCGAATCGCCAGGACCGATGGCTCGCGCCGAGCTCGCCTCGATTGCGGGAGTCACCGGTGGTGAATTGTTCGAAACCCCGGCCGAATTGTTGGCTGCTCTCGACCGCATTCCCTCTCGATCGGCTACCGACACCTTTCGCACTCCCCACGCTATCTGGGATGGGTGGCCAACGATTACGCTGATACTGCTGCTCCTGTCCGCTGAGTGGCTGCTGCGCAAACGCTTCAACCTGCTATGAGTTCTTCGGCCATCCCCCAACCCGCACCGGCGAACGCTGCGCAACCCGCACCTTTGGGTCGTGAGCTGGTAGCTGCGCGCGAGCGTTTGCAGCAACAACGTGCCCGCGCGCGTCAGGGTATCTGGATCGAGACGGTCGGCATCGTTGCGCTGATGCTCGTTGCGTATGCCCTGCCAACGCTGGTGACCGATCGCTTCCTGCGACTCGAATGGGCTTTCCGGGCGCTACTGCTGGCCAGCTTCGTCGTAGTCGTCATTCGCACCGTGCGGCGCCGCTTGATGCAGCCCCTCGAGATCACGCTGACCGACGAAGAGATGGCGCTAGCCGTCGAACGCAAGAGCCCAGAACTCGAGCAGGTGCTCATCAGTTCGCTGCAGTTTGATCGCGAACTCGACGTCGAGACCAGCTCGGTCGAGTCGATCGAGATGAAGAGCGCAGTGGTCACGAGTGTTCGTGATCGCCTGCAATCGATTCCGTTCGCCCGCGCAATCGACGCCGGCCGTGTTCGCAAGTTTGCTTTGGGCATCCTTGGCATGCTCGTGTTCTTCGGCGGCTGGGCAGGCATCGATTCGCAGTCGCTCGGCATCTGGGCGAGCCGCAACGTGTTCTTGACCAACACCGATTGGCCGCGATTCACGACACTCGTCTTTGCAAATAGCACGGGCGAAGTGCGCTTGCCGCAAGGTGATTCGTTGACCGTTCGCGTGATGGTCGATGGACCCGTGCCCGACCAGATGTTCCTCGACTACGAGTTTGTCGATGGCGACACCGGCAGCGAACCGATGAGCCGCACTGGCGACACGACTGATGGCAAAGGCGAGTTCACCTGGACGATCGATTCGGTGCTCACCGACGTGACCTTGCGCGTGCAAGGCGGTGATTCGCTGCCAGTCGAACTCGTCGTCAAGATCGTCGAACGACCACGCGTGGATGGCCTTGTTCTACAGGTGACGCTGCCGGCGTATATGGAGCGTGACCCGTACGACGTGCCACCCACGGAAGGCGAACTGCGCCTGCCCCGTGGCGCCCAATTGACGTTTTCCGCCAAGAGCCAGAAGTCGTTGGCGTCGGCGTTCTTGTTGTTTGGCAACGACAAGAAGATCGATCTGCCCCTCGGAGACGACAAGCTGTCGTTCTCCGGCGAGTTCTTCCCCAAGGAGTCGGGGTTGATGATCATTGATGTCATCGACACGGACAGTCTTGGTGCCGGCACGCCACCAAAACTCTTGCTGCGAATTGGCAAAGACAAGGCACCGACGATTGACATGCGTCTGCGCGGCATCGGTTCGTCGATTACGTCCCAGGCGCGCATCCCTGGTTTGTTGAAGGTGACCGATGACTTTGGTCTGCGGTCCGTGCAGGCAGTCATGCGCGGGTCCTTGGATCAACCGATAGAGCGCGGCCCCGACAAAAAGCCGCTGATCGAAGAGCCGTGGGTGGACGCGAAGCCGCTCTACACAAGTCAGCTGGTCAAGAGCTCGCGGCGCTACGAAGCCGAGGCGAGTGTCGACCTGAAGAACTGGAACACCGAACCGGACCAGCAGAGTTCGAGCAACCCGTTCCGACCTGGCATGCTGTTCTCGTTGCGTTACTCGGCGAAGGACAACTTCGGACCCGGTGATCCACACGAGGGCTTCACCGAGACGATGACGTTCCGCATCGTGACACGGGATAAGCTGGTCGAAGAACTGCGACGCCGTCAGGTCGAGCAGCGCGCCGAGCTGCAACAGATTGCGGACGAAGAAGCTGCCGGCACGCTCGAAGTTGGCGAGACCGTCAACCCGCTCGACGCCGGCGAACAGGTCAAGTTGGTGAAGGCGCGCTTCAAGGCGATGGCTCGCCGCCAGCAGGCGCTCGGTCGCCGCGCCCGCTTCGTCGCTGAGGCCTACCAGCGCATTCTCTGGGAGTACGAGAACAACCGTCTGATCGAGGCCAACAAGGTCCGCCAGATGGAGGCCGTGATTACGGTTCCGCTACAGGTCCTTGCCAAGGAGGCTTTCCCGGCCACCGCAAGGCTCGTCAACCGCTTCCTCCAGACCGGAGATGAGTCCGTAAGAGCCCAAGCAGTATCGGGTTACCGAGATATCCAGAAGCGTTTGGCGGCCATCCTCAACGAAATGGAGCAAGCAGAGAATCTCGCTGCCCTGCTCGAAGAACTCCGGAACGTGATAAATCTGGAGACTGACGCGATCCGCGACGTCAAAAGGCGAATCAAGGATATCGAAGACAATCTGTTCGAGCGAAGAGACAAGGACCGAAAAGACAAGAAAGACCAGAAGGATCCCAAGGGTCATGGCGACCCCAAGGACAAGCCCAAGTAGACCAACAATCCGAAACCCTGGCCCGATTGACCCCGAATGCCCCAATCGGGCAAACTCTCCCTGAGGAGTACTTCATGATGTTACGAGGAATCGCCGTACTGGCGGCCCTGATGTTTGCAGCTCTGACGCCGATGGCGTCGTCACTGCAAGCACAGCAACCGCCAATCAGCGCCCAGAGCAAGCAGGAGCTTGCTCTAGACAAGTTCAGCGAACTGACCCGGCGCATGGAAAAGCTCATGGTCGTCCTGCAGAAGGACGAGCCTGAAGAGAGCAAGCTTCTCAGCGCCGGCCTTCGGTTTGTGCAAGAGAAGAAGCTGCACAACCGTCTCGAAAAGGCGGGTGGGCTGCTTCGCCAAGAGCGCTGGGACGAAGGTCTCGTGATCATGGACAAGCTGAAGGGTGACCTTCGCTCGCTTTTGGCACTGCTGCAAAACCGCAACTCGGATCTGCGGGAGCTACTCGAACGAATCGAGATGCTCGAAGGGTTCAAGGACAGGGTCGACGAGCTTGCCAAGGAACAACAGCAAGAGAAGGAAGACTCGGCGCGGGCGGAAGCCCTGCAGAAGCACCTCAAGAACATTGAGGCGCAGAAGCAACGCGCGGAAGACCTGCTCGCCATGCAGCAAGAGCTGCGCGACCAAACCAACCAACTGCCGCTCGACGCCGCCGCCGGATTGACGGAGCCACTCGAGAAGAAGGAAGGTGATCTTGAGGAGGCCACCAGTGAGTTGGCCAAGGACCTGAAGGACCTCGAGAAGAAGGACGCGCAACTCAAGAAGGAAGCTGCGGACGCTGCCAACAAGCCGAGCGATGCGAAGCCCGGGGAATCGAAGCCCGGGGAATCGAAACCAGGTGAAGCCAAGCCAGGTGA
>JAPYTD010000014.1:0-72034 GCA_029936315.1 Planctomycetota bacterium | reverse complement strand
CCAGGTGAAGCCAAGCCAGGTGATGCCAAGCCAAGTGAGGCGAAGCCGAGTGAAGGGAAGCCTTCGGAAGGCAAGAGCAGCGGCAACGCTGGCAAGGCCGCCAAGTCGATGGGCAAGGCCGAGGCACAACTCGGTGAGAAGAAGCCGGAGTCGGCCCTGAAGGATCAGGACCAGGCGATGGAAGCTCTCAAGGCGACGATCGACGAACTCGAGGCGATGGCGGAAGACGCCGCGCGTGAGCTTCTCAAGCTGCCCTTCGAGCAAATGGCGAAGAACCAGGAGAAGACCGAGAACGCGACCGACACCCTGGCCAAGGACATGGAGAAGGCCGAAGAGGGCGACGAGAATGGCGAAGGCCAGCCCACCCCCGGCAAGCAGAAGGTCCAACAGGCCGTCCCGAAGCAGCGCGCAGCGGCGGGCCAGCTGAAGGAATACGTTCCTGCCAAGCAAAAGCAGCAAGACGCCAAGGACGATCTCGAAGCCGCCAAGAAGGCACTTGAGGAAGCCCTCGCGCAACTGCGCCAGCAACTGCAGGACGAAGTGCTTCGCGCCCTCGAAGAGCGGTTCACGGCGATGCTCGCGCGTCAACGCGAACTGACCACCCACACCGAGACGGTCGATGGCACTCGCAAGAAGATCCTGACGGCGAGTGGCGCCATGCCGACCGCCTTGGTCAGCAAGATCGAAGAGATCGCCGGTGGCGAAACTGAGCTTGAGCAAGAAGCGATCGACGCTCTCAAGCTTCTCGAAGAAGACGGCACGACCGCGGTGTTCCCGCCGATGGTCGAGCAACTTCGCGACGAGCTTGCCGACGTTGCTGCTGGCCTGAGCAAGCACAAGACCGGCGCGCTGATGAATCAGGCGCAGAAGGACGTCGAAGACCTCCTCGCGCTCCTGATCAATGCCCTGCGAAAGACCATCGAGATGAAAGAAGGCGGTGGTTGAACGGGTACTTGAAGTGGCCAAGCGCCACCGCTCGTGCCCGTGTCGGCAGAGCTCAAGATGTTGCGATTCCTCCAGGAACGGGTGAACAAGAAGACCAAGGCCACTGAGGTCGAGGCCGAGACGAACCCAGTCGCGCAATCCGATTACGATAAGGTCTCGAAGAAGCAGGCTCAGGTGAAGGAGCTGATGCGTCGCCTCGCCGAGAAACTCGGCAAGGAGAACGGAGTCGAGGGGGGTCGATGAGACTCTCTTCGGACCTGCTTGGCCTGGTGCTGATCGGTGCGTTCGCAGGCAGTGCGTTCGCCCAGATCCAGCTTCCTGGTGAAGGTGTGCGGCCCGAAGGCCACCTGCCGGCGGTTCCGCCGGTGCATGTGCAGAACCCGTTCAAGCCGTTTGATCAACCACGGTTTGAGAAGGCTTGCCGTGAGCTTGGGGCAACGGCTCTTCAGGTGAAGACCTTCGCCGAAGAAGTCGAAGAAGTCGGCGCCGCTCGCGCGGCCGATGACTTGATACGCAAAATGTCCGACAAGTTCGACGCCGCCGTCACGGCTGCCGAGGACGAGGACCCGAGGGCTGCGTTGCTGTTGGCGCAAGTTCTCGTCGATGCCAAGTCGCCGGTGATGCAAGCACACGTGCGCTACCACTTGGCGCGCTTGTTCTTGGCCAGCGACGACCCGGAGCGTGCGATCGACGTGCTCAACGAGTACATCGGCCAGAACATCAACTACACCTCACTCGACGGTGAAGCTGCGTACTTCTATGCGCAGTCGTTGGCTGAGGTCCCGATGCTCGATGCTGCGATCCCGCGTTTCCGCGCGTTCCTCGCGTGGTTCCCGCAGGCCAGTGAGCGTCTGCGTTCGGCAGCACACCAGCGCATCCTCGAACTCGAGCAGCAACAAGAGAGCCGCCTCCACATGCTCGCTGACGGCATGAAGAAGACGACGCGGGATCTTCGCAAGAAGAAGACCGACAAGCCGGTACAGCTCGACCAAGAGGGCTACCTCGAAGAACTCGATGAGCTCATCGAGATGTTCCAGGAGATGGAGAAGCAGTCCAGTGGCCCAGCCTCTGGTCTCGGTCCGTCCAACAATCCGGCCGCGTCCAGCGCGTTGCCTGGTGGCGAAGGCAAGGTCGGCAACCTCAACAAGAGGCCGTCGTTGGCCGATCGCTGGGGCGCAATGCGCGACAGCGACCGCAAGAAGATCATGGCGGACGTGCAGAACACGATGCCTCCGCAGTATCAGAAGATGCTTGAGGACTACTACAAGAAGCTCGGCAAGGCCAAACGCTAGTGAGAGCGTTCCGATACCTGGTTTCGTCTGCCTTGATGCCTGTAGCGATGGGTGCACTGCTGACCGCAGTCGCACCCGCCCAGGCCATCGGCACGGCTCGCACCATCGAAGGCAAGTCGGTGACGGGCACCCTGGTGGTGGCCGAAGACGGTACCGCCACGATCACGAACGAAGCCGGTGCGACCAAGATCGAGGTCGCCGAACTCGCTTCGTTTGTGCGCACCGATGCAAAGCCGCGCAAGGTGCAGGTCGAGTGCCGGGTGTGGCTGCGTTCGGGCAGTGAACTGCCGGCCAAGAGGCTCTTGGGGCGCCCAGCGGCCGACGGCAAGCCGGCACTGTTGATTGCGCTGCTGCCGTCAGGCATCGAGCTTGTGTTGCCACTCAGTACCGTTCGTGCGATCCGTCAGGGTGGCTTGATGCGCCCCCAACCAAACCTGTTTGCTGCGGACCTCGAAGCTCCGCCGGCGAACAACGATCTGATCTACGTGGTCCGAGATGGTCAGGCACAGCGCTCGGCAGTCACGGTCACGGCCATCACCGACAAGGTCGTCGACTTCGAACTGCGTGGCAACGCGTACGACTTCGACCTCAAAGGCCTCGCCGCGGTTGTGTTCGGTGCCAATACCGGCTTCCCGCCAGATCGCCAACCACGTCCACGCACGATCGTCTCGCTGACGACTGGCGAACGCATTGAAGGCAAGCTGCTCAGCGTTGGCGAAAGCCTGCGCTGCCGCCTCGATGAAGGTTTCGTCGTAGACGTGCCGATGCGCAACCTGCACAAGCTCGAAGTCTCCAGCGACAAGCTGGTCTGGCTGTCCGAGTTGCGACCCAAGGTCGTGCAGACGCCTGCGTTTGATCGGGTCTGGCCGTGGCATACGGATCGATCGATCGCCGGTCCGGGGTTTGACCTCAGGGGCCGACACTACGAGCGTGGCATTGGCCTGGTGCCGCACACGCGACTGACCTACGACCTCGCTGGTCGCTTCGACATCTTTGAGGCCACGATCGGGATCGATGATCGCGGCGGGCCCGAAGCACACGCGATCTTCCGCGTGTTCGTCGATGGCAAGCTTGTGTTCGAATCGCAGCCGATGACGCGCGGCAAGAAACCTGAAGACCTGCGAGTGGCTCTGAACAAAGCCAAGTCGCTGGTCATCGAAGTTGACTTCGGCAAGAACTACGACCTCGGCGACTTCTGCGCATTCGCAGATGCGCGAGTTGTGCAGCAGTAGCGCTTGCCAGCCTGGGTCAACTAACGACCTATCCCCAAACGGTGCATCGGCGCCGCCCTGATTCATGATGCTTCTCGCTGTTCTCGCATCCTGCGCGATGCAGGATCCCATCGATGCCGTTGCGGCGAGTGAAGCACGTCGCGTTGCGGTCATCGATCGCTGCGCCCAGGCCGTTTGCTCCGTGATGTCCATGGACTCACCAGGTGGCGGTAGTGGTGTCATCTTTGACCCGGCCGGCTTCGTGTTGACCAACTACCACGTCGTTGGCAAACCGGCCAAGGACTACACGCTGCCGGATCCGCCGGAGCCATCTGCTGAAGTCCTCGAGAAGTGGATCACGGACAACCCGGATGCGGACGACGACTCCAAATCCAAATTCATCTCTGGCTGGAAGGGTGATTGGCGTGCGGAGCACCAGCCAATTGGCGCGTCGCACTACAAGAACAAGAAGATCGGTTTGCCCGACGGCAAGCTCTACGAAGGCGTGGTGCTCGGCATTGATCCCGGCAGTGACCTTGCAGTCATCCGCCTGTTGCCAAAGGAAGAAGGTCAGACATGGCCGTTCGCTGAGCTTGGCAACAGTGACGATCTGTTGGTCGGTGAGATGGTGTTTGCGATGGGCAACCCGTTCTCGCTCGCGACCGACTTCACACCAACGGTCACCTTCGGCATCGTCTCCGGCACGCACCGCTATCAGGAAGGCCAAGGCAACCGCATGCTCGTTTACCCGGACTGCATCCAGGTTGATGCGCCGGTGAACCCGGGCAACTCGGGTGGCCCGTTGTTCAACGAAGCTGGGGAAGTCGTCGGCATCAACGGCCGCATTTCGATCGGCGACCGTGGTCGCGTCAACGTTGGTGTTGGCTTCGCGATCGCATCCAACCAGATCAAGAATTTCCTCGGTGACCTGGTTGCCGGTCGCCACGCCGAACACGGCACACTCGACATGAGCGCGTGGTTCATGACCTCGCGCGACGGCAAGAAGCACAAGCGCGGCGTGTTTGTGCAGCAGACCTTTAGGGATTCGGTCGTCATCAAGGCGGGCGTTGGTCTCGGCGACGAGATCACCAGCTTCAACGGCGCCGAGGTGCGGTCTGCCAACCAACTCGCGACCATGGTCGGCGTGTTGACTGCCGGCACATGGGTGACACTGCGACATCGTCCCGCGCTCGAGGATGGTGGCTTTGGCGACGAACGTGCCGTCACGGTCAAACTGACCGCGCTCGACACAGGTTCGAGTCGTGACGGCACTGGTGATGACGCCCGCCTCGGCAGCCGCATCGATCGCCGCATCGCCAAGAACCAGATCCTGGGCCGGTGGCTGATGTCCGGTCAGTTCGCGCCGACCGAGAAGGGTGCGGTCCAGTGGCTCCGCCGCGGCCCGGATGAAACCAAACTCGTTGCCATTGGTGATGGTGATCGACTGCGCGTAGAGATCGGTCGCACGATCCTGGTGAGTCTCGGTGACGGCAAGGGTTTCGCGAGGGTCAACGGCGAGACACGTGATCTAACCCTCGACGAGAAAGAGCGCCTTCGTCGCGAGCGGCTCAGCAACCCAATGCTGTGGCTCAAGTCAGAGACGGCGACTCGCCTCAAAGATGCATTGCTCGTTGGCGGGGTGCACGTTCATGGCGCCGCCGCCTATCGCTTTGCCCTGCCCGGCACCGGCGACTGTGAGGCGTGGTTCTTCCTCGATGGCACGCCCGCTGGCTTTGCCTATCGCGACCCGATGCGACGATCGCTCGTGCAGTGGCACATCCGCGGCAACAAGCTTCGCGTCGTTGTCGATGGCGATCTCGAACGTGGCTGGTCGGGTGGCAAGCGAGCAACCGGTACGCCAGAAGAACAATGGTTCCGGAGGGATGCCTGATGCGCTTCGCAATGATCGTGGTCGCGTCGGCGACTGTGTTTACGGCCCATGTCCTGACGGCCCAGACGGCGGACTTTGGCAAGGCCTACTCGTTTGATGAGCGCAAGCCAAAGACGCAGATCGAGCGCACCGTCCACAAACTGCTACCGAGCATCGCCAAGATTCACGGTGCATCTGGCTTGGCGACGATCAAGGCCTACGCGACCGGCATCATCGTCAGTGATCAGGGTCACATCGTGACCCTCGACCAGATCCTGCTTCAGAAGGATCGTACGCGCGTCGTGCTCTTTGATGGCACGGTGCACGATGCGACTTTGATTCGTGCCGACGACAAGCTCGGGGTTCGGCTGCTCAAGATCGATCCGGCCGGAGTGAACGGCAAGCTGCAGCCGTTGTGGCCGCCTGCCGAGGAGCAATCCAAGTACCGCAACGGCCAGTTCGTGGTGTCGTTGGGCAACTGCTTCCGACTCGCGGAGTTCTCCGAAAAGGTAAGCGCGACCTTTGGTGTCGTAGTCGGGAAGGCCAACACAGCGCTTCGATACCGCATGGCCGACGTCAAGTATGACGGCGACATCATCCTGACCGATGCCTGCAACAACCCGGGCCAATACGGAGGCGGCTTGTTCACGTTGGACGGTCGGTGGATCGGGCTCAACATGCGCCTGCTTGACAGCAAGGAAACCAACACCATGTTGTCGGCGGCACTGCCGGCGCGCGACTTGTTGCCGTACCTCGAAGAGCATGTGCTCGGAAAGAAGCGTGACGTCGTGACCAAGAAGGTCGTGCCTGTCTGGACCGGCATCACGCTGTTTGAACAGGCGGGCCGCAAGTCGCCTCCTGCCTACGTCGAACGCGTCAAGCGCAACTCACCGGGTCGCAAGCTCGGCTTGAAGATCGACGACATGATCGTGCGAATCGACGATTTCTCGATCCGCAGCTGCAAGGAACTGCGCAGCGTGCTGAACAAGTACAAGCCCGGCGACACGGTCACTGTAATGTGGAAGCGCGGTACCCGAGTAATGACCGGCGATATGAAGCTGGCGGAGAAACCGAAGAAATGAACCTGCGACCTGCCATTGTGTTGACGTCGCTGTTGCTGCCGCTGACTGCGCAGCAGGGCAACCTCGATGAGTTCCTCAAGCTTGAACCGGTCCTGCAAGCCGCGCTGAAGAGAGCTGGACCGTTCGTGGTGACCGTGGAGACGTTTGGTGGCACACGCCACTCGATGGGCAAGGACGGGCCGACGGATGGGCCTGCGCCGCCGAAGCCGCGACCGAAGCCGAAGAAGGTTGAGCCGACGCCGGTGCCGACGCCGGATGAGTTGCCAAAGCCGCTCAAGCCCGGCGAGAAGCCCAAAGAGAAACCAGGCGAGAAGCCATCTGAGGGCAAACAGGATCCGAAGAACGACAAGCCGGAGAAGAAGGACAAGAAGAAGAAGCTGGGCCTCGTGGCCACTGGCTTTCAGCAAACACAAGGCAAGACCTCCGGCATCGTGTTGACGTCGGATGGTTGGATCATGATCTCGCGCTTTGCACTCAACCTCAATCCGACGACGATCCTGATCAACGTTCCGGGCCACGGCACCTACCACGCCGAGCGCGTCGGCGAAGACACGAGCCGTGGCATTGCGCTCGTCAAGATCGACGCCGTTGGTCTACCCGTGCCCAAGTTCGTTCATCCCAACGACGTCAGGGTCGGACAATGGGCGTTCGCTCTCGGTCGGACCTTCGCCGAAGCCGAACCAACGGTGCACCTCGGCATCGTCAGCGCCAAGAACCGACTGTTTGGTCGAGCCCTGCAAATCGACGCCTACACCTCGCCCGCGAACTACGGCGGCGCAGTCGTCGACATCCATGGTCGCGTGCTCGGCATCTCCGTGCCGTTGTCACCGTCGGGCCGCAACGCCGGCGTCGAGTGGTACGATTCGGGCATCGGCTTTGCGACGACGATCGGTGACATCCAAGGCCTGGTGAAGCGCATGAAGGAGGGGCAAATCCTGCAACGTGCATGGCTCGGTGTGCAACTGTCGACCTCACACCTTGGCCCGGGCGCCAAGATCACCGGCACGCCAAAGGATGGCGCGGCCAAAGAAGCAGGCCTGCGCAAGGGCGACATCATCCTAGAGGTCGATGGCGTGCACGTTCTCAACGGCCCGCACTTCCAGATGTTGGTCAGCTCGCGTCTCGGAGGCGAGACGTGCACGCTGATCGTCAAGAAGAAGCGCAAGGACGAGCCGATTGAGGTCGGCCCGATCACGTTGAAGAACGCCCCGTGGTCGGAGCAACGAAAAGGCAAGGAAGACCTACCGGCGTCGTTCTCGCTGCCAGAGAAGGAAGACGGCCGCTAGGCGCATGCGTGAGCCGCCGAAGAAGCGGCTTGATCCTTGCGTCGCCCCAGATCCTCGACCGCTTTTCGTTGCCGCAGCAAGGCGGCGAGCCATGATTGAGGGGGTGTCGATCCCCACGCCCTTCCTACTTGCTGCGCTGGTCACCGCTGTCTGCCTGACGGGTTGCAAAAGGCAGCACGCGTGGCAGCAGGCTGGGTGGCGGCCGGCGCAACCGGCGCAGAGCATCGTGGCTGGATCGGTGCTCGCGGTCGAATCCCTGCTAGAGGTGATGCCGCGCGAGCGGCTGGCAGCGGTGCATTCGATCGCGGCAGATGAGCGGTACTCGCTCGTTGCGCACCTTGCCCGTGGCCTGAAGCAGGTTGGCGCGACACCGGAGCAACTTCTTTCCGTTCGGCCGGACCTCGTGCTCGTCGATGCCTACACCCAGGCTGAGACGCTGGCCGTGTTGAGCGCCGCAAACGTGCCGGTCATTCGAACGCTTGATCCCCAGAGCTTCGCCGACATCGAAGCCAACCTACGCACGCTCGGCCGAGTAACGCATCTCGAAGAAGCGGTTGCAGAGATCATCGCTGTCACGCAGAAGAAGCTCACGCGCCTGCGTGCTGCCGGCAAGCCGTTGAGTGAATGGCGCTTACTGAGCCTCGATGGTGCGATGCATACCTTGGGCAAAGGCTCGTTGTTCGACGTTATTGTCAAGACTGCGGGGGCCCGCAACCTTGCGACTGAGAATGGCGTTGGCGCGTTCCGCAAACTTGACATCGAAGAAGTGCTCGCCTGGAGGCCGGACGCGATCGTCTTGTTGGGAAGCCCACCAGAAGGAGGTGGCTTGCCGAAATGGGCCGACCAGTGTCCTGGCCTTTCTTTGCTGACCTGCATCAAGAAGGGCCGTGTCCTGTATGTGCCGCGTCGTTTGTTGACGACAACGTCCCATCGCCTCGTCGACTCGGCTGAGTATGTGCAGCGCAGACTGATGCAGTGGGGCAAGCCGTGAAGCGCAAGCTGCCATTCTTCTTGGTTGCGGTGCTCGTCGGCGTTGCGGTCTTGCACCTGTCGTTTTCACGCGTCAGCCCCGGCTTCAGTACATTGCTAGAGTGGATGTTCGCTTGGACCGGTGCGACGGACGCGGTGACCGAGCCGGACCAATTCGTGTTCGCGTCGATCCGCACGCCGCGCATGCTCGTCGCCGTGTTTGGCGGCGCCGCCCTGGCGCTTGCCGGAACGGTGATGCAGGCAAGCTTTCGCAACCCGCTGGCATCGCCGGACATCATCGGCACAGCTGCGGGTGCTGCGTTTGGTGGCGCGGTTGCGATCGTGAACGACTGGTCACAAGTCTCTGTGCTCTTCACTCCGTTGGCAGCTCTAGTCGGTGCCGTCGGCGTAACGTCGCTGGTATTTGTGCTCGCGGGGTCGCATGGGCGATTCTCGGTGACCAACCTGCTCTTGGCCGGCGTCGCGCTCAACACGCTGTTCGGAGCATTGACGTCGTTTGTTGTGACGATGGCACTCAGCAACTACCTCGCGAGTTCGGAGGTGTTGTTCTGGTTGATGGGTGGTCTCGACAATCGCACCTGGGACCATGCATTGATCACCGCAGGTGGCTTTGTGCTGTTCACGATGATGGTCTTGCCGCGCGTTCGTGAACTCGACTTGCTCACCTTGCGCGATGACAGTGCCCATAGCCTGGGTGTCGATGCGGCAAAGGCCAGGCGCTATCTCGTGTGGTGTGCGTGTGGTTTGACGGCGACGACCGTAGCCAACAGCGGTGGCATCGCGTTCGTTGGACTGATCGTGCCGCACCTCGCTCGCCTCATGGTTGGTCCTGCACACCGCCTGTTGTTGCCGACAGCAGCGTTGCTGGGTGCGATCCTCATGGTCGTCAGCGACCTCGGCTGTCGCGTTGCCCCCGCGCATTGGAATCTGCGCCTCGGTGTCGTCACCGCCATCGCCGGCGCTCCATACTTCCTCTACTTGCTCGCGCGCCAGCGGCGAGGAGAGCAGCTTTGAGCGTGCTCGCCGCCAACATGCTGTCAAAGCAACTTGGCCAAAAGACCGTTCTGCATGGTGTGACGATGCAGGTCGCGCCGGGCGAACTTGTCCTGCTTGCGGGTCGCAATGGAGCCGGCAAGAGCACGCTGCTGCGCTGCTTGATTGGTGCCATCGAACCCGATGCGGGCGGTGTGCAACTGGACGGCAAACCGATCCTGTCGTGGCAACCCAAGGCACGCGCGCGCGAAGTGGCGTTTGTGCCACAGGACACCGAAGTGCCGTTCGAGTTCACCGGGCGGGAGTTGGTGACCATGGGTCGACACCCTCATCGCGGCCGCAGCGAAACTCTGCGTGCCGAGGATGTGGCCGCTGTGGCTCGTGCATTGCAGTTGCTAGATGCCGAAGCGTTTTCCGAACGTTCGGTAATCACGTTGTCTGGCGGTGAGCAACGACGCATCGCAGTGGCGCGTGCCCTCGCTACCGAAGCGCGTCTGTTGTTGCTCGACGAACCGACCAACAACCTCGACCTGGAGCACGCGCTGCAGTTGGTTGTGCTATTGCGACGTCTTGCCGACGAAGGTCATGGTGTGCTCGTCGCGTCCCATGACCTCAACCTGTTCGCACCTCACTGCGACCGCGTCGTGTTGCTGCACAACGGTCGCGCCGACGTCGACCAACCTCCCGAAGAAGCACTGTCACGGCAGAACGTCGAGCGGGTGTTTGGCGTGCGGTCGCATCAACCCACCAAGTTCTTCCCGCGCGAGTTCCGGTTGTAGGCCAAGGGCGCGTTGCGGCGAGCACTGTCGAAGGGGTTCGTTCTTGCCCCGGCACCGTACTAACGGCTTAGGATTTCGTAGAGGCGGTCGGCGTTCAAGGGCTTGGTGCGTCGTCGACAGGCCCTTCCGCTGCAGAAGCCCGTTCGCAGTGGCGATGCCTTCTCGCCATGCGCCCTACCTCATCATGCAAGCAGTCTAAGTCGGGGGCTGGACTCCCCCATCACGTTCATCTGCCGCTGGGAAAGTCGCCTTCGTCGATTTGGAACGCAGCGAACTTCTCGCGCCACTCTGCGGGCAACTCAAGCTTCTTGCGCGTGCCCATGTGCATCGACGCGGTGACGATGCGGGCGCGACAAAGCGGTGCATCGCTGCCGTCCTTAGTCATCCAAAAGCCAAGGGTCAGTGATGCCCCACCGATACGAAGCACACCGAGATGCACGGTCGGTTCGTCGCCGTAGGAAATCGGCGCGAAGAACTCCGCGTCGATCTTCACCGCGGGAAAGCCGAGCTTGTCTTCGTGCATCAGCTTCGCGTAGTTGCGCCCGAGGCCGTCGCTCCACCAGTCCTCGAAGGCGCAGTGGAAGTAGTGCAGCAGCTTCGGGTAGTAGGCGATGCCCGCGTCGTCGATGTCGCCGAAGCGATACCGGACCCGCGTGCGAAAGCTCATGCGTCGGCGCCGCCAGACCGCTCGGCGGGTTCGTCTTCACGCGTCCTGTCACTGTTGCGCGAGCAAAACTGATCGAGACCCTTCACGTCGCGCGGCAGATCGGGATGGCGCTCAATCTGTGCGAGTAGCACATCGATCGTTGCCAGGGTGTCGGCTTCGGCCCCGTGAGCACCTTCGAGTTCGCGACCGCAATAGTGACGCACCGCGGCGGACAAGTTGCGCGGCCCCATCAGGAAGCGGTCCCACGTCTTTTCGCAAACGTTGAAGATCACCTTCGCATCGACTTGCTGGCGGTCCCCCATCTCGAATCGGATGTCGTGTCGCTTGCACTCGGCGAGCCACAGTGGCATGTCGTAGTTGATCTGGTTGAAGCCACCGATGTCGCTGTCGGCGAGGAAGTCGACCAGCTTCTGGCCGACCCTCTTCAGCGGCGGCCCCCAGAAGAGCCCGGTTGCATCCGACGTATGCACGCCGGTGACCTTTGCTGCCCCCTTGCTGACTTCCTTGCCGGGGTTGATGCGTTGCACCAACTCCTCGCGCGTGCCGTCGGGCAGCAAACGGATGAACGCGAGTTCGAGGATCCGGTCGTTCTGGGTGTCCAGACCGGTAGTTTCGAAGTCGAGAAAGACAATCGGACGTTCTAGCTTGAGGAGCATGCAGCGTGACCTGTGGTTGCCGCCTGGGCTGACCGGCCCGGTTTCGTGCGGCGTTTGGTTCGAGGTCTCATTCTGCGCGCGATGCGCGACGTAACAAGTCCGGCGAGCCCGAACCGACGGATGCTTGTCGTCAGATGGGCCAGCGCGTCACGAGTGCGTCGATGCGCGCAACCCAGACGGCGCGGCTGCCGCGTTCGGCCTCGAGCTGCGCGAAACTCTCCAACCACTCCAACTGATCGTCGCCAGGCACGTTAGCGTCGCAAGCCGGGAACAGGGAATCCTCTTCGAGCTGCTGGCGCCGCTCCAGGCGCGCCACGAGGGCCCTCACCGTCTCGGTGAAGCCACTGCGCTCACTGCTCGTCAAGTCGCCAATCGGCTCCCAGAACAGCACCAGCGAGTGCGCCAGCTCGGTGATCTCCTCGTGCAGGCGCAACAGCTCCCCCACGACCGCGGCTGTATCGTCGTCGGCGAGCATGGCGACCGCCGGGGCCATCACCTCGTCTTCCTTGCGCATGTGCACCGCAAGCACCCATTCGCGCAAGAACCTGAGCACGGAGGCACAGTCCGCTGTGGGGAACTCATCGCCAGCCGCAACCCAGTCCGCGATCGCTGCCAACACGCGTACGCCGCGAGTTGTCAGCTCGTGATCGGCCCGCAAGTTGTCGGTGGGGCGGTGCATTCGGTTCCATTTGCGAACAGCGCGGCGCTGCATGATGGGCGATGCAACTGCCCGTGGGCGGCCGTATTTCGCCCTGCGTCTCCTTTGGCCTGATCGTTCCCTGTTCTGCCACCCAAAAATACACCGAACACCCTGTTGACAGATCTAAACATATGGCTAACCTATAGACAAACACACACCGAACACCAGGACCCGAACATGGTAGCCAGCAGCCTGAAAGACATCTCACTCGCCTCTTCCTCTCGCCTCGCCAGCGCTTCTGTCGCTGCTACCAAGACGCGCGCGGCTCACACGGTTCGCTGGGGAGCGGCCGTAGCTGAGCCCGCGAGGAGTTCTGTAACCAACTGTTGTTCAGCAGTTAACGCCATCCGTGCGGCGGGCAGTGAGATGGCCGCGTGTCGACCGACTGTCCGGCGAGTACCTGTTAGCCTCGATGAGGCTTGCAAGGTGGCGACGGCAACTCAGGCATCCGCGGCACCCGCTGAGGCCAGTTCCTTTACCCAAAACCGGATTCGGCATGCGTTAGAGTTGTTCGGTGCTTGTATGATGATCGTGACCTTCCTGGCCATGGCAATATTCGTCTGAATGTTCGCCTGAGGTTAGGCCCTGAACACAGTGGCCCTGAACACAGTGGCCTTGAACACAGTGACCCTGAACCCAGTAGGCCTGAACCGAGTGGCCCCCCCTGAAGGGCGACCGTCAACGACAACCTATTCGAGGACTTTGAGATGACGATGATGCTCACCGAGAAGCAGATCCGAGTGCTGCGCTACTTCCGTGACTACCGGCAGGAGCACAGCATTGCGCCGACTCTCGAAGAGGCCGCGCAGGCGCTTGGAGTCAGCAAGATCACCATCCACGAGCATCTCAACCAGCTGGCCAAGAAGGGTGCGATCCATCGCGACCGGGCCAAGGCTCGGGCCGTAGCGATCCTGTTCGATCCGGACGAGACGAGCCCGCCAAAGGATGCGATTCCAACACTGCCGCTCGTCGGCACGATTGCCGCGGGTCAGCCGATCGATGCTTTGGAACACCGCGAGGAGATCCCTTTGACCGATCTCGTGCCGACTGGCGAGCGCATCTATCTGCTGCGCGTACGTGGCAAGTCGATGATCGAGGATCACATCGACGACGGCGACTTGGTTGTCGTCGAGCGTCGTGAGACGGCTAACGATGGTGACATCGTGGTCGCGATTCTCGAGGACGAGGAGGCGACGTTGAAGCGCTTCTATCGCGAATCCAACGGGATGATTCGCCTGCAGCCGGCGAACTCCGAGATGGAACCGCTATTCACGAATCGAGTGCAGTTACGCGGTGTGGTTCGCGGCGTGATTCGCAAGTTCCGCTAGTTCCTAGCAGGACGGAGTGGGGGCCTGGAGTTGGCGTGGGGGTAGCTGTCGTGGGGGCAGTCGCCAACTGCTGCTCTGTTCTCATTCGCTAGCCGCAGTTGCTGGTCACAGCTTTTGCTTCCTGGTTACTCAGACCGCCGGGAGGTTGTAGAACGAGTGGGTGACCGACTCTCGCGCACAACCTCCCGGACGCGTCATCAAGGGGCCCTTTGTTGACGAGTGCGAAGCGCGCAAATACGCGTGGTGCCGTTGCCAGAAGAGCGCCGACTTTCCGTACTGCGATGGCACCCATCGTGGTTCAGAAGTTACGCCACTCAAAGTGACGTTCGACGAACCGCGCACCGTTGTTTGGTGTGCATGTGGCAAAACTGGCAATGCGCCGTATTGCGACGGCACGCACTCATCCCTGTGAAGTCATCACTGGGAAGTCATCCCTGGGACTCGGATGGCTCGCCGAGCCAGGCGTTGCGAGCTGCGCACTGCTCGTCACTTGCCTCCGCATCTACGACCAGCTTGGCCGTGCCCATCCCGGAAGTCGGAATCACCGTCAGTGTTTGCATGATGCCGCGGCGCGCGACCAGCAGTTGCATCGGCTCGGCAACTTCGCCAACAGCAGCAAGCAAGGTTTGCCAGTTGCCCGGCTTAACGCGCAAGTTGTTGGCGGCGATGACCTCATCGTCCGGCGCAATGCCAGCGTCGTCGGCGGGGCTTCCCTTGGTGACCGATGCGATCGTGGTGGTGTTGGCGCGGAACGCCACGCCAAGGAACGGCTTGCCAGCGTCGCGAAAGGTCAGTTTCACGCCGACATCTGCTAGCAACTCCGCGAGTTGTGGGTCGAGCGGTCCCATTACGAACTCCGTCAGCTTCTCGACGACTTCGGCACCGGCGATCGCCTCGATCGCTGCATGCACGTCCGCGAGTTCGTAGCCGCGGCCGGCATCAAACGTCGAGCGATAGAGCGAATGCAACGCGTCATCGATGGAGTACTTGCCTCCAGTTGTGCGCCGAATCGTAAGGTCTAGGCACATCGCGGCGACCGCGCCGTTGCCGTAATAGTTCTGCGAGGAATTGCGAGTGTTCTCGTCGGGACGGTACAGCCGGATCCACGCATCGAAGCTCGATTCTTCGAGGCTGAGCGCAAAGCGGCCGGGCGCAGACAACATGTTCTGCACGTTCTTCGCCATCGTTGCGAGGTAGTCGGTGGGGGACATCAGACCGGCGCGCGTGACCAGCAGATCGTCGTAGTAAGCCGTCCATCCCTCCATCAACCACAGCAGCTTCGTGTAGTTCTCTTGCTCGTAGTCGTAGTTCCAAAACTCGACTGGTCGCATGCGCTTGACATTCCAAGCGTGGAACAACTCGTGCGCCGCAAGCGTGAGAAAGTCGCGATACTTGGCCTTGCTTGTCAGCGCTGTGCGCGGCATCAAGAGCGTCGACGAGTCGCTATGCTCGAGCCCGCCGTAACCCTCATCCGCGAACAGAGCGAGGAACACGTACTGCTCATATGGCAGTGAGTCACCGAAGACCGATGCGGCCTGCTCGACGATCTTCGTCAGGTCGGTGGTCAGGGATGGTGGTGGTGCCACGGTGCCGAGCCCGTCGAGAACGATTGCATGTGGCACGCCATGGACTTGCCATTCGAGCCGCTTTGTCGAGCCGATCAGCACGGGCGAGTCCAACGCTTCGGCAAGGTCCCTGGCGCGCAACGTCGATGCCACGCAGCCCAAGGCGTTGGCCCTGGCTGGCGTCGCAGCCAGGCTGCACGACAACGACCAATCCTTCAAATGCTCGATCGTGATGTCTGCCGGTAGATCCGTTTGCTCGATGGGCCACAGCAGCACGCAGCAGTGGTTCCAATAGGCGTGGCACGAGTCCACATCGGCAGTGCGAACGCTGAGTTCGTGGGCGTAAACGCGGTAGCGCAACTCGATCCGGGTATCGCCCGGAGCTTCGACGCGGAAACGGTTCTTGCCGACCTTCAGGCACGGCAGCGGCTGCTCGGTGCCAGCCTCGAAAGCCTCGACGCGTGACAAGTGACGCGAGTACTCCCGGATCAGGTAGCTGCCGGGGGTCCACGTCGGTAGGAACAACTCGACGTCACCATCTTCTGGAGAGGTAATTATTGCGCACACCCGGAGCTCGCGTGTCGCGGGCTGGGTGGCGTCGATGCGAAACTCAAGGGTCTGCAATGGGCCTGACCGTGGTAGGTCCGTCTGTGGCATTTACGCCACAGTAGATATGGACGCAGGGAGTGGCGCGCCCGAGAGGAGTCGAACCTCTGACCTACGGCTTCGGAGGCCGTCGCTCTATCCAGCTGAGCTACGGGCGCGCGTTCGGGTCGGTCATATCGGGGCAACACCGGGAACACAACGCTGCTGGGACCTGTGGCCGGGCGCGAAGAATGATAGTAGGGAGCTATTCTAGGGCTCCGATGGCCCTTGACCGCTTGCCTACACACTGCGCAGGTGGTTCAATGCTCTGTACGGTTGCCTGAAACTGCCAGCCCCTCTGGTTCTAATTGCCAGGTAACTCGAGCGTCCACTTGATGCATCGCAAGCACATCGTTCCCCTGATCGCAGCAGGATTCGCGGCGAGTTTCGTCGCGTGGTTTGTGCCATCGAAGGCCGTAGCGGCCGTTGGTGGAAACGGCACCCCGAGCGCTGCCACAGTCGATACGGACGATGACTTCCTGCCCGACGCAGTCGAATGGGTTGTCTTGACGAACTCGAACAACCCAGACACCGACGGAGATCAGATCCCTGACTTCGTCGAAGTCGTAGAGGCAGGTCAACCGCGGCACGAAAGCTGGCCATTGCCGCGCGATCAGCAGATGCGCCTTATCGTCACGGGGCCGTCGCCAGCATCGCCGGATCCACGCACATGGATGCATGTGTTCCATCGTGTCATGACCCCGGGAATGGCCCAGGGAGAAGGTGCGAGTGCGATTCAGTCGTTTGAGACTTGGCTCGAAAGCCCTGCGTGGCCAGGCGTTCGGTTCCCCTTGAATGCGTTTGTTGGCGCGGGAGCCGTCTATCGTGAGAGAATCACCGTGAAGGAAGGCGTCTGGGTGCAACTGTCCATTCCGCTCGTGTCGGAAGCGATCCTCGCGGCCGTCTTGCCTTGCACGATCTGGGCAGAAACCACCGTTGATGGGGAGTCGCTGATGAGCGGCGTGAACCTGACCAACACGCCGAGTGGCATTGCTTCGCTAGTGCCGTACACGCCGGGTCGCTACGTGTTCCAGACACTCAAGCCAATTGCGGTGCCATTGCCGTTTGCCGGGTCCAACCAGGTCTGCGTTCTTGAGCTTACGGAGCAGACGAGCGGGCCTGCAGGCACGACGTATCAGGTTGTCGATGCCGACTGCGAAGACGCAAACGAGTTGGAGTGCAGCGTTTCCTGTCCGAACTCTATTGGGTGGACCGTAACGATTCCTGGTGGCACTGAGCTGATCGGCGGGCAGTAGCTCTGCCAGGCTGTAGCTCCGCCAGACCGCAGCTCCGCCAGATAGGTGGTTACACCAGTCAATGTGGAGCCGAATGAGCAGCACTGGATTCGCTCCATGGTTGCTCATAAGCACGGTTCGAGGTCAATCGCCAGTGAACCGACACAAAGCAATGTTATCTTAGGGGTTTACGTAGAAAAGGCGGACTCCAACGGAACCTGAAACCCCCGCCGTACCGTCTCTATACCGTGGAACTCTTGCGCGACCCTGACGCCCAGCTGATTGCAGCATGTCGAAACCCCAACGGCGAGGGTTTCGAAGAGGCGTTTGAGGTCCTGTTCCATCGCTATCGCGAACGCGTCTATGCCATTGCGTTCCGAGTCGCCGGCAACCAGGCGGATGCGATGGACATTGTGCAGGAGAGCTTCGCGCTGCTGTTTCGCAAGCTTGCGAGTTTTCGCGGGACTTCGCTCTTTAGCACGTGGTTGTTCCGCATTGTCGTCAACTGCAGCATCGATCACCGCCGTCGCAATAAGGGTGGACGTGCACCGGCGCTGCTAGCTGACCAAAAGGTCGCACCAGACTTGGTAGACCAAACTCCGGGACCGCGAGACAACGCATCGGTGCACGAAGTTGGGGACCAGGTTCAGGAGGCAATCTCGCAGCTTAGTGCGAAGCTGCGTGCCATCCTGGCACTGCGATACCTGGAAGAGATGTCATACGAAGAGTTGGCCGCGACGCTTGAATTGTCGATGGGGACTGTCAAATCACGCCTTGCGCGTGCCCACCTCGCTCTCGAACACGTCGTTCGTTCTAGGTTCCCGCACCTCGACATCAGTAGGAAGCTTGATGCCGAGGATGACGCGGGTGGCGCGGCCAGCGATTCATTTGGAGTAGTCGGATGAGCTCAAACCACTCGACAGGTCCTTTGGGTGATGGCGGCGAGCATCGCGGTTTGCGTTCCGCACTTGCTGCTCGTTGCCGATTCGCGCTGCGTGATGTTGGCAGTGATGAGTCCAGCGAACACATTGCCAAGTGCTCGTTCTGCACTGCGCGCACCAAAGCCGCGAACCGCATCGCCAAGTTTGCTTCGCAACGTCCTGAGGTTCCTGCGGCGCTGAGTGCCGCCTCGATGCTGGAAGGCATCTACGATCGCGTTGTCGAGTCAGCCCAACAGGTTTCGCTTGGCGAATGGTTGCAGCAATCCGATGTGCCTGTTCCCGATGAGCATGCTCCCGAGGTCTCCGCGGAGGCTTCGCCGTGGGCCGATGCCACGAGTGGTGTCGAGTGTGCGACCGGAGATCTCATCGGCGAGTTCTTACGCGGTCCGGAGCTGCCCGATGTTCGTGTGTGGTTCGGCGTCCGTCGCTCGATCCTCGCGGATGTGGCTCACGAGATTGCCGCACCGGCAAAGCTCAGACTGATGAATTGGCGCGTGCTGCTCGCGGGCGCCGCTGCATCAGCAGTCATTGCTCTGCTAGCCGTTTCGGATCCCGCGCCGGTGCATCCAACGATTGTCTTCACAGACCTCGATCGTGCTCCTGACGTCGAGTTTGCAACTGTTCGATACGGATCGCGTCATTGATTTGTTCTGCCAGTTCATTTGTAGCCACTATCTTCGTTCCTTCGCCTCATTAACCTCTTCAGCCTCGTGTACTTCCTCATCCCAACTCCTCATGCTCCACGATTGAGTCAATGGCTCTCGTGTGTTGCCGTGTGCTTGGGGTTGATGGCACCAGTGCTCGGCCAGGGTGTCACGAACGCTCCCGCAGCGAAGACCAAGGCAGTAAGCACATCGTCCATCCCGACGCTCGCCTCCATGCAGCAAGCGGTGCTCAACCAGGACTACACGATCGAGCAACTACGTCGCTTCAAAGAAGAGAACGGCAACATCGTGACGGTGCGCGAACTCCTTGAGGTCGACGCCAACGGAACACTTCGCCCCGACTTCGAGCTCACGTTCTTGGAGGTCGTTGGTGAGCCGCCCGGTTCCCAGCTGACGCAGGACTGGCAGCAGACCTACAACCGGTACGGCACGTTGTTCTTTCGTCAGGGCGCGTTCAATGTGCGCGATCTGGTCAAGGCTTCGACGAACTACTCACTACATGACTTCGGCATCGTCATTCGCGCCGGACGCCTCGCGCGGCGAGTGGTTGTGTTCCCGAACGCAATCGACAAGGCCATTTGGCTCATCGACGTAGACAGCCTCACGAGTGTTCCGCTGTTCATTGCCGAGTTCGATCACTCGCTTAACCTGTTCGCCAACATCGAAGCAGTCACGTTCACTTCGACGGTGCAGCCGATCACGCCGACGCTGCCGACCTCGAACGTAACCGCCATGCCTGACTTCGCGTCAGCGCAGACGTTCCTGAACTCGCCAGCAGGATTGCTCAACCCGAACGTGATGGTTGCGATCGACTACACCCTCGACAACCTCGAGGTGCACGACGACCCAATCAACGGCCGCAAGAAGCTTGTGATGAGCTACACCGATGGCATCGATCAGTTCATGATCGTGCAGACGGTGAACACGGTCGATCCGTTTGCAAACTTGCCCAGCAGTGCCAGTGGCGCCCACACGATCGGTCGCTTCCGCGACCCGGCGATCAGCGCGCTCGTCTTCTGGGACGACCAGGTTGCGTTCCATGTTGCTGGCCGGGGCCTCCTGAAGCGCCTCGACGAAGTTGCGCGCAGGGTCTACCTGCAAGCGCTCTCGCAGTAGAGCCGCCATCGACCCGCTGCCACTGTCGACCAGGCAGGCAGCGACCGTCGCGTTTTGCCGCGAGCGTCTAGTTCCTGCGACTTTGACGGGTCGCTTCCGTAGGACTATCGCGACTTGGCGGAGGTGACTCCCATGTTGCCGTGCGTTGCCATCGGGTGTTTGCGTTTGCAACACCACTTGGCACCACCGGTGCTTCTCTCGACACAGATCAAGAGAGGTAACAAACATGGACGCCGAACATAACGAGACTCCCAAGCTCCCCGAGGCCCTCAGTTCTACCGAGTACCGCAACCGGTTGACGACCAAGCTCAACTGCCTGATTGCTGTCTTGGAGGTCGCCATCGCCAAGATCACCAAGAGCATGGATACTCCTGGAGCCAACGAAGATCGGTTGACCAAGATTCGTGGCAACCTCGAGAACACACTCTCGATTTGTCATCGCGCCAAGCAAACCCTCGATCGCACGCAGTCCAACAAGCAGGCTGCCCGCCGTCGCGTCAACGGAAAGGACATGACAGCTCGCGACTACGTGGAATTGACGAGCATCGAGGAGTACCGGAAGTTCCGTAAGATGTTGCCGATCACCAAGAAAGAGCTCAAGACAATCGACTTCGACGAGCTGTCGCGCCGCCTCAGGGACAACTAGTCCTCCAGTTACCAAAGCGAGCACGGGGGATCGTGTTGATCTCCCAAAGGTGACCAAAGCGAGCGCCGCCTACTGCGCTAGCTTGTGGCCAATCGCAGAGTGAACGCATTGTCGGCGACCATTGCGTCGCTACTAATCGCGCACCACTGAGCGTGCCACGAGCAAGTCACCCCCTGGGCCAATCGTCGCATTGGGCCAAATCACACACTGGCAACCGTCGCGACTTTGCGGCGGAAGTCTGTTCGTTGCGACGGGGAACCGTCGCATACGCACGACGTTCGCGAGCATACGAACGCGTTCACCTGACCGCCCTCGTTGTCATCGAGTGTTTAGGTTTGCAACACCACTTGGCACTACCGGTGCTTCTCTCAACACAGAAAGGTAAACAATGGACGCCGACCAGAACAACACTCCCAAGCTTCCCAACTCCCTTGGCTCGACCGAACACCGCACGCGGTTGGCCGCCAAGCTCAACTGCTTGATTGCAGTTTTGGAAGTCGCCATGACCAAGCTCTCCAAGAGCATGCAAACGCCTGGGGCCAACCAGGATCGGCTGACCAAGATTCGTCGTAACCTCGAGAGCACGCTCTCGACCTGCCAGCGAGCCAAGGGAAACCTCCACGGCACGCCGGCCAACAAGCACGCGACCAGCCCCGATGCCCAGGGCACTGACAAGGCGAGCTGCGACTACGTCGAACTGACGAGCATCGATGAGCACCGCAAGTCTCGCAACATGGTGCCCATCACCGAGGACGAGCTCAAGGCGATCGATTTCGACGAGCTGTCCCGCCAACTCAGCGACGGCTAATTCGCCCATAGCATTGGCCAACAGCACCAATGCAAGCATGCGGGACCTCGGGATGCCCCCTGAAAGACCAACCCCGTCTTCACTGCGACTGCTCGGAATGCCGATCTCTACTTGGGATAAAGCATGACCATTGCACTCATTGGGACAGAGGACTCGGTCCGCGCAACTGCGCGGGTAGGGTTGGTTTCTCCGCAAGCGAATGAAGAGCTTGCGGTAAGTATCACGCACGTCGGCCACGAGACGATCTCGTGCACGGACTGGAATGAACTAGAAGAACGGGCGCAGAGCGAATCGTTGGACCTCGTGTTCTGTCACGAGTCATGTATCGAGTCGATGCCGGCTGAGTGGAGTGTGCCGGTTATCCGCATGGAGACCGACGGCACCGTGAACGAGCAGGCGCTGCCGGCTCTGCTTTCGCTCGCCGTCGAAGTTGCGATAAAGACCACTCGCCTGAGTGAACTCGAGGACCTGGTTGGCGGCATCCGCTCCGGTTCGGCAATGGTTGGCAACACGCCGCCGATGCGTCGCCTGCAAGGCGCGGTGTCACGCGCCGCCGATTGTGACGCGACGGTTCTGATCGAAGGTCCGACTGGCTCGGGCAAGTCGTTGGCCGCACGCGCCATCCACCTCAAGAGCCGCCGCTGCGGCGATGTTCTGGTCGTCAAGGACTGTGGCTCGGTGAGCGCCGAAGGCCTGAGCACGGCGATTGCAGAGCACACCAAGACAACAATCGTTCTTGAGGACGTCGACCAACTGTCGGCGGCGGCACAGTCCGTTCTGGTCAAGCACCTGAAGGAACGCACGACGTCGCGCGCACCTTCGATGCCGCGTTTGATCGCGACAACATCCGCGCACATTCCGGAGATGGTTGCGCGCGGTGCGTTCCGCGAAGACCTCTACTACCGGTTGCATGCGTTCCCGGTGATGGTGCCGGGCCTGCACGAACGCGTCGACGACATCCCGTCGCTCGCGGACGCGATCCTGGACTCTGGCGTGTCGGCTTCCGGCCGCAACCACCAAGGCTTCACGCCCGCCGCACGCATCCTGCTCGAGAGCGTGCAGTGGCCAGGCCACGTCGCCCAACTCGAGGCCACGATTCGCCGCGGTCAGATGCTGGCCGGTGGGGCGGCGATTGATCGCGAGCACCTGATCGCCGAAGCGGCGTCTGGTGTAGCCAACGTTGCGCCTCAGTCGGTGACTGGCAACGCTGTTGCCGAAGAAGTCGTACTGACCGAAGCTGCGATCCGCCCGTTCGAGGAAGAAGAGAAGTTCTTGCTCGGCCGCGCCCTGCAGGCCACGAATGGCAACGTGCGCCGTGCCGCGCAACTGCTCGGCATCGGCCGCGCGACGCTGTATCGCAAGATCCAGCAGTATCAGCTTCGCCTTCACTAGAGCTTGCGAGCTAGCGCTGGCGGGACTGGTAAGGTGTCCGCCATGCCGCCTGTGACCGTTCTACACGACGATGAGCACCTGCTGATCGTCAACAAGCCCAAGGGGATCTTGGTGGTCCCGGCTCCCGGTCGCTCGGCGCTAACGATGGTGGATGTTCTCCACAAACAGTTGGGCCGACGCGTGTTCGCGGTGCATCGCCTGGATGAGGACACTACGGGCTGCCTGGCGTTTGCCTGCGATGAAGAGGCGCGACTTGCGCTCGACGCCACGTTCCGCGACCACTCAGCCGAGCGGGACTATCTGGCATTGACGACGGCTGTGCCTTCCCCTGAGGCCGGTCGTATCGAGAGCAGCTTGGAGCAAGGCAAAGATGGCATTGTTCGGGTAGTCCGCCGTGGCGGGCGGCGGGCGGTGACCCATTACCAAACGCTCGAACGGCGCGGACGAGGGAGTCTTGTTCGTTGTCGCCTCGAAACTGGTAGACGCAATCAGATCCGCGTGCATCTCGCTGCGCTGGGCTGTCCCGTCGCCGGTGATCGCAAGTACGGCTATCGCGCCCGACCCGGTGAGAGTTATTCACGGGTCATGTTGCACTCGTGGAGTCTGAAGCTGGCGCATCCAGTCCATCGCCATCACATCGCAGTTGTCTGCGACGCACCCGAGCAAGAACTTCACCCGTAGGGGAAGAGTAGCCACGGAGGGGTCTAGTTAAGTACAGTGCGCTCGCCTTGCGCGTACCGGTTCACCTGTCCGAGGAGTCGTTATTCGGCTTCCTAACCAGCACCCGACTACCCGTCGTATCGAGCTTGTCCTTGCTGATCCGATGGGTGTCGTTGGCGTTGGCTATTACTGCGACGACTTATGGAGTCGCGTGTCTCATCTTCGTCGAGAGTGGTTTCTGGACGGTCAACCTGCCTTGGTGTGGCGCGCTACCAGCGCTCGCATCGGCACCGGTGTTCTTCGCCGCATGGTTGGGTTGGCGCAACCAACGTCTGCAGTACGCGGCGACGTTGTTGTTCCTCGCGTTGTTCACGCTGACCATCTTGGCCAACTGGCCGCGCGGTGCGTTTAGTCCGGCGTGGTATGTGCATCCCGTGCTCGGGTTGCTTGCGACGACATGCCTCGGCGTCGTTGCGGGCCTGACGATGACGATGTTCGCGGCGATTGCGTTGCTGCTGGCGACGTGGACGCATCCCGGTGGCGGTATCGGCTCGGTCGCGATGGACGACGTGTGGTTGCACGCGATCAGCCTCACGGCCGTGACCCTTGCCTCAGCATTGGCAGGTGCAATCGTGAACCGGCTCGTGTTCATGGCACTGATGACTGCCGAACGTCAGCGACGCAAGAATTTCGACGCCAGCCGGGCGCTTCGTCACCGCGAGAAGCTGCTTCGGCATGCCCTAAGAGTGGAGACCGTCGGCGACTTGGCTGGCTTGGTTTGCCATCAGTTGCGCAACACGTTCCAAGTCTTGCTCGGGCACGTCACGCTCGGATCGATGTCGGATGACGAAGAGCGCAAGCGCCGTCTGCTGTTGATCGAAGAGACGCTGCAGCAGTCACAACCGCTGCTCGACCAGCTGATGCGCATGGCTCATCCCGACGAGGGCACGGCCATGCAATGCGACCTTTCCGAGGTTTTGCGGCAATTCCACGCGCAGGCGAGGCTCGTCTTGCCTAGCAGTGTGCAGCTGACCTGTGAGACACCGAGCGAAACGCCGCCGGTGTCGCTCAACCCTCACGGCATCGTGCACGCGCTGTGGAACCTCGTCATCAATGCCAAGCAGGCGATTGATGGCGATGGTGCAATCACGCTGCGCTGTGGCAGCGATCGCCACCAGGTGTGGATCGAAGTCGCCGACACTGGCGCCGGCATGCCCAAGGAAGTTCAGGAGCGTATCTTCGATCCGTACTTCACCACCAAGCCGATCGGACAGGGCACCGGGCTTGGACTGACCGCGGTCGCTCGTTTTGTACGCGGCAGCAATGGCATCGTACAGGTCGACAGCGAGGCCGGTCGCGGCACGACGTTCCGCATGAGGTTCCCACGCGCGGTGGGTGTTCGCTCTGCGGACGACCTCGCCAGCTAGACGGCATCACGACGGACACGGTCGGCCGTCAATCGGCTACGCACTTGGACCTATCTACAGCTCGATGGCCCTGCCCAGGCGCTTGCTGAGCACTTCGTTTAGCACACGATTCAGGGAGCCACGTCCCTTGGTGTCCATCCACGTGTCCGTTTCGGTGTCGCGTTCGAAGTGCCAGGCCGTTGCACCTTCGGCCAACCAGATTTGATGTGCGGCGGTTTGACGATTGAGCACGCAGACACCCCGATCAGCAAAAACCATCTTGATGACCCCGGCGGCGGAGTCGGCCTCCAGTTCGTCTGGGTCGATTTCGTCCAGTTTCGCTAGCAGGGCCGCCATCAGGCTCTCTGCCCGCCGGAGGAACTCTTGGTCACCATCGCTGCTCATGGCTGGATGATGGGGCCTACCAAGCTACTCGCCAAGGAATTGGCGCGTAGGGTGTTTGGGGGTCGGGCGAATCGCATGAGGTGAGATTGCGGCAGGGGCTTGAAAAAAAAGAGTGGCCGGCGATTCTCTCCCAGAATCGCCGACCACGAAGTCGTCTCGACCGCTCAAGTTTGCCCTCTCGAATCAGCGCTGCTGTAACAGCGCCGGGCGGTCGGGACCACTCGTCCCATGCAGTCTTAGTAGACGAACGAGAGGCGATAACTTTCCAAACGCCTTCAGTTTTTTCTGGTGCTGGCATCGTTCGGACCCCAGTTGTCCGAACGATGTCAGGTCTCAGAAAAGAACCGGTTCGACTGAAACCTCTTACCGCGCCATACGTTGGGCGCGGGATTGCCACTCAGGTAGCAGGTCGCTGACCCCGACCTGCTCCGCGTCGGCCTCGAAACCAAGCAGCACCCGGTGACGCAGCGCAGGTAACAGACACGTGTCGATGTCCTCCTGCACGACGGCAGGACGGCCTGCAAGCAGGGCGCGCGCTTTCGCACCGAGCAGAATCGCTTGGCCCGCGCGAGCACTCGCGCCGTAGCGAACAAATCGCTGTGTCGCGTCGCTTCGGGCTGCGTCCTTACTGGAAGCGGACGAAGGATGCGTCGAGACGATGAGGTCGGCGACAAAGCGCGTCAGGTGCGAACCGCACAGCACTTCGCGCACGAGCAGTTGCAGTTGATGGAGTTCTTCCGCGGAAACTCGCGCAGTCGGCGTGGCTGCCGTAGCGCCTGTTGTGCTCGTGAGAATACGAGCCAGATCCTCTGCTGATGGTGGGCTGACATCTAGCCGAAACAGGAAGCGATCGAGCTGAGCCTCGGGCAGCGGAAACGTGCCTTCGAGTTCGATCGGGTTTTGGGTCGCGACGACGTGAAACGGTTGCGGTAGCACATGCGTCGTGCCGGCGACCGTGACGCATCGCTCCTGCATGGCCTCCAACAACGCGGATTGGGTCTTTGGCGTCGCTCGGTTGATCTCGTCCGCCAACACCAGACCCGCAAAGATGGGCCCCTGCTGAAAGCGGAAGTGCCGTTTGCCGTCATCTTCATCGATCACTTGCGTGCCAGTCACGTCGCTCGGCATCAGGTCGGGCGTGAACTGGATGCGCGAGTAGTCGAGGCCAAGTCCGTTGGCCAGCGCCTTCACCAGCATCGTCTTGCCGAGACCTGGCAGGCCCTCAAGTAAGACGTGGCCCCCGGCCATCAACGCGACGATCAGATCGTCGACGAGTTGCTCCTGACCGATGATCTGCTCTTGGATCTGTTCGCGTAGGGCTTCGACCTTGCCAAGCAGTTGTTTGGCGCGCTGTTGGATGTCCGTTTGGTTGGTGTCGGTGTTACTCATCACAGCGTCTCTTGCATCCAGTGGTCGAGGTTGCGTTCTGCTGCATCGGGCAGCACAGCAACGATCATCTTGCCGTCAAACTCATCGCGTTCCGCCAACGAGATTGCGGCACTCACAACTGCGCCGCTCGCCGGTCCGAGCAGCAGCGATTCTTCGCGCATCAAACGTTGATTGCATCGGCGAGCCTCATCGTCGGTAACGCTAACCACTTCGTCGAGCTTTGACGGCGACAAGATGTCAGGGATGAAGCCAGCGCCAAGGCCCGGGATGTTGTGGGGGCCCGCTGTGCCACCAGTCAGAACCGCACTGCCGGCTGGTTGCACGGCGACAACCTTGACGCCGCGCGAGGCAAAGAACTCAGCGCAACCCGCCGCGGTGCCACCTGTGCCGACCGGAACGACTACGGCGTCGACCTGCCCGTCGGTGTCCTCCCAGATCTCGCGAGCCGTGGTCTCAGCGTGTGCGCGCGCATTCGCACGGTTGGTAAACGCCTGCAGGCAGATTGCCCCGTCGGTCGCCTTGGTTAGCTGTTCTGCGCGCGCCATCGCGCCTTTCATGCCCTGGTCGCTGCTCGTGGTTACGACTTCTGCCCCGAGCGCCATCAACAGGCTGCGCCGATCCGACGTGACGCTATCGGGCATCGTCAGCATCACCCGGTAGCCCAGGCGCCGACCAATTGCCGCGATCGCCAAGCCGAGGTCGCCACTACTGCACTCTACAATTACGCCGCCTGGCTTGAGGAAACCACTCTGCTCGGCGTGCCGGATCATGCCGAGCGCCGCGCGGTCTTTGTTGCTGCCGGATGGGCTCCACGCCTCGAGCTTGCCGACAAGGCGTGTGCCCGAAGGCGACAGTCGGGCAAGATCGACCAATGGCGTGTGTCCGACGAGCCAGGATATGTCCGCTGCAATGCGCACCATGTCTCGAAGCGTAGCTTGGAGTGGGGGTCAGGCCAGACGATGATGTCCCGATGGCGTTTGGGCGCAGTTTCTCTAGTTGGCTCCTGGTTCCGTTCCTGGTTGCGTGCGCGGGCACAGCGCCCGATCCGTCGCAGGCCTCGATCGACGATTTGCCTGACGTCACCCTGAGTGACGCAGAGCGGGCCGAGTGCGAGGCACTCGAGCAGGACGCGATTGATGCCGTCGTCGGTCGGCGCTACGAGCAGGCCGAGGTCGCGGCAAATCGCGTCTTGGCCAAGAACCCGCGCTCGGCCAGGGCCCGGGCGGTGCTCGGCATGGTGCGGCTGCAGATCGCGGCTCGCATCGAGCCGACGGACTGGTTTGGCGCGCGGGCCGGTGAAGTTGAGATGGAGCTGGCGCGCCAGTTGGATCCGAACAGTACCTTCGTCGGTTGGATGCACGCTGTGTTCCTGGCGGAATCCGGCCACATGAGTGCCGCAGCGGCGTCGGCCGAGGAAGCGCTGGTGCGTTCGGCCGCGGCGCCGGCCACCGAGCGGGCTGCGTTGCTCGGCACCGCCGGCACCTATCGCTACGAACTTGGCGAGGAGCGCGCGGCCAGGCCTCACCTCGAAGCTTACGTTGCACTGCGCCCCGACGATTCGGCGGCGCACTTCCGACTGGGCTCGATCTTGCTGAGCATCGCCAAGACTCCGCAAGGCAGCCCGCCACCGTACGTGACGTCGCAACGCGACGCCGAAGAAGCCGCCAAGGCGTTCGGCCGATGCTTTGAGCTGGCTCCGGGTGACGAAGACGCGGCGTTGGCGATGTCGGCTGCTTGGGTGCGTGCCGCAGAACTGGCCGATCTACAAGACAAGCCAGAGGAACGCGATACCTTGCACCGAATGGCCGTCGAGCACCTCGGTGGGTTGGCTACGAAGTTTCCGGCCAACGCCGAAGTGCACTTCCGACTCGGTGTGCTGGCGGCGCTGCAGAACGATTCGAAGGCGGCGAAGGATGGCTACGAGGCGGCGCTCGCCCGTCACGAACACCACATGGGCAGCTTGATGAATCTCGCCGCGCTAGTGGTTGCTGACGGCGAGATCGACAGGGCCAAGAAGTTGTTCGCTCGCTTGCTTGCAGCGCCGGGTGCGCAGACGGAGCTTTCACGCAGCGAGCGGCAGCGCATCGAGCGTTGGTTGCTCGATGCAGCCAAACCGCCAAAGGCCGAATCCGACGGGCGATAATCCCCGGGCTTCCATTCCCGGGTTTCAGATGCCAGCTTTCGGATGCCGGGCTTCAGATCCCGAGGATGCTGTAGCCGGCGTCGACGTAGATCACCTGGCCGGTGATGCCGGCTGACAGCGGCGACATCAAGAACGCCGCAGTGTTACCAACATCGCCCTGGTTGACGTTGCGACGCAGCGGCGCCTTGTCAGCCATGGCAGCGAGCAGCGTGCCAAAGTCGCCGACACCCATCGCCGACACCGTCTTGATCGGGCCAGCCGAGATCGCGTTGACGCGCACACCCTTCGGACCGACGTCGTTGGCGAGGTAGCGCGTGCTCGCTTCGAGCGCGGCCTTCGCCACACCCATGACGTTGTAGTTCGTCACGACCTTCTCTGCGCCGTAGTAGCTGAGGCAGACGACGCTCGCGTCGCGTCCTTCCATCATCGGCAGAGCACCCTTGACCAGACCAATCAGCGACCATGCGCTGACTTGCTGGGCCAAGGCGTAGCCTTCCCACGAAGTGTCAACGAAGTTGCCACCGAGCTCTTCGCGCTTGGCGAACGCAATCGAGTGCACGATGCCGTCGATGGCATCCCACTGCTTGCCGAGTGTTTCATAGAAGCGATCGATATCACCTTCGACGGCGACGTCGCACGGCGCCATGAACGGTGGCTCTTCAAACTCGGTGGCGAGCTTCTTGACCGACTCGCCCATGCGGTCGTTTTGGTAGGCGAAGGCGAGCTTCGCGCCTTCACGGTGCAGCGCCTTGGCGATGCCCCAAGCGATCGAGCGCTTGTTTGCGACGCCGAAGATCACGACGTTCTTTCCAGTCATCAGGCCCATAGTTCGTTCCTAGTGTCTACGTCGGGGTGCAAAAGAAGGGCGGCCACGATAGCGCGCAGCCCGGCTGGGTCACGCTTCGAGCCTACCGGACTTGTCGACCCGGCCGAATACCTTGCGCGAGGGGGTAGTCCACGGCGTCTCGGCAGCCAAGGAGAACCAATCGAGCTGGCCCTTTCTTTGCACCGTGGCGGCGTGGCAATGCAGGGTGATGCGGTGGTGGGTGATCGCGTGCTGGATGCTCGCAACCTCCTGGCCAGCCGCCACCACGGCATCAAACCGTGACCGGATCGCCGCCCGCAGGTCGTCCGGGTCGCAGTCGACCAGTATGCCGGGGCCCGGCAGCTCGATTTGGCCGGCGTTTGGCTGATCGTCAGGAACCCTGTAGCCGAGGGCCCGCTCACCGCGCACGACGACGATGGCCCGGGAAGTGACCACGATGGCCTTCTTTGGGGCCTTCTTGACCGGCAGCTGGCCGGTGCGGTCCGTGCGGCGTGCGACGCATGGCGCGGCAATGGGGCACGCTTCACAATTCGGCGAGGTTGGCGTGCAGACCACGGCGCCCAGCTCCATCAGTGCCTGATTGAAGTCCCCGGCGCGATCCGCCGACATCCAGCCCTCGATCACCTGACGAATCTGGCGTCGCGCCGGCCCAGTGCCAATCGGCTCCTCAAAGCCACGATGGCGCGACACAACCCGTTCGACGTTGCCGTCCACGGCGGGTTCGGGATGTCCGAACGCAATCGAGGCAACGGCTCCCAATGTGTATGGCCCGATGCCTGGCAGGTCACGCAAGTCCTCAAGCGACGACGGGACCGTGCCGCCGTGAGCTTCGACCACACGCCGCGCCCCGTCGCGAAGCAGCCGCGCGCGCCGGTAGTAGCCGAGTCCGCGCCACGCGACCAGAACCTCGTCGTCACTCGCTTCGGCAAAGGCCGAGGGGCTTGGATACTGCGTCAAGAAGCGCTCGAACGGTTCGCAAACCGCCTCGACGCGCGTCTGCTGCAGCATGATCTCGCTAACCCAAATGGCCCACGGATCGCGGCTCCGTCGCCACGGCAGGTCACGTTGGGCCTGGTCAAACCAGCGCAGCAGGCGGTCAGCGTGGTCTCGCTTGGCCAAGCTAGTCCCCGAGGCCAAACTAGTCCCCGAGGCGGGACGCGTCTGTCGGTGGCGTGTCGAACTCGAGGCCCAAGCGGTCGCGCAGGTCCTGTTCGGCCTGTTCGAGCAGATTGTTGAGCTGCACCGCATCGTCCTGCTCGGCCACCAGCACAATGCGGATCGTGCGGGCCATCATCGTGCCTTGCACGCGGGTGCGCAGGCTGATCTGCGGGTGCTTGGCCGAGATGTCGGAGAGCACGCGGCTGATCTGCGACTCGTCGTGGCCGTGGTAGTCGACGGCGCGCTCGCCGCGAACAGTGTCCGGTCCGGCGGCGGCCATGACCGGCATGACCTGGGACGTGAAGAAGCGCTGCATCTCGGCCGGCACACCCGGCAGCAAGAACACCGTCGTCGGGCCGTGCTCGAGCTGCACCGCCGGAGCCGTGCCAACCGTGTTTTCGTAGCACTTGGCGCCCTTGGGCAGCCGCGCCATGCCCTGGCGAGAATCGGTCATATCCGGGCGGGAGACGACCTTCTTGGCGAACAGACGGCGATAGGCGTTCTGCACGAACTCCCTCGCCTGGGTGTTTTCTTCGAGCTCGACGCCAGCCGCCTGCGCCAGGCAACCACGCGTATTGTCATCCCAGTTGGGCCCCATTCCGCCGGTCACGAGCACAAAGGTCGGCTTTTGCCCGATGGCCCAGGCCATCGTCGCCACCATTTCGGCCTCCACTCGGTCCACAACCTGGATCGTGCGGACCCGGTAGCCAATGTCGTCGATGCGGTTGGCGATGAAAGCTGCGTTGCGGTCCACGACCGATCCCTCGAGGATCTCGCGCGAAACGACCAGGATGATGACACTCTTATCGAACAAAAGCTGGCTCCGAAGGGCTGGTTTGGGGGCGTCTGCGGCGGGCGAATCAGACCAAGTCGCCGCAACCATAGTATAGGAACGGCAGCAATGTTGAAGCGACTGCCTGTGGGCGGAACAATGGTCGTTCTCCAGCTGTTCCAAGTCCGACTACCGCCCGCACATGACCGACACGACCCCGCCCAAAGGCGGACGCATCACCGACCTCCTGCTCGAACGGGAGATGCGCGAGAGTTACCTCAACTACTCGATGAGCGTGATCTTGAGTCGCGCCTTGCCCGATGCGCGCGACGGCCTCAAGCCAAGTCAGCGACGAGTCTTGGTCGCGATGAACGACCTCAACCTCGGGCCGCGCAGCAAGCATCGTAAGTGTGCCAAAATCTGTGGCGACACGTCGGGTAACTACCACCCGCACGGTGAGTCAGTTGTCTACCCGACGTTGGTCGGCATGGCGCAGCCGTTCTCAACTCGCTACCCGCAAGTCGACAGCCAAGGCAACTTCGGCGCGATCGACGGCAGCCCGCCGGCCGCGATGCGATACACGGAAGCGCGGCTCGCCCATCCGGCGACGCACCTTCTTGAGGATCTCGACAAAGAAACTGTCGACCTCATGGAGAACTACGATGGCACGCGCATGCAGCCAGTCGTGTTGCCGGCGCGTTTCCCGAACCTCATCTGCAATGGTTCGACGGGCATCGCGGTCGGCATGGCTGCGAGTCTCGCGCCGCACAACCTCAAGGAAGTCGCACGGGCACTCAACATGCTCTACGACAACCCGGAGGTCACGCTTGATGAGATCCTGCAGGTAGTGCAAGGCCCGGACTTCCCGACCGGCGGCACGGTCATGGGCCGCACGGGCATTCGCAATTCGTATGCAAGTGGTCGTGGTCAGGTCATCTGCCGCGCGAAGTACCACGTCGAAGAGAAAAAGGGCCGCAAGCAACTCGTGTTCACCGAGGTGCCGTTCCAGGTCAAGACGACAACGATTCTCGAGCGCATCAAATACCTCGTCAAGAACGGCCAGATCGACACCATTTCGGACGCCAACGATGAGACCAACGATCGCGTTGGTCTGCGGCTCGTGATCGAACTGAAGAGGGCGGTCGAAGACGAGATCGTCACGGTCAACCAGCTGTTCAAGCTGTCGCCGCTGCAGAGCACCTTCTCGATCATCAACTTGGCGATCGTCGATGGCCGTCCGCGCACGCTTGGCTTCAAGCGAATGCTTGAGTGCTACCGCGATCACCGCGTCGACGTGATTCGGCGCCGCACGAGCTACTTGCTGCGCAAGGCCGAAGAGCGGCTGCACATTCTTGATGGTTTGCGCCTGGCGCTGCAGAACATCGACGAGGTCATCAAAATCATCCGTTCGTCGGCAAATGCGGACGAAGCGCGCCAGCGCCTGACGGCGCGTTTTGAGCTCTCAGACATCCAATCGCGGTCGATTCTGAGCATGCGCTTGTCGGCGCTGACCGGTCTCGAGATCGACAAGCTGGAGAGCGAATACAAGGAAGTGTCCGACAAGATCTCCTACTACAAGACGATTCTTGGTGATGATACCGTGCTCTACGGCCTGATGCGCCAAGACCTGCGTGAGATGGTCGAGCAGTACGGCGACGATCGCCGCACGGTCATCAGTGACGAAGAGGTCGGCAACTTCATCGCCGAAGACCTGATCCCCGAAGAGATGATGGTCGTGACCGTCACGCATCAGGGCTACATCAAGCGCACCGCACTCGATCAGTACCGGACGCAAGGGCGTGGTGGCAAGGGTGTCAGCGGCGCCGACTTCAAGGAAGGCGACTTCCTGCGCAACCTGTTCGTCGCCTCGACGCACGACTACCTACTGTTCTTCACCGATCGCGGTCGCGTGCATTGGAAAAAGGTCTACGCGCTGCCGAGCTACGGCAGAACTGCCAAGGGCCGCGCGTTGATCAACGTTGTTGAGACCCAGGAAGACGAGCAGATCACGATGATCCTGCGCGTCGATTCGTTCGACGAAGATCGCTTCTTGATCAGTGCGACCCGCAAGGGGCTCGTCAAGAAGACGCCGTTGCTGGCCTACAGTCGTCCGCGCGCCGGTGGCATCATCGCGCTCGGCCTCGACGAAGGCGACTCGCTCGTTGGTGTCAACATCTGCAAAGCCGGTGACAGCATCGTGCTTGGCTCCAAGAACGGCATGTCGATTCGCTTTGACGAGTCGGGAGCGCGCGCGATGGGGCGCAGTGCGGTCGGGGTGCGCGGCATCCGACTCGTCGAAGGTGACGAAGTCTGTGACATGGTCGTCACCGATGGCTCGGGCACGCTACTGACCGTTTGCGAAAACGGCTACGGCAAGCGCACCGTCGTCGAGGAATACCGTTCTCAGACTCGAGGCGGCAAGGGCATCATCGATATCCGAACCACCGAGCGAAACGGCAAGGTCGTCAACCTGCTCTCCGTCACCGACGACGACGAAGTGATGATGATCACCAAGGACGGCCAAATCGTTCGCACCGCAGTGAGCGGCATCAGCGTCATCGGCCGCAACACGCAAGGTGTGCGCTGCATCTCGCTGCGCAAGGAAGACAAGCTGGTCAGCGCCTCGCGCATCCCGCAGGAAGAGCCTGATGAGGATGCTGGCGACGGGGATTCCGGTGGCGACGGGGATTCCGGCGGCGGCGAAGATTCCGGTGGTGGCGAAGATTCCGGCGGCGGCGGGGATTCTGGCGGCGATGCAGCCCCCGGGCCGGAATCGAGCTCGAAGGGTGAAGATTAGTGGCGGCCTACCTCGAAAAATTGACGGCCGACATGAAGGCTGCGATGCGCGCCGGTGAGAAGGACAAGCTCACCGTCGTGCGCATGCTGATCAGCGACATCAAGAAGAAGGCCGAGGCCGAAGGCGAGCTGTCCGACGATGCTGAGGCCGCAATCCTGCACAGGTCCGTCAAGATGCGCTCCGACACCATCGACCAGGCGAAAGCCGCCGGTCGCGACGAGATCGTGCAGACGGAGCAGGTCGAGATCGAGTGGGTCAAGGCCTACCTGCCGCAGCAGATGACGGCCGAAGAGGTCGAAGCCAAGGTCAAGGAGATCGCCGCTGCGATCGACTTCCAGGGTGGCAAGGACATCGGCCGCTTCATGAAGGAGTGGATGTCCAAATACAAGGGCCTCGCCGACGGCAAGTTGGTGCAGCAGGCACTCCGTGGACTCGGGTAGGGGGTAAGTCGATGCGAGTGGTAGCTCTTTGGGTCAGCGTGTCTCTACTGACCATGCTTGCCGCATGTGCTGGGCCTTCTGAAGTGCGGACTGAGGGCAAGTCCCTTCGCCTCCAATTGAAGAAGGATGCGCAGATCCTGTTTGGCAGCGCAGCCTATTGCTCGCAGCCGGCGACGGTGGATTTGGTCAAGGTGCAGGCGGCAACACCAGAGGGCCGCTCGATTGTGAGCGATGGGGTGCCGCCTGGCTCTGCTCGCTATCGCTTGTTGCAGGCCGCGATGCACAGGCGCGTGGTCACAGCATGTGCTGCTACGGCGCGTGATGCGGGCTTCGATCTTGTCGTTCGGCATGGCGACATCGTCGATGCACGTGGCATGACCGTCGGCGACATGACTTCGAGCCTGGTGCAAGCCCTGAGTGATGGGCGTTGATCTCGCCGGTGGTTGATCAAAGGTCACTCCACAAAGAGCGCCAACCGCACCGTGAAGAACGCGACGTTCTCCTGGCGGCACGCGCCCATCGCGAGCACGCAACGAGCAAGCTGACACTCCTTGCGACTACTAGCTAGCGCGGCTCCCTTACATCTTCAAGCCGGAGAGATTCGGCCCCATTACGAACATGTGCATGCGTTGGTTCACGGGGTAGCCCATCGATGAGATTCCGAACGCCCTCGCTGGCTTGCCTATCAGGGTGCCGTCGAGCGCGGCGCTGACGGCCTTGTGAAGGTCCGCGAGATCCTCGTAGCTGAGAGTTGGCACCGTGCGGGCGCGGGTGTTGTGTGCCGGGTAGATCGTCACGTTCTTTGGCACATGCTTGAGCAGCATCGTCAGTGAGTTGCGGTAGTCCTCGAGCGACTCGACGAACAGACCGCCGGGATACATGAAGTCTCCGGTGAACAATGCCGGCATCTTCGGGTCGAAGAACATCACCGATGTCTTCGTGTGACCAGGAGTTACGAGGATTTCGATGATGCGGCCGCCGAGCTCGATCTGCTCGCCGTGCTGCAGCCAGCGCGTCACGCGAATGGAGTTCCGTGGCTCGTTCTCCAGATGGCCGAGGTTCTCGTTGGCACGCGGCACAAACACGCCATCGACGGTGCGTTCGCGCAGGTCTTCGGCATCGGGAAGTGCGACGTCAGAAAACTCCGCGAGGCCGCCAACGTGATCGTAGTGAAGGTGTGATGGCACGACCGTCACGGGCAAGTTCGTCAGCGACGCTACGACTGGCGCCATCTTGTGCTTGCCCGGACCGGAGTCGAGCAGCAGCGCGTGTTCGGTGCCTTCGAGCAGGTACTCGACGTTGCGTTGGTGGTAGGTGACTTCGAGGATCGCGGCCGTCGACGATGGCAGGATCTCGATGGTGCGATCCTTGTCGAATGCATACGGCGCTTGCCTGGAGGTTGGCAATCGCTTGCCAGCAGGCGGTGCTGTGCATGCGCTGGCCAGCAGGCCAAGCAGAAGTATGCCGAAGGCGCGTTGCGTGCATGCGAGCATCGCCGAAGTGTAGCCGCCGGATGCCGTTGATCGAAGTCGCCTACTTGCGCCGTGCGTAGATGTACGGCGTATGCACAACATAGCCGAGCAACGGTTTGACCGCCTCCGGATTGCTGACCGCGTAACCCGGTAGACGAACATAAGGATCGTCGGGCGTTTCAGCCTTGCCGTCGTCGCCAGCGATGCCCGCGTGGAACAGTATTGGAAACATGCCGGTGCCGATCTCATCGATGACCAGCGCCGCAAAGCGCTTCTCGGCGAGTGCTTTGACGGTATTGGTCATGATGGCCGCGAGCGCAACGCGTCCGCGTTCTGGCAGGTGAGCGAGCTTGGTGGGGTCTGCGAGGGCGCTGAGGTCAAAGTCGCCACTCGGCAGTCTGGGCAGCATCTGCATGATGTCGAAGATCGCCTGCCCGTGCGCGCCAGTGCCTTTGCCTTCGCGATACGCGATATGGCCGTGGCCCGGAATCCAGACCGGACCGTCCTGTGCGGCGACCACTTGGCGCAACTCGTCGTACGCCTTGCGATGCGCGTCACTCGGGAACAGCGTCACACTCGGACTGCGTTGCCACGCTTCATAGCCGAGCCAGGCGAACTGCACCACCAACACGACCGGTCCCGCGATCCGCCAGAACTTCGATGCGTTTGCGGCAGCGATGGGGCCCAACACACACGCGCTGGCGAAGCCATACATCATTACGTTGTCAAACCCGCCAACATGCATGCGTGACACCCACGAGCACGCGATGCCACCACTGCCAAACGCGGCCAGGTACGGCCATGAGATCGTCTTGCTGCGTACACCGGTCATGAAGCCGAGGAGCCCAAGCACAACCAACGGCAGCATTGGCACGATGTCCTGCGTCCAGAAACCGAGCTTGCGGTCCCCAACCCAACCGTGGTGCTGCGGCATCTCGAACAGATACAACGTCGACCAGCCATCGGTGAACAGATGCAGCAAGCCAATCGAGGCACCCATGGCCACAACCGAAACCAGGCCGAAGCGAACCGCGACCCGCCAGTTCCAAAACAGCGCACCGACACCGACGGCTGGCAGCCACATCAGTGTCGATTGCTTGGCGAGCAGAGCCAGCGCGGCGAGCAGGCCGGCCCACAGCCAGTTCTTGCGGCCGCCATGGCGCAGTTGGTAGGTCGTCGCCAGGCACAAGAATACGAACAACGAGTCGTTGCGCGCCAAGTCGTACCACCACGCGAGCCAGCCATAGCCAGCGAAGAACAAACCAGTCGCCACCAGGCCCGGCAGCATTTTGCCGGTTTCCTTGCGCACCCAGTGTCCGATCAGCATCGCGCTGCCGACCGAGAACGCGACTGCGATCAATCGCAGCGCCACGATGCCGTCGAGACCAAACTTCATGCCGAGACCGCCGAGCCAGAACAGCAGCGGTGCATAGAGAAACGGCACGTGCTCCGCCTGCGGTTCGCAGTAGAGCGGCAGTCCGTCGGCGACCCGCGAGGCGTGATCGGCGAGCGCGCCCTCCATCCATTCGAGCTCGTGCGGATAGAGCAACCGCTGGCTGACGGCATAGAAGAAGCCGAGCGTTGCAATGGCTGCGAGTAGCAACAACAGCCACCACAGTCGGTGTGTCCAGGATGTTGGTGGGGGCTCGGTAGGCGAGGGCATGCAGCAGGCAGCATAGACCGCGTTATGCTTTCACGCCTGTGATGCGTTTCTTGCCAGTGATTGTGCTGCTGCTTCTCGGGATCGGCGTCGCCGTATTCTTGACTTGGGGCGGCGGCGGCGGAGTGCCGCTGCCCCCAGGGACAGGGAACCCGCGTGGAGAGAACCCCGGCGGCCAATACGACCCCGAGGGTGGCGACCCCGAATCTGGCAACACGACGGCGCAAGACAACGGCCCGCGCCGCATGCAGTTGCCCTCTGGTGTGATCGCGACCCGAACGGAGTCGCCAGACATCGAGGCCGAGGGCCTTGCGGACGAGGTCACTGCGTGCCTACAGGTGCTCGACTACCGGACCCAACAGCCAATCGCGTCCGCCATCGTGCGCAGCATGCACAACGGTGCTGACCTGGCCTTCACCGATGAACGTGGCCTCGCTAGCGTCGCACTGGCGGAGCCGGCGCAGTTGGCGGTGGTCTATGAGAACTACCTGTTGCGGCTCGCGCCGGTGCAATTGGGTTCGACCGAACAAGAGCCCCAAGTTGTGCAGTTGGTCCCAGATCGTTGGTCGTTGCGGCGCGGTTTTGCGTTCGTCGATCCTGACGGCAAGGCTGTGACGGACGTGCTGGTTCGTCTGCGCCCCGCCAACAAAGCACAAGCGACGCGACTGCCCGTCCCGGCTGGTGACGCTGTGCTGCGGCGCGCGTGGACCGAACACACCATGTTGGCGACGCGCGCGGTCAGTCGCGATGTCGCGGTGCAACTTGGCAAGTACAGCACGGATCGTGTGCATCATCTGACCGGCAAGGTCGCGGTGATCCGATTCGTCGCCCCAGGTGACTACGTCATGGAAGCTGCGACCACCAGCGGACTTGTAGCCCGCAATGAGATCTCGGTAATCCCCGGTTCGGAGCCGCCAGCGCAGCGCATCATGATGATTGGCGGCGCTTGGATCGGCGGTCGCGTGACCGACCTGGCTGGCAAAGCACTGGCCGATGCGCAAGTCTCCGTGCAGGGCAGCGAGCCGTTGGGTTTGCGTTCGACGACCGGCCAAGACGGAACGTTCACGATTGGTCCACTACTCAACGGTGCGATTACGTTGCTCGCGCGCCACGGCCTGCATGCACCGATCGCGTTCGGGCCGGTTCTAGCGCCAGCCCAAGACGTGCAGATCAAACTGCGCGCCTTGCAACGCACACCGCTGCGAGGTCGCGTGCGATCGCGGCCGGACCACCAACCGATCGCGTTGGCCACCATCATCTGGCAAGTCCCGAACGGGGCCGCCATCACCGCAAAGACGGCCGCGGATGGCACGTTTGAGCTGCGGGCTGCTGGCGACGTTGCCGCCAAACTGCTCGTACAGGCTCCCGGCTACACGACCTACGCCGAGCTGGTCGACCCAGGCGCTGCCTTTGCCAACTACGATGTCTGGCCGGCGACGACCGCGGCACGTCTCAACAAAGGTGTCACTGCAACCCTCGAGGGCGTCGTCTTTGGCAAGAACGGTTTCCCAATCGCCAACGCATCGGTTCGTTGGACGCCCCAGGTGCGCACCAACCACATCGGCATTCCCGGGCGCCGCATCTTGGCGGGCGCGACGCTGTACTTGCCGGGTGTTGCGACAAGCGATTCGAGTGGTGCCTTCGTGCTTGAGACCAACCAGTTTGGCAGCGGCGTCGTCTCGCTTCAGCGCGACGCATCGAAGACCGTGAATGCCACGGCCATCGCCGGGCAAAGCAAGAACGGCTTGGAGCTACGTCAATGACCCTACAACCATGGGAAAAACTCGGCGACGAGACCCTCGCGCGCCACCTCGTCTTCCACGTGCGCCGTTCCAGGCAACGTTCGCCTCGCACCGGCGTCGAGATTCCGTTCTTTCTGATCGATACCGCCAACTGGGTCAACATCCTGCCGATCACTACCGACGGCGAGATCGTGTTCGTGCGGCAGTGGCGACAAGGCAGCGAACGCATCTCGCTCGAACTGCCCGGCGGTCTGATTGATCCCGGCGAACACGACCCACTCCAAGCCGCGAGGCGCGAGCTGCGCGAAGAGACCGGCCACGAGGGCAAGGACTGGGTGGCGCTCGGCTCCTGCAATCCCAACCCGGCCATCATGAGCAACCGGTGCCACACCTACCTGGCGACCGGCTGCCGCCCCGTTGGCGACCTGCAACAGGACCTCGGCGAAGACCTTGAGGTGGTGAAGGTGCCGGAGGCAGAGCTCGACCAGCTGCTGCGCGACGGTGGCGTCGATCACGCGATTGTCTTGGCGACAATCGCATTGTGGCGCGCGCATACGGCCGAATAGTCCGATAGCAGCTTCGCATCCCCCAGTTAGGCAGCGAATTGCGGCATAATCACCGCTTCGTCGGCCACATACGTCGGTCCACCGGAGACCCCATGCAACGCCAACACATCCCCGCCATCATCCTACTAGTGGCTGCCGTAATCGGTGGTATCTGGTGGGCTTGCAGCGATACCGCTGCACCGCTACCGATCCCGTCGAGCAACCACGAAGCGAACGAGACTGGCGGCCCGGAGATCGTGCCCGTCGAGGGCCACGTCGAATTGAGCGGCCTCAACGGGATCGCGCGCGAGGCCGTGGCCTTTAGTCGCGGGCCCCTCTACGACGACCCAGACATCCGCGCCGGCTTGTGTGGCTTCAAGGGGCGCGTCGTCACCCACCTGAAAGCCCCGGTCGCGGACTGCGGCGTGCGAATCTATCGCGGTGCGATGGACGTCATCCTGAACACAACCGTCGACCTCTTTGCCGAAGCCGAGCAGTTTGATCCACAGTTCATCGCCGGCGAAGTAAGAACTGCTGAAGACGGCACGTTCGAGATGACTGGCGTCTGGCCGCGCGGCGTCTTCATGATGTTCGCTGGACTCGACACCGACGCCCCGACACACCAGGTCATCACCAAGACTCCATCGCCTGGCCAGATCATCGACCTCGGGGATGTCGTGCTCAACGATGCCGGCGTCATTATCGGCGAAGTCTACGACTCGGACGGTAACCCGGTGGCGGGAGCCCTGGTTCGTGCCGCGGATGTCCCCGGCGCGTTGGCTGCGTTCTTCCCCGTCGAACGATTCGATCCGGAGGGAGCGGTGCTGATTCGTGAAAAGCGCGCGCCGGTGCAAGTGTTGCGCATGCCGCCGTGGGTAAAGAACGCGTTTGAACACCTGCCGATTCCGACCACTCATTCCGGACCTGACGGCAAGTTCCGCCTGGTTGGCGTGATGCCCGGCAGCAACATGCTCGCGACGACGATGCGCGGGTTCTTGTCGAATGTCAAAGCGAGTGTAATGGTGCGCGCCGGCACCGAGAAGGACGTCGGTCGCATCCGTCTGCGCGAAGGCGAGGAACTCTACGCCAAGGTACTCGATGAAAAGGGCAAGCCTGTTGCCGGGGCCGAAGTGGTTGCGGGTTCGACGCTGTCGATCGCGCCGGTCGACCTGGCAAGCTACCTCGGGAAAACCAACGCCAAGGGTGAGATCGACGGCTTTGGTTTCTCGCCAGGCAAGGTCACGGTTGCTGCGCGGCGTTCGAAGAACCACGCGTGGGTGTTGGCCGAGCCACAGTCGATCATCTCTGACGTCATTGTCACTCTGCCGTCGCAGTTCGGCTTCACGGTTGCCTTGCAAAACGCCGACGGAGCACCCGTCAAGGATGCGCGATTCCGTCTGTTGCGTGGCAAGAAGGGCGATGGCGCCGCTGAGCTATTCATGATGGGGCTCGCGGAACCCGTCAGACTCAAGGGTCGCATGACCAAGCTTGAGGAAGGTGGCTGGAGCATCATTGGACTCAACAAGGGCACCTACACGCTGCTCGCCGAAGTCGAAGGACTGTCGACCGGTTCTGAGGTCATTGATCTCGAGGACAAAGACGGACATTGCCTGATCAAGCTTTTGCCGCCGACGTTGTTCAACGTGCTGGTCGTCAATCAGGACGACGTGCCGATTCGCAACGCGGCGATCTTTGCCGAAGCCCGTGGCTCGCGGCGGGTGGTGGAGATGCCGGTCAATTGCGGTCGCACGGGCAAGGATGGCCGCTTGCGGATCAACAAGCTGCAAGCCGATTCGTTGCGCGTTAGCGCCGACCATCCCTTGTATGGCATTGTGCACGGCGAGACCAAGCCCGACGAGGAGTTGGTCTTGCGCTTGCTGGCGCCGGGCACATTGCAAGGTGTGCTGAGCGAAAACGGCAAGCCACCATTGCCCGGCAAGTTCACGGTTGCCGTGATGTGGCGCCGCAACGGTGGTGCCCGCGGGCCGCTGGAGAGCACGCCGCAAATGATCACTGCCGGCCTCGACGGCACGTTCACGGTGACTGGGCTGCAGCCCGGTAGCTACTGGTGCATGGCGATGAACTCGCTCGATTCGTTGCGTTCCCCGGGGTCGGTCTTTGGGTTTGCGCAGTCGATGTCCGCCAACTCCAACATGCAGAATCAGGGCGTGGAGATCAAATCGGGTCAGACCACGGAGATGCGGCTCGAAGTCGGCAAGAAGCCGCTCGAAGGGCCGACGGCACAACTGACCGGCACCGTCATGGTCAACAGCCGCATGGCAGTTGGCTATTCGATTGTTGCTCGCGGCCAGGGTGGTCGCTTCGGGGCCACGGTCGATGAACGAGGCCGCTTCGATCTTGGCATCGTGTCCGCAGGCGATCTGCGCATCTCGGTCATGGGCGCTGACGCCGGCATGTTTGCTGGTCGCGGCAACAGCATGTGGTCCAGCTCCGTCAAGCTGACCGAAGGCGAGCAGCGTGATCTGACGATCGACATTGCGACGTCGGTGATCGCGGGCCAGTGCTATCTGCCAGATGGCAGCCCCACTGGCAAGGTGTTCGTGCGCGCGCGCGGTCAGATCAAGGGCCCCGACAAGAATCGCGGCAGTTCGCGGCAAAACACGATGACCAAGGACGACGGTACATTCCGCTTCAAGGATGTCGTCGAAGGCACGTGGTCTCTCGAGTTTGAGTCGAACAGCGGTGACGATCGTTGGCGCGGCAAGTTGGAGAACATCGAGGTATTGGCCGGCGGTTCAACCGATTCGCTGCGCATCTATCTGGTCGCCGCAATGGTCGTCAAGGGCACGGTGGACCTATCCGTGTTGAAGGAGAAGCCGCGCTGGGGTTGGCTCGCCTTCCACAGGCTTGGGCCGAATGACGGCCCGGGTGCGAAGGGCAACTACCAGTCAGGCTTCGGCTATGACCGGGACGGCTCGTTTGTATCCGACGATCTGGAAGTGGGTCGTTACCGCGTTGTCTTGCACACGCAGGGCAAGGAGCAGACCGAATATGAGTGCGGCATGCTGCATGTGCCGGCTGCGGGGCTCACCGGAGTGAAGTTGGTGCCGCAGATCAGGTGAGCTTGGCGCAGAGTTTCTGCCCGAGCGAGAAGCGCAGGCCCGCGATCAGATTGCTGGTCGACTCGGTCTCGACCCCGACCAACGAACCGCGTTGGAACGGGATCGAGATGTGCGGATGTCCGGTGAGCAGCGAGCCGAGTAGGTAGCCGAGATGTGGTTCGTGGCCAACGACGGCCAACGAGGCGGTTTGGCTCAGCAGTTCTGCTTCGAGAACGGTGATGGTCTGCTCGGGCCTCACGTGCGGCACCAAGGTGTCTTCGTGGCGCAGTTCGCCCGCAAACCCCACGGCCTTCGCCAGCACCTGCGCCGTCTCGCGGGCCCGCAAGAGCGGGCTGGTCAGGACCAACTCTGGGGTCGGAACTAGCTTCTGCCAGGTCTTGGCCGCTATTTCGAGTCGATCCCAACCTTCTTGCGTAAGCGCCCGTTGTTCGTCAGGTTGCCCCGATCTCGAGTCTTCCGCGATGCCGTGGCGCAGCAGGTAGATCCACATGTTCCCAGCGAACGCTATCGTGGAGCGCGTGGCAACCACTCGCTCTGCAGAGTCATCCAGAACCACCGGGCGGCGTTCGCCCGCGCCCAAAGGGCGCGCGTTTCTGGTCACGATGTTGGTTGCGGCCGTCGCGGCCGGCTCGTTTGTTGCCTACGACGCGTATGCCGACCGACACGTCACCCTCGTGTTTGCGAACGGATCGCAGCCGGTGCCACCACTCGAGCTGACGTTCTATCCCGAACAGCTCGCGTTCCATTCTCCTTCGCCACCACCGGCGATCGGTGAGCATCGCATGGAAAGTCAGAGCGATGTCGTCATCGGCGACAACCTCGTGCCTGGTCACGGGATCGTACGCTATCGCGGCGAAGGCGTCGGTGCGGGCTTCGCCTACGTTCGGTTGGGTGAGAAACACCCGACGATCCAGCTGCGGCCGCCCCAAACGCTGACGGGTCGCGTTGGCGAACCGATCGGGTTTTGGTGCATGGGTTGGCGTTGTGCCGGCATTCGCCCCGTCGCCAATGCCGAAGTGATCGTCATGGGCGGCGGAGAACATGGCATTGATCTGGCGACGGCGCGCACGGATGAGAACGGTCGATTTACAGTTACGGGCTTCGATGGCGAACTCGACGCACTCGGTTTGCGCGTACGCGCGCCTGGCTACGCCATCGTGCACGAGAGTTTGATAGGCAGCCAAGAGGCCGAAGGCGGGCGCGCAATCATCGCTGTTACTCCCGCACCGATTCGTCGCGGCAAGTTGGAGCTCAACGTCGACCTCGATCCAACTTCCTTGCGATTGCTCGCGCGCGGCTTGCCCGGCATCGATGCGGTACCAAAAGCTGATGGCACGTTTGTGTTCGACCACATGCCGGCCGATCTCGAAGCGCGAATCATCGTGCACGGACTTCCGGAGACCTGCTCCCAGTCACGAACACGCACGAGCATCGACGGCGTCGCGCTGGTTGTGGTCGGGCCAGGCGCGATCGTCAGTGGTTGCGTCCTGGATCACCAACGGCAACCGGTTGCGGGCGCCTTGGTGTGGATTGGCGAGGAGACGGCGATCAATGCCGATTCACACGGCAACTACCGCATCACACGAGCATTGCCCGGCAATTGCACCGTGATGGCACAGATTCAAGTTGGCAAAGGTCGCAAGGCGCGCACGTTGCTCGGCGCGCGCACGGTTCGGCTTGATCCCAATGGCCGACACGTCGATATCGACATCACCCTGGACCGATAGGTGCAATCCATGCGCAAGATGACTTCGCTGTTGGTGTTGGTTTCTGCTGTGTTGCTGCAATGGCAAGACCCAAAGCCGACGATCCAGAAACCTGCAACGCAACAGCCGGCGGCCAAGCCGGCCACGACCCTGGGCAAGGTTATCGGTAAGCCCAAACGCCACCCTCTCGAAGGCGTCTACAAGCTGCGATCGCGAGTCGTGCAAGGTTTGGCGGGCAACCGATCGAGTCGCGGCTACCTGGTCATCACCAGTCGCCACATGTTCTTGAGCCTGGCATCACCAGGAACGAGTGATGAGCATCCGTTGGTGCACGCGGCCGTTCGCGAATGGCGCATGACTGACGATGGCGTGCGCATGACGAGCAAGCTGGACTACTTTTCCAGCGAGAGCGGAGTCATCACGATGACGGCTGAAGGCAAGCAGGACGTGCGCCGCATTCAGATCGTTCGCGGCGGCGTGCGCGTGATCCAGGGCGAGCAGACCTGGCTTGAGTTCGAGCGCGTCGAGTAGCGCTACTTCTTGGGCGCGCGCCGCAGTTCGCGCAGCTCAGGAGATCGCATCAGCAGGTGCGCAATCACATAGACGAGCATGCCCGCGCCGATCGGCAGCAGGAGGTTGCCGGTTGCGCGTATCAATAGCGGCGCGTCATCGGCGGCGATCCGAACAAACGGAACCACCGCACACATCGCACCCGTTGCAATCAGAGATCGCACCCACACCATGCCAAGATTGTTTGCCGGCGCCGCATGTCTGCGGAACTTGCGCGATAGGATCACTGCGTTACCCACTGACGTGATGCTGCTCGACAGAGTCAGTGCCGCCGTACCCATGCCAGTCGTCGTCAACAGCACGACACTGATGACGATATTGAACACGACCAAGATCCCCGCCGTTCGCGCCGGCGTCGAAGTGTCACCAACTGCATAGAACGCGCGCGCATACAGTTGCGCGAGTCCGACGAACGGCAATCCTGCGACGAGGCATGCCGCCGTCAGCACCGTAGCCGCGATGTCGTCGCCGCCAAACTTGCCGCCGACAAACAACACGTGCACGACTTCGTTGGACAACAGGATCATTCCCGCTGCCGCCGGCACCGTCACCAATATCGTTGCCGCCGCCGACTTGTCGAGCGTCTGCCGCATCTTGGTGCGACCTTCGTCTTCCGCTTCGCTGGCGAGCTTTGGAAACACTGCGACCGCGACCGCCATCGCCGTCAAGGCGTGCGGAAACAGCAGCAGGCGATTGGCAAGATAAACGTAGGTAACCGCGCCAGGCGCGATCATGTAGTAGGCGAGCAGATGGTCGATCAGGCTGCTGATCTGATTGAGCGACATGCCGAGCACCGTTGGCCCCATCGCGACGAACACTGCGAACGCCGCGGTGCCGCGTTTGGGCAGACCGAGCTTCGGCCTACCGAGAGCCTTCTTGCGCACGAGTGGCGTCAGCACAATCAGCAACTGCAAGAACCCGCCAACCATCAGGCTCCACGCGGCAAACGTCGCGACTTCGGAGTCGACTTCAAAGCCGAGCGGTTTGGCCAAAACGAGCGCCGAGATCCAGACCAGGTTGAGCGCGATCGGGACCGTCGCCGGCAACGCAAACATGCCGAGCGTATTGAGGGCGCCGGCCGCGACTGCCGTCAGGCAGATCGGCAGCGCGTAGACGAACAGCACCGCGTTGAGCGCGAGCAGCAACCGCATCGCCTCGACACCGCCTTCGTCAGGCGCCGGCAACCACTCCGCCGGCACGACCAGACTGGCCGTTGCGACGAACAAGCAGATCGGTGTCAGGATCGTGATGACCGTGCCCGTGACATCCTGCAGAAGCTGCTTTGCCGCTTCTGGATCCGATTTGCGCAGCCTGGCATACGATGGCACCAGCGAAGCGGACAAGGCACCTTCACCCAGCAGCCGCCGCATCAGGTTCGGCAGTGTCCATGCCAGCAAGAACGTTCCTTGCACCCAGCCGGCGCCGAGTGTCTGCGCCATCAACCGGTCGCGAATCAATCCGAGTATCCGCGATACCAGCGTGATGGCTGAGATCGAAGCGGCGGCACGGACAAGACGAGACATGCCATGGCGATGCTATTGGCTTAACCTGCGCGAAGCACACGCCCTCTTTCTCGCGACATGCGCAGAATCTTCGTTGGTGACATTCAGGGATGCCGCGAACAGCTCGAACAGCTGTTGTCGGCCGTCGGCTTCGTTGCCGGTACGGATCGCTTGATCCCGGTTGGGGATTTGGTCAACAAGGGCCCCGACTCCGAAGGCGTTCTCGATCTCGCCATCAAGCTCAACGCCGAGCCCGTTCTCGGCAACCACGACCTGAGTTGGCTTGCCAAGGGCCGCGCCTCCAAACGTCACGAGTCGTGGTTGCGCGCCCAGCCCATCGTGCGAGTCTTCGACGACTTGATTGCCGTGCACGCGGGCCTGCATCCGACCTGGGACGAGGCCAAGCTGGGCAACCTGACCGAAGAAGAGATCCACTACGCCGTCAACGTTCGCTACTGCGATGCGACCGGCAAGCAACCCAAGTCGGATTGGCCGCCACCGGGCCCGCCGTTTCAGCCCTGGGACGAGTTCTATAAGGGTGCAAAGCGTGTCGTCTTCGGCCACTGGGCCCGTCGTCGCTTGGTGCAACGCCCCAACTGCATCGGCCTCGACACCGGTTGTGTCTACGGCGGCGAGCTCACTGCGTGGATCGCCGAAGAAGACCGCATCGTGCAGGTCCCCGGCTGGCAACAGTCCTAGCAGAGAATCCGCGTTACTTCTTCCCGCACGATCGGGATCAGCAGATCCGCAAGTTCTTGGTTCGCATAGAAAGCGAACGACATGTTCGTGGTGACATCGAGCGGCGCATCAAGCGGTTGTCCAAACGGATCGCAGACCACGCAACCAGCTTGTTGTCCAACCAGCCACGTCGACAGGTCGTACGGTCGACAAGCCAACGCCGACTTGACCCCCATCTTCTGGTAGACGATCGGCCGCACATCGAGCACAAAGCGATCGCGCCCCAGCATCACCTCAGCAAGTTGCCCGCCCGTGCTGATGTATTGATCGCTATAGACCTCAGCCTTCTCCGGATTCCAACCGCCCATCGCCCGATTCAGGATCGCTTCATCGAGTTCGGCAATCAGCGTCTTGCCACCGGGAAAGAAGTTCGCCACCGAAGCAAAGCCATGCTTCAAGTCCTTCGCCGTGCTCGGAACGATCGGCAACGGCGTCTGCGTATCGCGAACCACGTCGTGCCGTTCTGCCTGTGCCGGTTGTCCCGCCACCGCCCAGACCACATCACTGATGTTCTGCCGAGTCGTAGGCAGCTCCGTCATCACCGCCACCTCAACATCCTGCAGCTTGGTATCGTCACCACGATCCGGCGCACACCCCATCAAGCACCAGCCACTGCGCTTATCGAACATCAGCCCGCGCGTGCCATCGATCGGATCCACCAGCAACCGAAACGGCGGCCCCCCGAGCCCCGCCCGCCCAAATTCCACGCCAGCCGTCGGTAACCCTTCGCCAACCAAGGTGAAGTGCTGTTCCTCCCCCCACCGTTCGCAGTAGCGAAGCAGCATCTCCTCCACTTCGACATCGATCCCAAAGATCGTATCCCCCTCATCGTCCCGCACCGCCCGCGCCAGGGCCTCGACCGCCTGCGTCTGCATATGCCCGCGCAAGGCCGTGCGAATCTCAACCTGAAGTGCCCGCAGTCGAGGAACAAGAATCCGATGGTCGAGCTTGGTCATACTTTCCGCCGCTGGCATGGTATACCGATCGACCCACCCGGGCCTTTAGCTCAATTGGTTAGAGCTGGTGTCTCATACACACTCGGTTGCAGGTTCGAGTCCTGCAGGGCCTATTCCCTTTAGAGGCGTTTCTAGGGGTCTAGGGGCGGTTTTGAGAGTTGGGGGGTGCGAGTGTGCAATGGAGTGTGCAATGGGTTCGGGCACAACGTGGCACAGCCTGGCACTAGGTGGCACAACCTGGCACAGCGATTCGGCGTGGTTGCAGGGCGAAAACTGCAGGTCCGACTCATCGCCGGTCATGATTCTGGCCGCGCTGAGGCGGGCGGTGTTGGCGCGTCTGGCGTGGCCGGTGGTGGCTCAGCTCTTAGAGCGGTGCCCTCTGCCGCCAGTTTCACGTGGTTCATTCGACTTGTCGTCCTGATGCGAGCCCGTGATTCTAGGAGCCGTCATGAGCGCGATAGTTCTGGCGATAGGGAATAGTAAGCTCGACGCCAAGTCGAACTCGCGACGTCCATCGAGGGTCAGTTCGTCATGCAAAACGTGAAGCCAATGAGGTGTCTGTTGCTGCTAGCCAGTCTGTACCTGAGTGCTGGGGCTAGCGCGCAGAGGACTGCCGTGATCAAACTGCGAGACATCGCGGATGCCATGGATCAGGCGGGCACCGATGTGGCAGGGAATGTCGGCCCGATCGCTCGGCTGGCACGCCTGGTAACTGCGCACAGCCGGGAATTGCTTCGGCAGCAGCGCCTTGTCAATCCGTTGCCCAATCAGCGGGGCCGTCGCCGCAAGGCCGTGTTCAAGCACCACGAACCGACGGACTCCATGTTGGTATCCGGCGATAGGGAACACCTTGATTTGATGGATTCGATGGTGGAGCAACTCCGCAAACCGGCAGCACGCCAACTTCGTTTGCAGTGCACCCTGGTGCGCATGTCCAAGGCGGTCGCCAACGACCACGGATTGCTCGTCGGCCGCGCGCTGCCAGCCAATCAAGTGCGCGCGGGCAAGGTGATCAAGGCAGCCGTCGCTGCGAAGGGCACTCTGCACAACCTCCCCGAGGTCCTGGCTGTTCCGCTTGTGCCGTTTCGCATCGAGCGCGCCTCGGCTGGCCGAACGTCGGGGAGCGACAAGTCAGACGACAAGAAGCCGGTTGGCACGCCAACTGCTCAGCCGGTGCGGCTGCGGGGTGAGGCCGCATTGCTGGAGGACGACCAAGCCATCTTTGCCGTGCAACTCGCCGCCGAGCTGCCTAAAGACCTCACCCTTCTGCCAACCAACCCGTTGCTTTCGTGCACGATGCCTCTCGTTGCAGGTTCTGGCGTGCTCGTGCGCGCGCGGGTTATGAAGGATGCGCCAAAGAACGAAGCGGTGGTCGTGGTTTGGCTTCGCTTCGCTGAGGTGGTCAAGATAAAGCTACCAACCCCGAAGCTGGAATCGAGTAAGTAGCGCCAGGTGCGCAGTCACTTGCAGCACGTCTCGCTGGATTGCGCCGAACGCCGTGTCGCGAGCCAGATCGTTGCACGGGCAAGCGTTACTGCGCAACGTCGTCGCCTACGTTGCCACCCCCGTTTCTGGCCAATCCGATTGACGTCGCCATGGATGTCGGTGGGCTCGGCGGGCACCGGGTCCGTGGCGTTTGTCGTTGGGAGTGCAGCCGAATCGCAACAACGGAGGGAGTCTCTTGTGTTCATCCACGCCCATGCGGCCTGGCACAGCGATTCGGGGTGGTTACAGGGGGTAAACCTGCAATCGGGGTGTTGGCGGTCTGGTGTACTCGGGTGTGGCGATTTGGCGGGCAACGTGGCCGCCGACGTTGGCGTGTGTGGGCCAGTTTGGAGCCTAAGCCGTCCGAACTGCGAGGTGCCGCGCAGTGACAGTGCGCTGGCTAGTTCTCGTTGAGTCCGCGCTTGCGCTCTAGCAGCCGTTGCCGCCTGTCGGAGCTACTGGCGTTCCGCGCTCCGCATTAGCGGCGGATTACCTTCTGTGCCGCAGAAACTCGCTGAGTCTCCATCGAGCATGATTCGGATGGGGTCGCCAGTAAATGGGTCGATCAGATTTGGGAGTGTCACCCTCTGATGGAACGCGAGTGCTAACTGAATAAGCCGCACCCCAGTCAGGGTCTGTCGCGTGGTCTTCTCCTTCCTCCTCGCCAGTCGCCCAACAATGCCCGCGTAGCCGCCAGCGCAGAAAGAGGTCGCGCGGGAAAATGATCGCCACTGAGCCTCGCGTGCCAAGCCGGTTGCTGCGGTTGGCTCAAGAGCAGCGGCTTGCTCAAGTAACTCGTCGAAATCTGCCAGGTGCCTTGCCGCCGGGTCGAACCCCCACTCCCACGCTTCGACTATTTGGCCCCAATCCCACTCGGTCGGTAGGCGACCTTCGAGCATTTCGAGTGCGTTCACAGCGAGCAACCCTCTGAAGTCAGTTGGGAGTCGAAGCCGAATATCCAGCCTGCTCAGTCCAGTGGCGAGCTTCTGGTAGGCTCCGCGATCGAGTCCGCGGAGGTGGTCGTCGGGCCAGGCGTCGAAGTCGATCCAACGTCCGTGATCGAGTTGAAAAGTGCAGGAGTCGATCCACAGCTCAACCGCTTCGTCCCATCGCTGTTCGTGCAGTCGCAATGCGACCTCGTATCGGAGGACTGACGATAGATCGGTCCATCGGATGGCCCTTTGCGAATGTGGCATCGCATCGAGGCTGTGTGCACCGTCGCCCACGAGTTGTAGCGCGGTTTGCCATGACAATCGGAGTTTGCAGATTCTGCCGTCTCTCAGCGCCCAGCTCATGTCCGTCAGTTGCTCGCGCGTCAAACCTATTGCGTAGAGATCCTCCGGCAATGCAGCCGTGGCGGCCAGGTAGCACGCAAACGCGGATCCCTCGCGAGTCTCGCCCCAGGCCGCGGCTCGGTTGCCGGCTTGCGTCTTGGCGCGAGTTTTTGCAGCCACCACGACCGCGTCGAATCGCGTGGGGCCTTGAGTCGGTGACCACTGGATGGCGACAACGGCCAAAGTGATCGAAACGGTCCACAGAAGCGTCGCGATCCATCTTTGCCGAGGTCGGGCGGTCATCGAGCACATCATCGGCGCTAGGCTTCGATCCTCCAAAGCTGGTTCTCGAAGCGATCGTCAAGGCAGCCCTAGTCGCAGGCGCCAGGCACTGGCACAGCGAGAAGGGGTGGTTGCAGGGCGAAAACCTGCACTCGGGGGGTTGGCGGATGCGGTCGGACGATGCGCGGACACGAGGTTGCTCGTGTTGGGCGGTTACCCCGTCGCCCCGCTCCTGCCAGGCACTGCCCGGCTTGTCCTGATGATCGCCCTACTGTGGCTCGCTTATCGGCTGCTAGCATCTGAGCATGGGGCATCGACACATCCTGCTAGGGGTTCTATTGCTGGCTGGTCTCGGCACGGCACAGCAGCGAAGCCCGTTGTTTGCGACCGTGACGGGGCCTGACGGAAAGCCATTGGCCAACGCCGAAGTGACCTGCAGTTCGCCACCGACTCCGATTGCCCCGTGGTCGGAAGATGTCGTCGTTGCACGGACCGACGCGCGAGGGCGGGCACAATGCAACCTGGCCGTCGGGCGCGTGTATGTCGCATGGGCCGTCAGTAGTGCTACGCAGGCTGGCGAGCATTGGGTGACTGCATCGCATAACTATGTAGCGGCTGGTCGTGTCGTTGAGATGCAGGCGCTTGACAAGCATGGGCCGCGCGTCGTCGAAGTGCCTGGGCTCGTAGCATGGCGTGAGGTCGGGGCGACTGGAGTGCGCTGGTATCCTGACCTGGGTGAATGCGTTGGCGTCGACTCCGTCATGCCCGATGATGGCAATCGCGTCGCCGTCCCGGCGACGCCTTGGTGTCTTGGCACCATAGCGGTTACGGATGCAAATGGCGAAGTGATGGTGTGCGCGACCTTGTTGCCAGGATCCACTGACGTACGGGCGCTGCCGAAACCTACATCGAGGACCGTCACAGTTCGAGGCATGGATCGCAAGGCGGTGGCCAATGCGACTGTGTCCTATGGCATAAGCACGCTCGGCCGGTCGCGCCTTCTTGTCAGCCCCACGACGATACCGTTGCCACACCTTCGTGCAGTAGGCAAGACCAATGAAGCAGGCGAGGTCCGTTTCCATGCACCCGAACAGCATGTCGTCAAGCGACGGTTTGGCGACTACCAGCAAACGCTGTTGGTTTGTGTCGACGCAGAGGGCTTCCAGCAAGGCGCAGGGGTCTTGGGAGCGGCTGCAACAAGCGAAGTTCTCCTCGACAAGGATGAACTACTGCAGGTTACTGTGCGGGGAGACGGCGCCGACGACGCGTACGTAGCGGGGGTCGGTTCGTTCAGGCATGTTCCGCGCGCGCTAGTCACTACCCGAAAGTACAAGAACAACTGGGTGGTGCATGGCCTGCGTAGCAACCTCAAGCCGTGTGTGCGGATGGCAGCGAAGTGGCCGACTGCGGTTCTGACTGCGAATATCATAGCGCCGACTTCGCCGGTTGTTGTCGATCTCGACGCGATGCCTCGCGTCGTCATTGCCGTTACCAGTGTCGATGGTAGCCCGGCACCGTCGACCTTGTTGGTCGGTCGTCCAAGAAGGGGTGTCCCCGTGAGCTGTGAAGCAACATTGGCCACGGACTTGTCGGGCCATGCGTATTTGTATCTCGGCGTGGGGTCCTTCTTCGTCTACGCCGTTGCCGGGCAAAGTCATGCGTTGGCGATGATCGACAAGGACACGGTGGGACCCGTCAAGCTGTGCCTAGAACCTGTTGAGACGATGGCGATTCGGGTGGTTGACCAAGACGGCAAGCCGGTCGTTGGTGCGCGCATCAAGGCGCACAGCACCGTCCTTCCGGGGGTGGACGGCAAGGATCTAGATACCCAATGGGCGCGGCAGTCGAGCACGATGCTGGGGCACTTCTTGCGATTGGTGCGCAGCGATGGCGACGGCCGCATCGAAGTGCCGGTATTTCTCAGGCCACCCGTTAGCGCAAAGGGCACAGTCTGGCTGGCGGACCGGAGCAGTGAGCCGTTCCAACTGCGAGCGGGAACTACCCGTGACATTGTGCTGAACTGAACACCTCAATCGTTCGCACCACCGAGTCGCCCAGTGTCCGGCCCCGAATGGAGGCGATTCGAGCGCAGACATACCACCTTTAGAGGCGTTTCTAGGGGTCTAGGGGCGGTTTTGAGAGTCAGGCGGTGCGAGTGTGCAATGGAGTGTGCAATGGGTTCGGGCACAACGTGGCACGATCTGGCACTGTCTGGCACGGTTGGGAGGGCACTGGAGTGGCACAAGAGTGGGCCTGCCACAGGAAAAGCGTGCAGGTCCTAGCTCAATACCCATTGTGATTCTGGCTGCGCAGTGCCGCCGCCGAGCGCGTGGATACGGCGTCGCACTCGGCTGGAATGACGACTTCTTCGGCCCCTTCTCGCGGCCTGTCTCACCCGGAGGCGTCGGCATGCCAGGCTGCTACCTCTTGCAATCCGCAGAAAGCTCGGCCTCGGCGTGACGCGCTACAGCCCATCGCGACCATTGGCATCGACTGGCCGTTTGCGGCGTCTAGTTGCTGTGCAACCGATACACCCGAACCCCATCCCGCCGCCCCAACACAAACGTCCGTCGATCCTCTGACAGTTCGAAGCCATGGCATGGCACATCGAGCGGCACTGTCTGCACAACCTGCAGGGTCCCGACGTCCCAGACTTGCAGCTTGCCTTCCGAGCAGACGAGTGCGCGTTTCTCATCCAAGAACGTCCATTGCGACACATTGGCGTTCTTCTCGTCGATGCGCTTGAGGGTGCGCGCATCGATCACGCGGAACGAGCTTCCCGTCGGGCCCATGCCTGACGAAGTACCGGTGCCGCAACCGTAGTATATGCGGGTGCTGTCCGGTGAGAACGCCAGCGTGTAGACCGGGCCATCATCGAGGAAGCCGCGAAGTTTGCCGTGCTTGTCGGTCACCACGAGACCGCCGAGATCGCCTTCGAAGCCGGAACCACCACCGACCGCCCAGCTACCATCGCTGGCATGTGCAACCGTCGCGTAGAGGTGCATCAACACGTCGTCGGGCATTTCCGTGACCTTCTCGCCCTTGATGTCGACGAGTGCGTCGCCGACCAGCAGTAGGTCACCCGGCCCAGTGCCACCGTTCTCATTGAGGTAAGACTTCGACGGGAGCACGGCCAATTCGGTGTTGCTCCGCGCCTCGAGAACGACCAGCCGCTCCCGCTCTTGCACGAGTAGTTCAGAACCGCGCCTTCCGGGCGTCACGTACTGTGCATTCGGAAGCTGCTTCGGTGCACCGCCTGCAGTTGCGTACAACGCCCAGCCGCTGGTCTTCAATGCCAAGATCGTTCCATCCGGGCTCATCCTCAGCTCCTTGAGTCGCGCATGCATTGTGGCCACGGCGATCGGTTGCTTGTCTGCTGCATAGAGCGCGGGGCTACCCGCGCGCGTCGAGATGAAGAGCGTCTCGCCATCGGGATGGAACGCGAGTGCGCGCACATGATCATCCAATTTAACGTCGCGAAACGTGTCGCCAGATTCCGTCCACCATCGAACGAGCTTGTTGCTGCTTCCGGCGGCAAAGCTACGCGCGTCCTTAGTCACCGCCAACGGGCCGTATTCTCCGGGATAGTCGATCACCGCGTCATCGCAGCGCAGCGCGCACTTCGATGCGAGATCGAAGACCTTGCCGCCAGCACACACAACTGCAAGCGAACTGGCACCTCGGTAGCCATGCTCGCGAGGGTCATGCCGCAACTCCGTGATCCGACTCCCGACCGCCACGTGCCAAAGACGGCCGACGTTGTCGCCGACAAATAGCGACTCATCGTCCGCGAAACTCAAATGACGGGCTGGGTATTCGAACGATGCCCACGGCACGTCCATCTTGTTGCCAGACAAGTACACCGCCGTGCCATTCGCATAGGCAAAGCGCTTGCCATCCGGATGCCATGCAAAGCCGGACGGCCCCGCATGCTCGCTTCGAAACAGCACCTTGCCGGTGAGTGCATCGTGAACGGTCAGGTGACGGCCGCAGCACGCCAATCGCGTGCCATCGGCTGAGAACTCGAGGTAGCCAACCCAATGGTCACTCGGCTGCGCGCGCCAGCGCACGGTTTGCACCGGCATGTCGAGAACGCGAAGTTCGCCGAGGAAGTTCGCCGTAGCCAATGCCTTGCCATCGTGAGCAAACGCTGCCGCCGTGATCGCACCGCCATCGACCGAGAGCGTACGCAGCAGCTCCAGCTTGACTTCGCCCTCTTGCTGCGCACGGCCAACGGCAGAGATCTGCAGCATCGCGACCACGCACCACCCCACGACTGATATCCTGTGCATATGCCTAATCCTACAACGCTTGCTTCAACATTCGGCACGCACTCTGGCCCGCAGTATGTTGTCGGGCAAAGGCGTCGCCTTTGGACGCGGTTCTAGGGGTCTAGGGGCGGTTTTGAGAGTTGGGGGGGTGCGAGTGTGCAATGGGTTCGGGCACAACGTGGCACGATCTGGCACAGCGATTCGGGGTGGTTGCAGGGCGAAAACCTGTGCGGTAACGTCAATTGGGCTGGTAGCCGGCCATGATGGTCGGCCATTGAGTTTGCTAATGAGTCCTTCACATCGATTTGGCTTGGGAGTCCTTCTAGTTGCCAATTCCGTTCTAGCCCAGGCGCCACCATCAACCATTCGAGGTTGGGGTGTCGGAACATTCGACACCGCAGCCATGCTGGCGCCGATTGTGCAGGTTGATGCTCATGATGATATCACCTTGGTTCGGCGCGTGGATGGTCGCGTATTCCTACGGGGGAAATCATCACCGGTGCACCTGGATCCACCCGTGCTTGCTCCGGGACTGTTCTTCGTGAAGGCCGATCTTGGTGATGTTTCGGTGGGCATAGTCTCGGATGGCTCGTTGGTGCAGTGGGGAGATTACCCCGGCGCGACAACGATGTTCCCATTGCCAAACATCCCAGCAGGCGTGCAGCCTGTTGATGTTTCGTGTGGTCAGGTTTTCGCCGCCGTGTTGTTGTCCGATGGAACGATCCAGGCCTGGGGCTGGCCGATTAGCACGAACGTGCCTGTGTTGACGGGGGGAGTGACCTACGTATCCGTTTCGGTCGGTAGTGGTCACGGAGTCGCGCTTGTCTCTGATGGGTCGGCGCGTGTCTGGGGGGTCAACAACTATGGGCAGACCAACATCCCGGCGCTGCCAGCCGGTGTGCAGTGGATCCATCTCAAGGCTGGCTTTGCGCACACGGTGGGGCTCAGATCGGATGGTCAGCTAGTGTGCTGGGGGGCCAACAACGTCGGCCAATGCAACGCTCTGCCGCTGCCGGCCGGAGTAACGTATGTCGAGATCGCGTGCGGTGAGCACACACTGGCTCTCCGTTCAGATGGGGTGTTGGTGGCGTGGGGCGACAACAGCTTAGGCCAGTGCAACGTCCCTGTTCTGCCTCCGACGACCAGCTATGTCCAGTTTGCGGCTGGCAGGATCCATTCCGTAGCCCTTCGGTCTGATGGCGTGGTCGTGGCTTGGGGGGACGACGGCGCCTACCAGGGTGAGCTGCCACCCCTCCCGAGCGGGCGGACCTATGTTGACTTCGACTGTGGATGGTTTCACTGCGTCGGTCTACTCGACGATGGAACGATCCAGGCGTTCGGATCCAAGGCACTTGGATTGTTGAACGTGCCAGCACTACCGACAGGGGTGACCTACACGGGTGTATCGGCGGGCTTCACGTTCTCAGTGGCCACTTGTTCCAACGGGACCATTCGTGCTTGGGGCGACAATTCGCACGGGCAGTTGAACGTGCCGGCTTTGCCCAGCGGGCTCACCTATGAGTCGGCTGTTGCCGGCTTCCAACATGCGGTTGCCATCCGCTCGGATGGGCAAGCGGTTACTTGGGGGAACCCACTCGGAAACGTGCTCAACATCCCGACCCTTCCGCCAAATACGACCTATGAGGCAGCGGATGCTGATGAGTATGTCACCGTGTTGCTTCGGTCGGATGGCGTCTTGGTGCCGGTGACATCGTCACCATACGTTGTGATTCCCTTGCCGCCTCCTGGTGAGAAGTTCGTGAAGTTTGCCCACGGAGATGCGGCAATAGCAATTGGCGCCGGCATTCTCACCAACGGTCAGATCATGACGTGGGGACCAACCTACCCGCAACCTCCGGCGCTCCCTTGGGGTGTGGTGTATGTCGACGTAGCGGCGGGTGATTATCACGTACTTGGTCGTCGCTCTGACGGCGAGGTTGTCTGCTGGGGGATAACAACTTCGTGGTCTCTCTGCCAAGTGCCGGCACTAGACCCCGGGACATCATACTTGGCTATCGACGCTGATTGGTTTCACAGCTCAGCGCTGATCGGAAGCGAGAGTGCATTTGTCACCTTTGCATCGGGCTGCAGTGGTAGCCAGGCGACGTGCCAACTGATCCCTCGAGACACGCCGCAAATAGGCAAGACGCTCGAAGTGTATCTCGACTCCGTTCCGGCGAACGTTGCGATCATGGCGATGGGGTGGAACCCGATCATTGCGGGTGCTTCACTGAGCGGCGTCGGTATGCCCGGCTGCTCGCTACACACCTCGCTTGACGGGCTCATGGTTTTGGCTGGCTCGGGCGGGCATGCGACTTGGTCGCTACCCATCCCGTATCAGCCAGTGTTGCTTGGTGTGCGCTTCTACAATCAGGCCTTGGTATTGGACCCAGCGGCTGGCAACGCATTCGGTGCCGTCGTGTCGGATGTTGCCGAAGCGGTCGTTGGTGGTTAATCCCGCAGTCCGCCAATGAAGTCCACAGCGTGACTTTGCGGATACGCCGACTGCGCAGTGTCCGGAAACTAAGCCGAGGCTGTTTGGCGCCGAGTCGCTCGCTTCGAGTTCGTCAGGGACAAATGAGCGTTTGCTGGTTTCGGCCGAATTCGCGGACTGTTGGCGCGTGGCGTCACATGCTACAGGGAATGCGACGTCACGCGAGCGACGCCGCTCTCTCTTGACAACCAACCGCCTGATGAGAGTTGGGCGCCACTCTACCTGGAGTGCCACCAAGGAAGGTGTCCGGTGAAGAAGACGTAGCTGACTGGCTTCGCTTGACCTGCATTGGCATCCAGCATGCGCGTCAGAGCCGCCATGAGCTCACGCCCGTCCTTACGAGACCAGCGCAAGTGAACCTCATCGCGCCCGTCTGGAGGCCCGAATGGACGAAGCGATGCACGATACGTGCGACTCCCGATCTTCTCCTTACCAACGCAGAACCCGAACTCTCCGACAGCCGTGTGCAAGACGCCGAGCCTGCCGCTAATGAACGACCGCTGCGACGCGCCGGCAAGGACAGTGGCACGCTTGACCAGATCTCGAAACTCACGGATGTCCGACGGTGACAGCGGGACGGCGAAACGGGAGCCAAGCGTGCCCGGCGTTGAACGCCATTCTTCGACATGTCCACTGCGCACATCCGCGAACGTGAGTTGCCCGGGGACCGCCGAGTGATTGCTGGCCGCTTGCCGCTGAGGCGTTGCTTCCTGCGGTGCGGCACGACAACCCAGGAGGCCGACGCACGCGGCAAACAACAGAATCCCGTAAGAGCACGAAGTTCGATTCATCAACACGACTTGACGGCGATCTTGTCCGCCCAACTACTCTTCGGCAAAACTGCCTTCGCCCATCGAATGCTAGCCACCAACCACAGCTTCCGCGACAACCGAGAGCTTCGCGCCCAACAAGTTCGCCCCGGCGTCGAGCAACACGGCTTGATTGAACCAAGTAGCACCAAGCAACGCCAAGTGATGGGGCACTGGCACATCGATCGCGCCCCATCCAAGCGTGCCAACGAATGGCACGGTCGAGTCCGGATTCACGCCCAGCACACAACCAGGCATTCCAACGATGCCGAGATCGAGACCTGGCTGTAGCCGATTCCAGCCGAAGATCATCCACCCTACATTCGCCGACATGCGATCGATGCGCAGAGTCATTGATTCGCCGAGCTTCGGGGTATCACTAGAGATGATGCGCGCAGCTTCGCCAGTTGGATCACATCCATCCCCGACAACAACATAGCTGCTCCGACTACCGACTGTCGCGACGACAAGATAGTCCCACCCCGCATCGATCGCGTGGAAGGAGGTTCCGGGCTCTAGTAAGGGAACCCCGTCGCTGCCGCCTGCGGGGACCACGCCCCCGCCAGACAAGCGAGCGTAGGTTCGAAGGCGCCTAGACGCGATCTCAACGTAGTGTTCGCCATCAGGTGGATGGTCCTGCCACCAATTCCCCCACTGGTCCCACATCTCGATCTTTCCGTCGCTGCGCAGAGCAGACGCCATGCCTTGACCGCCGGAAGCCTGCACGTATTCAACACCAGGCGGCAGCGGTGGCGGGCTCGGTAACCAGGGAGCATTGGCAAGGACCAAGCTTCCATCCGACCTGATCAACAAAGCAAAGTCCCATCCAGAACCGACCGCCCGATACACAAGGCCAGGAGGCAGCGGTGGCACAACTACAGGCCCTATTGGAGTATTCCCCCACGTAACGGCACTCCCATCTGAACGTAGAGCCACCACGGAGCCGAACCCGCACGCGATCTGTGTGTACGTCACAGACGCAGGCAACGAAGGCACATTCAGCTGGCCTGCGGAGTTGTCGCCGAACGCATGAAGATTGCCGTTGGAGTCAAGCCCCACACTGAAGTAGGCACCGGCCCCGCAGTCGACCCAGGTCGTTCCAGCAGGCAAGAGAGGCACGTTGCACTGCCCACTTTGGTTCAATCCTGCGGCAAGAAGATCGCCGCCATAGGTCACAACGAGGCAGTGAAATCCGCTCGATTTGATCGTTCGCAGGCGCTGCCCCTTCGGAACGTACATTGCGTCCCCCTCGAAGCCGAGGTGTCCAAAAGGCACAACCTTTCGAACCGACCGCAGCGCAACCGAGTGAACACGGCCGGCCGAGAATGACACATAGCTCAATCCCGTCGGCAGCGGTGGAACATTCAATTGCCCCCACGCATTGTCACCCCATCCAACTAGCGACCCATCGGACAACAAGCCAAGGCAGTGGCTGCCGCCGACAGAGACATCGACATATCCAAGTCCTTGCGGTGGTGGAGGCACGTTGCCCACACCGCTCGACACGTAGCCCCAAACCTGGATCGAACCATCGCTAAGCAAAGCTGCAGTCGTTTGATAGCGCGCCGCAACCTTAGCTATGGCAACTCCGGCCGGAATCACCGGGGTGTTTCGTTGGCCCCAATTGTTGGCCCCCCATGACACCCAAGCACCGTCTGATCTCTTGGCGTAGCCGTGAAGCGCACCAGTAGCAATGTCGACGTACGTCACATTGGCCGGCAAGGCCGGAATCGCAAGCTGCATGTATATGGGATGATCTTGCCCCCACGCGACCACAGTGCCATCCGACAACAATGCCGCCGCGAATGTGATTCCAGCAGTGACCTTGATAGCAGACACACCTCCGCTCAAAATGGGGAGGGGATACGTTGCGTTCGACGGCGGGTAGGAGCCCCATTGACGAATCGACCCGTCATCCACGATCGCAACAGACACATAGTTCGATGCGACTTGAGTGAAACGCCTACCCGGAGGGAGTAGAGGGATCGCAGAAGACTCACCCTGCGTGTTCTGGCCGCGAGAAAAGACCCGCCCATCCAGAGTCAGCACCGTCGTTACCCGGTCACCCGCGCTAACTGCAACTGCATCGTGCCTCGAAACGTCGGAGTCGAAACCGTACCACTCCCATCCCACCGCTCGTGATTGCGCAACCACATCGGTCATTTGGCTGAGCGGAAACAGCAGGGCAAGCAAGGTGAGGTTTACGCGCATCTAAGGGGACTCTCAGTACTCGGAGCATAGCGCGGGCATGCCGGCTGGTAACGCAGCCGATCAGCGGGTCACAGCCTGCGCTCTAAGCCGTCTCGCCAAACATCCTCGGCACCGGGAACGTCCCCGGCAGCTCGCGGAAGAGGTCGTCCTCGCCCAGCTCGCCGTACAAATCCATCGTCAGCCGGATATCCGAGTGCCGCAGCACCTGTTGGATGACCTTCGGATGGATCTTCAGCTCGATCAGGATGCGGGCGCAGCTCTTGCGCAACGCATGGAAGTCGACTCGCCTGCTCGTTGGGCTGCGCTGCGGGATCAGCCCAGCGAACGCCGCGTCCTTGCGAACGAGCCTGGCCACCTTGTCCGGCATCTTGAAGACGTGGTCAGTCTCCAGCACCGGCCCTTGGTCGCGCAGCATCTGGGTCTTGCTGCGCCGCGTGCGCATGGCCCGCAGTGCCTCGATCACGAAGCCCTGCAACGGGATCATCGCGTCGTCGCCGTTCTTCGTGAACTGACCGGCCAGGCGGATGCATGGTTTGTCACCGGTAAGCGTCACGTCTTCCCAACGGATCGATCCGCACTCGTTGGCGCGGAAGGCCGTAGTCAGGACGAACCAGTAGAGCACCTGACGATCGCGCACGACTTCGCCGTTGGCGTAGCACTGTTGCCTCGGAGTGCCGGCGAGGTGCTTCTCGGCCTCGTGGCGCGCCCATGCTGCTTCGACGAGTTCTTCGGCTTCCTCGAACCTGAAGCTGACGCGCTTGAAGATGCGATGCTTGTCGCGCTTTGGCGTGCGCACTCGGACACCATGGAACGGGTCGCGCTCCCAGCGGCCCGTGCGCTCCAACCAGCGCCCAAAGCTGCGAAGGGCGCCCGCGTAGTGGTCGCGAGTCTTGGCGCTTCTACAGCGCCTCACGTCGCTCAGGAAGCGTTCTACGTCAGGACGTTGGATGGACGGCAGAGTCGTCACCTTGGCGAACGCAACGAAGTCACGTAGCTGGCGGATCGTGCCCTTCACGTATCGCGGTGCGCGCTCTTCGGTCTCCAGGTGGTCGCGGTGGTCTTCGATCAACCGAGCGACTGGCACTTTGCGGACTTCGGCGTAGCGATCGACGTGACCGAGCTTGGTCTTCACGACGTTGTGGAGCGTCTCAGCTAACCGTTCCTGCGCGACCCTCTTGTCCTTCGTCTTGGTCGACTTGCGCCGCACGATGCCGCTGGCGTCCTCGAACACGATGTGCCAGTAGGGCGAGTTCGGCCGCTTGTAGGGGTTGCCGACCCACGAGTTGTCCGCGCTCTTCTTCATTTCGCCAGGTCTTCCTCCATGAACGCCATGACCTCTGCCGAAGCGAGGAGCGTGCGTCCGCCGACCTTGCGAGGCTCGGGGAAGCCGGATCGTGGGTTTGCCAGCATCCGCCACACAGTGCGAACACCTAGGCGGCACATGAACGCCGTTTCGGGCACGGACCAGAACAGTCTGCCAGCCAGCACATCGGCATCGAACAGTGCAACTTTGTGGGTTGATGTGAGCTGCGCGGCATTGATGGCCGGGAGGGAACTCATAGTTGCACCTCATCTGCCACCGTCGCCGCATCGAAGATGGCCCTCTCGATTCGCAACCGAGCAGTTTCGTCAACGGGGCGGATCAGCGGATGCCGTCGGCCTTGGTTGTCGCGCCTTTGCGGGTAGGACAGCGTCAGGTGCCCCTCAGCCGTTCGCCGCACGGTGAGGCCATCCAAGACGAGGTCGCCGTAGAAGACGCTCACGAAGCCGAGCAGGCCGGAGCGCACGTCGCCGTCGTTGCCGCGCACCCAGGAGCGCAACCGAATGTCATTGCCCATCAGCTTCTCCCTGTCCCGTCGCTTTGACGCTCTGGCTCAGCCGATTCAGCTCCCAGCCGGACACGGCCTTCAGCGGTCTCCGATGTGTGAGTACGGTCCCACCGAAGGCGCAGTAGGGGGACTTGGTGGACTTGGGGGACTTTGACGTGCCGATCGTCGACTGTTTGGCAGCAACCAATGGTGGATGGCTGGTCCTGCTTCGATTTTAGTGCTGCAGGTAGGTGTCGACCGCTGAAATAGTCGGCAACGATCTCGGCGAACAACTCTCCGACACTGCGCGTGTTTGACAATTGGTCCGCGATCGGGTCCCCCAAGTCCACCAAGTCCCCCAAGTCCCCCTGTTGTGCGCGTGGCTTAGACACGTTCGATCCTCCATGTGGCGACGCCGCCAGCCTTTTGGCACCGAATTAGCCTGATCCCGCCCTCAGGCCTGCGATCGACGCGTTGGAAGAACAGCCCGAGGCACTGTGCGTGGCTCTGGCCGGTGGATGTTACCGCCATGATGGGCTTCACGGCGTCCTGCAAGGTCGTGTTGGATGCCATCGCCGTGATCACCTTGGACACGGGGAAGCGAGCTTCGCCAAAGTGGCTTTGCAGTGCTGTCAGTAGCTCCGTGAGCTGTGTGCGAATCGGATCCGTCGCTTCGACTCGGTGCCGGGTCTGGCACGGATCTGCTAGTCGCAACCAGACGATTGTCGATCTGATCCAGTTGGACCATTCTTCGAACCTGCCGAACACGGAGAGCTTCATGTCTGGGCGGCCGGCGACGTGGTAGGCGCGTAACAGAGTCAGTCCGGCAACAACCAGTTCCCCACGGTGGGCTGGGATGTAGTGGTGCAGGTTGACTTCGAACCGGCGCTCTTCGGGTCGCTCGACGCGCGGGTCCAGGTCGCACACGAGCGTTCGCGTTGTGATGTCTCCGACAAACTGGATGTTGTTCCCAGTCGCGAGCCAGGTCGTTTGAGTTGTTGGCAGGCTGATGGTCTGCGACTTGCCAAGCACTCGGTCGCGCCACGTCGGCTGCGTCAGGATTGAGCACAGCGCGGCACTGCCAAACGGACGTTCAATGTTGTCGATGACAGCAACGGGCTCGCCCTCGCCGAGGATGGGCAGCATGCGCTTCTTGTCTTCGTTCTCATCAGCGCCCTGCGACATGACGGCCGCCGGCCTGCCGGTGGCTATGAGTGCAACGACGTCGGCGAGCAGCGACTTGCCACTACCCATCTTGGCTGCCCGAAACGCAATAAGCGGCGCGGTCCGAAGCGATGGTCGAATCAAAGCCGTCAGGATGGCTGCGATGGCGACGCTCTGGTCTTCCTCAGCGACGAACGGGAACTCCTTCAGGATCCACTGAATCTTCGCCAGTGCGTCCTGGACCTGTTGCTTCGTCGGCGACTCAGGTAGCTGAGGAAACTTGTCATTACTGCGAGCTAGGAAAAGGCCCGTGGATGCGTCGTAGCCTTCCTTGTCCAGAAGACCTCCGTCACTTCGAAGGGTCGGTGCATCAATGACGCCGGCTAACGGGGGGAGTCGACAAGATCCTGCTCGGCTGAGAAGCGTCTTGGCGATTCGCTCAGGGCAGTCGATCGTTACTTCATCACCGCTTCTGCCGTCGATTCGAATCCATCGGATCAGCTCGGTGAGCTTGTCGACGACACCCGGGATTGTCACCTCCACGATCATGGGCCGTAGTCGAATAGTGAGACCCAACCCGGGCTCTTGGATCATCGATAGCTTCACGAGCACCGTGCCACGCTGGTAGAGCACTGGTGGCCGCTGTCGCGCCAGGATCCGTTCCGCCTTGGATGTGATGCGATGCAGCCAACCGCCGTATATCTTGATGACTGGTCGATTGTCTTCGTTGAGGCCAGCTGGGTCGGTGTCAGGATCGTCAGGATCTTCTTCGAGTCCCGAAAGGTCTCGCGGCGACTCGGCCCCAGCAGCCATGCCGCTAGCAATGGTCGCGCTGGCTTCCGCGTCCTTCAGCCCAGATACCACCGCGGCCTGGCGTAGCTCATTTGCCACGTGGTCTCGATCGAGGTGACCGCTTGCTACGAGTTGGCCCAAAGCGAAGGCACTCTTGTTCAAGGTGTCGTTGCGGCTGCCTTCGGCACTGCCGTGCACTTCTGCGAGTTCGTTGGCGAGTGCAGCGTCTGCATACGACTTGGTGCGCGACTCCGTTCGCTTGGATGTGCGCGTCGGATCGACCAAGCGCAGGCTTGGCTTGGTCTTGTCGGGCGGTCGCAGCTCGTCGAGGATCGATGCTGGTAGCTGCGCTAACTCGACTTCGTCTGGCGAACAACCGGGCGCCCAGCGATAAGGCTGTTTGGTGTCGGAGTGGAGCGAGCCAACGAACACCACTTGGCCGCCATCGCCCCGGATGTCAATATCGTCCGCCAGCGTCTTCACCGAGTTGCCGACCTTGAACGGCGGGGCTGCGAAGTAGTAGTGACGCTTGCCGCTGCCAGTGATGACGGTGACGGTCTGCGGCAGGTTGAGCGCCTGGCCGGCTGCGCCGTCGTGTGAGTCGTCGTCGACAACGACAACCCCGGAAACCTGACCTGTTCTGAGACCAATGTTGTGGCCAGCCTTGATCCAGCTGGTGACCGTCTTGAAGTCGTCAATTTCGCGTTTCTGCCAGCCCTTGTGGACAGGCTTCTTGCCGGTCAACTTGGCCAATGCCCACCGCCGGTCGATTGCTCGGCGAGCCTCTTCGATCCGGTCAGGGAAGGGCGCGTCTTTCGGTGATGGCTTACTCATCGGTTGGTCCTCCGATGAGCAGTTGGTCGAGGTCTTCAGTGAGTAGGCCGAGGGCTGCGGCTGCTTGGCGCACCTGATTTGGAGACCAGAGGCGGCGTCCTGCGATCACTGGTGGCGGCGGAACAACCTTGCCGCGACGTACTGTCTCAGCGACGCGAGGTTCGGTGGTTTCGAGAAGCTTGGCGACAGTTCCCGTTGTCAGCGGTGTTGGATTTGACATGATGCGTCGGCCGACGGAATGTCGGCCCTACATCAGTCCTGTTGTGGCATCACGGAGCGTTGATTGGATTCTGGGTGCGACGACGCAAGTGACTTGCCGACAGTTGATTGAGGATCTTGAGCGTCTTTCGTGTTGCCACAATTGCGCGCATTGTTACACGTCGTCCGGGTCGTCACTTGCCATTCTCGTCCTGTTGTGCTGGCGGAGACTCATCTTGCGGGCCTCCTTCTCGCCTTGTCGCTGCTTCCAGTAGGACATGAGCATTGGGCACCGGTAAAGATCCTGCGACTTGCCGAAGAGCTGGTTGCGTTCAACATCGAGAGCTCTTGCTAGGTCTTTCTGAGTCCAGGTCACATCCTTCTCATCCCAGTCCTTCGCCATTATTACCGCCTTGGCATCTCGCTCTTTAGAGACACTGCCGCGAGTTCGATTGGGAATTGCCTGCGGGTTATCCTGGTTGGTTTTTGATTGCAGCCCGGTCCGAGACCGAGAGGGACGTGAGGAGGATGCGCCGTAGTCGCCAGTCTGCGGGCTATGCGATGAGTCGGAGTTCATCGACTGCTGCATAGTCTTCGAGTCTCCGCTCAGGTCGAGTGCAGCCACATGTTCCCGTTCAAGCTCGGGTGTAGTTTCGGCTGGCCACTTTGACTTGAGCATCTCGCGCACTAAGCGGAGCCTCGCGACTCCGTGGCATGGTTTGTTGTTTGGGCCTAGTCCGATGTCGTCGAGAACAGTTTGCGGGACCGAGCCCTCGGCTTCGGGAGTGATGAAGATTCGCGCAACGCGAAGGACAAGTGCGTGGAAGCTGTTCTCGTGGATACCCCTGAGCTTTGCCTGCGACTTGCCCACCAGCACGAAATCGTGTTTCAGGCTTCGTGCCGGGCTTCCGGTCTCCTGTGTCCAGAGATCCAACGCCTCTTTGAGGTTGCTAGTCAGCGAGGTCGCGACGGTGCGCCATTCGATGTCGTGCATCCCTCCGGGACCTTGGTCGCGTTCGTCGGACTTGCCGTTGATGATGTAGTGATCCAGGAGCGTCAGGTCGGCATTCGCAGCGTGTTCTCTGATCAGCTTCAGAGTTCTTGTGACGTCGGCGTGCAAGTCGATCACAAGCCGATTGAAGCGGTTGATGATCGAGTGTCGCGACTGACTAGCCTGCGCGACGATCTCGTCGACGAGAACCTGCACAGGTACCGCTAGCGAATCGAAGTCGATCGATTTGCCGTCGATCACCCTGCCGAGAGCCTGCACCAAGTTGGTGATCGGGGTCCTTTCACCGGCGGTGAATCCAGCAGCGTCGGCAAGAGGGCGAAGGCTCTCGGTTATCCCACGCAGTCGTTCGGCCCATTCCAATTCAAGTGGTTGAGGGCTATCGCCTGATGCCTTGTAGAACGCGTGTGCTCTCACTACATCACGGAAAGAAATGCCCGACTTGTTGTCGATGTGGCGGACGAAGAAGCGGCTTCCGAAGGCTGTCAGGTCTTGCCATCGACGACACATGGACAAGGTGTCGCTTCCCGTTGCTCGGCGGGTCGCCTCCATCGGCAAGATCAGGAACTCGCGCTGACGTTCGGCAGCGAAGTGGTTGAGGAGAGCGAGTTCGTGGTCGGGCTTGCGGGGGCGCGACAGGATCTCCTCAACGCACGCCGCGAGCCTCTCATGTCCTTCGCGAGTCCTGATGCCTCGCAACTTGTCCCACCAGTAAGCGATGCGTTCGCGGTTATCTTCCTCGTCGGTGAGAACCCCTCGGTCGATCTCCTGCTCAATCGCTAGGACCTGCCGTTCCAAGTCGCGCGTTGTCTTGTGGTCGCGCAGCGTAGGGCGACCTGTGCGTTCACGAAGCCCCTTGGTCAGTGCCGTCGCGTGCTTCGTTGGCTGTTTGTGTCGCTTGAGTGACTCGATGAGCGCGTCAGTTGCGTCGGCGAGTTTGGTGGCTCGGCTTTTCACCTCGGAGAATCCGCTCAGTGCAGTGACATCTTTGACTAGTGGTGCTTTTGGCAGGGGATCCGCGCAAACAACGAAGGCCGTGCTCTTGTTGTCGTCGGTGGGTGTGCGCGGAATCGTCAGCATGACCCGATCGGGTTGACCGGGCTTCGACTTCACGAAGTGCGCATGTTGCTGCCATTGCGTCAGCGCCTTCCTCCAATCGCGAATGGACTCAAAGGTCGTTCGGATTGCAGGATTCCCGCAGCCCCCAGCGGCTTCTAACGGATTCGGATGTTGCACTTGGAGTTCCTGGTGCCAAGCGTGTCGTGCTCTGGCACACCGACCGTAATCGGTCCGGTGCTCAGGCGCCAACCGCTGCGCGCAGGCGATCCCGGCTGACCTGCGCGTAGACCGTTGTGGAAACTACCGACCGGTGGTTCATTGCGGCTTGGACGAGCCTCAGATTGCCGGTTCGTGTGAGCAAGTCGGAGGCGAATGTATGGCGCAGGCTGTGCACGCTTCGCCCGTTGACCTTTGCCATGTTCAGCCAGTGGCTGATCCGTCGCTGGGCGTGGCGCATCGAGATCCTGCGCGTGCCGGCCAGGAACACTGGCCCGGTTGTGCGGTCGCCCAGGAACTCGCGCAGTGCCGCTATCAGGGAGGTCGGCATGACAGCGGTCGCGGGGTTGTCGTTCTTGGTGGATCGCAGCGTCAGCTCGCTATGCGCTAGGTCGACGTCTTCGATGTCCAGGGCGAGGGCGCTGCCGATGCGAATACCGGTGCGAAGCAGCATCTGCACCAGCATGTGGTCGCGCGGCGCTCCGGTGCCAGTTGCTTCGTCGAGGACCTTGAGCAGGCGTTTCTGCTCGTCGCCGTGAAGGGCCTTTGGTGGCGCTGGTGCGCAGCGAGCACGGCGGAGTAGGCGTGCCGCGTTGGAGGCCACTAGGCCGGACTCGTGCGCCCACCGGAGGAAGCAGCGGATGCTCGTTCGTTGGGCGTTGGCGGAGCTTGCTCGCTTCTCGCCGCCGCGGGCGCTGAGCCTAGCAGTGTCGCTCGCGAAGAACTCGGCGATGACTCCCGTCGTGACGTCGTCGATCTCGGTTGGCTGGCCGGAGTACTCAAGCCAGGCGATCATCGACCGGGCGTGTCGTTCGTACTGCTTGCGGGTGTGCTCACTGCGGCCATCGGCGCGGAGCTGGACTTGGAATGCCGCGAGGGCGTCTTGGAGTTGCATGGCTACATGCAGCCATGACTCTTGGGGTCACTGCAAGCGGTGTCCGCATTCTTCTTCGGGCCGCTCAGGACCACCAGTTGCATGGTGGGGCAGGGCATCCTGCGCGGGCTCGACCGTTTCTCACCGTCACAAACGGGGCGGGACGGCAGACTTGGCGGCTGGGTCGCATTACCCCAAGCATGCGACGGCGTGCCGGCGTCGTTGGTACTGAACAACTGATCGGTCGCCGCTAGTTGAGATGCGTAGAGAGCGTGCACGTCAGGTAGTTGCCGCGCGCCTTCACGGACCGAATCACTGAGCAATCACATCAACTGCCAAGACCACGTCGGCCTTCATGGTGACTTTGCATGCCATCGTGAGGCGCTTGCCGCCCGAGTCTTCCGCTATGACGGTGCCTTGGATCCTGCCCGTGCGCTTTGCCGCTGAGTACTCGAAGTGCAGCGTCTTGAACGGCTCGAGACACACCCATCCTTCCCTGGCGGCCACCAGTGTCGCTGCGACATCGGCGAGACCTGCGGCTTCGACGGTTCGTCGCGTCAACTGCGATTGCGCGGTGTTCACAGCGGCAACGCGTTCCGCTGCCAGCATTGACGTGAGGTGGTCCAATTGAGCCAGGTCGAAGCGCGTTGCCTGATTGCCCAGGACGCGTACGAACTCGCGATCACCGCCCCACGCGACGATGGCGAAGTGGCTGCGGAACAGCCACCGCCCGAGCAACGGATGAAGCCATTCGACGGAGTCGGGTGCGCCGCGGGCCGCGAACTTACCGTCGGTCTTCAACAATTGTTGCAGTGGCGGTGCCGGATCGATCGGTGGCCGACCCAAGGTGTGCTTCCGTAGTTGCCAAACCGCGGTGCTCTCGTCGGGACCTCCCGACAGTTGGCGTCGCACGATGCCAACGTCGCGGGCGTACCAAACGACTTCTTCGACCTGCCAATTGTCTGGGCCTGTGTGATCGATGCTGATCTTCACCGCCGTGAACTTCCCGGCTGGCACGACTACCGTGTCACTTGGATCCATCAGGGTAGCGTTGCTGACGAAAGCGATTGGCTCCCCGAGTCGGATCGTTTCGGCTGGCAGCAGAGCTGGGAAGTAGCCCTGCCACTGCCAGGACCACTTGTGTTCGACGCCGATTGGTCCAGCTAGCACAGTCACCGACCGTTCGGTGTTGATCCCAGGATTGCCGGTGTCAGTGAAGAGCCGCAGATCCTTGCCTGCTGAAAGATAGAGATGTTCGTTCAGGGCACCGGTGGCCTCAATCTGAGCGATGCGTTCGCCGTTGCGCTTGCGGCTCGGATGGATCGCCGTGATTGTTTGCACCGCGTCGCCGCGGGCTTCGTCATTCGTCGAGAACGCATACACCCAACATGTACCGAGGCGCAGCGGAAAGAACGCGGCTGCGCGCATTGAGTGGGGGCTTTCTTGCGCGATCGGATCTTGCGTCGGGCCGTCGATCGCGACCGCATCTTGTCGCGGGGAGTCGTCGAGATTGACGAGCATGATCGTCACGACGACGGTTGCTGCGAGCAGTGCCACCGTTGGGCGCAACCAGGAATGACTATGTCGCGGGGGGCTGGGTAGTCGGCGCAACGTGTGTTGGGGCGATCGCGCAGCGGCCATGATACGAGCCGTCAGGTCTAGCGGTGGACCGTCCTCAAGTTCACGCAGCACAGTGTTCAGCCATGCGTCTCTTAGCGTCACGGTTCGTTCCTCAGTTTGGATTCGATGCACAGGTGCAGCCTCGCGCGAGCACGCCGTAGCACGCTGCGGCAGCCTTCGAGGTGAAGTTTCAGCTTTTGGGCGACTGTGTTGCGATCGTGCCCCTCGCAATAGCGCAACACGACCGCCGCCCTCGACTTGTCGTCCAGCGTGGCCAGACAACCTCGCAGCGCGTCGATGTACGCGTTGGTGTCGTCTCCGACTTCCTCTTGCCAGAACTGTTCGAGGGCGTCCGCATCGAGCACTACATTCTTCCGCGGTCGGCGCCGGGTGTTCCGGTACATGTTCAGTGCAGTTCGGCGCAGCCAACCGGCGACTGCGTGGTCACCTCGATCGTCTGGCCTGGCCGTCATGACCTGCAAGAACGTCTCTTGCACCAGATCGTCAGCGAGTTCGCGATCCGCGCCGAGAAACCGGACATAACGCCACAGGCCGAGTTGATGCCGACGGATCAACTCCTCGGTTAGTTCCACAGGTGATTCGGCCAGGACGGAGAGGTGCACGCTCGACACAGTGCTACAACACCTGACGCGAGCCAACGGGGTCACGGGAATCCGGAACTTTGCGGCGTCGCTAGGCGCAAGAACGCAACCAGCAACTCGGTGGACCGATTGGCCCAGTAGGTCAGCGTGGCCCATCTGAATGGAGCGTCGCTCTAGTCGCTACCGAGCCACATACGTCAGCAAATGCGACGTCGCGGGCAGACTGTGCAGCCCCCGCTCTCCCCTCGCT
>JAPYTD010000165.1 GCA_029936315.1 Planctomycetota bacterium | reverse complement strand
TGGCAGAAGTGGTGGAGAGTCGGTTGGTTGGGTAGGTGGTCTGAGCCGCAGTTTGCATGACCTACACCCCGTGACCGAATCGACACACGCTGACGCGGCGCCATCGCCCCGGGGCCGCGTATGTTGACTGCATCATGCGACTGATCACGACATGCACTGCAGCGCTGCTGTTGCCGGTGCTGCTCGCGGCCCAAGACGGGGCCAAGCAGCAATCGCCGGCAGAGGCACTGCACGCCAAATTCTCGGCTGAGCTCGCAAAGCAGAACTCAGCCTACCGCGCAGCTAGCTCCAAGCTGAGAGGCAGCGACGCCTACAAGCAGGCGGTCGCCGACAAGGACCGAGGGAAGATGACGGAGCTTCGTAGTTCATTGAAGCGGCCGGACACCAAGGCGCTTGCCCGAAAGGCTATGGACGCCGCTGGTCAGTTTGAAGGTGATGACGCCGTCAAGCTGCTCGGTTGGGCTGCGATCAATGGTCGCGATCCGGAGATCGTCAAGACGGTCGTTGCGCAGCTTCAAGAGAAGCACATGAAGAGCGCGGCGCTGATCGACCTGCTCGAGAAGGGTCGCGTGCTGTCGCGTCCGCTCGGCGCCGAAGGTGCCAATGCATTCCTGAGTCAGGTCATCGAGGAGTCGCCGCACGACGTTGCCAAGGCGTGGGCGTTCTACTGGAAGTCAGTCGCCTTCACCGGTCGCGGTGCTAGCGACGACCAGTTGGCCAAGGGTGCCGAACTCGCGCAGCAAGCAGAGAAGCTCGCCGGTAACCACTGGCTCGCCGACAAGATCCGCGGCCCGAAGTTCAAAGCAGAGAAGCTGCAGATCGGCTTGGTCGCGCCGAACATCGTTGGCGAAGACATCGATGGCGTGAAGTTCCAGCTTGAGGACTATCGCGGCAAGGTAGTTGTTCTCGACTTCTGGGGGTTCTGGTGAGGCCCGTGTGTGGCCATGATCCCTCACGAGCGGTCGCTCGTGGAACAGATGAAAGACAAGCCGTTTGCCCTGATCGGAATCAACAGCGACAGAGATAAGGACTACTTCCACTCGAAGGCCAAAGAGATGGGCGTCACCTGGCGCTCGTTCTGGAACGGTCCTCGTGGCACCAGTGGCCCGATCTCCTCGAAGTGGGGAGTGCGCGGTTGGCCGACCATTTATGTGCTCGACCACAAGGGCGTGATTCGTTTCACGGGCACGCGCGGCGAGAGGATGACGGCAGCCGTCGAGCAACTGCTCGGCGAGATGGAAGACGGCAAGTAAGGAGCCGACCCTTCGGGGTTGGCTGCCGGGATTGCTAAGTCGGATCCAGATTGCTGAGCTGGCTGCCGGATACGGGTCTCGGCGTCGGCTGGTAGCCATCTACTGCCTGGATCGACAATGACCATGGCTAGGGGCGAAGGGGTAGATCCTGCGGAATGACGGCAGGTCCCGACCATTTACCCGCCCAATCGGAACGTTGCATTCCATCACTGGGCCGATGATAGGATCCACCGAATCAGGCTTGCGAATTGAGTCCCTGACTCTCGAAAGAGGTAAGTGCAAATGATGCCACCCGATTGCTGGTTATGTGTCAGAGGTCGTGAGACGGGGGATGACTGTGAGTTGATCTACTTTGCCAGGACCGCGAGTGATCAAGAATGGCATGACAGGGCTGCTTCTCCAGCGGGGGTCCCCGATCATCCTCCTGATTGCGGTTGGTTTTGCGATGACCATGTTGAGACCGCCAGGTCCCTTGTGCACTGCGACCTCACTTCAGCAATGGATCACGCCAGGACCCACGAATTGTGGCATCTTGTCTACATCGATCTGTTTGATCGAGAGACACCACCGCTTGTGCAAAAGAGTGGCGTTGGCTTTGAAAGTGGCTTCCTTGAGTTCTGGGATCAGATGCTCGCCACAATCGAAGTCAGCGGAACTCGTTACCCCTCGGATTACCGACTCTCGTTCGCTGGCGACGTAGCTGACTATTCCTTGGCGCGCGGCGGGGTGGAGTTGCTGGCGGTTAAACAGTTCTTGTCAGGTCGGGACGACGCATTGCAGCTTGAGCGGCAGATTGCCAAGTCTCAGGCAAGCGAGATGCGGACACACGGGCAGTCGGCGGTGGCGCAGTGGCTCACCACTCTGTGTGAGCAGATTGCGGAACAACCAGAACCTGATTTGCTGAAAAGCAGCAACCCGTAATTCGCTCAAGATGATGCAACGGCCGGGTGTACGCCGTTGCTGGTTTGACCGGAATTACCTGATGGAACATCCGATGGCCTGGGCGTCGCAGTTCTGAATTGATGGTCGGGTTGCGTGCTCGCTAAAGAAGACGTGGCGCGACGGCACGACGCACGTGGTCATGGAGCCGCAGGTGTTGATCGAGCGGTTGCTGGCACTTGGTGCGAGCATGCGACTTCGGATCGTGCCGCGTGTTGCGGAGGATGACGAGGGGGAAGAGGCCGACGATGGTTGCACGGATACTGAGGAAGCACACGCCGAGCACGTTGCCGCGGAGTCCGTTGGGCAACGTGTGCCGCATCGTCCCAGCAAGCTGCGTCGGGGTCGCTTTCGCTACTACACGTGGGCGGAGTTACTGCGGCGTGTGTTTCGCGTGGACGTGGCTTTCGTGTCCGCGCAGCAGCAGGTGTTCGCCGGTTACTGGCCGCGATCCAGGATCCGGATTCGATTGAGCGAGTGCTGCGGGCGATGGGGCCGTCGAGCGATGTGCCGGAGTTGGCACCGGCGCGGGCGCCGCTTGGTGGTGAGCCGATCCAGAGCGGTGTGAGGCTCGTATCTCACGCTGGGTCAGGCACTACCGGCAGCAGAGGGGGCTCGTCGCCTGGCGCGGCTCGAGGAGCAGACCCAGGCACGTTCACGAGATCCAAGGAAAGCACCTTGGGTCCGGAGGTCGCACGCCGCTGTGAAGGGGTCCAGCGAATTGGACTCTCTTACCCACTCCATACCCATGAAACTCAAAACAATGATTGTTGGCGCCCTGCCATTACTCACGTTGGCGGGCAGCCTGTGCGCACAACTACCCGCAACGACGGTTCA
>JAPYTD010000164.1 GCA_029936315.1 Planctomycetota bacterium | reverse complement strand
GGGTTGGATTTGAAGTCCGGTACTGCCTCCTTGAGGAATGACAGTCCCAGGAACAAGAGACCGAAGCCGATCATGACTTCGGACAAGTGCTTCGTGCGCGGTGACTTCAGTAGCGACAGCGGAAAGCCCAGGCCAATGATCGGCAAGGCGAACGCAGCGATCTTCAGCTTGAAGCCGAGCAGTGACACGATCCATGCTGTCAAGGTCGTGCCGATATTTGCTCCCATGACCAAGCCAAGGGTCTGGGTCAGCGTTAGCAGTCCGGCGTTCGCGAATGAGACGACCAGCACGGTGGTCGCACTCGAGGACTGCACTGCACACGTGATCACGAAGCCGCTGAAGACCCCGGTGAATCGGTTGCGTGTCAGTCCTGCCAGGACGGAGCGCAGTTTTGCGCCGGCCAGCTTTTGCAGGCCGCCGCTCATGACCCGGAGGCCAAACAAGAAAACGCCAAGCCCGCCTAGCACGGTGAACACTTCGGTCATGAGGCAGGAAGGTTAGCAACCTGGACGAGACAATCCATGCACCACGAGGATGAAGACGAGCCCTTTATCGATCCTCGTTCTGGCCTTGGCATTTCTTTGGCGCCGGAAATGCAGATAGGCCGCAGTTGCGTCATACAATCCGGCAGACGTTGTCCATCTCGGACCACTTCTCGCCGGGCTTCGCTTCGGGCAACGGCGACTGGTACTTGTCCATCAGGTCTTCCCACTCCTGGCACTTCGCATGGGTCTTGAGGTAGGCGGGTAGACCGGTTGCTATGTCGAAGTCGTCTTCGACTTCCATCAACATGAACAGGCGGCGGCCGAGCCGGTAGATGTTCATCTCGAGCAGTCCGACCTGCTTCAGGCCTGCCTGCACTTCAGGCCAGACGTTGCGGTGGTACGTGCAGTACTCCTCGATGAGCTGCGGGTCGTCTTGGAGGTCGATCGTGTAGGCGATTCGCTTCATCTGTGGTCTCGCTGCTGGGGTCTCCTGCTGGGGTATCGCTGCTGGGGAAACTACTGGCGGAGTCGGTTCAGCGTGTACCACGCGACGCGGCTGCTCATGACGGCGCCGTCGGCAGCGGCTACATCGATGGTAAACTGGTACATGGTCCCCGTGCGCAGAGGCATCTTGATTCGCGCCGTCATGCGGTCGGCTGATAGTTGGATGTCGCGCACGGTCACGGACGCCTGTTCGAACTTGGGCGAGCCGTAGTCGGGGTGGTGTTTGTATTGCCAGCGCTCGATGCGATACGCCGCTTTAACGGCCGCACGCTTTGGGTCGGCGGGCCGCGTGAAGCGCACGTCGAAACCATCGGTCGTCAGTCGCACGGAATGGACTGCGAACGGTACCGTCTCACCATCCCAGACGATGCGTTCGAGTCCGAAGGTCGTCCTGCCCCGTGACCGCCAACCACGTCCGGTCTGGCCTACCCACAAGCTGCTGTCCGCAGCAAAGCGCAATCGCACAATGCCGGTCTGCAGGTGGTCGATGAAGTTGATCGCGCAGCCTTGGTATTGGCCTTGCACCTTGTCGAGCACGACGCGAAACACGTTGGATCTGGTCTGGTCGCCGACAAGCATCTGTCCAGCGAATGGACCAAAGCGACCACCGGTGTCGTCGACTACTGGCTCTCCCGGTGAGTTGGCGAGGTCGCCGTGCGGGAAGTTGACCGCAGCTGGTTCGCGTAGCTGGCCGTATTTCTCAATGGGGATGGTGTTGAGGTCGACGCCCGCGTAGTCCGGGTGATCGGTGAGCGAGGATGGGTGGCCGTGGAAGTCGCCCTTGCGTAGCACGTGCAGGCATGACGTCGCAACCCAATCGCCCTGGTTGTCGGTGCAGAACAGTTCGTCCGCCTTGTTGATGCCAATGCCAGCCGGCGATCGCAAGCCAGACGACCATGGTTCGAACGTGCCATCGGGCGAGACCCGGAAGGCCCAGCCGCGGTACTTCGCGGCGCGACCCATCTTGCCGTCGTGTACCCGGGCGATATCCCATTGATCGCTACCCGCCCAGCCGGGCCAGCTCAGCGTCGTGTTGAGTGTGCCGTAGAAGTTGCCCTTCGAATCGCGCACCAGGCCGTAGGCGTATTCGTGGTAGTTGTTGGTCAATCCCCACGTGTCGCACACGGTGCGGAAGCGATCGGCGCGCCCGTCGCCGTTCTCGTCGATCAGTTCGGTCAACTCGGGTCGCTGTACTACGAACACCTGACTGCTCTTCGGGTCCACGTAGATGCCGAGTGGTTCGTGCAGTCCGTTCGCAAACAACTTCCACTTGTTGTTGGCGAGCGCCCAGACGTCTCCTTCGCGCGTGCAGACGAACAATGTGCCGTCGTTTGCAAAGCCCAGTCCGCCGACCCCGAAGGCGACGCCGTCGGGCAGGGGGATCGTCTCGACCCGGTAGCCCGCGGGAATGATCTCCGGTTGTTGGGCCGTAAGGCTCGAGGTTGTGCTGCAGAGCAGCAAACATGCGACGATGCGCAAACGTGTGGTGGGGCGCATTACTTGGGTCCTCCGATCGGGAGCGTCAACGTAACCGTGAAGTTTTTGGCTGCTGCTGCAGGGACAGTCAGGATGCCGTTGCGCCATTCTCCGGCGCTAGACGTGACTTCGATCCCCTTTTTGTTGATGACGAACTGTACGGCTTCGCGAGCCTCGGGCAGCGCAAACGTGTATTGCAGTCCAACTGCCGCCGGCGCTGCAGCCACCGTCCATTGCACTACTTGTCCGCCCCAGTCGAGCGAGTAGCTAGGGGTGCCGTGTGTGCGATATCCCGAGAACTGAACCGGTCGCTTCTGCCCGTCGGCCGTACGTAGTGGGAAGCCGACGTTGCCGACAGCGAAGCGGTTGCCGAGCACTTTGCACGGGCGGCCGCCGCGATTATCGCGGTCGGGTCCGATATCGAGGTAGGCGCCAGCCCAACCGAACTGCACGCAGCACGCTTCGGCGTCGAAGCAGTAGTTCATGCCCCCGGGCAACCCAACGGCGATCGTGCGTGCGGCCGCGCCTTCGACGTGCACGCGCATGACGACGGGGTGATGGTGCACGGCGATGGGGGTGACGCGCGCCTGAAC
>JAPYTD010000086.1 GCA_029936315.1 Planctomycetota bacterium | reverse complement strand
GAGTTCAAGAGTGATGTTCCGTCACCACAGGATTGGGTGCTGGTTCTGGAGGCGAGGCGAGATTGAACGATCGATGTCGGCGCGGGCCAGCGTGGCGGCGAACGCATCGAGCATGTGACCCGCCTCGTCTCCCGCATCCACCGGTGGCGCACCGGTGTTCGGATCGAGCCCGAGATTGGCCCGCGGCGTAGAGCGTGTCGCCGATGAGCACGGCCTTGCTGAACGGCAGGTCCGGGTTGTCCGATGGCGCCGCTTTCGCGCCGATTCTTGTTGCTTGGCCGGCGGGATTCCGGACTCTATCGCGTCCCCGAGACCCCTCTCTTGGAGTAACGACTTGCTTGGTCAAGATCCACTAGCGCCATCCCTCGTACGCGAACTGCTGGACTTCACGGCATCCCCCCAGGGAATCATCGCGATCATCGTCTTCTGCATGGCGTACCTGATGGTCGTCACCGAGGACCTGATCAAGCTCCGCAAGTCGAAGCCCGTCGTCATGGCTGCGGGGTTGATCTGGATCGCGGTCGCGCTGGTGTTCGCCGGGATGTCCAACGACCAGGTCCAGGCCGCTTATGAGGTCCATGGCTGGGCCTGGTTGCCAAAAGACCTCGAGGAGCCCGGGCACCTGGTGACGCACATAGTCAAGCACCACCTCGCGGACTTCGCCGAGCTGTTCCTGTTCTTGATGGTGGCGATGACCTACATCAGCGCCATCGCTGAGCGCAACGTGTTCCTTCGGATCAACGCGTGGCTCGTCTCGGCTGGGTTCGGGCTGCGGACCGTGTTCTGGACGACCGGAGCGTTGGCGTTCTTCATCTCACCGGTCGCTGACAATCTCACGACAGCGCTGTTGATGGGCGCGGTCGTCGTCACGGTCGGTGGCACAAACAAGAAGTTCATAGCCGCCGCTTGCTGCAACGTCGTGATAGCCGCCAATGCCGGTGGCGCGTTCTCGCCTTTTGGCGACATCACGACACTGATGGTGTGGCAGAACGGTCATGTCAAGACGTTCGAGTTCCTCGCTATCTTCCTCCCGTCGGTCGTCAACTGGCTCGTTCCGGCCATCGTGATGTCGCTGTTCGTCCCGAAACAGCGTCCCGAGCCGATGAAGGAAGAGGTGGAGCTCAAGGACGGCTGGCTGATCGTGATCGTGATGTTCCTCATGACGATCGCGACTGCCGTCACCTTCCACGCCGCCCTGCACCTTCCGCCGTTCCTCGGCATGACGACCGGTCTCGGCTACTTCTTCTTCTACGGTTACTTGCGGCGTCTGAAGGAAGTCCGCTTGAAGAAGGCCAAGCCGATCAACGTGCTGCGCAACGTGGCCGACGTCGAGTGGGACACGATGCTGTTCTTCTTCGGGGTCATCATGTGCGTCGGAGGTCTGCAGGAACTCGGTTACCTGCGGATCGCTGCCGAAGGAATGTACGGGGTCCCGGGCATGGGAATCGAGGGGTGGGGCGCCTACAAAGCGAACATCGCGGTCGGTGGTATCTCCGCGGTACTCGACAACGTGCCGGTGATGTTCGCCGTGCTCGGCATGAACCCCGACATGGCCGGGACCGGCGGCGAGCCCATGCGACTCTACCAGTGGCTCCTGATTACCCTGACCGCGGGCGTCGGCGGCTCGCTGCTCTCCGTCGGTTCCGCCGCCGGCGTAGCGCTGATGGGCTCGGCGCACGGGAAGTACACCTTCACCTCGCACCTCAAGTGGTTCCCCGTGATCCTCCTCGGCTACGCAGCGGCGATCTACACGCACCACTTGTGCAACTACCCCTGATCCGATGGGTCGCGGCACACCGACCCTCGCGGCGACATCGGTGTACGTGGGGCATGCAGTGCTGCAACGAACATGGTTGCCAACAGGGAGAGCACCGTGGGGATGGCAGCCGCTCAACTATGCCATGCTGTATCACAGCCCGTACCGACCGAGCGGTGCGGGGACCGTGTATTACCAGGACGCCAAAGCGGGCATGGTCTACCACGATTCGGGCTATTGGTAATGGCACGGCACGGACGCAAGGTACGCGTCACCGCGGACGGTGGTGCGAGCGGCTCGTTTGCGCTAGCGCTCCGTCGCCGCCTGGATTTCTGCCGCAGAGACCTTCAGGTGGGACCGCGATTTGGCGGCAGGCGAGGCGAGCACGTCCGCGCGAACTCCCAGGTCGATGGCGTGTTGCTCGTCGGCGTTATCGATCCGCTCAACGTAGGCGCGTAACGAGATCGCCGCGCCTTCTTGCGCGCGGATCTTGAGGTCTATGCGTTCGCCAATCTGGACGGACTGAGCCACGGTGAGCAGCGATTTCAGGCTGTCGGGTCCCCAGCTCTTGAAGACCTTGGCGGTTACGGTTTTGGGCTGCACGCTTGCCCTGACGAAGGCTCGCCAGCCTGATGGGATCGCAACAGGTGCGATCTCGATTACGACCTCGGGCAATGGCCTGAGCGTGACGGTGCGCGGCTCCTTCACGTTACGCAGCCACTCCGGATAGTGGCCGGTGGCGCGCACCGCGAGTTCCATCGGGGGCTCGCCGACGACCTGGGCCACGCCGTCTTTGCTCTTGACCGCGACGCTGGGTGTGGCCGCGGCGTGCACGAAGGCCGGCACCCCGAGCGGGTCGCCACTGGCGCTGGTGATGGTGACCTGAACCTTGGCGAGGCGACTGCGCAGGTCGATGGGCCGGAGCCTTGGATCCGAACAGACGCCACCGGCCACTACTTCGAGATTCGACAGCGTCACGAGTGGCTGGTGACAACCTGCCGCCAACACCTGCAGTTCGTAATCGCCTGGTTCGATACCCTGCCAGCGCCACTGGGCGGGCGCGCCTTGCTCGTCAGCGGGTTGCCGGCGGCCGTACGGCGATCGCCACATGTAGTCGAGCGAGTCCAACGCCTTCTTGGTCCGCAGCATCGGGGTCAGTCGGCAGACAATGTCCTCGGCAGCAATGTCCGGATCGACCACGACGTCGGCGAGTATCTCGCCACCTTGGCTGACCGCTAGCTCGATGTTGGTCTGGCCGACCCCAAAGACGGTGTAGCTCGGCGGCAGGATGGCCGCCGGCAGATACCCGAAGAGGCGATAACTGCGCGCGCGGGGCGCGACACCCCGCAAGGTGAAGGTCCCGTCCTGGGCCGTCTCGATGATGGTGCCGCGCAGCCGGTCCCAGTTATCGGGGCCGCCCTCTACCGGCAACCACTCGGCGTAGACCTCGGCAGTGGCAGCGATGCCGTCAACGATCGTGCGCCCGGCGGCGATCAGGGGCAGGGCATCGATCTGGATGGTCCCGACCTCGTTCAGGCCTTGTTGCAACTGGCCAACGGCGACAGTAGCGCCACGATCAAGATGCCGTTCGTGCTTGGTGTAGGCCCCGGCAACCAGTTGGATGAACGCAAGGTCAAGATGCCTGCCTTCAAACTCAGAGGAAGCTGGGATCAGGAACGACCCGTCGTCCTCGGTGGTGGTGTGTGGCGCCTCGCGCAGATCACCCGCCGCAAGTTGTAGGCGAAAGCTCGTCGCTGCAAGGGGGGCACCCTTGGCACCGATGAGCGTACCCGACAACGCGATGCCTTCGACCACGGCCGTCAGGGTGACCTCGATAGTCTGGCCTCGCACCCGGGGCCCGACGAACTCGTTTTCGGTCGCATCAAAGGCAAGGCCGTCTACATAGGCCCGGGCGAGCAGCATGCGGCCGAGCGAGACGTAGAGGAACTTCGTGCCGCTGCCACCTGCGATTGGTACGTCGCCACCAAACCCCGCCGAGGTCTCCGTGTCGACGAGATTGTGATCGCCATAACGGCCGACAGGCCGGCCCAGAGGGTCTCGACTACGCACGATCACCGAGCCGGTATCGGGCGCCACTAGCAGGAGCGGTGTTGTTGGCGGCGCCGCAAACAAGATGGCAACCGCAGGTCCGTCACCCGCCAAGGCAGGCAGCGGGATACCCAGGCGCACCTCGACGCCATCGAAGGGGGCCTCAGCCGGTTCTCGCCAGCACTGCTCGATCAGTGCCTGCCGGTCGCGGATGCGCCAGCTGCCATCGGCGCCCGCGCTGCGCCGACGTGGGGGCACGTCGGCGACGACCTGGCCGCCGCGCAACGGCCGCAGCATCACCGGAAAGAACGGCAACGACGCACCCAGAGAATCCACGATCCGCACCTCGGGCCGCGCTCCCTTGTGCAGCAGCAACACAAACGGTCCGGGCTCCTTGAGTTGCTCAGCTGCCAGCGTGAGCTGGCCGTAGCGCGTGCGATCTGCGGCTGCCGCACCCACATACGAGCTGCGCTCGATCCAGATGCAGCCCGTCGCGTTGCTCGTTTGGGTCTCGCCAAAATCCCGGCAGCGGTCCAGCCAGTCGCCCTTGCTGACGGCGAGGCGGTCCTGGTCGGTCAACTGCTGCCAGGCGATACGCCGGAGCATGTAGTGAACTGCGACGCCGGCTACCGGGGTCAGGGTCTCGGCATCTTTGACGATCAGGCACAGCTTCGGCGCAACCGCACCGCCAATCGGCTCGTCGATGGCTGCACCTGTTCGCCCCGAACCCACGCTGTCGACAGGGGGGGCCAACACGTCCGCGCTGGCAGCGCCCGCCGCCACCGGGGCGGCGCCGGTTGCCTTTTTGCCGTTGGCTGTTGGGATCGAGACGGGATTCGGGTCGCTGCCCCACCACAGCCAGCTCAGCGCCGCCGCGACCGCGGCAAGCGCCAACAGCAGCAGTACCAGGCGCTGTCGAGGGCCATTGCCAGGCCGTGAAGTCCAGGATGCGGGTTTGCTCATGCGAGGAGGGTGTAGGTGATTCAAGCTGCGGTCCGGACCACCCGAACCCGAACCCCACCCAACCACGATCCCACCCACACAACACCCCGTCAACCCAGCCGCTTCCCCGCATCACTACGTGACTTTCCGCCAGCAACGTCACCCACCGAACGCACCGCTCCCCCACCAAGACCTCGCGCGATGGCAACGAGCGTGCCAAATGGGCGTGCAATCTGTAAGGCTCGACGCCTACGTTCCTTGCGTTTCGGGGGGCTTGTCTCAACCATCCCGTCTCAAGCTCAAGACTGGAGCGTCTCGCGGATCAGATCCTTGGCAGGCCTTGGGCACTCTGCATCAAAGCCAAGGCGCACCCGAGTGCGCTGCTTGGAATGCCCGCAAGGAGTTCAACTGGCGTGGGCCAAGCAGGGGCTGAGACCTCACTTCAGCCCCTCGCGGAACGCGCATCAGAAGCGTTTGATGCCGAACTTCTTCCGCACGTCTTTGTCGCCGCCACGCACTGCGTAGCTGACGCTTTCGAACTCCGGACTATTGGGGAACGCGTGCGAGGTAGCTTCGGTGGTACCAAGTTCCGGGTCTGGTCGAGTGACGGGTCTCGAACAGGATGCTGTCGGGTCTTGTCGAGGTACGAAGTTCGAGGTCCAGCCCAGACTTCTCACTCACCTCCACCGCGTCGCTCATCGGGTAGAGGAACTTCCGAACGTCGGAGTCTGTCACCGACACAAATTCGCGCCCCTTCTTGAGTGCGGCGACAGCCTCGATAGCACTTCCCGCCAGCAACTTCGGCCAGAGTTGCCGAAACAGCTCGTTAGAACCGTAGATGTCCGCACAGTTGAGTCGGCCGTTGATGGCGAAGACGAAGCCGAGAACATCGTCCGCTGAAGTCGCAATGCCGTCGAGGTACGAGGTGTATTCGCGTGTGGCATCTTGAACAGTCCGGCCACCGAGAGTCAGGGCGAGACTCGTTCGCGACGAACTGGAAAACACACCACCACTGCCCAAACGCGATGCGAGAGAGCTCTGGAAATGGCTAACGCCCCGCCACACTGCGGTCTGTTGCTTGTGAAGCCTGACGGCCCGCTTCAAGTCCACTGAGGACAGCACTGACGACGACCGACTGAAGGAGCCAAGACTGCTGCTGTATCCGCCACTGTATCTGCCACTGGAGACGGACCCGATCTGCTCGAACAGTTTTGCAATGGCCTGCATACCCTTCGCGAACCGGTTGCGCGAATCTGGTGCGGGATCGACAGGTTGGGCTGCGGCCGTCGTAGGCACGCTACCCGGGCGAACCTGCCACCGGCCGCGCTCCACGCAGTACGCGGCCAGGGACACTCGGCCCGAGCCAGGTGGCAGGAGCTGGTCGATCGCCAGCACGCGATCTTGTTTGCCACCTTGCACGATGTCACCAGACTGAACGAACACGTACGAGTTCGGACTGACGTTCTCGACCACCAGTTGGTTGACGTCGCCGGTCTCGTAGACGGTGGTCTCACCGCTGCTCATGGCCGACTCCAACCCGATAATGCTCATTGTGCCCGGAAGCCGGTTCGCGCCGTGCACGAGGTAGATCGTGAGGTTCAAGTGCGTGTGGGGACCGGTAATGCGCAGGTCGTCACCAATCTCGACCGAGCTCTGGTCGCTTCGAGTGACGGCGGTCGGTTCCGGGACGGTCTGGCAGGACACAAGTGCCACGCAGACGAGGGCCAAAGGGAGATTCGCTCGCATAGAATGCCTCGAGCCAGCTGGTGGCCGCCGGGAGCAACAGAATGTCGCTTCGAGGAGGCGATCAGGGTCGCTGGCACGTCGACCGTGCCTTACTCAACGAGAGTCGGCAGGTGTTCGTGCGAACGGCGCGAGCCACACCGCTCCCCCACCGCGACTCCCTGACCATCGCAGCATCACCCCATCAAGGCACCGTGCCATCGCCGGGTCCTGCTCCATCAGCGGAGGTCAGCCGGTCAACCTTGACCCGCAGGCTGCGCAGAAAGCCTGGGTGCGTGTCGGCGGACGCAGGCCGAAGAAGTGGTCGCAGGCGGGGCAGCGATTGTGTTTCCACGCGGACCTCCAGCACACCAACCCGGCGCCGAACAGCACGAGGAGCCCATACCCCCAGGACTCCTCGTAGGCCCCCGCGGACAGGATGACGACGAAGTGGACGAAGTAGAAGAGGATACCGCCCAGGACGATGAAGATCTGGAAGCGATGGTGGCGACGAAACTGGCCCGCGAACGCCGCGCGCTGCTCCTGGTCGAATTCCTGTTTCTTCTCCGAGTCCATCGTCGGTGCCTCCGGTGTGGGCGGTACAGGGTAACGCAACCGGTTGTGCGTGCGCCGGAAGTCGAGGGCTGCTGGCTAGGGGCGTGATCGGTGTGCGCGCGTCGATCACGCCAAGTGATCATGTGGCGGCTTTGAGGTCTCGGTGGGGAAGCGGTGTGTTCGGTGGGGGCGGATGTGGTCGAGTTCGCTCGCCGTGGTGCTTGTCGCAGATGGGTTGACGTGTTGTCGTGGGGGCGGGATTGTGTCTGAGTGGGGTTCGGGTAATCGTGGGGTTCGAGTGATCCGAGCCGCAGCTTGAATTGCCTGCTACCCTGGCGACCAAATTCCCTGTACCGCCAACCACACGAGATGCACACGACTACCAACTGTCGCCTGTCCTTCTTGATCGTCCTGCTATCAACCTCTGTTCTTGGACAGGACCAATCCTCGCACGGCTTGCTGCCTAGGCGCACGCACGGTGGAGAGCTGACCGAACGCGCCTTTTTGACCGGCGACTGGGGCGGCGTGCGCGACAGGTTGGCAAATCGAGGGATCCGCTATGACTTGCTCTGGACACAGACGATGCAAGACGTAACCAGCGGGGGGAGTGAGCGAGGCGGTGAATACGGCGGCAAGTTCGAGATGCTCTTCAACTTTGACCTCGATCGCATGGAGCTTCTGCGAGGAGGCCTCGTGACGATGCGTACGGAGTCGAGATACGGCGATTCCGTGAACACAGGATCCGGCGCGCTACTCGCAGTTAACGACGTCATGTTCTTCCCGGACACGGACGACGCAGACGACGACCTGTTCTTGGCCGTGACCGAACTTCGCTACACGCAGTTCTTCTCCAAGCACCTGGGCGTGTTTCTCGGCAAGATCATCACGCTAGGTGGCGACGTCAACGAGTTTGCATCAGGACGCGGCGACACGCAGTTCTTGAGCCACTCGTTTCTCGCGTCTTCGGTCACGGCGCTGGTAAACCCATACAGCGCCCTCGGCGCAGGCGCGGTTTGGATGCCGTCACCGGACATCACGGTCACGAGTTCGATCTTCACCCGCAACGACGCTTCCACCACAACAGGCGTGAGTGAGCTCGACAATGGCCTGACGTGGTCCACTGCCGCTCGCACGCAATACGAACTCAACAAGCTTCCGGGTGGTATGAACCTGGCGTTTCAGTACAGCTTCGACAGTGACTTCACAGACCTCGAAGGTCAGTTTGTCGACAACGGCGCCTGGACCATTCCACAGAAAGAGCAAAGCTGGAACTCGTTCTGGAACATGTGGCAATACATCTCCGTGGAAGACCCCTTGGATCGCAAGGTCGACGTCACCAACGGCCAAACCGACCTACAGGGATTTGGCTTCTTTGTCCGCGCAGGCATCGCGGATCGCGACACCAATCCGGTCTCCTGGTCATTCAGCGCAGGGGTCGGCGGACGCGGCCTCTTCGATGGTCGCGACGATGACACCTTCGGAGTCGGCTTCGCCAGTTCCAAGCTGCGCGAGAACCTACTGACGGAAATCGCTCTGATTGATGATTCGGCGAGTCGCTGGGAAGCCTATTACGACTTCGCCATCACACCCGCTGTCTCTCTGACTCTCGATGTGCAATACGCGGACACGCTGCTCAGCAACCTCAACGCCGCAACAGTGCTTGGCATCCGAATGCGCGCCTCACTCTAAGTACGACCGCTAAGACAAGCCCATGTGCAAAACCCACGTGAAGCTCCTCGCCCTGCTGGCCATCCTCGCCGGATCTTCGGGCTGCGACAAGCAAGACACCGCAACTGGTAGCTCGACCAAGCCAGCGCAACAGGACCCATCGCAAGCTGGCGCTACTCTGCCGTTTCCAGCCACGCCGACTGCCAGCATTGCCAAGCGGCGGCTGCAAGACTCGGAACATCATACGCGGGTTGATCCGGCTCGACTGGCGAAAGACGCACCGAACGTGCTGATCATCATGATCGATGATTGTGGCTTTGGCACACCCAGCACCTTTGGCGGATTTGCGCAGACACCCAACCTGAGCAAGCTCTCGACGCAAGGAATCAGCTACAACCGATTCCACACGACTTCGATCTGCTCCCCTACGCGTGCGTGCCTACTGACGGGACGTAACCACCAGCGGGTTGGCTCCGGCACGATCGCCGAGCGCGCCGTCGATTGGGACGGGTATACCGGCATCATCCCAAAGTCGGCTGCGACCCTTGCCGAGGTGTTGCGTCACTACGGTTACAAGACCTCAGCCTTCGGCAAATGGCATAACACGCCGGCCGACCAGACAACCTCGATGGGGCCATTTGACTTCTGGCCGACCGGCTACGGCTTCGATTACTTCTACGGCTTCCTGGCCGGCGAGACCTCGCAATGGGAACCGCGACTCGTGGAGAACACGACGCAAATCGAACCGCCGCATGGCCCACACTTCACCGAGTTGATGGCGGACCGAGCCATCTCCTGGCTAAGTCAGCATCGCGCCTACTCACCCGACAAGCCCTTCTTCATGTATTGGGCCCCGGGTGGCGTGCACGGTCCTCATCAGGTCGCGACGGAATGGTCCGACAAGTACAAGGGCAAGTTCGATCAGGGCTGGGATGTTCTCCGCGAGGACATCTTCGAGCGTCAGAAGAACCTGAAGTGGATCCCCGCAGCAACCCGACTGACGGAACGCGCCAAGAGCATGGCATCCTGGGAGAGCATCCCTGAATCCCAGCGAGCGTTTCAGTCGCGCCTGATGGAAATCTATGCGGGCTACATCGAACACACCGACGCCCAGGTCGGTCGACTGCTCGATTCACTCGAAGAGCGAGGCCTGCGAGACAACACTCTCATCTTCTACATCTGGGGTGACAATGGTTCGTCGTCCGAGGGGCAGAACGGCTCGATCAGCGAACTGCTCGCGCAGAACCAAATCCCGAACACAGTCGACCAACAACTGGCGGCGCTCGAAGAACTCGGCGGACTCAAGGCCCTCGGGACGTCGACAACCGACAGCATGTATCACGCGGGCTGGGCGTGGGCTGGCAGCACCCCTTTCAAGCACACGAAACTCGTCGCGTCACACTTCGGCGGCACCCGCAACCCGCTCGTTGTCTCATGGCCTGCCAAGATCAAGCCGGACGCAACGGTTCGTTCGCAATTCCATCACGTCAATGACGTCGCGCCGACCGTCTACGACGTGCTCGCGATACCCCACCCAACGTCCGTCAACGGAGTGGCTCAAGATCCCATTGATGGAGTCAGCATGGTTGCGACGTTCTCCGACGCCAAGGCTCCCGAGAACAAGCACTCACAGTACTTCTCGAACAATGGCAGTCGCGGCATCTACCACGATGGTTGGTATGCGTGCACCTTCGGACCGCTCATCCCATGGGTGAACGCGCAATCGGGCCTCGAAGATTGGGACGCCAACGACGACATCTGGGAACTCTACGACCTTGGTAAGGACTTCTCCCAAGCCAACGACCTCGCCCAAGATCAACCGGAGCGGCTGAAACAGATGCAGGCACGCTTCCTCACCGAAGCCGAGGACAATCAGGTGTTCCCGATCGGTGCAGGCATCTGGCTGCGATTGCATCCTGAAGACGTCAAGGCCTCGAAGTACACGAGTTGGGTCTTTGACAGCACGACTGTGCGCATGCCCGAGTTCAGCGCGCCTCCGATTGGCAAGAAGAGCAACAAGATCACGATCGAAGCCGAGTTCGGTGACGATGCCAGTGGCGTGCTCTACGCCATGGGTGGCAGCGGCGGCGGCTTGAGTTGCTACATGGACAAGGGCTATCTGTGCTTCGAATACAACCTGATGATCCTCTACCGATCGCTTGCCAAGTCGGAGCAGAAGATCACAAAGGGCAAGCACACCATCGTGGTGACCACCACGCTGCGTCAGCCCAAGCCCGGATCCCCAGCCGACATTGTGCTGGCCGTCGACGGCAAGGAAGTCGCCCGTACCTCGGTCAAGATGACCGTCCCTGGCTTGTTCAGTGCCAGTGAGAGTTTCGACGTAGGAGTCGATCTCGGTTCGGCAGTGGCGCGTGATTACTTCGAGCGCGCGCCATTCCGCTTCGATGGCACGATCAGTACCGTCAAAATCGGACTCCAATAACCTCACGCCTGCCCTTCTCCACGATTGACATGACACGCAACGCCACATTGACCATCGCTGCGGTGCTCGCCTTCGGCTTGTCCGCCTCTGCGCAGACGTTCGATCGCAGCGTCCGGACCGCTGAAAACTTCGAACCTGCAATCCCACGAATCGCGCAGGACTCGGCCGCTGCCAAGAAACTCGCCGCACTCAAAGAGCGCACCGGCAAGAAGCCGAACATCCTCTGGATCATCATCGACGACATGGGCTACGGCGACCCTGGGTGCTATGGCGGCGGAGGCGCTGCCGGTGCCGCGACGCCAAACATCGACCGCCTCGCCCGGGAAGGTCTGAGGTTGACGTCGTGCTACGCACAGCAGACATGCACCCCAACGCGATCCGCGATCCTCACCGGCCGCCTGCCAGTCAGAACGGGGCTTACCCGCCCCATTCTGGCTGGTGACAAGATCACCAAGAATCCCTGGTCGGATGAAGTCAGCCTGCCGAAGCTGCTCGGTGACGCAGGCTACCAGACACTTCTAACCGGCAAGTGGCATGTGGGCGAAGTCGAGGGCATGCGTCCGCATGACGTCGGCTTCGACGAGTTCTACGGCTTCTACCCAGCGCAAAAAGAGATCTCGCAGCGCGTCGATGCACGGCGCTATCCGAGTCTCGTACACGACAAGAAAATGATGGCCGCATTCGAAGGCCTCGGCATTGGCCATCATCTCGTGCATGGATGGAAGGGCGGCCGCACAGAAAACGTCAGCTCCGTCGAGTCCACGGAAGACATGAGCCGCGCAGATCAGGTCCTCGCCGACTTCACGGTCAAGAAGATCCAGGAGATGGCCAAGGGTGACCAACCGTTCTTCATCGAACACTGCTTCATGAAGGTCCACTGTGACAACTTCGCCCATCCGGACTTCAAGGGCAAGAGCGCCAGCAAGTACCCCTACAAGGACGCCGTTGTAGAACTAGACCACCATGTTGGCGTGCTCGTCGCAGCACTGGAGAAGGCAGGAGTGCTCGACAACACATTCGTGTTCGTTACCTCCGACAATGGCCCCCAAATGGACGGCTGGCCCGATGCCGGCTACACACCGTTTCGTGGCGCCAAGGGCACAACGTTTGAAGGTGGTATACGCGTTCCTGGTATCGCGTACTGGCAAGGCATGATCGCGCCGGCACGAGAAAGCGACGGCATCTTCGATCTAATGGACCTGTTCGGAACGGCCCTACATCTAGCAGAGGTCCCGACCGACGCGCTGCCCCAAGACCGCTACTACGACTTCATCAACCAGACGTCGTTCTTGCTTGCAGACACCGGCAAATCGAAGCGGGAAGTCGCGTACTTCTGGTGGGGCAAAGAACTGATGGCCTGTCGGATGCGCCAATACAAAGCGCACATCAAGGTGGTCATCCCATCCGTGATGCACTCATACATCGACCAGGCGACCGTGCAAGACGTCGGGTTGGCTCCGTGGTTCTTTGACCTCTACCTAGATCCAAAGGAAGAGGCATCTGTCGGTCACAGACTCAGCCCTTGGTTGGCCTCGGTCGCCAGCAAGCTAAGAGCGCATGGAGCATTGCTCAGGAAATACCCGCCGAAGAACATCGGCCTCTAGCATTGGGTTGTCGGTTAGCAGCCTTGCTGATACGTGCTTACGGTTGGATCGTGGCAGAGTGGGGTTCCGGTGGTCTGAGCCGCAGTTTGAATTGTCTACACCCCCAAGCTCGGTGGTTCGGCTGAGCGAGGCAGGTTGCGCCGGTCCCCCAACGAGTGATGCGAACGATCGTCTTTGTAGTGGGCGAGGTAGGAAGAGCGTGCCCAACGCAGATGACTCTCGCCGAACAGGATCCGCTTGCTCAGAGTGGAGGCGATTCAACGTGCGGTCCGGACCACCGGAACTCAGCCAACCGACTCTCACCCCGTCACCCAGCCGTCAACCATCGGGCTGGATCCTGGATCGCTGCCAGGAGCCGACGAACACCCCCAGCATCTTCGAGGACGCTGCGGAACCTCTTCGCGAACAACGTGTCGTTGTCGAGGATCAAGAATTGCTGGCAGCGCAAGAAGCCGTCAACGCTGCCGGTCAGGTTGCGCGTGACTTGCGCGATGCATGCGCTGTTCGGGTGTGGTGTGATGCCCGCGATGTGAACCGCGCGAGTCGCGTGATGCACCACGCACAGCACGTAGTGGATGACGAGGCCGGGCGTCGTCCACGCGTCAACGGTGAAGAAGTCGGCGGCGACATGTGATCTCAGCAACGTAGACCAAGACGTTGGCGACCATATGTGGCGATCTCCGAAGGGGTTGCGGTAACTGATGTCTGGAAAGCATGATCGAGTTTCCGGACACCTCGGGCGAGGTTGTGCAGCGGTGTGTTGACGGGGTGTCGTGGGGTTCGAACCGTGCCGATCCGCAGTTTGGATTCCATACACTCCGAAGTCTTTGTGTTGACGTGGCGCGGCATACACTGTAATTGCCAACGCAACGTTAGGGCGCCTTCACGAATAGGAGTGTATGGCTATGATAAGCTTGTGGCCGCTTGCCGCATATGCCGGCTTTGTCCTGTTCTTGGTAGCGGGCGTGATCGTTCTGTCGTTAGTACTAGGCGAACGACATCAGGGGCGGGCGGCTGGGGAGCCATACGAGTCGGGCATCGTCTCCACGGGATCTGCGCACGTTCGGCTGTCGTCGAAATACTACCTCGTCGCGATCCTGTTCGTGCTCTTCGACCTCGAGGCGGTGTTCATCTTTGCCTGGGCGATTGCGGTGGCGGAAATCGGTTGGGGCGGCTACTGCGGCCTTCTGGTGTTCGTCGCGATACTCGTTGTCGGCTTGATCTACGAGTGGCGGCAAGGTGCTCTTGACTGGGGCCGATCACGCAAGGCGACTGTGCGTGCGCGAGAGGCGAGGCTGTCTTCGCAAAAATAGCCCCACACGAGAGGCATCATGCAAGAACCGCGGAATATCCACGCAAGCAGCCAATCCCTGCCGCCAGACACCCAGGGCGATGGCATCGACGAATCGCTCCGTAACTTCGTCGTAGTAACACAGTTACAGAAGTTGATCGCCTGGGGCCGCAAGAACTCGATGTGGCCGTTCCACTTTGGGCTCTCGTGTTGCTTCGTCGAGATGGCGACCAGTATCACCAGCCGACACGACGTCGCGCGCTTTGGTGCCGAAGTGATCCGCGGCTCGCCGCGACAAGCCGATGTCATCGTCATCGCTGGCACCGTCTTCATGAAGATGGCACCGGTTATCAAGCGCCTCTACGAACAGATGATGGCGCCGCGCTGGGTCATCTCGATGGGTTCGTGCGCCAACTCCGGCGGCATGTACGACATCTACAGCGTCGTGCAGGGCGTCGACAAGTTCTTGCCCGTCGACGTCTACGTGCCCGGTTGTCCGCCGCGCCCCGAGTCGTTCATGGAGGGGCTGTTGTTGCTGCGCGAGGCGGTCGGCAACGAGAAGCGTCCTCTGAGCTGGATGGTCGGTGACCAGGGTGTCGAACCGTGGACGCCACCGTCGATGCGTGACCAGAAGCATTCGGAACGCATGCGAGCGACGGATTTGCGGGGGCCAGAGGAGATCTGATGACCGCGGCGCCGACGGACACCCAGGACATCGTGCAGCATCTGCGTAGCAGATTCGGTTCGGACTCGGTCACACCGCAGGCAACGAAGGACGAGATCCCGACGCTGTGGGTGCCTCGGGAGAAGATCCTCGACATCCTCCGTCACTTGAAGAGCCAGGTCCTGGGACCGTACCCGATGCTCTACGACCTGACGGCCATAGACGAACGCATGCACAAGTCGCGCGCGGGGTTGCCGCCGTGCGACTTCTCGGTCGTCTACCACTTGCTGTCTTTTGACCGCAACCAGGACATCCGCGTGAAGGTGCCCTTGACCGGCGAATACCCGTCGACACCGACGGCGACGGGTCTCTGGCCCAGCGCGAACTGGTACGAGCGCGAAGTCTGGGACATGTTCGGCGTGCGTTTCGACGGCCATCCCAACCTGCGCCGCATCTTGATGCCGACGACCTGGAAGGGCCATCCGCTGCGTAAGGAGCATCCGGCACGGGCGACTGAGATGGAGCGCTTCGATCTCACCGACGCGCGGCAGGACGAGGAGCAGGAGGCCCTGGCGTTCAAGCCCGAAGAGTGGGGCATGAATCGTAAGTCCGGCGACACGGAGTTCATGTTCCTGAATGTCGGCCCGCACCACCCAGGCACCCACGGTGTCCTGCGCATCATGCTGCAACTCGACGGCGAAGAGATCATCGACGCCGTACCCGACATCGGCTTCCACCACCGCGGTGCCGAGAAGATGGGCGAGCGCCAGACGTGGCATACGTACATCCCGTACACCGATCGCGTCGACTATCTCGGTGGCGTGATGAACAACCTGCCGTACTTGTTGGCAGTAGAGAAGCTCGCCGGCATTCAGGTGCCGCCTCGCGCGCAGATGATCCGCGTGATGATGTGCGAGTTCTTTCGTCTATCGAGCCATCTGGTCTGGTACGGCACGTTCGCGCAGGACGTCGGTCAGATGTCGCCGGTGTTCTACATGTTCAACGACCGGGAGCGCATCTTCGACATCGTCGAGGCTGTCTGCGGTGCGCGCATGCATCCCAACTGGTTCCGCATCGGCGGCGTCGCCCAGGATCTCCCCAAGGGCTGGGAAGGTATGGTGCGCGAGTTCCTGCAATACCTGCCCAAGCGACTCTCCGACTACAACGAGATCGTGATGAAGAACCGCCTGTTCAAGGCGCGCACGGTCGGTATTGGTGCCTACACACGCGAGGAGGCTATCGACTGGGGTGTTACCGGGCCCGGTCTTCGCGCCTGCGGCTTCGACTGGGACTTCCGCAAAAAACGGCCGTACTCGGGCTACGAGCAATTCGAGTTCGACATCCCCACTGCCGAAGGCGGTGACTGCTACGCCAGGGCCGAGGTACGCGTAGACGAGATGCGCGAGAGCGCGCGCATCATCGAGCAGTGTCTCAACAACATGCCGGCGGGCCCTTACAAGGCGGACCATCCGCTGACGACGCCGCCGATCAAGAACTGCACGATGAAGGACATTGAGACCTTGATCACGCACTTCCTCTCTGTGAGCTGGGGACCGGTGATGCCGGCCGGCGAGGCCTTCGCCGGTGTCGAAGCCACCAAGGGCAACAACGGCTACTACCTGACGAGTGACGGCGACACCAAGTCGTATCGCACGCGCATCCGCGCGCCATCGTTCCCGCACATGCAGATGCTGCCATTGATCAGCCGTGGGCTGATGGTGGCCGACATGCTCGCCATCATCGGCAGCATCGACTTCGTATTGGCGGACATCGATCGGTGATGACCTTGTTGATGCAAAAGGAAACGACTCGATGCTGAGCGACAAACAACGCCGAGAGGTGCTCGACGAGCTCGAGCACTACCCGACCAAGCAGGCCGCCTGCATCGAGGCCTTGAAGATCGTGCAGAAGCACGATCGCTGGGTCTCCGACGAAGCGATCCAGGAAGTTGCTGATCTAATTGGGATGTCGGCAGCCGAGTTGGATTCGGTTGCCACGTTCTTCAACCTGATCTTCCGACGCCCGGTCGGACGGCACGTAATCCTGCTCTGCGACAGCGCGAGTTGCTGGTTGATGGGCTGCAACAAGATCCGCGCACAACTAGTGGACCGGCTCGGCATCGACTACGGCCAGACCACTGACGACAACCGCTTCACCCTTTTGCCGATGGCGTGCCTGGGAACGTGCGATCGCGCGCCGGCAATGATGATCGACGAACAACTGCACCAGGACCTCACCGCCGAGAGCCTGGATAAGATCCTGAAGGCCACCGAGTAGATCGATTCAACCATGGAACAACCGCTGACGAGCAACATCGACAGCAAGCGCGGGCCGCTCGACCTTCAGGGTTACGAGAAGGCCGGTGGCTACGCTGCGGCTCGCAAGGTGCTCACGCAGATGACACCAGGGGAGGTCACCGAGCTCGTCAAAAAGGCGGATCTGAAAGGTCGCGGCGGCGCAGGCTTTTCCGCGGGACTCAAGTGGAGTTTCGTGCCGATGGGTGACGACGCACCGCACCCGAAGTACCTGGTCTGCAACGCCGACGAGATGGAGCCCGGCACCTTCAAGGACCGCGTGCTGATGGAGGGTGATCCGCACCAGCTGATCGAAGCGATGATCATCGTCGCGTACGCCATCCAGGCCGAGGTCGGCTTCATCTTCCTGCGCTGGGCGTACAAAGTGTCGGAGCGAAGGTTGCGGCTGGCGATTCAGGAGGCCCGTGCTGCTGGATACCTGGGAGAGAACATCCACGACTCCGGTTTCAGCTTCGACCTGAATATCCACAGTAGCGCTGGGCGCTACATGTGCGGTGAGGAGACTGGGCTGCTCAATGCGCTCGAGGGACGCCGCGCCACACCACGCGCGAAACCGCCGTTCCCGCAGATTTCGGGGCTGTGGGGCAAGCCGACGATCGTGCAGAACGTCGAGACGCTGTGCAACGTGCCACACATCATCAACCACGGCGCCGAGTGGTTCCAGGGCCTTGGCAAGACCGACGAGTCCGGCACCAAGCTCTACGGGGTCAGCGGCCGCGTGAAGCGGCCCGGCTGTTGGGAGTTGCCGATGGGCACGACGATCCGTGAACTCATCGAGGAGCACGCCGGTGGCATGCAAGACGGTCATGCGTTTCGCGGCGTGCTGCCGGGGGGCGCCTCGACCGACTTTCTGGTCGAACAGCACCTTGACGTGCCAATGGACTACGGCTCGATCCAGAAGGCAGGCAGCCGCATGGGCACTGGCACGATGATCGTGCTCGACGACCAGCACTGTCCCGTCGCGATGTCCGTCAACCTGCAGGTCTTCTTCGCGCGGGAGTCGTGTGGCTGGTGCACGCCCTGCCGCGACGGTCTACCTTGGATCGTGCAGTTGCTGCAGTCCATCGAGGACGGCGAGGGCAAAGCCAGCGATCTCGAACTGCTGTCAATGCACACGAAATACCTTGGACCGGGCCACACGTTCTGCGCGCTGGCCCCCGGGGCAATGGAGCCGCTGCAAAGTGCCTTGAAGTACTTCAAGTCGGACTTCGAGCGACACGTCACCGAGAAAAAGTGTCCCTGGAACTGATCCCATGCGAGTCAAGATCTCCGTCGACCAGAAGAGCTACAACGTACAGCAGGGCAACAACCTCCTGCACGCATGCCTGTCAGAGGGGCTCGACATCCCGTACTTCTGTTGGCACCCGGCGCTCGGTTCCGTCGGTTCTTGCCGGCAGTGCGCGGTGAAGATGTACCGCGGCGACGACGACGAGAAGGGGAAACTTGTGATGTCGTGCATGGAGGCGTGTGCGGAGGGCACGCGCATCTCGATCGACGATCCCGAGGCGGTGGAGTTCCGCGAACAGGTAATCGAGTGGTTGATGGTCAACCATCCCCACGACTGCCTGGTGTGCGACGAGGGCGGCGAGTGCCACCTGCAGGACATGACGGTACAGACCGGACACGACTACCGTCGTTATCGGTACAAAAAGCGCACCCACAGAAACCAATACCTCGGGCCGTTCATCAACCACGAGATGAACCGCTGCATCGCCTGCTATCGCTGCGTGCGTTTCTACCGTGACTATGCCGGTGGCGACGACCTCAACGTGTTCGGTGCGCACGACGACGTCTACTTTGGCCGACAGGAAGAGGGTGTGCTGGAGAACGAATTCAGCGGCAACCTCGTCGAGGTCTGCCCGACCGGCGTGTTCACCGACAAGACGCTCAAGGAGCACTACACCCGAAAGTGGGATCTGCAAACCGCGCCGTCGATCTGCAACCACTGCAGCCTGGGCTGCAACACGATCCCCGGCGAGCGCTACGGCGAACTCCGTCGCATCGTCAATCGCTATCACGAGGACATCAACGGTTACTTCCTGTGCGATCGCGGCCGCTTCGGCTACGAGTTCGTCAATAGTGGGCAACGCGTGCGAGAACCGCTGATTCGCGAACTCTCGTCAGGTCAGCTCAGGCCGGCGTCCGGCAAGGTCGCAGTGCAACACGTTGGCTCAGCGATCAAGGACGGCGGCCGCGTGCTCGGCATCGGTTCGCCTCGGGCTTCGGTAGAGGCCAACTTCATCTTGCGCACACTCGTCGGCGCGGACAACTTCTTCGCCGGGGTGTCGCAGTCCGACTTCGAACTCGTCGCGGCGACCCTCGAAATCATGCAGGGCGGTCCGGCGCGGCCGCCGTCCCTGAAGGAGGTCGGCAGCGCGGACGCGGTGTTCCTCCTCGGTGAGGATCCGACCGACACCGCGCCGATGCTCGCATTGGCATTGCGACAATCGGTGCGGCGGCAGCCGGTTCGCGAGGCTGCGGCAGCGGGAATTTCCGACTGGCACGACGCCGCGGTGCGCAACTTGACGCAGGACACGCACGGTCCCCTGTTC
>JAPYTD010000163.1 GCA_029936315.1 Planctomycetota bacterium | reverse complement strand
TCTCCGCTCGTGCCCCGGCCAGGTGGATCATGGCTTCCGGCTTGTTTGGCGCCCGCTGCACGATGAACTCGAAGTGGTCGCTGGCCTCATTGAATCGGCGTTGCTGCTGCAGCAGGCTGGCGAGACGGAAACGTGCGTCGAGGTGATTCGCATCGAGTTGCAGCACGCCCCAATAGAGCCGCTTGCGCCGCTCTACGTTTTCGGCCGGTACCGCCTCTGCGAGTGCCATCATGCGGCCGATAGGATCTTCGCCGCCGAGTGCCCGGCCGGCTTTGAAGTGCTCCTCCGCCGCCGTGCGATCGCCCTGCACCATCAGCAGCACGCCGAGGTTGATGTGGGCATGTTGATGGGTGTCGGCGTAGTCGGAGCATTGCAGCGCGGCTTCGTATTGCTCGCGGGCTCCGTCCAGGTCACCGACGAAGTCCAAGGCGGAACCGTAGTTTGATCGCGTCTGCGCGAGGTTTGGATTGATGGCGATCGACGCCTTGTAGTGTTCGATCGCTGCCGACAATTCGCGGGTCTTCATCATCTCCAAGCCGAGTTCGGCCTGGTTCAAGAAGTCACCCGGCGCCAGCGCGACCAGCGCTTCCACGCGCTCACGTTGGCTGATGTCACGGTTGTCCTTGCCCAACACCATGACAGCCACCATCGGCACGAAAAACAGCGCCCAATGGGCGGCGTGCCGGAGGCCAGGCCCAACTGTGGCCCGCAGTCCACCCTGAATCCCCAGGTCGGCACCGAGTGCGCTTTCTCGGGCCTTCCAGATGAAGCCGTCATAGTAGTAGTGCAGCAGTGCGAACGTCACGAACACGCCGAGCCACACCTGACCCGCAGGTTCTTGTGGTGACAAGCCGCCGCGACCGAGGGCATCAACGCCGCCGAACGCGGTCATCAGCACAATGAAGCCAAATGCCGCTGCCCACCCCGGCCGGAACATGCGGCTCAGCCACGGGGTCACTTCGGGGCGGCGCACGCGTTGCCGACAGGTCAGCCAGGTGATGGCGTAGTACTGAATGTCGTGGAACAGCTCGTAGAGCACGTAGGCGACCAGCACGTTGGGCAGCCAGGCGAACGCGAACCAGTAGTAGCCGATGGTGGTGACGTGCATGAACTGCTTTTGCCAGCTCCACGGTTGGCCACGCACGATGGTTGTGGCCAAGTTGGCGAAGTAGGCGATACCCACCAGGATCATGGCGCCCAGCACGATCTGCTCCACTACCTCGAACTGCGCGGCCGTGGGCAACGGGAAGCCAGCGCTCAGGAACGCCTTGGCAAACTCCGCGGTGGCGCCGTCATTGAGTACTACTGCGCCGACGAAGCCGGTGATCACCAATGCCTTGTCGAGCCATGCAGTCAACGGCCGGAAGGAGCCGACCTTGATGTCGTAGATCCGGGCGAAGCCGAACGCCTGAGCCAGCCAGTGCCAAAACGCCCAGCCGACGGTCACTATCAACAGGGATGGACCGTTGCCACTGGTGAACATGCCGATGCAGGTGACCAGCAGTAGTAACGGCACCAGTACGAAACGCGTCTGGAAGCGCCGGAACAGTTCGCGGTCACCGTAGGTGCGGACAAAGGTCGCGAAGTAGTGGCCGGTGGCCGTCAGCAGGATCAGGCTGTTGAACAGGTCCGGGCCCCAGGCAACAGTGCCGGCCATCACCAGCGGCCAGGTGAAGAACGGCACGCCGAGGATCAGCAGCATGTCGAAGGCGGCCGACTTGAACCAGGGTGAGCGGGGGCGGGCCGGCTCGGCGATGCTGGGGGTGGCGGTGGTCACGGCGGGTCAGGGTGGGGAGGCAGAGCATACTAGGAGGCTGCGCCATCGGAGGACAAACCACCACGCACGCGCCTTTCACTCTAGCTCGATCAAGCAAAGCCTCGGCGAATCCACCGATTCAACTGCGTTTTCGCGAACCGCCCCGGAGCGAAAGTCACGCACTTGGACGATTCGCCTGCTATCGCGCACGCTGCGCGTAGTTCGCGCTCTCTCCAAGAGTGAAATGGTCGGGCCGAGAGGATTTGAACCTCCGACCTACTGGTCCCAAACCGGATCTGACGGCTTTGCGGAGTCGGTGCTAGTAAAGGAGTTCCGAGCGTAGCTCCTTATGAGCACAGTCGCAATGAGTCGCACCCGTTCGCTCTCGTTCACGCTGCGTTGTGTTCGTTCGCGAGGTTTACATGCACAACATGCACGGCGTGACAAGGTCTCGCTAGTGACTTGCTTGGTGGTGCGAACCGCTGCTTGGAATACCTATGCTCTGCCCGAACGCGACGATTCCAAAGTGGCTACCGACCGCCGCGAGTGGCGGTGACTAGCTCTTCGTGGCGCCGATCTTCCAGTTCCGCACGCCGGTTGTAGGCCGCCACGGTAGCGAAGCTGAGCCCGATGGAGACCAGCCACAAAATCGGCGCCAAGAAGATGACCAATACGGGCATCACTGCGGCGTACAAAAACATTCCGATCAACACCGCCAACGCCGCCGCAATGCTGGAGTAGAAGAGGCCGAGAGGCCCGAAGAAGAAGGTCAGCACGAAGCCGACGAGCTGTGACTTCCTTCTGCCCGACACCGCTCGACGGCGGTCTCGGGTTCTCGAAGGCCGCGGAACGGGGTCCTCGTCCACATCGCGCGCCGCGCGGTGTGCTCGGCGCCGGTGAGTCTGTGTCTGGTATTCCTCGGCTGCGTCCCGCTCCAGCATCTTGCGCGCGCTGCGGCGGCATTCGATCGCGCTGCGGTAGCTGTCATGAGGATCGGGACAGAGACCACAGAGCCACCCAGCGCCGTCCTCGCTGGGCTGGACACGGCCGAGGTTGTTGAGTGGGTTGGTCATGCGAGCGTCCGTCGGCGACTCAAGTATAGGTAATTCAAGCAGCGGTTCGCACCACCAACCTAGAGCTCAGCGTGGACGTGCTGACGTGTCCGCGCTGCGGAGGAACAAGGCGGCTACTGGCCGCGATCCAGGATCCGGACTCGATTGAGCGGGTGCTTCAGGCGATGGGGTTGTCGTTCGATGTGCCGGAGCTGGCGCCGGCGCGTGCTCCGCCTGGCGGTTCCGAGCTGCAATCCTTGCAGCTCGGTTGGTGAGCAGGAGTGGTTTGGGGTGTGATCGGGTGAGGCAACGACGGTCTGGGAGGTCGTGGTGGGGGAGCGGTGTGGCTGGTGGTGGGGATTCC
>JAPYTD010000162.1 GCA_029936315.1 Planctomycetota bacterium | reverse complement strand
CATCTTGGTCGACGGCTCCGGTGACAAGGCGATCAGTAGCGGCGAGGCCAGCAACGTGACCGGCGAAGAACTCGATATCCGCAATGCGATCATCGGCCTCGCCAGCAAAGACAACTCCGAGTTGACCGTTACGGGTGCGAAGTTGCTTGCTTGTAAATACCCAGTGGCTGCCTTTCAGAAGAAGCCTGAGTTTGGTTCGGCCAACATCAACGCGACCAACGTCGAGATCATTGATGCCAAAGAGGGATCGCTGGTGCAGGTGGGCAGCACCGTCACGTTGAACGGTGTCCGCGTTCCGACGCGTCACTTGGATATCCTGAAGATCCTGTACGCCCAAGAGAAGCGCCGTGACTTCTGATTCGGCGCTCGACTTTCGTTACGAGCGCAAGTTTCACGCCCCCGACGTTTCGCTCGAGCAAGTGGCCATGGTTGTCGCCAGCCACCCGGCGCACTTCGTGAAGGCGTTTCCGAATCGCCGCATCAACAATGTCTACTTCGATACTGCGGACCTGTCGGATTTCCGAGCGCACCTTCTGGGCACGGATCGGCGGCGTAAGGTGCGCATCCGTTGGTACGGCGAGTCAAGGGGCCAGGGCCGCCCGGTCGTTCTTGAGGTGAAGGCACGGCGCGGCACGGTTGGAACGAAGCGGCACTTTGTCCTACCGCCGTTGGATTTCGACGGCCGAATTAGCATGGACGCCGTGCGCGCGGCGACCGCCGATGGCACGCCCGCTGCACCGTTGGCTGGGTTCTTTGCGTGCGCCCAGCCGGCCTTGTTCAACTCCTATTTGCGCAGCTACTTCGTTTCGATTGACCGCCGCTTCCGCATCACCATCGATACGGAGATGGAGTTCCACATCGTTAACGATCGCTGCTACAGCCACGTCCGTTCCTACAAGGAAGAACGTCTTCGTATCATCGAGCTGAAGTATGGCGCAGGTGACGACGACGATGCCGCTCGGATCGCGGGCCGTCTGCCGTTCCGGCTGACGAAGCACTCGAAGTACGTGTCTGGGCTCGGGCGGCTGCGCTCATGCGAAGACTGAGCAGCCATCGTCGATTGCCTCCGGTGCTCTTTCTACGTACGAGTGCGTAGCAGTGGTCAGTCGGAGTCGTTCTTTTTTCAACGGGCTGCTAGAAGTTGCCAACGGTCAACAGGAGGCCGTTCGACGTCAGGGCGTGCGCTGGATTGACACCCGGTATAAACACAACGCCTTGCGTCATGAACTGGAACCCAGCCAGACTCGCGTTGTTCGGAATTGCGAACGGGGTTTGCCCGATGGTGCCGATTGGTAGCCAGTTGGCAGAGGTGTCGATGGTCACGTAGAGGTGACAGCCGGTCAGGCCAACCGAGGTCAAACTCATGCCCGGGCTGAGTTGTGTCAGTCCCAGGATCGTCGCGCCCACTACGGCCCCGGTGGGGATGGAGTCGGTGGTGAGCTGGATGGTCGTGCCGGTGCGCGGGCGAGTGTCGGCGTCGTGGTTGAGGCCGAGGCAGCCGGTGCCGTACTGCGCCTTGGCTGCCACCTGGCCCACATCGGAGAATTGGTAGTAGTCAACGCTGCGTGGGATGGTCTCGGCCGGGGTCGTGCTGTAATATTGGTATTTCTGCCACTCCATCCCGACTTCGTTCATGGGGACGACGTCGTTCGTGTAGGTCCACGAGTGCGTCGTGCCGTCCGTGAACGTGATCAAGAACGTGAATCCGGCGAGGAAGGTCGAGTTGATGGTGTCGAGGTCAAAGTTGTGCCACCGCGTGTGCGTGGCCTGCATCCCGGGATCAAGGCCAATGCCTGATGGTGCTTCACTGATGCCGTCCAAGGACCAGGCGTGACGCGAGAACGGGATTAGCGGCCCGTTGTCGGGGATGCAGTTCTCCACGCACATGAACTCGCCGTTTAGGCCATACATGCTCCGGTAGGTGCTCTCAAGCTTGGTGCCCGGACCCGGCGGCCTGTTGATGCGAAACTCTCGGATGCCCGCTCCGCCCGCGGTCGCCAGGTTCTTGATGCGAACGATGAACCGTTCGACTGTGCTGCCGCGATAGTGCTCGTAGCGGATCTCAAAGGCGTGATTGCTTTGGAGGTCGGGGTGAAGTCCTTCGACGGCATCCAGGCGGATTCCTTCGCTCGTGCTGGCCAGGTTGGTCAGGCGGATGTGCGTGACATCGTCCGCGGGTCCGAACTCGACCTCGAAGTGTTTGACGCTTTCGAAAGCCCGTTCTTGGGGAAAGGGGTAAGTGACCCTGCCGTCGCCCGTGTCGAAGACGGTGATTACTTGGAAGTTGGTACCGTCGCTGCTGGCCTCAACCTGGATCGTCGCTGTGTCTGTTGCACCCGCACCTCCCACAAAGGCAGACACCTTGAGATCGGGCTGCCCCGGAATGTTCTTGAGCGGCACGGGGAAGGTGAAGACGGTCGATTCATTGGTCCCGAATACGTCGGTGTTGGTGCCGCCGAATCCCAGTCCCGAATCGTTGATGAACTCATAGTCGGGTACTCCCAGTGCCACGGAGGATGCGCCCGTCGACGATCCTGGGGCGTCCGTGGCTGCGCTGGCGTAGGAAGACAGCGATTGAGCACCAGCGGTATCCGCGAGGATGGTGGTGATCAGGCAAGCTTTGACCAGGGAACTGGCGGAGATTCTCATGGCGCTGGGTTCAGGGTTCGAGTGGCGAGATGTTGCGTAGCACTGGGGCACCGAAAAATGTCTTCGCGAATTGGGCCAGCCTTGCAGCGCAACATACCACACCCTGCCCTCGCCGTGACCTGGCACCGAATGCCACGTTGCGTTGCCATGGGCGGGAGGCACTCTCGGGTTACGTTATGACGAAAGCTATATGGTAGGGGTGGCCTATGAGCTTGTCGCTTCGGCTGGCTGACCTAGCGTTCGATGAACTCCATCAACGCGTCATACTTCGGCGCTTCGGCTCGCGGTTGCTCTTGGTACTCTAGAACTCCCCAGCGACCGGTTCCGTTCCATCTCTTTGTCGAGCTGAAGGCCGTGAAGACACCTCCTCCCGCTGCTTGCCAACCGTCAAGCATGCTGAGATAGAGGACCTTCATGCGCTGGTGTCGGTTCGCGGCGTCATAGGTCGCACGGATGGTTGGGTTGGTGAAGCCGACGAGGTGTTGGCCGCCTTCGTAGCTGATCGTGGGCAGGCCAAACGTGGCCGCGACTCCGATGCTGTTGGCAGCTGCAGGCAGTTGAT
>JAPYTD010000085.1 GCA_029936315.1 Planctomycetota bacterium | reverse complement strand
GGCCTGCTCGCCCCGGTCGGCCGCGCCTGGCAAGCAGACGCGAAGGTGCTCGCACCACAGTCGAAGTCGAAGAGCAAGCGCAAGAAGACGGGCGCGACTCGCCGCAAGTAGCGCCACGCCGGCCGGCCAGCTGGGCTGCAGAACCACGCGGCGGGAGATTGCAAACGCGTTCCGCCGCCAAGCGAAAGTGCCCAAGCCCTTGTGCAGGACGGGAAGGAAATGGTGGGCCGTACTGGACTCGAACCAGTGACTTCGACGATGTGAACATCGCACTCTACCAACTGAGTTAACGGCCCACCCAGCGTCGCCCGAAGGCTTCGACGGCGGGAGACTAACGACGTTGCGGCTCGCTCGCAAGCAGGACTTCGGGGGCGCGCAGCAGCTAACTGGGGGAGTGCGGGTAGGCGCCGTAGTACGCCGATTGCAGGGTCAGTGTGGTCGCTTCGCAGTCGGCTTGGGCGAATGCGTGCACCATTGCTTTGGCAATTTCGGGGGTGCGGCCCGGAACGGTTGTGAAGGCGATCACGCCGGCGCCGTGGCCGCAGAGGGTCACCCCGGCGGCACCGGCTTCGGTTCCGCTGAGCAGGGCCTGGTCCAGGCCTGGTACGAGGCGGCGGCGGTAGGGCAGGTGGATTTCGTCGATCAGGCAGGCGCGCAGCAGGTCTTCGTCACCTTGTTCGAGCGCTCGCAAGACCCCGAAGGCGCGGCCGATGCTGCGGCGGGTTGCGGCGTGCGGCAGCGTCGGCGGCAGCACGCGCTTGGCGTCGGCTGTGCCCATCTGCACGTCGGGCAGCGCGATGATGTAGTGCCAGTCTTCATGCAGGGAGAACGACAGTGGTTGGTGGCGCATCTCGCCTTCGTGCGGCAGCGATAGCTGGCTGGTCACGGTCAGGCCGCCAAGCAACGCGGCGGAGCCGTGCGCGGGGTCGCCGCCGAGGGTGATCAACGCATCGAGAACGGCGGCGGCGGTCGGCTTCTTTTTGGCGAGGCGGACGGCAACGCCCAGGCCTGCCGCGTAGCCGGCTGAGATCGTGCCCATGCCAGCGCCGCGCGGGATCGCGCCTTCGACGACGATCGATAGGCCGAGTTTCAGCGAGACGGAGAACAGCTTGGCTCCGAGTAGCAAGCCGCGCATGACTGGGTCGTGGCGCTGGTCTTCTGGACGAGCTGATGGGTCGTCGCGCCGTTCGATATGGATCGTGCCGTCGCTCAAGGGCTCGACCGTGATGCCGAGCGGCAGATCGAGTGCCAGCCCCGTGACGCCGTAACCAGGGCCGATGTTGGCCGCGCTGGCGGGAACGTGGAAGGTGATCGGGTTCGGCTTGGCCACGTTCTGACTATCGGTTGTCGGACTAAGGGAGGTTGCGCACTTCCCAGGATCTGTCGCGATCCGCCTCAATTAGGGGCGCAGCTTTAGTACGACTTTCTGGTCGTTTCGCATCACGGTCACGGCGACCTCTTCGTTCTCGCTGGCGGCTTCGCGCATCGCGGCGAGCATCTCCTGCGTCGTCTTTACCTCGGTGCCGTCGATCGAGATGATGCGGTCGCCGGTCATCAGTTTGGCTTTGGCAGCCATGCTGCCGGCAGCGATGGTCTTGATGCTGCTCTCGTCTATCTCGATGCCGAGCCAGGTTTCCAATACGAGTTGTGCATTGACGCGGCCGCGGCGGCCGGGCTTGGCGCGATCGACGCCGACGCGCGACAGGATCTTGTCCTGGTTGGCGATATTGGCTGCGATGATCGCGAACACAGCAGCGTTGTGGCGTTGGAACTCTGGCTCGACGATCGAGTAGGTGTCCCATTGCGAGTGCCAGCCGCGGCCGTAGGGCACGTGGCCCTTCAGACGCCAGCTGAACGCCGGAATGCCGACTGCACCGAACGACGCGTGGTCGCTGCCGCCGCCGGCAGGCTTGAGGATCTTGCGGGCGTTGATCTTGAAGATGTCGCCGACGTGGTCTTTCTGCGGCGGCTTCATCAGTTCGAGGATCGGCGCGATCGCGGTTCGGAAGACGTCCGCGTGCGATTCTGCGACGGTCAGTTGGTGCGCCCAGTTGGTGCCACTGTCGTGGTTGAAGACCGCCGAGACCTTGTGCATCGAGAGACGGTTCTTGACGACGAAGCCACGCGAGCCGAGCAGACCCTGCTCTTCGCCACTCCACAGCATGAAGCGCACGGTGCGCCGCGGCTTGAAGCCAATGGAGCTGAGTAGGCGGGCGGCCTCGAGCGTCGAGCACGTGCCGGTGCCGTTGTCCGTTGCGCCAGTCGCCTGGTGCCAGCTGTCGAGGTGGGCGCAGATGATGACGTACTCGTTGGGGAACTCGCTGCCCACAATGTCAGCAATGACGTTGTTGAGGGCAACCGGGCCGCGGCGGTAGCGGTTGCGCAGTTCGAACTCGATGACGACCGGATCCTTGCCAGCCATGGCTTGTTCGATCTGCTTGCTCTGGTCGTCGCGCACCACGGCCTGCGCCCACTGTTGACGCGACTCATACGGAACCAGTCCGCCGTTGCGGTTGCCGAACACGCGGATTTGGTTCTTGTAGCTCTTGCTGTTCCAGCCGGTGCTGGTCGCGGACTGCACGATGCCGTGCACATTCTTGTGGTCGAGTAGACCGCGTACGGGGTCACCCTTCTCGCCGCGCGGAACCGCCCCGTAGATCCACAGTTGCTCGCCTTCGGATGCGCGCTGTGCGAGCACGTCACACTCTGCCTGGCCCCTTGGCATGATCACCAACGTGCCGCGCGCGATACCGCGAGTGCCACCGGTCCAAGCCGGCGTCGCGACCTGCAGTTCGAGTTGCGAAGGCGACACCATGCGGCCCATCCACTGTTCGCGATCCCAACCGACCTTCCACTCACCCCATTGGTCGAGGCGCGCCTCGAGCCCCATCTCGCGGAACTGTTCGACCGCCCAATCGGCGGCGCGGTTGTAGGCGAGCGAACCGGTCAGGCGGCCGCCGTAGTTGTGGCACAGTTCATCTTGGAACTGCATTACCTGACTGTTCTCGCTGCTCTCCTTGAGGATTGCGCGGGCGAGCTTGAAGTGCGAGGTGCCGTCCTGAGCGAACAGCGTAGTGCTAGCAGTCGCAGCAAGGGCAACGCAGAGAACCAGACGAGGAAGCGGTGTCATTGGTCAGCACCATACGGATGGTGCCGCCGCCGTTCCGAGCGGTTCTTGGTAACAGAGCAGCACCGCTTGCGCGGCAACCCCCCTGGGCCCGCCCACCCAGGAGTTACATCCTGGGCTGCTCGCCCAGGGTTGCCCCCCCTGGGCCCGCCCACCCAGGAGTTACACCGCTAGCTACCGAACGTAATGCCCTGTGCCAGCGGCAGGCTCGTGCCCCAGTTGACCGTGGTCGTCTGGCGGCGCATGTAGGCCTTCCAGCTGTCCGAGCCGGATTCGCGGCCACCGCCGGTCTCCTTCTCGCCACCGAAGGCGCCGCCAATCTCGGCACCGCTGGTGCCGATGTTGATGTTGGCGATGCCGCAGTCGCTGCCGGTTGCCGACGCGAAGCGTTCTGCCGAGCGCACATTGTTGGTGAAGATCGAGCTGCTCAGCCCCTGCGGCACATCGTTGTTGATCTCGATGGCTTGATCGAGCGAACGCACCGGAATGATGTAGAGGATCGGCGCGAACGTCTCCTCCTTGCAGATCGGCAGCGACTTCGGGCAGCGGATGATCGTTGGTTGCACGTAGGCGCCGCCCTTGATCGCCGGTGCGACGCGGGCCCGCTTGCCGCCTTGCACGACCTTGCCGCCTTGCTTCTTGGCCTTGACGATTGCTTCTTGGAACGCCGTCGCCGAGCCCTCGTCGACTAGTGGGCCGACCAGGGTCTTCTTGTCGAACGGGTTGCCGATCTTGCACGACTTGTAAGCCTTGATCAGGCGCGCCTGTAGCTTGTCCGCGATCTTGTGGTGCACGAGCACGCGGCGTGTCGTTGTGCAGCGCTGGCCGGCTGTGCCGACTGCGCCGAATACGATGCCGCGAACGGCAAGGTCGATGTCGGCGTCGTCCATGATGATCATCGCGTTATTGCCGCCGAGTTCGAGCAGCGAACGACCAAAGCGTTGCGCGACGCGCGGGCCGACGATGCGACCCATGCGGGTGCTGCCGGTCGCCGAGATCAGTGGCACCTTTGCATCATCGAGCAGGGCGCTGCCGACCGTCAGATCCGGGCCAATCACGCAGCTGACCAGCGGGGCCCATTCCTTGCCGAGCACCTTGGCGGCGATGTTGGTCATCGCGATCGCGCACAGTGGTGTCTTGAGCGACGGCTTCCAGATGTTGGCGTCGCCGCAGACGAGCGCGAGCATCGAGTTCCAGGCCCATACCGCGACTGGAAAGTTGAACGCGCTGATGATGCCAATTGTGCCGAGCGGCTGCCAGGTTTCGCGCATGTGGTGCTGGTCGCGCTCACTCTGGATCGTCAGACCGTAGAGCTGGCGCGACAGGCCCACCGCGAAGTCGGCGATGTCGATGCACTCCTGTACTTCACCGAGACCTTCCTGAACAATCTTGCCGGCTTCGAGCGTGACCAGTTTGGCGAGCAGCTCTTTGTGCTCGCGAAACGCATTGCCGATCTGGCGCACATACTCGCCGCGCTGAGGTGCCGGCAGGGCGCGCCAGCGCAGGAATGTCTCGTGCGCCTTCTTGCTGATCGCGGCGTAGTCCTTGGGCGTTGCCATGCGAACCCGGCCAACGACCTTGCCGTTGATTGGCGAGCGCACGTCGAGCACTTCGCCCTTGGTCTTGCGCCATGAGCCGTCAAAGGCGCCGCTGTGGATCTTGTTGATGCCGAGCTTCTTCAGAAAGGTGGTGTTCATTCGGCGGGCACTGTCCACGCCGAGCCAACCGGGCGCAAGCCTAGTTCGGGGTCTTGCCCGCTAACGCGAACCGGCCTGTCTCACCGTGATCGGTGAGACGGGCCAGTTGCGATGACCGGGCCTTTCTTGAGCGACCAGGCGATGGGCAACTCATTGCCAGCGACATCCACGATGTGGACTGGATATGTGTTGTCCGAGCAGAATTGGGCCGATGCCGTCGAGGCAATAAGAGTGGTTGCGGCGAGTGCCAGGAAGCGGTTGCTCATGGTTGCTAGTCAGAAAGTGAGACTCGTCGTCGTTGGGGCCGCGCGCGCATCACAAGGCGCCTGATTCTTTCCCCGATGGAGGGTGGCTCATCAAACGTCGTTCGACCGGATCTGCCTTCTTGTGGCCGATACGTCGGGATTTGAGGCTGCGATGGCATCGCAGCTTTGGCGGTCGCTGTTCGAGAGGCGATACGACACTTCTTGTTGTGAGCGGCCTCGGGTACCACCGTGTTCGTGCTTGAACAGGTCCTCCTCGAACTGGCGCTATTGTTCGCCTTGTGTGTTGGCGTTGCGGTGACGTTTCACCGCCTGCGCCTGCCACCAATCGTCGGGTTCTTGGTTGCCGGTGTGCTCGTTGGGCCTCATGCCATCGCGCTTGTGCAGCACGAAGAGATGGTGCGCGAACTCGCGGAGGTCGGCATCGTCGTGATGCTGTTTGCCGTCGGGCTTGAGGTGCCGTTGCGGCAGTTGCGGCGCCTGCGACGGGCGATCCTCGTCGCCGGCTCCGTGCAGATCGCCGGCACGGTCTTGGTGACCGCGGTGATCTGTTGGTTCATCGGAATGAGCTGGCCGGCGGCTGTGTTCCTCGGCTTCTTGCTGAGCCTGTCGAGCACCGCAGCGTCGAGCAAGATGCTGATTGACCACGGCGAACTGAGCGCGCCGCACGGCCGCACCGTGCTCGGCATCGCGGTGGCGCAGGATCTGGCGGTTGTGCCGATGATCTTGTTGATCCCGTTGTTGGCGAGCATGAACGGTCCGCAGGTCCTGGGGGCGTCGATTGTCGGTGCCTCGCCTTCGCCGTTGATGGCGCTTGCGAACTTCGGTTTGCTCGCCCTCGTTGTGGTCGTGGCCAAGTTGTTGGTCAAGCCGCTGGTCACGTTGGTCTGCGCCACTCGCAACCGCGAGCTGTTCGTGTTGTTCCTGGCGACGTGGTGCCTCGGCCTGGCCGCCGTGACGGCACACCTAGGCATGTCCTTGGCGCTGGGTGCGTTCCTGGCCGGCATCTTGTTGGCCGACAGCGATCATCACAGCCAGGCAGTCGCCGAGGTGGAGCCGTTCCGCGATGCGTTCGCGAGCTTGTTCTTCGTATCGATTGGCATGTTGTTCAACTGGCGCACGATCGTCGATGCACCGGGCACGGTCACGGTGATCGTCGTTGCGGTGGTCGGTGGCAAGGCGTTGCTGATTGCGTTGGCGGCGCAGGTCTTGGGGCAACCGTTCTGGGTCCGCATCCGTGCTGCGTTGACGTTGGCGCAGGTTGGCGAGTTCTCCTTCGTGCTGGTCCAGTTGGGCAACCGTTCGAACTTGTTGCCGGCGTCCGCGGAAGCGTTGTTCGTCGTTGCTGCGGTGGTCTCGATTGCGGCCACGCCACTGTTGTATGTGTTCGGTAGGCGGCTCGCGTTGCGGGCTCGCAACAGCTCAGCGGTGCTGGCGACGCCCGTCAGTGACAAGGATCGCGAGAACGATGCGATTCTGGTCGGCTATGGCCCAACGGGTCGCGTCGTGGCGGCGGGACTTGAGGCCGCGGGCATTTCGTACGTCGTTGCGGAGATGAACTCAGCAACGGTTCGCAGCGAACGCGAGCGTGGTGTGCCGATCGTACTTGCCGATGCGACGCGGGTGTCGGTGCTCAACAACCTTGGCCTGGCGAAGGCGCAATTGGTTGTGCTCGCGATCAACGATGCCACCGCTACCCGCCGCGTCGCCCAGTTGGTCAGCCAGCATGCGCCACAGGCACACATCCTGGCGCGTGCGGCCTACAACAACGAGGTCGCACCGTTGATGCGCAGCGGCGCCCACGAGGTCGTGCCGCAAGAGCTCGAGGCATCCGTGGAGATCCTGGTTCGCGTGCTGCGTCGATTCCTCGTTGCGGATAACGAGATTGGCCGTCAAGTCCGCTCGGTGCGCGCCGCCGCGGGCAGTGCCGATCGCGCGTCGTCGGTGCCGCCAGCCGAGGCGAGTGAAATTGCTGACTTCGTCCCGGGGCTAGGTTTCTCGGTTCGACGAGTTGCCCTGGGGTCTGCGGTTGCCGGCCGCGCCCTGAGAGATTCCGGCGTGCGCCGCCACACGGCGTGCACCGTGGTCGCAGTGCGTCGCGTCGACAAGAACCTGCTGACGATTGATCAGGATACGGTGTTGGAACCTGGCGACACGGTCGTCGTGATCGGGCCGCAGTTGCGTCTGCTCGACGCTGCGGCGATGTTTGCCGAACCTGCTGCGAGCGAACCACGAGCTAAGCCATGAAAGCCAACTACTCCTTGCTCGCTGTCGTTTGCATTGGCATCAGCGTGCCGCTGGCATTCTATCTAGCCAATCGCTTCGAAGCGCCGTCCGCCGCGGTGCGGTTTGCGACGTTCAACCTCGCACTCAACCGCCAAGAACCAGGGCAGCTCCTGCGTGAACTGCGCGGCGGCCGGTGTGAGCCGGCTAGAAGGCTTGCCGAGATCATCCAGCGGCATCACATCGATGTGATCCTGCTCAACGAACTCGATCGCGATGACGCCGGCGAAGCGGCGCTGGTGTTTGCGCGCGAGTACCTGGCTGTGTCGCAGAACGGCCACGATGCGATCGACTTCACGTTCTCCTACTGTGGTCCGGTCAATACCGGCGAGCCATCCGGCAAGGACCTCAACGCGGACGGTAAGACCGACGGGCCGCAGGATGCATATGGCTTCGGGTTGTTCCCGGGGCAGTACGGCATGGCCTTGTTGTCGCGTTATCCGATCCTCGAAGACCGCGTGCGCACGTTCCAGAAGCTGCCGTGGAGCAGCATGCCCGACGCCGCCCGTCCGGTGGACTACTATCCAGACGATGTCTGGCAGCACTTGCGGTTGTCGTCGAAGAGTCACTGGGACGTGCCGATCGGCATCGGCAACGTCGAGGAAGGCGTGATCATTCACCTCTTGTGCAGCCACCCGACGCCGCCGGCGTTCGATGGGGCGGAAGATCGCAACGGCTGCCGGAACCACGATGAGATCCGGTTTTGGGTCGACTATGTCTCACCGCAGAAGGCCGCGTGGATCGTCGATGATCGCGGCGGCCCTGGTGGGCTGGCTACGGATCAGCAATTTGTCGTGCTCGGCGACCTCAACTGTGACCCCGTCGATGGCGATGCGCGCCGCGAGGCGATGCTTGCGCTGCTGAGCCACGAGCGTGTGACGGATCCAGAGCCTCGTAGCCCGGGCGGTGCCGAGCAGAAGTTGAAGCAGTTCGGGGCCAACATGCAGCAGGAGGGTGACGCCGCTCTAGATACTGGTGACTTTGACGACAAACCCGGTTCCGGGCCCGGCAACCTGCGCGTGGACTACGTGTTGCCGTCGTCGGGCCTGCGGGTTCTGGGCGCTGGTGTGTTTTGGCCCAAGTCCCACGATCCCCGGCTGAAGCTCGTCGAGGCTTCGGATCATCGGCTGGTCTGGGTCGACCTTGCGCAGAAGTAGGCGTTGTCCCTTGGGTTCATGGCTCGCTGGTTGTTGGCTGGCACCCCCACTCGATCCACCTGTTGAAGCAGCAGGAAGAGGGTGGGCAGGGCACGCAACCAGGTGCGCGTGGCGCGCCGGGCGAAACCGGCAAGCCAGAAGTGCCCGGTAAGCCGGACAAGAACCACTAGGAACTACTGCTGGTCGGCGCGACCTAGCTCGCGTCGATTGCGAGCGAGACCAACTTGGCATCCGTGCCACGTTGCGCCGCCGAGCGGAACGGCATGTAGCAGTGCGATTGCGTGGTCACGTGCGTGACCAGCTTGTCGCCCTGCATGTCGATGACGATCTCGATGCCGCCGCTCTCCAATGCGAGTTGTAGCGAGACGTGATCGGGGCCGATCGAATCGGCGTTGCCATTCGGTTCTAGTGCGACCGATACTGCGAGTCGCTCGTGCAGCCAGTCGGACAGCAGCATTGCCGCGGCCCGCGCGGTCTTGCCGTGGCGCACGGTGCCCGAGACTTGCGTGTTGGGTTGCCACTGGAAACGCTCGAAAGCCTCGGCCAGGGCGCGGCGCCAGGGTTGCACGCGCAGCCAGCTCAGGTCGGTCAGTTGCTGACCGTTCTCCCGACGCTGCGACAGGATCGGGAGTTCGCGTGCTGGGTTGCCAAAACCCGACGAGTCGATGATTGCATGTTGGCAAAGTTGCGCCAGCGTGTCGAACGACTCTTCCTTGGCGGGCCACGGTAGCGACCACAGCAGGTGGCTCGGCAGGTCGTCGATGATCAACGGCCGCAACAAGCCGGGAATGCGTGTCAGGTCTTTGGTGCTCACGTGCAGCACGATCTCTTCGAGCACGATGTCGCGAATGTTGTCGTGGCACCTGGTCGTTGCCGACAGCTCGGCAGTTTCGTTGGCTGCTTCTTCGTCGAGCAGCAGCAAGAAGGCGCGCAACGGTGTTTGGCGATGCAGTTGCTCGGTGATCGTGCGCAGCGACTCTGCATCACCGACGTCGGCGATGCAAATCAAGTTCATCGTCAACGCGCGGGCGACATCAGAGCCATCCTGGTTCTGCATACAGGTGTCCCACAAGCCGTGTACGGCCAAAGGCAGCTCGGTCCAGTTGCTCGTCTGCGTCGCCGTTCTGTCAAACGTCGGGCCGCTCACGGGCGCCTCCAGGTGCGGCCAACGCCCAGTAAGATGTCCGCCTGCTTCGGGCCCCAAGTGCCGGCGACATAGCCTTCGGGCAGTTTGCTCGACAGTTTCCACCCGGCGATGATCGAGTCGACGATGCGCCACGCTTCTTCGACTTCGTCGGCGCGAGCGAACAGCGTCCCGTCGCCTAGCATTGCGTCGAGCAGCAGGCGTTCGTAGCTGTCGACTGTTTCCCCGCCGAAGGCAGTGCCGTAGCGGAAGTCCATCCGCACATCGCGAATGCGAACGTCTGGGCCAGGCACCTTGGCACCGAAGCGCATGGCGACGCCTTCGTCAGGCTGGATGCGCAATAGCAGCATGTTGGGTTGCTTTGCCTGCGCGCCGTCAAACAACATGTGCGGCGGTTGCTTGAACTGAATCGCGACTTCGGTGACGCGTCGAGGCATGCGCTTCGCGGATCGCAGAAAGAACGGGGTTCGTGACCAGCGCCAGTTATCGATTTGCAGCCGCACGGCAGCGTAGGTCTCAGTAACCGAATCCTCTGGCACGCCTTCTTCCTGCCGGTAGCCGTTGACGTCTTTGCCGCCAAACGAGCCGCTGGTGTATTGCGCGCGCACGGTGGCTTCTTCGACTTGGGCGGGATCGAAGGTGCGGATTGCTTTGAGTACCTTGACCTTCTCGTCGCGCACCGCATCGGCGGTCATCGCCGCCGGCGGTTCCATCGCGACCAGTGTCATCACCTGCATCAGGTGGTTCTGGATCATGTCACGAATGACCCCGGACTCCTCGAAGTAGCCGGCGCGCGAGCCGACGCCGATCGATTCGGCGACGGTGATCTGCACGTGGTCGACAAACTTCTCGTTCCAGAGTGGCTCGAAGATGCCGTTGGCGAACCGCAGTGCGAGGATGTTCTGGACCGTCTCCTTGCCGAGGTAGTGGTCGATGCGAAACACTTGCCGCTCGTGGAAGGCTGCGCTGACCTGGTTGTTAAGCGCCGTCGCCGTGCCAAGATCGCGACCGAACGGCTTCTCGACGATCACGCGGGCAAAGCTGCCGTCCTCCTCCGTCGACAGGCCAGCGTTAGCCAGGTTCTCAAGGATGCTTGAGTACGCGCTTGGTGGCGTCGCGAGGTAGAAGATGCGGTTGCCGGCGGTGCCACGGGCGTTGTCGATCAACTTGAGCTTCTCGCGCAGCTCCGCGTAACCCTCGGGGTTATGGAAGTTCGACTGCAGGTAGGTGAACGCGTCGCGATGCTGTTCGAAGTGTTCGGGTGTGTCCTGGCGACCAAACGTCTCGACGCCTTCGGCACATACCTTGCGAAACGAATCGTCCGTCCAGGGTCGTCGTGCAAAGCCGACCACTGCGAAGCCCGACGGCAACAGCCCGTCCTTGCTCAGGCCCATTAGCGATGGCACCAGCTTGCGTTTGGTCAGGTCGCCGGTCGCGCCGAAGATGACGAGCACACACGGTTTTGCCGAGCGTGCCGAACGAAGTTCATCACCGAGAGGATCGAGCTCGTTGTGTGTTGGCATTGCTGGAACGCAAGTGTGCCACTCCGAGTCCTACGAGTCACTGCCTCAAAGGGCCGGTCTGCAGTTCTGCTGATCCCTGCTAGCGAGGGTCGAAAGTGCGCGAGTCGGCTTTGGCCGCGTCGCGCACGAACGGAAACTCGTCCAGGTCGATGGACACATGCAGAATGCGCCGGCGATCCTTCGTCTCGAACAGCAGGCTGCTCCAATACCGCCAGTCGCCGTGGCCCTTGATGGTCTCAAGCTCTTCCTCGAGCACAAAGACAGCATCGGTTTCGATCAGCTTGCGTGCCGCAACAACCGTCGCAAGGTGTTGGCAAGTGTCGGAGTTGCGTTGCGCCACTGGCATCTTGCGTGCCGCCTCGATTTGCTCGTCGAGCTGGCGAATGGCTCGCTCTCGCTCAAGCCCAAACAACGGCCACGCCTCGTAGGTCGTGAGCTCGCCAGTCGCCGAGACGAGTCGCGCCGAGTGCTGCGACAAGAACGCTTGGTGCAGCTGCGCCGGGAGTTCGGCGGCTGGCTCGACGGGCACCTCGACGGTAGGAAACGGCTTGCCCGGATCATACGGCAGGTGGTTGGCTGCGTATTGCAGCCGAAACACCGTGTACGAGACGATCATGATTGCCGCGATTCCCGCCAGCAGCGGCATTCCCTTGCTTGTTGCCATGGCTAGCTGATCGCCAACATGCGATCGAGTGGCAGGCGGGCGCGCTTGCGAAGGTCTTCGGGCATCTCGATGCGGGGCTTCAGGTCGCGCAGCGCCAGGTAGATCTTCTCGGTCGTGTTGAGCTTCATGTGCGGGCAGCTGTTGCAGCCCTGGCACGCCGCTGAGCGGTCCTCGTAGGGCACCGGAATCAGCTCCTTGTCCGGAGCATGCTTCTTCATCGTGTGCAGGATGCCGGTCTCGGTGCCGACGATGTACTGCTTGCCAGCATCTTCCTGCACGTACTGCAGCAGCTTGGAAGTCGAACCGACAAAGTCGGCTAGCAACAGCACGTGGTCTTCACACTCGGGATGCGCGATGAACTGCGCCTTCGGGTGCCGCGCCTTCAGCTTGATGATCTTCTGCGAGCTAAACGTCTCGTGCACCATGCACGCGCCCGGCCACAGGTCCATTTGCCGCCCCGTCTTCTTGATCAAGAATGCGCCGAGGTTCTTGTCCGGGCCAAACAGGATCGGTCGGTGCAAAGGAACCGAGTTGATGATTGCTTCCGCATTCGACGACGTGCAGATCATGTCGCTCTCGGCCTTCGTGCCGGCGGAGCAGTTGATGTACATGACGACGAAGTGATCGGGATGTTGCGCCTTCCACGCCCTGAGCTGATCCGGTGGGCACTGCTCGGCGAGGGAACAGCCAGCCTCAAGGTCCGGCAGGATCACGATCTTGCTGGGGTTCACGATTTTGGCGGTCTCCGCCATGAAGTGCACGCCGCAGAACAGGATGACTTCAGCTTCCCTGGCATCGCGGGCGCGCTTGGCCAGGTCCAGCGAATCGCCGAGGTGGTCGGCAATGTCCTGGATGTCCGGATCCTGATAATAGTGCGCGAGAATGAGCGCCTTCTTCTCGGTGCGGAGGCGATCGATCTCGGCGAACAGGTCGAGGGTGGGGTCGATGGAGTTAACGTCGGGGGTCTCGACGGACGGCATGCGCGGATCATGGGCGATGATCCCGGCTGCGCAAGGGTTGGTGTGGGTTCCTGGGGTGGCAAAGTCGCGATACGCTGGGGTGTATGAATGCGCCTGGGGCATCCGAGTCATCATCTAGAACTGGCCGTAGTAGCCGGAAGCGCGTTGCGCTGGTTGGAGTCTTGCTAATGCTGGCAGTGACCGTGAAAGGCTGCAACGGCCTGTTCTATCACCCCGACTCGCACCGCTACCGCGCCCGCAATTCGATCCCTGGTGCACAGGATGTCACCTTCGCCAGCAAGGACGGGACCAAGCTGCACGCCTGGTTCCTGCCGGCGATGGGCAAGCCGATTGGCACTGTCGTCTACTTCCACGGCAACGCGCAGAATCTGACGAGCCACGTTTCGTTTGTCGATTGGCTGCCGGCCGAGGGCTTCAACGTGTTCACGTTCGACTATCGCGGCTACGGTCAGTCCGAAGGTTCGCCGTCGCGGCAGGGCCTGCACGAGGACTCGTTGGCAGCACTCGAGCACGTCAGCCAACGCGCCGACGTCGATGGGGATCGCTTGCTGGTATTTGGGCAGAGTCTTGGTGGGGCGTGTGCCACTGCGGCGCTCGGAGAGAGTGGCAGGAAGGTGCGCGGTCTCGCGCTCGACAGCACGTTTGCGCACTACATCGGCATGGGCAACGAAGCCATCGGCGGCTTGTGGCTGACGTATCCGTTGGCTTGGCTGTTGTTATCCAACAGCCATAGTCCCGCCGACTCGATCGCGAGCATCGCGCCGACGCCGATCCTGTGCTTCCACAGTGCGAAGGATCCGGTTGTTCCGATTGTGCAGGGCCGCGCGTTGCATGCTGCGGCGGGGGAGCCGAAGCAGTTCGTCGAGGTTGCGATCTATGGGCATCCCGTTGCGACGACCATGCAGTCGGAGCGCGAACGGTTGGTGCAGTTCTTCAACAGCTGTTTGCGCGTGGAGTGATTCGTCTGCGTGCAACGGCGCACGCGCTACTCGTCGTCGCTGGTCTTCGCAGCTGCTTTCTTCGCGACCTTCTTGCTGGCCTTCTTGGAGGCTTTCTTGGCGGTCTTCTTTGCCGCCTTCTTCGCAGTCTTCTTGGCGGTCTTCTTCTTCGCCTTCTTTTTCTTCTTCTTGGCCGGGCCCTTTGCGGCGCGTATTTCGATCAACTCAAGGGCGCGACCGAGCGTTAGCTCGTTGGCATCTTCGCCCTTCGGCACGGATGCGTTGGTGGTGCCATCGCTTACGTAGGGGCCGAAGCGACCCTCATGCAGCTTGATCGGCTCCTTCGAGTCCGGATGCTCGCCAAGTTCTTTGAGAACCTTTGGTGTGCTGCGGCCACGCTTCTTGGGTTCGGCGTAGAGCTTCAACGCCTCTTCCATCGTGAAGGTCAATGGTGACCCGCCCGGCGGAATGCTGCGCGTGTCCTTGCCCCACTTGAGGTAGGGGCCGTAGCGACCGTTGGCGGCGAGCAGCGGCAGTTCTGCTGCTTCTTCGGCAAGCGGTGGCTTGCCGACCCCGACCGTGCGTGGCAGGGAAAGCACCGCGAGCGCGTCTTCGAGGGTCGCTGTCTCCTGGTCCATGCCAGTGAGCAGCGACGCCATCTTGGGCATGTCCTCTTTCTTGGTCTTCTTGCCCTTGACCTTCTCCGGCGTTTCGCCGAGTTGGAAGTAGGGGCCGAAGCGACCGACCTTGAGATAGACCTTGAGGCCGGATTCGGGATGCTCGCCGAGTTCCTTTGGGCCTTCGCCACCCTTCGCGATCAGCTCAATCGCGTAGGCCAACGTCAGCTCATCGGGAGGCGTTTCATCCGGCACCGGCGCGCTCTTGTCACCGCACGACAAGAACGGGCCGTAGCGGCCGACGCGAATCTCGACGAGTTCGCCTTCTGCGTTGTTGCCGAGTGGGATCGAGCAGATCTTGCGCGGATCGATGTCGTCTTGAACGTTGGTGATCTGGTCTTGCAGCCCGGGAGAACCGTTGCCCAGGAAGAACTGCTTGAGGTAATCGGTGCGGTTGGCGCGGCCGTTGCTGATCTCATCGAGGTCGTTCTCCATCTGCGCGGTGAACGTGTAGTCGACGAGCCAGCCGAGATACTGCGCCAACAGATCGACGACTGCGAACGCGGTGAAGGTCGGCACCAACGCCGAGCCCTTCTTCCAGACGTAGTTGCGGCGCACGATCGTCTCGATGATTGACGCGTAGGTCGACGGGCGACCGATGCCGCGCGCTTCGAGTTCTTTGATCAGGCCTGCTTCGGTGATGCGCCCCGGTGGTTGGGTCGTGTGGCCCGATGCGATCAGTTCCTGTGCGCCGGCGTTTTCGCCTTCTTTGAGGTTGGGCAGCACGCGCTCGGCGTCGGCCTTAGCGGCTTCGGCATCGGTGTCGTCAAGGTCCTCGACGTAGGCCAGACGGTAGCCGGCGAAGTCGACGGTGCGGCCGGTCGCCGTGAAGCGCGCGTCGCCGTGTTGTTCGGTCTTCATGACCAGCGTCATCGTCGTGCGCTGACCCTTGGCGTCGCGCATCTGGCTCGCGACCGTGCGCCGCCAGATGAGTTCGTAGAGCTTGCGCTCGTCGACGCCCATATCGGCTGACAGATCGTTGGGATGCGTGAAGGCTTCGCCGGCGGGTCGAATCGCTTCGTGGGCTTCCTGCGCGTTCTTGACCTTCGTCGCGTAGGTGCGTGGTTTGTCGGGATAGTACTCGGTGCCAAACTCCTTGCCGATCAGCGAGCGCGCGGCGTCAATCGCCTGCGAACTCAGCGTCGTCGAGTCTGTCCTCATGTAGGTGATGAAGCCGTTCTCATACAGGCGCTGGGCGGCGCGCATCGTGCGTTGCGCCGCGAAGCGCAGCTTGCGCGCGGCTGCCTGTTGCAGCGTCGATGTCGTGAACGGCGGTTGCGGTCGTTCGGTGTACGGCTTCTGGTCGACTTTGGTGACGTTGCCAGGCTTACCTTTCAGCTCGGCAGCGAGGCTCGTCGCCGTCGCTTCGGTCAACGCGGCAACTTCGCCGCCGCTGGCCAGTTTGCCGCCGTCCTTCAGTTTGCCGGTGTCGGCGTCGAAGTCGCGCCCGGACGCGACGCGCTTGCCGTCCACGGTGTGCAAGTTGGCGGGGAACGGAATGATCTCGTTGCCTCCAGTCTTGCCTCCAGTCTTGCGTCCAGCAAACGTGACTTCGAGGCTCCAGTAGTCAGCCGGCACGAAGCGCATGCGCTCGCGTTCGCGTTCGACGATGACGCGCACCGCGACGCTCTGCACCCGGCCGGCACTGAGCTTCGGCTTGACCTTCTTCCAGAGCAGCGGTGAGACCGTGTAGCCGTAGAGGCGGTCGACCAGGCGGCGCGTTTCCTGCGCCTCGACCAGGTTCATGTCGATCTCGCGCGGACTCTCGAGTGCCTTGAGGATCGCGGTCTTGGTGATCTCGTGGAACACCAGGCGCTTCGTCTCACACTTCGGCTTCAGCTCCTCCAGCAGGTGCCACGAAATGGACTCTCCTTCGCGGTCTTCATCGGTCGCGAGGTAGAGGCAGGACGCATCCTTGACCATCGCGCGGAGCTTCTTCAGGTGCTCCTTCTTCGCCGCCGGCACGACGTAGAGGGCTTTGAACTCGTCCTCGACGTTGATGCCGAGCTTGGCCCACTTCTCGCCCTTGAGCTTGGCAGGTACTTCACTGGCCGTGCTCGGCAGGTCGCGGATGTGACCTATGCTGGCTTCAATGCGGTAGTTAGACCCAAGGTATTTGGCGATTGTGCGCGCCTTGGCGGGCGACTCGACAATCACGACGGGGGTGCCTTCTTGCTTCTTGGCCATTGCGTTTGCGGTGGGACCGAGGCGCCTTGTTAGGGCCGGTGGGAACCAACTGTCAAGGATCTCGGCTCCAGGAACTCAGGTTGGCCCCTTGAATCGGGTGTTTGCGGGCCCGGGCCATAGCTTGCTTTCTTGCCTCGCGGTTGCGGCCCAATGTCCGCACGGCCGCGTGCCCGTATCTTGTGCTACGGCGCTCATCTCGGCACTTGTCGGTCCATTCCGGGGAGCGCATGGGGCTGACTTCTTGAGTGGAAAATGCGTCTGCCCAGGGGTGTGGAGGCCGGCGCGTGATTCTGAGCCACATTTCTGCGTCGACGCCATATCTGTTGCTGCCCCGGACCGTGAGGGGGCGCAAGAGGAGCAACCCAACGACGACGTCAGTCCTTGTTTCGTTCGGCCTGGGCCTGACGGACTTGCTCGGGCCGCTTCTTAAGTGCCCGCCAGATCTTGGTTTCGTGCCGTTTGGTGATCTCGATCAGCTCCAGCCCGCGGTCGGAACAACAGCGTACCCGGGCGAAGTGTTTGAGGATCTCGGCGCGGCCTAGCAGTCGCTCCGGGTCTTCTAGGGCCGGTGGAGCGGGGCCAGCGTCCTTGCGGCACATCGCGAGAAACGCATACGGCAGCGACCGCAGGTCGATGTTCAGTTCGCGCGCTACCCGGGCCCAGAATCCGTCGGTGAACACTTCTGGTGGTGGGGTCGCGAAGAAGTGGCACCAGTCGTTGGCCTCGGTCAGGGCCGGGCACGTGCCCTGATGGGGACAGGGTGCTTGCAGATAGAACGTGTCCAGAAACTCGTCGCGGAGCTGCGAGAGTTGGCGTGCGACGCGCCGGTTGCCTGGCTCGACGATGAGCACACGTTTGCTTCGCGAGATCAGGGCGCGCAGTTCATCTTCGCCGTCCTGGTCGAGTTCGGCAAGCACGTGGCTGACCAACAGGACGTCGGGGGCCGCGTCGCGCACGGCAGGGAGCCGCTTTGCCGGAATGCGCGGGGTCGCTTCGGCGTGGCTCTTGAGGGCAAAGGTCATTGCGTGCGCGGAGCGATCGTGCACTAGCAACTCGCCGGCGCCGAAGTGCTCGACGAAGCGACGCGCGGCAATGCCGGAGCCACAGCCGTAGTCGAGCACGACCTGGCCGTCGGCGCGCGCAAAGCCGCGATCGGCGCACTCCGCGAGCGCGGCGTCCCATTTCCAGCCGATGCGCGCGGCGAGCACGGCGTCGTAGGCCTCGATGTCCTTTGGGTCCCGCCAGTAGTCGCCGAGAGCGCGTTTGGCGCGACGCTCTTCGAGGAACAGTTCGCGCAGCCGCGTGATGCGGGCGAGGTTGGGGAGGGGGCGTGACATTTCGCGCTCAGCATGCCCCGCAACGACGCTCCCGCAAGGGCTGGTCACTTGGCTGTTGGTGGTGGTGTACGTGGTGGCAGCCGGTTCGTTTGGCGGCGTTGGCCGCGCCAACCGCCAAGGGCGCGCTAGGTGTTCTCTCGGTCTGAGACAGGCCCGGAGTGATTGGGGTGATCTGAACCCCCGATGCCACAGTGACTTGGGGCCTGCGCAGTAGTGGAGCGCAGCAGTTGCCAAAACTAGGCGTTCGGAAGTGCCTTGGCTCTTCCGACAAAGTGATGGCAAGCCCATCGCTTGGAGGAAGGAAATGAAGACCAAAGCTACTCTGTTCGTGATCGCTCTGTCCGGTATCGGCGCCAGTTGTGGGACGATTCCTGCTGACTATGCCTCTGCCCTGTCGACAACGCACGGAGCGTGCACCGACTCGACGGGAGCATCTTCGGGTGCGGCTGGTCGTGGCATCAAACCGGCGCCAGTGGGTGAGACGGCCGGCAATGCCGTGTCGCAGTTTGTCCACCTGCACACATTCGACACGGCCGCGATTGCCGTGCACGGTGACAACGAGATCGTCGCAGGTCGCTTTGTTGGCAACTTGGTTCTCGAACAGAAGCGAACCAGAGTCAAGGGAGCAGGCTTTGGCCAGACAGTCATCGACGGCAACCTGATCGTCGGCGGCCAATGCAACGTGACTGGAGTGACTGTCACCGGTGACGTGATCTTCACGGGCAACAACGCGCGCGTGCAAGTCGAATGCTTCGGCCAGGTGCTCGACTACGGCATGCAGAATCGGCACTAGACCGATTCGCGGTTGGTGCAGCACAGGCGAGCGCCCGGTGACGGCAGAGTTGCTGCGCCAACACGGCGCGCGTAGCGGCCACTGATCGAGCCGCTTGCCCTGATGGCCTGCCTGCTGATGGCTTTGGCCTACTGCTCGCTGCGCTACTTGCGCAGTGGCCGCACGATCAGGTCCTTCAGCGCGAAGTTGCTGCCTTCGCCGACTCGCGTCACAAACAGGTCGTTGTGGTGGCGGATCAGGCCGAACTCGTCGAAGCACGAGACGCCGCCGCAGATCTCCATGCCGAGGCTGACGAGGTCGCTGGCCGAGCGGCTGCAGTCGACCTTTACCTTGGCGGCGGATTCGCGCGACAGCTTGCCAGCTTCGAATAGCTTGCACGAGTGCATCAGCCAGGTGAGGCCTCGCTCCAGTGCGATGTCCATGTCGACGATGACGTCTTGCACGCGTTGGAAGCGGCCGATCGGCTTGTTGTCGAACTGGATGCGTTCTTCGGCGTAGACGCGGCACTTGTCGAGGGCAAACGCGAGTGAACCCAGTGCTAGCGCGGCGATGAACAAACGGCCGCCATTGAGCGTCGTCACCATCACCTTGAAGCCAGCATTCTCGATGCCGAGAATCGCATCGTTCGGCACCTCGACGTTCTCGAACATGATCGAGCCGGTCGAGGACTGCTCCCACACCTTCTTGCCCTGCATCTCCTGGTAGAAGACGCCGTTGGCATCCATGGGCACGATGAAGCACGTGGAGCGCTTGCCGTTGGGCGCTTCGGGTGCGGTCAGCGCGTGCACGATGACGTGACTTGCCCAGCGCGCGTTGGTCGACCAGCACTTCTCGCCGTTGATGACCCACTTGTCGCCAGCCCTTGTGGCGGTGACTTCCGGGTTGGCGGCATCGCTGCCGCGGCCGGGTTCGGACAGGCCGAACACGAACATGCGTTCGCCCTTGGCGAGCGCCGGCAAGTGGGCCTTCTTCTGTTCTTCGGTGCCGAACATTTGCACGGGCTTGGCGCCGAGTGAGATTGCGGCTCCCGGGGTGATCGCAACCGACTGACTGTGGTAGCCGAGCGCGAGGCCCATCAGGCACAGGTCGGTGTGGTCGCCGCCCTGGCCGCCGTATTCCTCGGCGATCGGCAGACCAAACAGGCCGAGGTCACCCATTGCGCGGATGCACGAATCGGGCACGAGCTGGTGCTCGCGCTCCCAGCTCAGAAGGTGCGGAGCGATCTCCGCGTCGCCAAAGTCGCGGACTGCCTCATAGAATGCGAACTTGTCTTCGCCGATCAGGGTCTCAAGGTAAGTGTCG
>JAPYTD010000084.1 GCA_029936315.1 Planctomycetota bacterium | reverse complement strand
GTCCGTGGGTTCCGTCGCTGCGTTCGGCAGTGGTGACAACGCAAGCATGCCGTTGACGTTCTCGGTGCCGGCCAACTTCAGTGGCAATGTGGCGCAGTTGCTCGTGCGCGTTACCGGCGATGGTCGCACGCAGGACGAACCACTCGATGTTCTGTTGGTGGCGTTGCGCCCAGCGGTCGATGACGACTTCGAACAGGACCACGGCTTTTCGCGCGCCCCGGGAGGAACGGCGACGACGGGCCTGTGGGAACGCGCCACTCCAACACAGACAACTTCCGGTGGCGTGATCCTTCAGCCTGGCACGCAGACGACTCCTGGCGGTGCCAACTGCTGGGTGACGGATGGCCGCCCCGGAACCTCGGCAGGCACCTACGACGTCGACACTGGCTACACGGACCTGTGGTCGCCGGTCATGGACCTGTCGCACCTCGGCGTTGCGAGCGTCAACTTTGACGTGCACTACGGCGAGAGCGTCGGCGACGACTCGTTGGTCGTTGAGTTCAGCCGCGACGGCGGCAACACCTGGAGCGCACTCTATTCGCGCAATACGTCGACGGGCTCGTGGCTACGACTTGAGTTGCCGTTGCCGCCGCCGTTGACGAATCAGATGGTTGTGCGGGTGCGGGCACAGGACTTCTCGCCGTCGTTGGTCGAGGCTTGCATCGATGGCTTTGAAATCGTCGGCGCAGGCGAGGATGGCGCGGTGACGTTGCTCGGCTCGGGCAAGCTCGGCACGAGCCTGCGCGTCGGCATGAACGGGCCACTCGGTGGCCTCTTGCTGCCGATCGGCGCATTGGGACTCGGCCCGGGTTTGACGGCGCCGGGAGTTGCCGGGCAGTTGCTACTCGATCCGTCGACGGTCGCGCTCTTTCCGCTCGAGATCCTGACCAGTAGCGAATACGTGTCGTTCGAACTGCCCTTGCCGGTGCAGGCCGGGCTGATCGGAGTGCAGGTCGCGTTCCAATCGCTCGTCGTTGCCAACGGTTCCATCGCATTTGGTGGCAATGCACCGGTCGTGATGCTGCAGTAGCGGCATCCATGAGTTTTGCATCGAGCCGAGTGCGGGCGCTGAGTCTGTTCGCGTTGGCGGCATTGGTCCGCCTGTGCTTCTGGTTGGCGACGCCAGACCGAGAGTTGCCAAACTCGATTGCCTACGAGGGCGATGCGCCGAAATGGCTGTCGTTCCTCAGTGAGCCCGGAACCAACATCCAGCTCGCGTTGCCGATGCATCCGCCCGGCATGATCTGGCTGACGCCGTGGCTGACGGATGGGGCATCGTTCGGGTTTGCCCGGTTCGTCATGGTCGTACTCGGCGCGGTGCTCGCGCCTTTGCTGTACCTGTTGCTTCGGCGAGGGTTCTCCGAGCGCGTTGCCCTGGTCTCTGGCCTGCTATGCGCGGTCAGTACCAGCTTGATCGTCGTCGGCAGTGGGCTGCATTCCGACGTTCCGTACCTGGTGTTGTTCTTGCTCGGACTGTTTCCGTATGACGCGATGCGCCGGGGTAGAAACTACGGCGCGGCGGTTTGGTTTGGGGTGACGCAGGCCTTCTTGTGCTTTGTGCGGGTCGATCATCTCGCGTTTGTCGTGCTGGCACTGTTGTGGCTGGCCATTCGCTCACGCCCGCATGGCCGTGGTGGCGCACTCGCAGCGCTGGCGACGATCGTGCTCGTGTTCTTGCCGTGGCAAGCCCACGCAGCGGACTCGGTCGCGAATGCGAATACCGTGGGCTTTCCCGGCCAGGCCCCAGCGTCGTTGCCGTTGGCCAACTCGCTAGAATGGGATGAAGACGCGGTCGTCGCGGTGCGCAACATGCCGGCATTTGCGCGCGTGGCTACGTTTGCCTTCGTCAACAACACCGTCAAGCTGCGCGGCGGCAAACGGGTCAGGATGTCGGACCTGTCGATACTGGATGATGCGTTTGGCTCGCGCCCCGAAGCGTTGTCGACGCCGTTGCTAGCCTTGTATGGGCCGATGAACTTCGCTCTGGCCAACTATGAGGGGCAGAGCGGCGGCTTCTCGCGAACGGCACTCGATCACCGGCCGCCGTTTGTCGGCGGCCTTGAGCGATACTCGTCGATGATTCAGGTGTGTCTGCAACCCAACGGTCCGTTGCGGTTCAACTACCCGCCGCACAATGAGATCCTCAACCACGGCTACCGCATTGGCCTCGAGCGAATGATGGCGGACCCTGGGTGGGCGTTGGCGTTGATGGCTAACAAGGTGGAGATCACTTGGCGCGGTGTCGCAATGGGAGTTGGCAGCTACGGTGCGCCACTCGGTTTGTCTGGCGTGCGCGAGGCCGTCGATGTCACCGTCGCGACCGGATGGTTGGCGACGACGTGGCGGGCCCTGCTGTTCTTGTTGGCGGGCATCGGCCTCTGGACGGCGCGTGCAACCAGTGGCGTTGGGCCGCACGTGTTGTTTGTCGTGTCGAAGCTGATCACTGTCGTGTTGTTCTTCGGCTACGCGCGACTCGGCGCCCTGTGCGTGCCCAGCTTCATCTTGCTGTGGGCGTTGGCGATCGATTGTCTTGTGCTCGCCCGTCTCGGCGAGAACGCGTTGAAACGTCTGCTGTGGTCATTCGTCATCGGTGTCGTCTTGCTGGAAGGCGTGCGTTGCTTGGTTGGCGAGTCGCCTAAGATGACGCCGGACGGCGTGCCATCCGGACCAGTGATTGGCCGCAACGAACGCGTCTTCGTCAACTACTGAGTGCTTGGTGGCCGCCACAGCAAAGGGCTCGGTAGGTCGAGCCCAAAGGTCTCGCGCATTACCTGTTCTTCTTCTGTCGCTGTCAGCACGCGCTCGGTCACGCCGGTTGGGCGAGTTTCGCGATAGGTCCCGTCAAACAGTGATTGGCGTATGCCGGCCTCCGTGCGCGAAACGATGCGGTGCATGACGAAACGCGAACCGGGCATCGTCGAGATCGCGAAGTTGCTGTAGCGGAAGTCGCCGGGCACCTGCCCTGCGTTCCGCGCACAGATCCGCATCGATGTTCACGCCCGTGCCGAGCGAAGCACTTCTTCAACGGGTTGCTAGAACCGTCTACTGCAGCGCTTCGAGTTCGGCGGCAACGGCCGCGACCTCCGCCTTCAGCTGCTTCATGCGCGCGTAGGCGTCGTCGCCCGGTCGTTGATCGGCGCGGTCGAGCATCGAGCTGAGGTAGCCAACTTGCGCTTGCAGCATTCGCTGTGGGTAGGTGATGGACGCATTGATCAGCTTTGCGCGGATCGCGTCGAGTTGTTCACCGCGCTTCTTGGACATCTGGGTGCGCGACATGCGGCGTACGTCGGCGACGAGTTTGGTGGTCTTCGCACTCAGCGCCTGCATTTCGAGGATCAGGTCAGCCTGAGCCTGAAGGTCTTCTGCGGTGATGCCTTCAGCCGCCACGCGTGGGTCCATCGTCAACGTCAACCGCTGCGTGCTGACGCCGTTGGCATGCACGAGGCAGATTTCATACGTGCCCGCCGCGACCATGGGCCCGCGGCCACTGACACCATCGCGACGCATGTCCCAAGTGTAGCGATGGAAGCCTTTGCTCATCGATAGGGCCCGGCCACCGCCACCGCGGCGGAACGGTGAGCGCATGCCTTGATCGCGCCGGCCTGACGATGGTCGGCGGTTGCTCGCCTTGATCGTGCGGATCAATTCGGGCTTCTGCTTCGACAGGTCGCGGATCTCGATTTGCAGTCCACTCGTATCCTCGGGCAGGATGTAGTGCAGGGTGGCACCAGCGCCGCGCAGTCGCGTGCGAACGGCGGCACGTGGCGGCAGCAGCGTCGCAATGCTCACGTCGACTCCCTTGAGCGCGCGCACTGCAGAGATGTCGTCGAGGATCCAGAACGAACGGCCCATCGTCGACACGACCAGGTCATCGCGATGGATGACCATGTCCGTGATTGGTGTGACTGGCAGGTTTTGTTGGAACGAGCGCCACGACTTGCCGGCGTCCAGTGACACATACATGCCCCATTCGGTGCCAAGGTAAAGCACATCCTTGTCCTGCGGGTCTTCGCGCAGCACGCGTACCGGGCAGTTGTGGGGCAGACCGTTGGCGATGCGTTGCCAGGTCGCGCCGAAGTTGGTGGTTCTGTAGACGTGTGGTGATTGGTCGCCCAGTTGGTAGCGCAGCACGCACGCATAGGCAGTGCCCGCGTCGAACGAGGAAGGTTCGATCGTCTGCACGCGGCCGCCCTTTGGCATGTTGGGGGTCACGTCGTGCCAGTTCTCGCCGTCGTCGCGAGTCACGTAGATCGGCCCATCGTTGGCGCCGGTCCAGATCAGGCCCTTCTGCACTGGTGATTCGGCGATCTCGTAGAGCGTCGAGTAGTACTCTTCGCCGGTGATGTCGCGCGTGATCGGCGAACCCGAGACGACCTGCTTGTCCGCTTCGAATGCCGTCAGGTCCGGCGATATGGTCTGCCACGTCTTGCCACCGTTGCGGGAACGATGCAAGAACTGTGAGCCGTGGTAGACGGCCTCCTTGTCGTGCGGGGACAACGAGATCGGCGCCACACGTTGCAAGCGATACTGGAGATCGCGCGGGTTGTGGCCATAGAGGCTCTCGGCGCCGACGTAGTAGTGTTGCTCTTGTCCGGTGCGATGGTTGTAGACGCCAAAACGCCCCTTGCAGTTGGCGTAGACGATGTCGTGATCACCTGGTTTGGGCACAGCCGGACCGGTTTCGCAGCCGCCGACGGATTGCCATAGCGACCCAGGCCCGCCCAGCGCGGAGTATGGCGCGCGGCTCGGAACGCGAATCGTCGAGTTGTCCTGTTGCCCCGCGTAGACCCAGTAGGGGAAGCGGTCGTCGACTGCGACCTGGTAGAGCTCCGCCGTCGGTTGGTTGTTTTGCGTCGACCACGAGTCGCCACCGTCGGTCGTGACGTTGGCGCCACCGTCGTTGCATTGCACCATGATCTTGGGGTGCTCCGGGTGGATCCAGGTCTCGTGGTTGTCGCCGTGTGGCGTGAAGCGACGGCGCCACTTCTTGCCACCGTCGGTCGATTCCTGGCAACCCGTTGCGTTGACGATCAGGTGGTTGACGTCGCTCTGATCGCAATCGATGTTGCAGTAGTAGAACGGGCGATCGAGCAGGCCGCGTTGGTTGCTGACGAACGCGAACGTCTCGCCGTGGTCATCGGAGCGATACAGCCCGGGCTTCTCAGCTGCTTCCATCAGTACCCAAAGCACGTCAGGCTCCGAGAACGAAACCGCGAGGTCGCTCTTGCCGACGATACCAGTTGGCAGGCCGCCGCCAAGTTGTTGCCACGAGTCGCCGCCATCGGCAGTGCGCCAAACGCCGCCTTGCCGGCCGCCGCTCTTGATCGTCCACGGCTTGCGTTCGGCTTCCCACATCGACGCGTAGATCATGTCGGGGTTGGCGGGGTGGATCTCGAGGTCCACGGCTCCGCACGTCGCGGAGATGTGGAAGACCAGTTGCCACGTCTTGCCGGCGTCCTTGCTGCGATAGACACCGCGTTCGTCGTTGGCGGCAAAGGCACTGCCGATCGCCGCGACGAACACGATGTTGTGATCGGTTGGATGGATCTCTACCGCGCCAATCTGGCCGGCGTTCTCTAGCCCCATAAACTGCCAGGTCTTACCGGCGTCGGTTGATTTGTAGATGCCGCGGCCGGGGATCACGTTGCTGCGGATGCCGTCCGAACCCGTTCCGACCCAGATCAGATCTGAATCCGTGGTGGCGACACGGATCGCTCCGATAGAAGGGCTGGTGAAGAAGCCGTCCGAAATGTTGCGCCACCGTTTGCCGAAGTCCTCGGTCTTCCACACGCCGCCGCCCGTGGCGCCCATGTAGAACGTGCCGAGGTTGTTGACGTCGCCACAGACCGCAGTTGCGCGACCGCCGCGCGAAGGACCGATGCTGCGATAACTGAGCGCGTCGAGGTTTGGTAGTTCTTGGCTGGCCGCATCGTCGACGAACAGCAAGGAGAGGGCTACGACAGGCAGGAGCTTTGCGATCATGATGAGCGGCAGAGGGGATACAGAGCCAACCAAGATAGGGAATCGCTACCAACTGGGCTGGTGCATTTCGTAACAAGCCCGCCTTCGAAGAGAGCCGATTGCACGGTTCCTGCGTAGACTGCCGAAGTCTTGCTCCGAACGTTCGTCGCACAAACTGCACAGCAGCCCGACCGGAGCATGGCGTGGCACCGTCCACGCTGCGGCACCGCGCGGCTTTGTAGTAGTAGAGCTCGTCAATAGGCGTTTCCTGTTGGGCGTGCCCGGTGCCCCATCGGTTACCGTGCCACGATGAACCCTCCGTGTTTTGCTCTCCTAGTACAGCCCATTCTTCGGATCACGGCCGTGGCCGCGCTCGTTGGCCTATTGTCTGCGCAAGACAGTGTTGCTGCGCAAGACAGTGCCGCCGCAAAAGACAGTGCCGCACCGAAGGAGCAGAAGTGGCTCCAGATGTTCAACGGTCGCGACTTGACTGGTTGGACCCCCAAGATCCGCGGCCACGCAGCAGGCGTCAATTTCGCCGACACGTTCCGTGTCGTCGATGGTCTGCTAACGGTCAACTACGACAAGTATGACGCGTTTGAGCGGCGCTTCGGTCACCTGTTCTACAAGACCGAGTTTTCGAACTACCGGCTGCGTGCCGAGTATCGCTTCGTCGGTCCGCAGGTGAAAGGCGGTCCCGGTTGGGCGTTCCGCAACAGCGGCTTGATGATTCACGGCCAGTCGGTCGCGTCGATGGGCAAGGACCAGAACTTCCCTGTGTCGATCGAAGTGCAGTTGCTCGGTGGGCGCGAGAAGGGCGAGCGCTCGACTGCGAACCTGTGCACGCCGGGCACCAACGTCGTGCGCAACGGCAAGCTGTTCACGCCGCACTGTCTAGACTCGAAGTCCGAGACCTATCGAGGCGATGGTTGGGTCACCGTCGAGGTCGAAGTGCGTGGTGACAAGATTCGCCATCTTGTTGACGGCCACACCGTGCTCGAGCACGAAGCGCCGCAGCTCGACCCGCGCGACGGTCAAGCGAAGAAGCTGCTCGCTGACGGTCGCGACAAGATGCTGCACGGTGGCACGATCTCACTGCAGTCGGAGAGCCACGCCGTGCACTTCCGCAAGGTCGAGATCCTACCGCTCGAACAACCTGGCAAGTGGGCCACGCCGCTCGCCGCCAAGGACCTCGCGACGAACTGCAAGACCGAGGGCAACTGGACGCTCGCCGATGGCGTTGCCAAGCTGACGCCGAGCGATGGCCAGTCCGGTTGGCAGCGCTACAACCACTACCTGTGGATGAACGGTGACTACGCCGAGTTCGAAGCTGAGTTCGATTATCGCCTGCAAGCCAGGGGCAACAGCGGCTTCTACTTCCACGTCGGTGACGTCGCGCGCCCGGTCGCGACCGGTGTCGAGGTGCAGCTCTACGCGACGGCCCCAGGCAAGAAGCGTCTCACCGATCACGACTCCGGCGGCATCATCCCCGGTGGCCCACCGACCTCAAACGCGACCAAGCCGCCCGGCGAGTGGAACCACATGCACGTTCTGTGCGAGAACGGGGTGATCCTCGTCACGTTGAACGGTCGCCTCGTGCACACGATGCGCCTCGACCACAAGAAGATCGCCGGCCGGCCGCAGACGGGTTCGATCGGGTTCCAGGATCACTCGCTGCCGCTCGAGCTAAGGAACTGGCGCGTGCGGTCACTGTGAGTCTGCGCTAGGGATTGCCGATCACCAGCTGTCGCGCGGATGTCATGTCGACCTGGAACGGCAATGGGCTGCTGGGGTCGAGCACGACACCTTGGGTGAAGAATTGGAAGCCGACGGCGCTCGCCAGATTCGGCAGGTTCCAGGTCGCAATGCCCGAACCATTTGTCAGTAGTACGGTGACCGCGACATCGAGGCTGACCAGCAGGGAGCAACCTGGAGCGCCGATCGCTGTCAGGTCGAACGGCAGCGGCTGGCCGTTCCAAGTCGTGTTCGAACCGCCGAAGACGACCAGGCCGATCGCGGCGGTTGGCGAGGCGTCGATGATCTGCTGTTCAAACGGCAGGCCGATGTATGGCAGGCTCAGTTCCTTGAGGTCGACTGGACCCAAGGTGGTGAGGCACGGGCTACCAAAGCTGTTGGCGCTCGCCGGCGATACCGGTGAGTAGGCCCAAGTATCCGCGAAGGTAATGCCAGCGGCCGTCGTGCCACCGGCGCTTAACACGCGGTTGTTGACGGGATCGTACGCCTGGGCGCCCGCGTTGCGCGAACTCGGTATCGAGAGTGGGCTGCGTTGCGTCCACTGGTTGTGCCATTCGTAGGTCGCGTTGAGATCCGTCAGCACTGGCCCGGCCGTGATGCGCAGGCCGCCGAAGAGCACGATGCGCTGGCGGGTCGGGTCGTAGGCGAACACCTGGTCGCAGATGCTGGCAGCCAGGTTCGGTCCCTGGCTCCACGACGTGCCGTTCCATGACCAGACATCGGACAGCGTGTTGGCTTGCGGGGTGCTGTAGCCGCCGCACAGCACGGTCGTTTGCAGTGCTTCGTGGTAGGCCATGCGGTGGGCACCGCGAGCGATCGGCACGCCACCGATGCTCGGGCGCGGCGACCAGGTGGTGCCGTTCCACTCCCAGACGTCGTTGGTGTCCTGACCCGACGGCACGAAGCCACCGAAGAGCACGACTACCTCGCGGGCCTTGTCGTAGGCCATCGCAGCGCCGAATCGCCCGGCCGGTGCCGTCGGCGTGGTCATCTGAGTCCAGGTGGTGCCGTTCCACGTCCAGGTGTCGTTGTTGAACGCGTTGCCCCCGCCGAACAATACGGTTACCCCGCGCGCCTCGTCGTAGACCATCGCCGGGCGTCGGCGGACCGACGGTCGGACCGTCGGGTTCACGGTCAGCCACACTGTGCCATCCCATTCCTTCATGGTGTTGAGTTCGGTGGCGCCGAGTGCCCCGCCAAACGCAACCAAGCGATCGCGACCACTGTCCCAGCACGAGCCGCAGTAAGGGGAGGGCGCGCCAGTTGTTGACGCGTTGGACCAGGTAACTTGGGCCACAGCAAAGCTGCTTAGGAGGATTGGCGCGAGCGCGATGCGAACCGAGAGCGGTCGGGTCATTGGTTGGGTCCAAGTGGGGTTGAACCGCACAGGTGCGGAACGGAGGAGGTCACCACAGGAAACAGACTAGGCACAATGCACCGATTGGTCACGGGGTGGGCTTTGGCCCGCAAGTTGTAGTGAGCGCGGAATGCCTCCTCGACCACCACCGACTCGTGCAAACATTGTTACGCTGTCGCGCCATGACGCACACCTCCACACGCTTCTCCAGGCTGGCACTGCCACTTGTTCGGTGGTCAGCGTACGCGTTGATGGGGAGCTTGTTCGCGCTCTTGAGCGCGGGATCGCTCGTTCGTGGCCAAACCACGCGGGCCCAAGTCGGCGTCGATCCCTATACCGGTGGCAAGCCGGAGGCGTTGGCGAAGGCTGGCTACGTTTCCTTTGGGCCGTTCCCGTTTGGCGAAGGTTACACCACCGGGTCGATCACCAACCTGCTTGGCACGGAACCGCTGATCTGGATCGAGACTGCCCACTTTCGCTTGGGATGCGCGTTGTCGCCGGTCGCCTTGAAAGGGCGTCACGACTGGAGCCGTGAGTGGAACAAGCTGCTGAAGGCCGAATTGAAGGAGTTGCGCAAAGTCATTCCGGGCATCAAGAAGAAGGTCAAGGTGCTCGACCCTTGGCTGCGTGCGCACTTGATGGCTTGGCGCCTTGAGAAGCTGTACGCAGAAGTTCTCGCCAACCTCGGCCTGCGGGATGAGTGGTTCCCGAAACAATCGAGTGATCCGCAAGACGCCGAGAAGTTTCGTGGCTTGGGCCCGTACTTCGGCATGAAAGAGAAGTTCACCGTGCTGCTGCTACAGCAGGCGGCGAGCCACGCACGCTATACCCGCGCCTATCACGGCATCGAGATCAAGGATCCGATCCGCTACCACGACATCAAGTTTAGCTGCATGTATTGGGGCGGCAGTGAGGAAACCGCGAACGGTCTCTATCGCATTGATCTGGCCTTGCACACGAACCTGACCTTCAACATCGCACACAATCTCTACACGTGTTATCGCGCGTATGGCCATGACTTGCCGGCGTGGGTTTCGACGGGGCTCAGCCATTGGCATGCGCGTCGCGTATCGCCGCGCTTTCCGACCTACGATCGGCGTGACGACAACGATGGCAATGCGCGCAGCGCGTTTTGGGAATGGGACAAGCGCGTCAAGGGACTGGTGAAGAACGAAGTCTTCGAGCCGCTCGAGACCTTCATGGATCATGAACACTCGGGCAAGTTCGGCCTCGAGCAGCACATGCAGGCCTGGGCCCTCGTGGACTATCTGTTGACGACCAGGAAGGCGGCTACCTTTCGCTTCCTACATTCTCTCAAAGAGCCATTCCACGCCCGTCGCCGGGTTCCTTCATCGCAGGAACTCCGCATCAGGCAGCGAGATGCGTTTCGAGACGCGTTCGACTGCGAGCCTGCGGAGATGCAGGTGCAGTGGCGCAAGTTCGTTCTGGGCAAGCGGGGGCGGTGACCTGCTCTTGTTCCATGCTTATACTTCCCAGCGGTCGCCGATCACGAATCCCTCGCATTGAGGAAAAGGAGCAAATACGTGTCGCAGTTCTCATGTGCATCTCGGGCCCTTGCAAGCGGGCTTTCTTTGGCTCTCGTCGTCGCCGCTCAGTGTCCGCCGGCAGGTGGCTACGGTTCGCCGGTGCCTGTCGTCGAGCGCCCGCCGATCAACAGTCCGACTGGTACGCCTACTGCTAGTAAGCCAAGTGGTCCGGCAACGGGTAGGCCTGCCGGTCCGAGTGCACCAGCGCCAGGTGGTCCTTCTGATCCGGCCAGTGGCCCCATCACGCCTCGGCGCGGTGGCTTATCAGGCGGAGCTTCGCCCCCCGGCCCGCGCACGGGTCCGCGCGGCATGCCGATTTCGTTCGAACGCGGCGCCACGTCGAAGAACCGGTTGCAGGTCGATTGGCTGCACCCGGTGCCACCGGCGCGCGACGGACAAGAGACTGCCGCCGCTGGCCCGATGCCGCTCGGTGATGCGCTTGACGTACTGTGGGAAAAGGACGACGGCCGCCCGCTGCTCGTTCTGCGTGAGTGCAAGCTCTGCCAGGGTTCGGATGGTGCGCTGCTGAGTCGCTCACTAGCCAACGACAAGACCATTCTGCTGACCAAGTGGTTCCGCACGGTGCGTCTGCCAGCCCATGTTGCCGAAGCGGGCCACCCGTTCCGCAACGTCTTCGAGGCCTACAAGTTCAAGAAGGGCTGGCCGCACTTCTTCATGCTCGCCCACAAGGGAGCGAAGCCGGTTGCCTTCACGGGCGTGCAGACCCAGTCACAACTGTGGCAGGCGATGTTCCGCATGCTCGATCAACGCTATGCCAAGAACCCCAAGCGGGCTCTGAAGAAGTGGCTGTCGCTACTGGATCGCTACGACACGCTCGACGCCCGCAAGAAGCAGCTCAAGGAAGTGCTTTACGCGGTTCGTGCCGAAGCCGGGCCGAAGTCCTCGCGGGCCATCAAGCTGACCAAGAAGCTCGCCGACATCGAGAAGAAGCGAACAGCAGTTGCCAAGGAAGAAGCGAAGGTGCGTGACCTCAAGCTTCTGAAGTTGCGTGAGAAGGTCGCGAGCAAATAGCTCCGACCTTCCGCATTAAGGAACTGGCTTCTTAAGCGTGCATTTTGCGACCTCAAACTCAGCACGTTGCACGCGCGGTGATGTGAGGTGAAAGGCGGATCGAATCGTCAGTGCCTTGCGGTTGCTGCACTGCTGGTGCTGGTCGGTTGTCGATCGGCACCGCCGGCCGTAGTGCCTCCGACACGTCATCTGGAAGTGGCGGAGGCCGCCGGTCGGTGGCTCGTTGCCCAGGCACGCCGCGATGGCGATGCCTGGTCCTTTTCCGCGTGCCCCGACCAGGGCGGCGCCGACGTATTCAACCTCTACAGCGGTTCGTCAGGCGTTGCGCTGTTGTTTTGCGAGCTGCACGCCGCAACCGGTGACGACAAGTGGCTGGCTGCCGCGCACGCGACGGCGCGCGGTTTGGCGGCCAACTTCGATGCGGTTGCTCAGAAGGGACGTGCTGGTTTGTTCACGGGTGCTGGCGGTTTGTTGCTGGCCATGGAACTCGTTTGGGCGCGAACGCGTGACCCGAAGCTGAATGACGCGATCGAGCGCGGGTTGCAGTGGTATGCCGAGCGCGCGTCACTTGACACGGTGGCTGCCAAGGTCACGTTTGGGCCGGTCACCGATGTGATCAGTGGCGATGCTGGCATTGGCGAGTTGATGCTGTGGTTCGCGGATCGGCGTCCGGACTCCCAGGCACGTGACATCGCGGCCGGAGTGGCGCGGCACTTGATCAGTATCGCCGAGCCTGCACAGCCGGGCTTCCGTTGGAAGATGTCGCCGACGTATGCGCGCGCGATGCCAAACTTCTCGCACGGCACCGGCGGCGTCGCCGCGTTCCTTGCGCGCGCATCAGAACTGGATCGCGAGGCCTTGTCGAAGGCGCGTGGTGGTGGTGACTGGTTGCTGCACCTCGCCGATCAGCGCGGCATGGTGCACCATCATCAGCCTGGCGGCGAAGAACTGTTCTATTGGGGGTGGTGCCACGGACCGGCGGGCACGTCGGTGTTGTTCTCTCGATTGGCGAATGCAACTAGCCAGGCGTCGTGGACCGAAGCTGCGCGTCGGCCCATTGCCTCGGTGCTGAAGAGTGGCTTGCCGAAGACGCGCCTGCCGGGTTTGTGGAACACGGTCGGACAATGCTGCGGTACTGCGGGCGTTGGCAGCTACCTATTGCGTGAAGCCAGCGGGGATCCGACCAGCTTGCAATTGTGTGAAGCGATCGCCGACGACATTCGCGAACGGGGGACTTCTGCCGGCGATGGCCTGAAGTGGATCCAGGCGGAACATCGCACCAGGCCGGACCTGTTGCAGGCGCAAGTCGGATGGGCACAAGGTGCCGCGGGCATTGGTTTGTGGTTTCTGCAGTTGGACTCTGCGCTGCGCGGCAGAGCCGCGAGCTTCGAGTTGCCGTGGGCCACCGTCGACTAGTGAGTGTCAGTTCTGGGCCGGCTCGATGCGGGCGCCTTGTCATGGTTGGGGCCGCCAACCTCGATGGGTTGCACGTACAGAATAGGAGAAGGCTGCGCTCGGTCTTGGTTAGTAAGGAAGGAGTGAGTTGAACCGGCGCAGCCTTCTCACTGCTAACTACGCCCGGCGCGCGTCGGCCGTTGCACAGGGTTTCGAGAAGTTTGGCGATCCGGCACAGCCTGGGCAGTTCACCTTGCGCAACGGCTGCCAAGATGTTCGTCGGGATGTAGTTGCGCCATCGGTCGGATACAACGGGCGCATGTTCAGACCGACGATGCGACCGCCCCAGCGCTTGGCCACCCCGATCGTGACGACCCTGCTCGTTGCCATGGCTTTGTGCTCCGCCCAGGATCCGATTCCGAAAGGCTTCACCAAGCAGGATCAACTGCGGGGATCGATCACGCGCGAACGCGAGTGGTGGGATGTGCTTCACTACGATCTCGCACTGGGAGTCTTCCCGGATACCAAGAGCCTGAAGGGTTCGAACACCATTGCCTTCAAGGTCCTGAAGGATGGCGACCGCATGCAGATCGACCTGCAGCCGCCGCTGAAGATCACGCGGATCGTGCACGGTGATCGCGATCTCGAGTTCGCGCGCGAGGGCAAGGTCTACTGGGCGCAGTTTGCCAAGCCGCTGGCGAAGGGAACCGAAGACAAGGTGCAGGTCTTCTACGAAGGCCGTCCCGTGCAAAGCCAGCGACCGCCGTGGAGTGGGGGGCTTTCGTGGCGCAAGGACAAGCTCGGCAACCACTTCATTGCGACGACGTGTCAGGGCATCGGGGCGAGCATCTGGTGGCCCAACAAGGATCACGGTTACGACGAACCCGACCGCGGCATGGATATCCGGGTCACGGTGCCCGCAGCGCTGACGGCGGTGGCCAACGGCCGCTTGCTGTCGACGAAGAAGAACAGCGAAGACAAGACGCGCACGTTCCATTGGCGAGTGGTCAATCCGATCAACAACTACGGCGTCAACGTCAACATCGGCAACTACGTCTCGATGCAGTCCGTCTACGAAGGCGAAGGCGGCAAGTTGGATCTCGAATACTGGGTACTTGCGCACCAGAAGGAGAAGGCGCGTGAACACTTCAAGGAAGTGCCGCGCACATTGGCTGCGTTTGAGCACTGGTTCGGCAAGTACCCGTTCTATGAAGACAGCTACAAGCTAGTGGTCGTTCCCTATCTGGGAATGGAGCACCAGAGCTCGGTCACTTACGGCAACGGGTTCCAGAATGGCTACCGTGGTAGCGATCTGAGCAAGACCGGTGTCGGGATGAAGTTTGACTTCATTGTCGTGCACGAATCGGCGCACGAGTGGTGGGGCAACAACATCTCGATGAAGGATGCCGCCGACATGTGGATTCACGAGAGCTTCGCGAACTACGCCGAGAACCTGTTCGTAGAGCATCACTTCACCGAGAAGGAGGCGCAGGACTACGTCATTGGTTGCCGCGCTCTGATCAGCAATGACCGGCCAATCATCGGTGTCTACGGCGTCAACCGATCCGGTTCGGGGGACATGTACTACAAAGGCGGCAACATGCTGCACACGATGCGGCACATACTCAACGACGATGCGAAGTGGCGAAAGGTGCTGCGCGGACTCAATAGCGAGTTCTGGCACAAGACCATCGGCACTTCGGAGTTTGAGGACTACATGAGCCGCGAGTCTGGATTTGACTTCCGTCAGGTCTTCGACCAGTACCTGCGAACGGCCAAGATTCCGGTGCTGAACTACTCGGTTGCCGACGGCGCGGTCCAGGTGTCGTGGAGCAACGTCGTCCCGGGCTTCCGGGTGCCGGTGGTGTTGTCCATCAACGGCAAGGCACGACGCGTGACGATCGCCGAACAGCCGACCAAGATCGAGTTCGACGGCAAGCTTGAGAGCTTCAAGCTGGACCGCAACTTCTACATGTCGGTCAAAGCCGAGAAGTAGCTACTTCAGCTTCAATGGCAGCGCTGGTCCTTCTTCGATACCAACGGTGAACGGCAGCACGGCCCGCAGCTTCCCGCAGGTCACCGTTGCAGTGTAGTCGCCAGGCACGAGCCAGACTCTCGTCTTGCGATCCTCTAGGGCCCGTGCTTATTGGGCCGTGTTTGCCAGGATCAGCAGCGCCATCGCGGTGCCGTAGCTGCGGCCCAGTTCTTCGCTGTCGAGGAACGTGCCGTCGATCTCGGGATACTGCAGCAACCGCTCGCGTAGCTTGTGCCGCTCTGGTCGTGCGCGTTCTTCGGGCAGCAATCGGATCGCTTCACTGGTGTGGTAGAGCGAATACAGGAACATGAATCCGGCGATTTGGCCATCGGAGTGGAAGTCCGTGTGGCGCACGCCATCGATTGCGCCGTAGTGCTGCCAGAAGTTGTCGAACGCGAACTGCAGGCGATCCTGGTCACTCGCTCCGAGCGCGAGCAACGCTGCTTCGCACATGGGCATGCGCGTGCTGGCGTTCTTCAGGTTGGCTGGTGATGGCTTGCCTCGCGCGGCGCCGCCGTATGAGTAGGAGCCGTCCTTGCTGCGTGCCGAGACCAGCGCGGTCGCGGCTTGCGACAGCATGTCATCGGGAATCGCGACGCCCGCGGACTGGGCTGCGAGCAGTCCCTCGACCATCGCAGCGGTGCAGAACGCGTTGCTGTACTCGTGGGCCCAGAAGCCGCCGGCCTTCTGCCGCGTGCGTGCGGCAGCGACGATGCTGGCCATCGCCTTGCTGCTGCGGGCGCGCTGCTCGTCGGTGGTAGCGGCTTGCCAGCGATGCGAAAGGTATAGCAGGCGATAGGAATCGGCGTAGACGTCTTCGTTGCGGCCGCGTTCGAGCTGGTTGGGGTCCAGCATGTAGGCCTCGCCGCGCTGCAAGGCGTCGTCGATGCGTTCGGGCTCGGCGAACTGGTCGCGGTGACGCAGCAGCGCCTGGCAGCAGATTGCCGTGATCGCGACCCAGACGTTGGGGGTGATCCGCGCATCGGGGCAGTAGGCATAGCGACTGTCGGTCCAGCCGCCGTGGCTGCGTTGTGCTGCGAGCAGCGCGCGCACGCAGTTGTCGACGATTTCCGCTTCGGTGAATGGCTTGCCTGGCCAATGAGTCGTGCCGGCGAGCTTCGCATAGGCGGCTTCCGGCAACCATGCGAGTCGTTCGTAGCCAAACATTGGTGCGCCGAGGGAGAGTCCGTCGTCGATGCCGACGCGCAGGTTGACGTCGGCGCGACGTGCATACAGATCCTTCGGGTCGTCCTGCATGATGCGTTGGAAGCCACGCAGCGCGCGCGATTCGTCGCCGCCGCGCAGGTCCAGGAGCGCGAGTCGGTAGCGCGCTTCGGCCCGCCGACTGGAGGCGTCGCCCCAGCCCGTTGGGTTGGCGTCGGCGGCCTTTTGTAGCGGCATAACGGCTTCGGCATAGCGCCCCATGGCAATCAGCAACGCGCCGCGTTCGGCCGCGATCTGCAGGTCCAATTGCTGCAATGCCTTCGGTAGGCGCGGCCTGCGGCGACGCGATCGTGTCCTCGTTGGCGTTGGCGTCGGCTTGCTGCTCTTCGCCTCAGTTTGCAAACGTTCTGTGGCGAGGTCCAATGCGGCCAACGCTTCGTCGCCCTGGCGCAGGCGCCGCAGGATCGTTGCCTGTTGGTAGGCGTCTCGCGCCGACGTCGAACCGCTCGCCGCCAGGATCGAATGCGCGCGTTGCCAATCGCCGCGGTCCTTGGCCGCTTCGAGATCGTCCGACACCAGTGGTCCATGTGCCTTGTCCAACACGTCGCGCAGCACGTTGGCGATCCAAGGCGCGTCAAACGTGCGGATCGTGCGCAGTTCATGCAGTAGTGCCCCATCCGGGGACAAGAACAGGATCGCGGGCTCAAGGAAGGTCAGCGGCTTCACGTTGAAGCGCTTGCACATCGCGTCATCGAAGACCGTGCGCACTGGCACGAACGAGCTCTTGACGATGCGCTCGACATCCGGGTCGCTCCAGATCAGTTGCCGCATGTACACGTCGAGTACTGGCGCCCGGATCATCTGACGGCCGCGCTTGTTGCGTTCACTGATCTTGTAGACGTAGCACAGCACCGGTTGCTGCTTGCTCTTGGCCGTTGCCAGAGCCGAGTCGAGCAGTTGGTTGCGATCGAAGGCCTTTTCCTCGCGCGTCATCGACGTCTTGAAGCGCTTCTTGTCGAGGAACTCGGCGCCGTCACTGAGCCACTCGATCGATTCGAGTACCAAACCGCGCGCCGGGTGCGGCGTGTCTTGGGCGCGAGCGGGGGGCGACGTGAGTGCGGTTGCGAGAACCGTAAGAACTGAAATGAGCCAGCGAGTGGGGGTCATCGACATGGGGAGCTCCTGTGCAAACTGCGCCCCGAGCGTAGCGTGCTTCGCTCCGACTCTTGTGACAGGCTAGGGCTGTCGCTGCATCATCTCAGTAACGACTGCTCGTGGTGGTTAGCGGCCCCAGATCTCGGTCAGGAGTTTGTGCAGCCCCGGGTCGTGCTGCTGGAGTTCGGCACGCACGAACGGGAAGAAGTCGTTGCGGTACAAGAACGCCTCAGTGCCTTCGGCGAAGTACTCCTTGTGATTGCTCAGTGCGTAGTGGCGCACGCGCTTGCCGGTGTGGGCGAGCACCGATGCGTAGGTGTTTTGCTTGGCTGCGGTCTTGAAGGCCTTGAAAATGCGCGTGTCATCGAACCCAAGCACTTGATGATGATACGCGTGCGCCAGCTCGTGCAGCACGACGGCCGGGTGCTTGAGCATCTGGCTGCGAGATAGCAGGTGCCGCGCCACCGGAATGTGCACCTTCTTGGCGAGCCGCTCGTCGTGGCCATGCTGGCGCAGCCAATGTACGCTCGGGTGGTACTGCATGTTCTTGAGCGATGCATGCTGGTGCTCGATCCACAGTTCAAGCTTGCGCATTTCGGCGAGCTGCTTGCCCGTTACCAGGATCGAGATGCGTTCCAAGTGGTTGGCCAACATGCTCAGTGCGCGTGTGCCCTCGCTCTTGTGTTTGCCCTTGAGCAGGGCTGGGTCGACGTGCACCGTCCAACCGTGCATGGATTGCTCGACCGGTTCGAAGCGGGTGGGCGCTTGCGCTTCACTCGGGGGTTTGGACCATCCGAGGCATACGGTTGCAGTGAGGGCCAACATCGCGAAGGCCTTGACGGGATGTCGTGACAACGTGGGGCTTGTAGGTTGCATGTCTGTGTGCTGGAACTGGTGCCTTCCATGCTATCACTGCGCAGGAACCCATGAACTACTCGCTGCGACTGCTGTTGTTGGCTTGTGCCTGGCAAGCCGCTTCTTGTTCGTTGATCGATGCTGGTCGACCACAGCCTCGGCCGAACATCGTGTTCATCATGATCGACGATCTTGGCTGGATGGACATCCACCCGCAGGGCAACGAGCAGTTCGTGACGCCAAATCTCGATCGATTGGCGGCGCAGAGCACTCGCTTCACGGACTTCTATGCGGCGGCACCCGTGTGCTCGCCTACTCGGGCCGCGTGCATCACTGGTTTGGCGCCGGCTAGGCTGAAGGTGACCAATCACATTCCCGACCGATGGAGCTTCTACGACAAGAAGGCGAACAAGGATGGCAAGCCTGTGGGTCGGGTTGCACGCGAATGGGGGCCGGGCAGATCGTTGAACGTGCTCGACAAGAAGTATCGCACGATTGCCCAGCGACTGAAGCAGGCTGGCTACAACACTGGGTTTGTCGGCAAGTGGCACCTCGCTGGCCCCAACTGGAACACGACCGACACGTCGATGTTCCCCGAGAGCTATGGCTTTGATGTCAACGTCGCCGGCAATGCGATGGGTGGACCCGGCACGTTTTTCGCGCCGATCAAGATGCCGAACTACGAGAAGGGCAAGGTCGGTGATTACCTTCCCGACCTGTTGGCGCAAGAGGCCATCGACTACGTGGACTCGGTCAAGGACAACGGCAAGCCGTTCTTTCTGTGCTTGTGGACCTACACGGTGCACTACCCAATCGAGGCGACCCAGGAGTTGTACGCGAAGTACACCGACGCGCGCAATCCAGATGGATCGGTCAAAGAACCGGACACACCGACCCGCTATCGCGCGATGATCGAAGGTATGGATCGCGCCGTTGGCCGCGTGCTGACCGCGCTAGATGAGATGCAGTTGGCGGACAACACGCTGGTCGTGTTCACGTCGGACAATGGCCAGATGCCCGGCGCATCGGTTGCGGATCCGTTGCGCGCCGGCAAGGGCTACCTCTACGAAGGAGGCATCCGCGTGCCGATGATGATGCGTTGGCCAGGCCGCGTTCGTGCCGGTGCGGTTGAGTCGACGCCGGCGATTTCGATGGACTTTGCGCCGACGTTTCTCGAGGCGGCGGGCGTGCGCTACGCCGCAGGCGATTTCGATGGCGTCAGTCTGTTGCCGGTCGCGTCCGGAGACGCCCCATTGCAGCGCGACGCGATCTACCTGCATTACCCACACTATTGCTATCACGGCAATAACAACATGGGCTCGATCGTGCGGTCCGGTGACTACAAGTACGTGCACCACTACGACAACGACGAGCACGAGTTGTTCAATCTACGAACCGACATCGGCGAGCGCGCCAATCTCATCGACAAGGCACCTGTGGTCGCTGCCGCTTTGAAGACGAAGCTCATGGCATGGGTCAAGACGACCGGTGCCGAGCTGCCGCGGCCGTACCGCGACATTCCTGCCAATGAGCTGCCGGGCAAGAAGCGCTCGCGTTAGGTCGAACGATCCGTTCGCGAAGGCGGCTTGCACGCCATACTGATGCCATGAGCTACATCGACCAGGTGCGCGATGACGAAGCGACGGGCGACGCCAAGCGAGAACTGGATCTCGCCAAGAAACGGGCCGGACGGGTTTGGAACATCGTGCGAATCATGACGCCCAACCCGCCCGTGCTGCGCGCCTCGATGCAGCTCTACAAGGCCGTCATGTATGGCGAATCGGCTCTGTCGCGCGCGCAGCGCGAGATGCTCGCCGTCGTCGTCAGCAAGTACAACGCGTGCGTGTATTGACTTCGCAGCCACGCCCACGACCTCCGTGCCGAGGTCGACCAGTTTGGCAGTGACGAGCAAGCGGATGCCTACGTC
>JAPYTD010000083.1:1849-20279 GCA_029936315.1 Planctomycetota bacterium | reverse complement strand
ACGCAGAACAGCCTGAAGATGCAGGGGCGGTAACGGTTCCGGCACAAAAAACGCCGTAGATCGCCCGCGGAACTACGCCTTTGCGCGGCCCAGAAACTCGCCCGTGCGAGTATCGACGTTGACGCGAATACCCGCTTCCATGTGTTCGGGCACCTGCACGACGTAGCCGGTATCCAGTGTCGCCGGCTTGCTGCGCGATGTCGCCGAGTTGCCACGAACACCCGGCGCCGTTTCCTTGATCGTCAGCGTGATGCTGGTTGGCAGTTCGATCGCGATTGGGGAGCCGTTGTAGTACAGGGCTCGGATGTCCTCGATGCCCTCGATCAAGAACTGACGTTCCCACTCGATGTCGGTGTTGGCGAGAGCGAACTGTTCGAACGACTCGCTGTCCATGAAGTGCGTGACTTCCGGATCATCGTACAGGTACTGAATCGGCTTCTTCTCGACGTTGGCAGGCGAGAACGTGTCACCGCCCCGGAAGTTCTTGTCGATGCGCTGGCCGGTCTTCAGGTTGCGAAGGCGAATGCGATACGTCGTGTTACCTCCGCGTGCGGAAGCCGACGAAGTGTGCGTCGTCTCGACGACGTGGGGGGCATCTTGGTAATCGATGATGACGCCTTTCTTCAGTTCGTTGCTCGAATACATCGCGCGGAAAGCTAGCAGGTGCCTGCAACGCAAACCAGCCGCAGCGGTACTCTGGGCTACTTGCTTTGCTTCTTGCGCGCCCAGGTAAGCCTCGCCCGCCGTTTTGATCTGGCACGGCGGTGTTGCTAAGGCTGCAATGGTGGCGTGTCGAGCTCAACCGAGAACCCGTTCGCTGCCGCGCCTACGTCGATGTACGAACTGCCGCGCGACCTGCTGGAACAACTGGAGACGCCGGCTCTCGTCGTCTACCTGGATCGCGTTCGCGACAACGTGCGTCGCATGATCGCCTACACCGGTACGCCTGATCGTTGGCGCCCACACCTCAAGACGACCAAGATTCCGGAAGTGTGGCGCGAACTGTTTGCTGCTGGCGTGCGGCAGTTCAAGTGCGCGACGACTCGTGAGGCGAGTGTGTTCGTCGATCTTGCCAATGCGGAAGGCCTCGATGTCGATCTGCTGATCGCCTACCCGCACCGTGGGCCAGCGCTGCGCCGCATTGCCGAGATCGCGGGCCGTGCCAAGTCGACGACGTTGTCGCTTCTCGTCGAGGACCGAGACCTGATCGGGAGTCTGCCGGCTGGTGTCGGCGTGTTCGTAGACGTCAATCCAGGCATGCATCGCACCGGCATTCCGATGCAGGATACTGACGCGATCACCGCGGTTGCGCGTGCCGCAGGCCAGCGCTTTCGCGGACTGCATTTCTACGATGGCCATCTGCACGATACGGACCTAGCGGCGCGGCGTGCCGCGATCTTCGCTGGCTACGAGCGCGTGCTGGAACTCGCCGCCGGCCTGGCAGCAGACGGCATTGACGTTGGGGAAGTCATCACCGCAGGAACGCCGGCCTTTCACCACGCACTGCACTTTGATCGTTTTGCCGCCAGCGAGTCCTTTGTGCACCGCGTGTCTCCCGGCACCGTCGTCTTCCACGATGGCCGTTCCCAAATCGACAATCCCGATGTCGAACTGCAGCCAGCTGCGTTGGTATTGAGCCGCATCATCAGCCACCCCGCCGCCGACATCGCAACCTGCGATGCTGGCTCCAAGTCGCTCGCCGCCGAAGCCGGCGACCCTTGCGCGTTCGTGCTCGGCAGCGATTCGCTGCAAGCAATGACCCCAAGCGAGGAGCACCTCCCGTTGCGCGTCGCTGGCCCCCTCCCGCCGCGCGGCACGGCCGTGCTGCTCGTGCCGCGCCACGTCTGCCCAACCGTCAACCTCGCCGAGGTCGCCGTGCTACGCGAAGACAACGGTACAACCCGCACCGTGCCCGTCGCCGCCCGCGCACACTGACGTCGCCTGGTTGGTGTCGGTACAAAACACGGGCCTGGTTCGAGGACCACGATGCACCACTGTGTCTTCAGCTACGTCTGACCGGACGAAGAGCATGGTTCTTGGCCCGGCACCGTACTAGCAGGCTTGGATGGCGGCGTTGACTTCGGGGGGCATGGTGACGGCGCGCATGCCTCCGGAGTCAGTTTTTTCGACGCAGACGGCGGTGATGGTGCCGCGTGCTACTTCGAGTTGGCCCTCGGGGGTGTCGAGGAGGAAGCAGGTTTCGTAGACGATGGCTTTGGTGCGCTTTTCGATGACGCGGATGTGGAGTTCGACTTCGTCTTCGTAGTGCAGGGGGCGTTCGTAGCTCATCGATGCGTTGCGGCGGGCCCAACCCCAGGTTTGGGCGCCGTCGCCGCCGTGTGCGCTGAAGCCCAAAGAACGGAAGAAAGCGTGCTCGACGGACTCCATGAACTTGAAGTAGTTCGCGAAGTACATGATGCCGGCCATGTCTGTGTCAGCGAACTCGACCATACGCCGCATGCGAAACTCACTGGCCATTATGCGTAGCGCACCGTGCGGTGCTCTTCAGGGAAGAAGTCGTGAAGTAGACGGTCAACCTGCAGCAGGCCGTGGCGGGCAATGGTCACGCGGGTGCCGTCGATGCTCAGGTAGCCGTCGTCTTGGTGTTTGGCCAACGGCTCGGCGAAGCGCACCAAAGGGTCGATGCCGAACTTGTTGGTGAAGTAGCTGGTGTCGACGGAGCCGAGCTTGAGTTGCAGGATGAACTCGCGGATCAGACGCTGGTCGGCAGTCACTTGCATTGCGCGATGGATCGGCAGTTGCCCGTTCTCGATGCACTCGATGTAGGGGTCGAAGTCGTGGATGTTCTGGAAGTGCACGCCGCCAACGTGAGAGAACGACGCGACGCCGACGCCAAGCAGATCGGCACCGTGCCACAGGCCATCGCGATAGAGGAACTTGGCTTCGTCACCGCGCACGGCCGTGTAGGCACTGCCGACGTGGTAGCCATGTTGCTCGAGCGCCGTGAACGCTTCCTGGACCCAGCGACGCTTGGTCGGCCAGTCGGCGACCGGTGCTGTCTCTTCGCCGCTTGCCTTCATGCGTCCGGCGACTGTTGTGTTGTGGGGGATCTCCATCTGGTAGATCGTGACGCTGTCGGGTGCCATCTCGATGGTGCGCTCGATGCACTTCTGCCAGTTGGCATCGGTTTCGCCGATCATGCCCGCGATCAAGTCGATGTTGATCTGCTGAAACCCGACGTCGCGCGCGATTGAGTAGGCCTTGTCGATCTCCTTGGCGCGGTGTGCGCGATTGTTGCGTTCGAGGATTTCTGGATCGAAGTTCTCAACACCGAGGCTCAAGCGCGTGATGCCGAGGTCCTTGAGCGCGTGGATCTTCTTCTCCTGCAACGTGCCTGGTTCGCATTCGAACGTCACTTCGCGCGCCGTGTGCCACGGCAGATGTTGCTGGATGCCGTCGAACAGCTTGGTCAGTTGGTCGACGGACAAATACGACGGGGTGCCTCCGCCGAAGTAGACGAACTCGGGTTTGCGACCCGTCACCGCGGCGTTCGCGGCGTGCATGCGCACCTCTTCGATGACCGCATCGAGGTAGCGGTGCACCGACTTCGAGTCCTTGTCGGTGTAGACCCGGAAGTAGCAGAAGTCGCAGCGCTTGCGGCAAAACGGGATGTGCACGTAGAGCCCGAATGGCGTGTCTTCCACGGGCGGGGTTGCCAGGCGGGCAAGCGCAAGGCCGGTGTCTTCACGTTGCCAACAGGAGAACGGCGGGTAGTTGGCAACGAAGTAGTTGCCGGTCGTGGTTGCCTCCGACTTCTTGGCGTCGGAGTTGTTCGGATCAGGTGGGGGCGACATCGGCGTGGGGATCTTACGGCGGACGTCGGCAGGTGTCTCAATGCGAACCAGAACAGTGGTTTGCGTGCGCTGGGCAAGTGTCAGAAACTCGTCCCGGTGCCCCGTTTGCACCGGCTTGCAGCATGATGCCGCGCACGTGACTGAACCCGATAGAAGCTTCGATGTCGTCATCATTGGCGGCGGTCCCGCTGGTGCTACCGCTGCCGCCATGCTCGCCAAGGCGGGCCATGGGGTTGGCTTGTTCGAGCGTCACGCGTTTCCACGATTCCGTGTCGGCGAGTCCCTCGTGCCGGCAGTCAACCTGATCCTCGAGAAGCTTGGCGTGCTTGAGCGCATGGATGAGATCGGGTTTCCGCAGAAGCACGGCGTGCAGTTCTTCTCGTCGAACGGGCCGAGTCGCCCGTTCTATTTTTCCGAAGTGCGCGACGAGCGCATGCACAACACCTGGCAGGTCTTGCGCAGTGAATTCGACCGCATGCTGCTCGACAACGCGGTTGCCGCCGGTGCCCACGTGGAGACGGATACACCGGTCATCGAAGTGTGCTGCGAAGGCGCGACCGTTACCGGCGTGCGCGTGCAGCGATTGGATGAAAGCGAAGGCATTGTGCAAGCGCGCGTTGTCTTGGATGCGTCGGGCCAGCAGGGTGTTGTTGCACGCGAGTACAGTGAACAGGAGTTGATCCCCGGCCTTGAGAACACGGCCGTCTACGCGCACTACCGCGGCGTTCGAATGGACACCGGGATCGATGCTGGCTCGACGCTGATCTATCGGCTGGATGCGGAGTCGTGGATCTGGTTCATCCCGTTGATGGGGGTGGTCAGCATTGGCCTGGTCACGTCGGCGCGCGGTATCCTTCGCTTTGGCCATAGTCGCGATGAGATCCTGCAGGCGGCCATCGATCAGTGTCCGGCACTGCTCGAGCGCATGGGCGATGCGACCTTGGTGGGCGAGGTTCGCGTCGCGCGTGACTTCTCGTATCGCGCCAAGCGTGATGGCGGCGCCGGCTGGGCGTTGATTGGCGATGCGCTGGGGTTCATTGACCCGGTCTACTCCACGGGCCTGCTCTTGTCGCTGCGCTCGGCGGAGATCGCCGCGCTTGAGATCACTTGCGCATTGGCGCGCGAGAAGAAGCACCCAGACCTCAGTGGATTTTCCACCGAATGGCAGGTGGCGTTCGACCGCTTCCTGCCGCTGGTGCGAGCGTTCTATACCGAGGACTTCCGATTTGGCGAACTGTCGAAGCATGAAGCCCATCGACAAGGCTTGATCGACCTGTTGACGGGTATCGTCGACACCGAGGAAGCGATTGGAGTCGTCAACAAGATCCAACAGATGTTCGACGACGAAGCTGCATCCAAACCCTGACGGAGACTGTTCCATGCCGAGCTCATCCATGCGTTGCGTTCTTGCTGTTTCGTTCGCGCTTGCCACGGCGAATGCCGTGCACGCCCAGGATTGGCCACATTGGCGCGGCCCTGCCTACAATGGCGCGGCGGCCGCCAGGGATTTGCCGACCGAGTTTGGTCCCGACAAGAACGTGCGCTGGCAGGCGACGATGCCAGGTCCTGGCGCAAGCACGCCAATCGTCGTTGGGGATCGCATCTTCCTGACGTCGGTCGACACGAAACGCGAACGGCTGGTTGCGATGTGCCTCCGCCGAACGGACGGCAAGGTGCTGTGGTCGAAGGATGCGGGCAGTGGCTACAAGCCGACTGCAGATGGAACGCATATCGCGCGCGGCAAGCGCACGCGCGCGACCTACGCGAGTCCGTCGGCAACGACCGACGGCGAGCACGTCGTGTTCTTCTTCGGCAACGGCGATCTGGTCACCTACGATTTTGATGGCAAGGAGATCTGGCGCCGCAATATCCAGGAGGACTACGGCAACTTCGCGTTCAACTGGACGTTCGCGGCGAGTCCAACGTTGGTCGATGGCGTCGTCTACCTGCCGGTGCTGCAGCGCGATGAACCGATCAAACGCCGCCAGCGCGGAGGCCGGCGCAATCGCGGCGGACCGGAGCGGGGCGAACAGCCGGGTCAGGTGGTGCAGGCGATCGACTCGTTTATTCTGGCGATCAACCCGAGCAACGGCAAAACGATTTACAAGCACGTGCGACCCTCACCGGCGAAGGTCGAGTCGCTCGAATCCTACACGTCGATGGTGCCGTTCGTCGGTGCCGACGGCCGCAAGGAGATGCTGTTGGTTGGCGGCGACGTGATCACTGGTCATGATCCCAAGACCGGCAAAGAACTGTGGCGTTGGGGCACGTGGAATGAAGGTCATCGCGAACGCTTTTGGCGTCTGGTGCCATCCGTTGTGGTTGGCGATGGAGTTGCGCTGGTTTGCGCCCCGAAGCGCGAGCCGGTCTACGCCGTCAAGCTCGGCGGCAGTGGTGTTCTGAAGGCGGACGCGCTCGCGTGGCAAAGCAAAGGTCGGCCCAACCCCGTGTCGAGTGACGTGCCGACTCCGGCGTTCGCCGATGGTCACTTCTACGTGCTCAGTGACGTGAGGTCGGCACTGTCCAAGGTGCGAGCCAAGGATGGCGAGGTCGTCTGGACCACCCCGATGAGCAAGGAGCACTTGTGGCGTTCGTCACCGACCGTTGCCGATGGGCGGGTGTGGTGCATGAACCACAACGGCGTCGTTGCGGTTATCGACGCGGCCACCGGCAAGATCGTGCATCAGATCGCGATGGCTGGCGCGGACGACGACCTGATCCGGGCCTCGATCGTCGTCGCGCACAACCAGTTGTTGATCCGCACCAACGACACGCTGTTCTGTGTCGCGCAGTCGGCCGACAAGTAGCCCGCCGCTAGAACATCAAGCTCATCGACAGGCCGAACGTGCGCGGGGCGCCGTTCTGGCCGACGTACCCGACGCCTGGGACGTCGAATGCGATGCCGACGTATTCCTCCTCGAGCAGGTTGTTGACGAAGCCCTCTACCCGCATCTTCTTCGAGGCCCAGCCGAAGCGCAGATTCGTCAGATTGTAGCGCTCTGTTTCCGCGTTGCTCGCGTCATACGAGAACTCGCCGACGTGGAACCAGTCGATTCGTGCGAACACATCGCGGCCGCTCTGAAGGCGATGCGAGTATTGGCCGCCGGCACCAAATGTCATCTTTGGCGCGAACGGCAGGTTGTTGCCGCGCACGCTACCGTTCTGGTCAGAGGCGCGGCCGAACTCGGTTTCAAGGTAGCCAGCCGTCCCGAACAGGGTCAGGTCGCTGTAGACGTTGCCGGCAAGTTCGAATTCGACGCCGTGGCTGGTTGACTTGCCGGCGTTGCTGACGAAGCCACCGGTCATCGCGTCAAACTGGCTCAACTGCATCTCGTCCCAGTCGATGTAGAACACGGCTGCATTGGCGGTGAGTTTGTCGTTGAGCCATTGCTGCTTGGCACCGATTTCGTACGTCCAGTTCGTCTCCGGTCCGAACGACTCGAAACCATCGGGTGCAGTCAGGTTGAAGCCACCGGCCTTGAAGCCACGGGCCGCGCTGAAGTAGGTCTTCACCTCGTCGCACCATCGATAGGCGACACTGCCGCGCGGCAGCACGCGCCCGAACGAATGATCCTGCTGCGTCCTGCTTTGAGACACCGGGACCCTATTGGATGTGCTGTTGAGGTGGGCGTCGCGCGACTCGTAGTCGTAGCGCAACGCGGCACTAGCTTCGAAGCCGTTGGCGAACACGAAGGTTGATTGGCCGAAGACGCTCGCCGACCAACTGAAGAAGGTGCCCGTGTTGCGGTCGATGCCCTCGGAGAAGCCAAAGCCCGAGATACCTGGCCGGTAGTCGTTCGATGCTTCACGCGTCGCGTCGCTGTAGAACCCGCTCGCGCCGACCAGCCACTTCACGCCATCCTTGCGTCCGGCATCCAATTCGGCATCGGGTGCCGAAGCGAAGCGAAGCTCTTGGTAGACGTAGTCCTCGTCCTCACTTGTGTAGCGACGGATGGCGTCATCCAGGCCAAATGGCGCGAAGGACGAGAAGTCGAAGTCGGATGCTTCGTCGATGTCCCAGCGCTGCGCCGACGTGATGGAGGTGAACTCGAAGTCATCGGCCGAGTGCTTCCAGACGATCGACCCGGCCAGGATGTCGCGTTGGGTATTGCCATCGAAGTTCTGGCTGACCTTCCACGGATTCGTGCGAAGGTCGTCGATGCTCGAGAGCACAAAGCCACCGTCACGCGTCTCCTCGTTGTAGATCGTGAAGCGCACGGTGTCGTTGTCGGTTGGCGTCCAAAGCAGCTGCCCGCGCACGAAGGAGCTTTCGCGAGAGTCTAGGTCGTTGCCGGTGAACGTATTGTTCGTGTAGCCATTGCGCTCGTCGTAGGCAGCGTCGACGCTGACTGCGAGAGTGTCTTCGGCGATCGGGCCGGTTGCCCGCACGTAGTAGCGTTGTTGGCCGTAGTTGCCGAACGTCACACCAAACTCACCACCCGGCCGCCACGATGGTTGTCGCGTGATCAGGTTGATGGCGCCGCCGATCGTATTGCGACCCCACAGTGCACTCGACGGTCCACGCAACACCTCGATTCGCTCAAGGCCCGCGAAAGAGAGGTTCGTACTGCTCGTGCTTAGTTGCGGTACATCATCGACAAACGTGGTGACCGCTGGATCGCCCTGGCCCGAGCCAACGCCTCGCACATACGGGAAGCTCAGTCGCCGAGCGGAGAAGCCAGTGAACAGCGTGTTCGGCACGTAGCGCGCTGCTTCTGCGATCGATGTCAGCCCCGCATCGCGGATCTGCTTGCGGCCGATCGAGGTCACGCTGCGCGGAATGTCCTTGACCTGCTCGTCGCCCTGCTTCTGCGCCGTCACGATCACTCGCTGTGGCTTTGGGTCCTGTCGTTCGTCAGAGGCTGGTTTGTCCGGATCCGCCACGCCCGTTGTGGTGCTCGTCGGCGGGTCTTGCGGCGCTGGTAGGGCGGCGGCACACACGCGGGCAGTGCCAATGCTCGAGATTGCGAGCCATCCGCTCGCAAGGATCAGTTTGTTACGCACAGGGATGATTCGCACCGGCGGTTGGGCGGTTGGGCGGAAGAGGCGAGGTCAGAAATCTACGGTGCAATCGTTAGCTGGGCCACCGCTAAAGCCGTCATGTCGATGTCGCAGTCGATGACGCTTGCGCGTCCATACGGCTCAAACCGTCACTCTGCGTGTTCGCTCTCGTCCGCGATCGGCTAGGGAATCCGGGATTGGCCGGCTCGTCGTGGCTGTGGGCCGATCGATAGCTACACTACTTGCCCTCAGAACTACCCCGTGCCCAGGCGCGGGCGTGCTCCCGAACCGAAACTCGCATCGCCATACGAATCGCATGGGTCGACCCGTCATTGTCAGCGCCTGCCGAACTGCCATCGGCAAGTTCCAGGGTGCTCTGTCGCACTTCACGGCGCCGCAGTTGGGCGCCCTGGCCGTCACCGAGGCGCTGCGCCGCAGTGGTGTTCCGGCAGATCAGATTGATGAAGTCCTGATGGGCAACGTGTTGCAGGCAGGTCTCGGCCAAAACCCGGCGCGCCAGGTGCAGCTTGCGGCGGGTATCCCAAACTCGCAGCCGGCGATGACGGTCAACAAGGTCTGTGGCTCCGGCCTCAAGACCGTGATGTTGGCCGCGCAGGCGATCAAGGCTGGTGACAGCAAGTGCATCGTCGCGGGTGGCATGGAGTCGATGAGCAACACGCCGTACTACCTGCCGACGGCAAGGTCCGGCTCGCGCCTTGGCCATACCCAAGCACTCGATGGCATCGTGTGGGATGGTCTCTGGGACCATTACAACGACTTCCACATGGGCATGACCGGGGAACTGGTGGCCGAGAAATACGGCATCAGCCGCGAAGAACAGGACGTCTACGCCGCGGGCAGTCATCAAAAGGCGGTTGCCGCGCAGGCCTCGGGTGCTTTCGACGCGGAGATCTTCAACATCGAAGTGCCGCAGCGAAAGAAGGACCCGATCCAGTTCTGCAAGGACGATGGTCCGCGTGCGGACTCGACGGCTGAGTCGCTCGCCAAGCTGCGCCCCGCGTTCAAACGAGATGGCGGCACCGTTACGGCCGGCAACGCCAGCACGATCAACGATGGCGCCGCCGCGACCATTGTCTGCGACGAAGACTTTGCCAAGGCGCACGGCTTGAAGCCGCTGGCGGCGATCACTGGCTACGCGACTGGCGGACTCGCTCCGGAGTGGGTGATGATGGCGCCGGAAGTTGCGACCAAGAACTTGTGTGCGCTGATGAACTGCGCCCTGTCGGACTTCGACCTGATCGAGATGAACGAAGCGTTCTCCGTTCAGATGGTCGCGCTGCAGCGCCAGCTTGAAGCCGACCCGGAGAAGTGGAATGTGCACGGCGGCGCCGTCGCACTCGGTCACCCGATCGGTTGCTCCGGCACCCGGGTATTGGTGACGTTGCTGCACGCCTTGGAGCGCAACGACAAGACGCGCGGTATCGCCGGTCTGTGCCTCGGTGGCGGCAACGCCGTCGTCATGGGCGTCGAACGCATCTGATCCGAATACGAGCCTCTTATGACAGATACGACACTCCCGAAGGCCGTTGCCGTGATCGGCGCCGGCACCATGGGCAACGGGATTGCCCAGACGTTTGCGACCTGCGGCGTCGAGACGCACCTGATCGACGTGCAAGAGTCGGGGCTCGAGAAGGGCATCGCCAATATCCACCGCAGCCTCGGCAAGTTCGTTGAGAAGGGCAAGCTAAGCGCCGAGGATGCCGAGGCGGCCAAGGCTCGTCTGCACAGTTCGACCAAGATGGACGCGCTGGGCGGTGTTGAACTTTGTGTCGAAGCGATCACCGAGAACCTCGCGATCAAGGCGGCTGTGTTTGCGGACGCCGATGAGCGTCTGCCGGCCGCTGCGATTCTCGCCAGCAACACGTCGTCGATCTCGATCACGGTGCTGGGTGCCAAGACCAAGCGCGCCGACAAGGTCATCGGCATGCACTTCATGAACCCCGTGCCGCTGATGAAGCTGGTCGAGGTCATTCGCGGTAACGACACCACTGATGCGACATGCGCTCTGGTCACTGGTTGGTCGAAGTCGCTCGGCAAGACCCCGGTGCTCGCCAACGACTACCCGGGCTTCGTTGCCAACCGCATCCTGATGCCGATGATCAACGAGGCGGCGTTCTCATTGATGGAAGGTGTGGCCGACAAGGAGGCGATCGACGAGATCATGAAACTCGGCATGAACCACCCGATGGGGCCGTTGACGCTCGCGGACTTCATCGGCCTCGACGTGTGCGTGTCGATACTCGACGTGCTCAAGGATGGCCTCGGCGATGACAAGTATCGCGCGTGTCCGCTGATGCGCCGCTTGGTTGCTGCTGGCCACCTCGGCCGCAAGACTGGCAAGGGATTTTACGACTACAGTAAGTAGGGACGACGAGCACGATGACGACCTCCGAAGTGCAGGTAGCCGACTTCCAACTGTCGCCCGAGTTGCTGGAGTTCCAGCAGAAGGTGCGCAGCTACGCCCAACAGCACTTGGGTGGTGCAGCCGAATACGACGCCGAAACCAAGTTCCCGCGGGAACCGGTCGAGGCCGCCGGCAAGCTCGGCTTGTTGCGCACCACGGTTGCCAAGGAATACGGCGGTTCCGCGATGGGCAACCTCGCCAGTTGCGTGATGCTCGAAGAGATCAACGCCGCCTGTGTGTCGACTGGCGTCACGATCAGTGTGCACAATTCGCTGGTCAACTCGCTGCTCGGCAAGTGGTGTAACGCCGAGCAGAAGGCGCGATGGTTCCCTAAGCTAATCACTGGCGAGTGGCTTGGCGCCTACTGCCTCAGCGAAGCGTATTCTGGTTCGGATGCTGCGGCACTGCGCTGCACGGCCGAGAAGCAGGGCGATCACTACGTGATGAACGGCGCCAAGTTGTGGATCACGACGGGTAGCGACGCCGAACTGTTCGTGATCTTCGCGCGCACTGCTGAGGATCGCGTCAAGGGCATCTCGGCGTTCGTGGTCGAAGGTAGTTGGGATGGCGTTGGGGTTGGCAAGAAGGAGCGCAAGCTTGGCCTGCGCGGTTCGCCGACTACCGAGATCGTACTCGAGAACGTCAAGGTGCCCGCTGATTGTCTGATTGACCAAGAGGGCAACGGCTTCACGATTGCACTCGACACGCTCGACGGTGGCCGCCTTGGCATTGCTTCGCAAGGGCTCGGGATTGCGCGCGCCGCGATCGATCTGATCGGCGAACACCTCAGCAACCAGAAAGACAAGCGAGGCCGCCCGGCGGCATCGCAACCGGACCAGTGGCAGTTCGCTGATCTCGCGTCCGAGTTAGATGCGTACCGCTTTCTGACCTGGCGTGCTGCGACCCTGCGAGATCGCGGCATTCGTTGCAGCACCGAGGCCGCGATGGCCAAGTCCTGCGCGTCGCGACTCTCTAACCGCGCCGCCCGTGCGGCCGTATCGATTCTTGGACTCGTTGGTGCTGCGGGCAACAACCCGGCCGAGCGCTTGCTGCGCGACGCGCGCATCACCGAGATTTACGAAGGCGCTACTGACATTCAACGCCTCGTCATCGCACGCGGCTTGCTGGCATGACCTCAACCCCTCCAACCTCTTCTGGCCCCCCAACGCCTCCTGGCGTACCACCGCAACAACCGCAGTGGCCCGCTCCTCCCGCAGCGAGCCCGGCGCGCGAGTCGCGTGGGGTGTCGTTCTTCGTCGCAATCTTCTTGGGGCTGTTGTTGTTCGTCTCGGCGGGCCTCAACGTGCTGCTCCTGCTGCTTAGCGTTGGCACCCTGGCAGGTGGCATCGACCCGGATGGCGGCAACTACGATGAAGTGCACGTTGCCGGCCAGATCGGCGGTGAGCACAAAGTTCTGCAGATCGCGATCCGCGGGGCGATTGCCGAGGGCGCCAATCCACTGATCGGCGCGTCGGGCGGCACGGTTTCGGCCGTGCATCGGGCGCTGCGCTATGCGCGTGCCGAAGATGTCGAAGGGCTGCTGCTCTACATCGATTCACCGGGTGGCGGCGTCACCGATTCGGACCGCATCTACCAGATGCTGCGTCGGTTCCGGCAGCACAACCCGGACCTGCCGGTTGCGGCGCTGTATGGCGACATGGCTGCGTCTGGTGGTTACTACGTCGCCGTCGCTGCCGAGCACATCATTTCACGCCGCACGTCCATCAGCGGCAGTATCGGCGTGATCATGAGCGCTTGGAACTTTGCCAAGCTCGCCAAGGACTTCGGCGTGGAGCAGGTCGCCATCAAGTCAGAGCGCACCCCGTACAAGGACATGCTGTCGCCGACGCGTGCGCTCACTGACGGCGAACGCACGATGCTGACCAGCATCGTCGACGAACTCTACGACCAGTTCGTCGCCGTCGTCATGGAAGGCCGTGGCATGGACAAGGACGCTGTCGAGAGCGTCGCCAACGGTGGCATCTACACCGCGAAGCAGTCCCTGGCGAACGGTCTGATTGATGACATCGGGGACTACCAGACGGCTCTCGATTGGTTTGGGGCCCGTCTCGGTCACGAAGTCACGATCGTCGAACAGCGTCGCCGGGCTGGCCTCGCCGACCTGCTGTTCGGCATGCGCGCGGACAGCGCCCCGTCGGTCGCGCAGCTGCTGACGACGTCGACCGGACCGCGCTTCCTCTACTTCTGGCAGGGTGGTCGCTAAGGCCGATGTGACCCAAGAACACCAACTACGATGCACAACCTGCAACTGACTGAAGACCAAGAGATGGTCGTCGATACCGTGCGCAAGCTGGTGGTTGATGCTGTGACTCCGAAGGTGCAAGAACTTGACGAACACCGCAGCTTTGCTCGCGAGTGGTTCGATGCTTTGTCCGAACTCGGCGTCTACGGATTGTCGATCAGCGAAGAGAAGGGTGGCGCCGGCATGGGCCTCGTGCCTTACGTCGCAGCGCTCGAAGTCATTGGCGAACAGAGCGCTTCGTTGTCACGTCTGTGGATTGGCCAAATGCAGGCCGCGCTCGCGCTCGAAGACGCGGGTGGTGACCTGCTCGATGAAGTTGCTGCCGGCGCCAAGCTGTTGACCTTCGTTGGTCCGGAGCACGGCTTCACGTTCGCAGATGGTTCGCTGACCGGCTCGGCCACGATGGTACCGGCCGCCGCCGAAGCGGATGTGCTGCTGGTTGCCGCCAAGGAAGGCGACGCCGTCGTGTTGGTCACGGTCGAAGGCGCTGCCTGCTCACACACCGCGCTGCGAGCACTCGGTCTCAACAGTGCTGCCTGCGGCCAGCTCGCCTGCGAAGGCGTTGTCGCGACGGTAGTCGCAACCGGCGATGCCGCCGAGAAGGCGATCGACCGCGCCGAACTCGCCGCGTGGCTGGGTGTCGCGGCCGCGTCCGTCGGTGGTGGCATCGGTTCGATCGAAGCCTCGAAGAAGCACGCCGGCGAGCGCATCGCCTTCGGCAAGCCGCTGCTCGTGCAGCAGGCCGTTCAGCGCAAGCTCGTTGAGTGCGGCCGCGCCGTCGAAGCCGCCCGCCAGCTGGTCTGGCAGGCCGCCCGCCTCGCCGACCTCGGCCAGTGCGCCAAGCAAACCGCAATGCAAGCGCGCATCGCCGCGGTCGACGCGATGGTGTTGGCCGCCGACGAAGCGATCCAGATCCACGGTGGTTTCGGCTACACCGTCGAATACCACGTCGAGCGCCACTACCGCGACGCCAAGACCTTCGAAGTCTTGGACGGCGGCAGCGACCACCTACGTGACCGCCTGGCCGCCATGCAGTTCACCTAGGCGGAAGGGCATAATACTATACCAGGAACAGCTTTAGGGCTTCGTCCTAGGTGCGGTCAGCCTAGCTGTGGGTGGCGGCCCACTCGCCGGCTCGGCTCTCGGCGCGTCTTAGGATGCGTTGCATCGGCGGTGCCTGCAGCAAGCGGCGCCGCGCGCGTAGGTAGGCGCGCACGAACCGCCGAATCGTGTTGTCGCCGCCGGGACAGTTGGCGTGTCGGAACGCGGCGAGCAGACGGCCCAGGTCGCGGCCGCAGCCGCGGGTTTCTTCGGCGGCGTGCAGGCTGATGCCGTCGAGGTCGACCATCGCGAGCGTATTGCTGTGGGCATCGCGTACGAGGTTGTCGAACTTGAGGTCGCGGTTGCGCAAGCCGTGGCCGTGCATGCGGCCGATGCTGTTGCCGAGCGCGCGGGCGCACTGGGCGATGGCCGCTGCGTCCAACTTGTCGTCGGCCAGTTCGGTGCGCAGGTCGTTGTTGGGGAGGCGACGCACGAACACCTTGCCGCGGCCACCGAGCAAGGAGAGCGCAACCGGTGTCGCCAAGGGCACATCAGCGAACATCAGCCAGTAGTTGGCTAGCCAGAGCTTGCGAGCCTTGCCGGCGTCGCGGTCTTTGATGGCCATCGTGTCCGTCAGCCAGACGAAGCCACGCCGACCGCTGCGGCGCGCTTCGAGGCCTTCCCCCGTGAAGTCTCGACAAGCTGCTTTCAGCGCATCGTTGCTGCCATCATCGGCAAGGTGCCAAAAGAACCACGGCGTCGCGCGGCGGCGACTCTCGGCCTCGGTGTGTTTGCACGAACGCGTGCTGCGGCGGCCGAATGACTTCATCGCCGTTCTGCGCAGTTGGCGGGTGGCACGAGCCAGTTCGCTTTCGAAGTTGTCCGGCATCTTTGAGCCAGCACCTTCGTAGCCCTTGCGGAAGTCGCGCGTCATCGGATCGAGCGGCCCGCCGTCGATCGGATTGCAGAAGAACGCGAGGCCGGCCGCGCGTTTGCGCACCGACAATTCGCCGGCATGGCGCAGCGAGGTCAGATCGCACAGCAGCGGCTCACCGGCATCGGTGATGAGCATGTTGCCGGGATGAAGGTCCAACGGCTCGATGCCTTTGTCATGGACCTGTCGCATCAAGGCGCCGACCGCCGAGGCGATCTGAGGTGATGCTGGAAATTTGAAGTCTTGACTCGCGACGCTGCGTGTCACCACAAAGCTGTTGAGTTGGCCGCCGTCGCGCGCGAGGCCATGACCGAGCGGTTCTACGCACGGCAGCCCCAGGTCGCGGGCCTGGTTGAGGTGGTTTGTTTCCCGCTCGCCCTTGCTGATTCGCAGGGCCTTCTTGGCCTTGGCGGCGATCGTGTCCGCGCGGAACACCTTGATGTGCACAGCGGTTGTGCCCAGTTGGCCCCGGAAAACCCGCCGCACGGTGCGAAGTTTGATCTGCTCGAAGCCGTGTTTTGGCCATTCGGCGACATCGTGCTGCAACAGTTCTTGCAGCTTGTCGGCGACTTCGGGCGACGCAACAGCGGTGGTTCCGGTGGAGGCGGTCAAGGAATGCAGCAGAGCTTGGTTGCCCGGCGTGGGGCGATGCGGAACCATGGAGGCAAGCGATGTGGCGACTACACCGATACTACCTTAAGGAACTCGCGGTCAACGCCGCGATCACGTTCATCGTGCTGTTCGGGGTGGTCTTGATCTCGCTGATCTACCGTGGGATCCAGCGTTCGCAGGGCGGAGAACTGCTCGATGCGGCCAAGATCACGCTGTTTTGGGCCCTCGATGCCGTTCCGCATCTGCTGACGATCTCGTTTCTAATCGCCACCGTAGTGACGTTTACGCGAGCGGCGCAGGATCGCGAATTGACCGCGGTGCGTGCCGCGGGCATTTCGCCGCGCGTGCCGATGCAGTCGGCTGTGCTGGTCGGCATCTTTCTGTCGGTCGCGGCGTCGTTCGCGAACCACTATCTGATCCCCGAAGTGCACTTCATGAAGTACCGGGTCATCAAGGAAGTGGTGCGCACGGCGTTCATGAACCTCGGGCTCGGCGGGGACCGCATCAAGATTCCGAACTCGAACCAGGTATTGACCTTCCGTCGCAAGGACGAGCTCACCGGGGACATGCTCGATTGCACGATCTACTCGCCCGAGCCGATCTCGCCCCGGCTCAAGTCGTCGATTGTGTTTGTCGATCGTGTGTCGATTCCGCCGACCGAGGAATGGGAGGCCCGCAACGACATCAGCATCTTGCTTTCCGGCGTTCGCGAACCGATTGGTACGATCAATGCGGCTACGGATGTCGGCGACATCACGATCCACGTCGGGTTGGAAGACCTTGGTTCCGCTGGTGGCCGTCAAGACAAGGACGAGGACGTGACCAGTGATCAGTTGCTCGCCGAAGTCATGCGCGGTGTACACGAGAATCCCGTACGCGCGAAGTACACGCTGTTCCGCCGCTGCTGCTTCGCGTTGATGCCGGCACTGCTGGCTCCGATCGGTTTCTGCATCGCCGAGATGGCCCGCAATCGCGGTCGCGTCATGGCTCTGATGCTCGCGCTGATTCCGCTCTCGATGTTCTACTTTGGCGAAGTGCTGGGCGCTCGCTTGCTGCTGTCGACCAACAACCCGTGGTCGGCCTGGATGCCCGTCGTTCTGCTGCTGTCGGTTGGTGTACCGGTCGTTTGGAGGCAGCTCAAGCGATGACGAAGCTGGATCGGTATGTCGGCAAGATCGTGCTCGGCGCGTTCCTTGCCGCGCTGTCGTTCTTCATGCTGATCACCATCATGGTGGATCTGCTCACAAGTCTGCCGCGCTATGCCGAGCGCGCCGCGGCTGCCGGAATGGGGGGCTTGGAGTTGTCCGCGTACTTGGGGCTGCGCTACCTGAAGATGCTGCCCGTTGTCATGACGACGGTGACGCCGTTTGCGGCCGTGGTGGCTGGGATGTTCTCAGTAGCGCGATTGCACAACGCCAACGAGATTGTGCCGATGCTGTTTGTGGGGCGCAGCATCCATCGCGTGCTTCGGCCGATGCTCTGGTGCGGTGTGATCGCAGGCATGATGATGGTGGTCAGTTGGCAATGGATCGTGCCGCACGTCGGCGCGGACCTGGCCGCAAGCAACTCATTCTTGCGCGAGAGCACCTCGGTGCAGACCGGCATCGTGCATGAGAAGCACGAGGAGGAAAGCCAGTACTTCTACGCGATGAAGTTCGATCCGGATGAGCAGACTCTGGCCGGTGCCCAGTTGCTGGTCTATGGCGACATGCAGGCGGATGCCGTCATGATCAGCGCGGAAACTGCCAGTTGGGACAAGGAGCGTGGCGATTGGTTGCTCCAGAACGGGCGGCGCACGACCCAGGCAGGCGGAGGGCCGATTGAGTGGCTCGGCCGCCCAGATCTGACGCCGGGTATCTTGATGCAGAACAGTCGCGACTCCGTCGACCCCGCGACCATGTCATACACCGAGCTTCAGTCGTTGATCGAGGAGCGGCCCAACCGCAACGACCTCCGGTTGGCCTTTCATCGGCACATTACGTACCCGTTGGCCAACCTGCTGCTGCTGTTGCTCGCGCTGCCGCTCGCCATTCGGTACGAGCGCGGCACTCGCATCGCTCGCATCATGGCCGCCATCGCCCTGTGCGGCGGCTACATGTTGACGGATCTGGTCTGCCAGAAACTCGGTCAGCAGCAGGGCATGCTGCATCCGATCGTCGCGGCGTGGACACCGACGATTCTGTTCGGTTCATTGGGTATCGTGATGTTCAGCAGTACCCGCTCATGACCGACTCTCCTCAGCAGCAAGCTCGCCTCCCCGGTTGGGTGTTCTTGATCCCCGTAACGATCATCGTCGCCCTGCTCACCTGGTTCATTGTGGCGAGTGCCGGTCGTTAGCG
>JAPYTD010000083.1:0-1749 GCA_029936315.1 Planctomycetota bacterium | reverse complement strand
GCGTCAAGGTGTTGGCTACCGGCGATCCCGACGACCTGCACCTGACCATCGAAGCAGTTCTGCGCCACAAGAAGGCTGGCAGCGGCTAACGAATCGAAGAGGATAATTTTGGTCCTGGCACAATACTGTGCTCTTCAGATTAGGTCGGAGTCGCCGAGGGTGTGGTACCACTGCTCTTTGTAGAAGTGGGTGTCGTGCTTGTCGAATGGGATGACGACCTGGAAGTAGATCGTGCCGTAGACGAGGAAGCCCAGCTTTTGGAACTCGAGGAAGCGCGGGTCGCGGTGCTGGAACAACGTTGCCAAAGCACTTGCGCCAAGCTCGGTGGCGCGCTGTTCGGCCATCGCGACCAAGGCTGTGGTTGTGTCGACGTCATCTTGCGGCACCAGCCAGTCGACGAGGAAACAGGTGTTCGGAACAACGAAGTCGCGCTTTGCGATTACCGCGATGCCGCGCAGGTTGTTGCTCGACTTCTCGCGGCACTCATAGAGCTCGTAGCTCGCGTCATGCGCGTCGGCGTAGCGCCAGTTGAGGTAGCGTTGGTCGCGGATCACGGCTAGCTGTGTTTCGGGGACGAAGCGCTGCCACAGTCCATCGACGTCGGCATCGAACCGGTCGACCTTGCGCACTTCGACTTCGTCGGATGTTGCGCGTTCGGGGAAGCCATCGGGAGCCATCTCGCGGAACAAGAAGTCCCAGTCGCGCACCATCTCGTACTTCAGGTACTTTTGGCCAATGCGCCACGTCGCGATCGGCCAGCCATGGTGGAACGAGTTCTGGCCCTCGCCCTTGCCGCCCCAAACCTCATAGTGCGCAAGCGCCAGGTTGACGAACAGGCCGGGCCTCTGGCCAAACCGCCGGTGCTGCGGCATCACCCACAGATCGACACATTGGCCGATGATGCGGCGCTCGCCTTCGATCGCTGCGTGCACTGGCAAAGTCACGTAAGCCCCAACCACGCCCTCTTGTTCGTGGTTGGCCACCATTGTGTGCACCTGGCCGGTCGGGTTGTTGGCGAACTTCCATTGCCAGTGCGCGAGCGAGCGCTCGGGGAAGATCTGGTTGTGGCCCTTCAGCAGCGACGCAACGTCACCAGGTCGGTAGGGGCGGATCGTGATCGGAGCGCTCATGTCACCAAGGGTATCGGCTCGACCGGTCGGCTTACTTACCCTTCAGCTGTTGTTGGTGCTCGCGCAGCCAGTTGACGGCTTGCCGGGGCGTCAGATCGTCGAGGTCGATCTTCATCAGTTCCTCGATGACCGGCTCCGGCTCTGGCGCAAACAGCTCGCGCTGCAGCGGGCCAGGGCGTTGCCGGTCGCGCTGCGAAACCAACGATTCGCGCACTCCGTCGCCTTCGTCATCGAGCTTGTTGAGCACGGTTTCGGCTCGAGCGATCACGGCCTTCGGGATGCCGGCGAGGCGCGCTACGTGCAGACCGTAGCTGCGATCGGTGCCGCCCTGCTCGATGCGGTGCAAGAACACGATCTCGTCACCCCACTCGCGCACCGCGACGCGGCAGTTGACGATGCCGCGGCCGGGACCGGCGAGGTCCATCAATTGGTGGTAGTGGGTCGCGAACAGAGCGCGGCAGTTGATGCGTTCGTGCAGGTCTTCGGCGATCGCCCAAGCGAGCGACATGCCATCGTAGGTACTGGTGCCACGGCCGACTTCATCGAGCACGACGAGGCTGCGATCGGTCGCGTTGTTGAGGATGTTCGCGGTCTCGGTCATCTCGACCATGAACGTCGA
>JAPYTD010000161.1 GCA_029936315.1 Planctomycetota bacterium | reverse complement strand
ATCGATAGCCGCTACCACCACTATTCGTTTCACGGGTGGCTCAGTCTGGCGCGCGACAGGTCCGTAGAGGTTCGCGAGCTGTTGCATGAGCGCGTTTCTGCCACTGGTGTTGGTCAAGAGGAATTGGCCGCTTTGGCCGTGGCGCTCGGCATGCCATTCGAGGTTGCCGAGCAATGGAAAGTCGGCGATGACGACCTCGCGGCAGTGCGCGCGGCGCTGTTGGCAGGAGATGCCCCGAAGGCATTCTTGGCGGCCACCGAAGGTGCTGACTCTTGGCACTTGCCGTTGCTGGCAGCCTGGCGGCAGCCAGAAGTGACCGCGTTTCTGCGTGAACACCGCAGCTCGCTCAAGAGTATGGAGCAGGTGTATTTCTTCGACCAGATGCATGCGCTCGCCATGGATGACCGCGCGAAGCTCGAGCGCATGTTGCAGCCGGTGCGCGACGGCCGCTATGCGACCCACAGCGGCTGCTCGGCCCTGGTCGCCGCGCGCACCCACGGGCTCGCGATGTTGCCCTTCTGGATCGATCAGCTCGGCTCGAACTGTTGCAAGAGCACGTTCATCGACGAGGCACTAGAGCATCTGTTCGGCCAGGGCAGCGAAGCATTCAATCGTTGTCGCCGCAACGAACCGGCCAGTGCTTACCTGCGCCGCACGCTGTTGCCGGTTGCGGATCGGTTGCGATGGAGCCGCCTCGCGGGCGGTTACGTCGTCGCTGGTCGTTGATGCTCGCGACGCTCAGGATGCGATGGTGATCGTGCCGAGGTCGAGTCGCTCGCCGATGCCAATGTCGAGTTCTTCCGTCAAGGCAATGCTGTCCTGATCGAGGAACTCGCGAGTCACGACGTAGCGGCCGTGGCGAACGCCGCGGATCTCGAACTGGCCATTGGCACCGGTTTCCGGGGTGACGGCGGGGTGCGATTGTGGGGTGGTGGGGTTCGGGTGGTCCGAGCCGCTGCTTGTTTCACCTATGCTCGCTTCCTACTCCTCGAACTAGCTCACAGGCACGCCACCGGGCGCGCTAATGCTACGATGGGCAACGAAGGAACCATGAAGAACTTCGGCCAGCTCATTCTGTTGCTCTCCTGCACCCTACCGGCCCAGGAGGCCGCAACCGACACCATCAACGGCCGCATCATCACGCTGCTCGGCGAGCCAGTGCATGCGACACCGGTCGAGATCACGACCTATCTGAAGCCCGATACCGTTATCGCGCGCGGTTTCACCGACGGCGATGGCTACTTCCGGATCGCGCGTGTGCCAGTCACGAAGGGGCGACGTCTGCGTGCGCGAAGCGCCGACCTGTGCATCGAGACGAAAGGCATCTCCGGCGCGGGCAGTCCGCAGGTGCTGAAGGCCCAGGATGCGACCACCGTGCGCGGCGTGCTGCGCGACAAGAGCGGCCGGCCCGTGCCCGGAACACCGGTGCGTAGCTCGCTCGTGTCACGGGCGATGCGCGACGTCATCCGCGACTCCGTGACCGATGACGCCGGGCGTTTCGTGATAGAGAACGTGCCGCTCGGCATGGTGCGCTTCCAAGCCGTCGTGCCTGACGAAGGCATCGCCGTCGCAACGATCTCGATTCCGGGGGAGACCGAGGTCGAGGTTCGCACCGCGGACTTGGATACCACCACGTTGCGCATCTGTGTGAAGGGGTTGCCGGCCGAGTTGCTGCCAGAGCTGGTCGTCTCGTTGTTGCCCTACGCGAACGGCGGGCTCAGCCGGTTCCCGCCGCCGTGGGACAAGTCGCAGTTCGGTGACGATGGTGTTTGGAGCCTGAATCATGTTCCCAACTGCCGCTACATCATCTACCCGCACGCCGAGGGCTACGTCTTCACACCGCGCCAGTTCACGCTGAAGGCTGGCACGGGCCCGCACGACCTGACCTACAAGGCCACACCATCCGGCAGCGCGAACCTGCAGTGTCGCGTCGTGGTCCGGGACGCAAGGGGCGAGCCTGTTGCCGGTGTGACCTTCGAGATGCGCGCGAGCAACGGCGGCAACCGCAGCCAGGCGACGAGCGGCGCCGACGGTGCCATGGTGTTCCAGAGTCCGCTGGCGCGCGGCGAAGGTGCCGTCGTCTACTCCGTCGACGATCGCTGGGTGACCGATCAGCCACTCAAGCAAGGTTTCGGTTCCGACGCCCGCGATGCCACCTGGCACCGGTTCAAGGTCGATCCCGAGCAGCCGGTAGGCGTGCGTGTGATCCCGGCTTGCGAAGTTTCCGGTCAAGTCGTTCTGACCGATGGTCGGCCTGCCGCGTTCGCGCGCGTCCAGCTCGAGGTGGAGCGAGTCAACACGACGCCTCGTTGGAGAGCCTTCTCATGGGCGACTGCCGATCGGCAGGGCTCGTTTCGATTCCGCGGCCGACATCCGATGAAGCAGGCGGTTCGCTTGGTTGTCGAGGGTAGCCAGGGTGCCTTCGTTGGAGAGCCGTTCGCCCTGGACACGGCGGGGCAGAAGGTGGCGGTGCCCGAGTTGAAGCTGTCACCAATTGCGATCATCGAGGGCGTAGTGACGAACGGTGAACAGAAGGTTGCCCCGGGCGTCCGTGTCTGGCTGCGCGACTGGGACATGGCCACAGGCCGGCAGCGCAGTGGCAGCGTGACTGAGACCATCACCGACAAGAGCGGACGCTACCGCTTCCGCGGCGTGCCGACCGGCGGCGCCTGGCTGCAAACGCTTGGGGCAGGTGCCAGCATCTCCCGCAACCGCGCGGTCGAGCCGTTCGACGTCGAGGCCGGCAAGACCTACACGTGCGACATCCAGCTGCCGGCAACGGGCAGGTAGAGCTGCCCCTGCGTTTCAGGCTGATGTTGGCGAAGAGCGGGTGATCGAAGCCGTCCTTCCATTCCTGCGCCGCTCAGATGGGTAAGGGACTTGGCCGATCGGTGGACTAGCTAGCTGTAGGCGTTGGGCGGGCTACCGAGTGTGCAACGGAGTGTGCAATGCTCTCGGGCACAACCTGACACAGCCTGGCACAACGTGGCACAACCGCGCAGCGCTTATGCTCGCCCAACCGCCGCGACGTGGCACAGATAGGCACAACCTGACACAACGTGGCACAACCTGGCACAACCCCGCCCTGCGTCTTCGAGTCCTGCAGGGCCTACCACCTTTAGAGGCAGTTCTAGGGGTCTAGGGGCGGTTTTGAGAGTCAGGGGGTGCGAGTGTGCAATGGAGTGTGCAATGGGTTCGGGCACAACGTGGCACGAGTAGGCACAGGCTGGCACAACCTGGCACGTTTGGGAGGAGGTGAAGCGGCGTAATGCCAGAGGCGGGAATC
>JAPYTD010000082.1 GCA_029936315.1 Planctomycetota bacterium | reverse complement strand
CCCCGCGACCGCAATCGTGCCGGCAGTTGGGCGCAGCAGCTCACACAGCATCTGGATGGTCGTCGTCTTGCCGACGCCGTTCGGGACGAGGAAGCCAAACACCTCCCCCCGGGTCACTGTGAGGTCGAGCCCATGCACGGCAACTGCGGCGCCAAAGTGGCGCGTCAACTCGTGAACCTCGATCATCGCACCTTCGGCCGTGCCAGTATCTTTGCGCACCCAGCCACTCGAGGCCAAATTTCTGGCACTCTGATGCAGCACGCGGACCGCCTCCGGTCCAAACCTCATGATGTTCCTCAGAACCGTCGAAACCGCCTTCGCCCGCTACCAAGCGAAGGGAGAAGCTGCCGCGCTAGCGATCGTGTTTGATCGCACGGCTCAGGAGCTTCTGCGGTTGGCGCGCCACCTGGCGCACGACGTCACACAGGCAGAAGACTTGGTCCAGGCGACCTTCTTGACGGCGATGGAGTCGCCCTCGAGCCACGAATCGGGGCGACCGGTGTTGCCCTGGCTGTGTGGCATCCTGGCCAATCACGTGCGCAGCACCAGGCGACAAGCACGTCGCAAGCCGGAGCCGTCACGACTGCGTGGCGACAACGTCCAGGACGTGTACGAAGAGGCACTGGCGCTCGAGCTGCACGAAGAAGTGCGTGAAGCCGTTGCCCAGCTACCGGAGGTCTACCGTCCGGTGATACGGCTGTGGCTCGAGCATGGACTCGAGGCACATGAGATTGCGGCGACCCTCGAACGGCCAGCCGGCACCGTGCGCGCGCAAGTCACGCGCGGCATGGAGCAACTGCGCCGCATCCTGCCAGCGGGACTCGCCGGAGCGACTGCGATTGCAGTTGGCACCGGTCAGGGTCTCGCGGCAGTTCGCAAAGAGGTTCTCGCGGCCTGCTCAGGAACATCCTCTGGTTTGGTTTCCACGTTGGCACTCGGAGGATTGATGATGCTGCATCACAAGTTGTTGGCGGCGATCGCCGCGATGTTCTTGGGCCTGCTGGCCTGGTTTGTCTGGCCCGCACCCGAAGCGTCGCCCGAGTTGTTGGCTGCCGCGAACGGTTCGGCGCCACCGCTAGCCGAGGCTGCTGCCGGCAACCAAGAAAGCCCGGCTGCCACGTCCGAACCCAACAACGAAGAACGTCAAGCCGCGCCGGTGCCAAACGTTGCCGAGCCAGCTATCGCAAAGCCCGCCCCCGATACCGTGCTGGTCGTGGTGCTGCGGGACAAGCAGAGTGGCGACGCCCTGCCCGGCTATGCCATCGCACTGCGCAGTCGCGACTCCCTACAGCAGTTCGGCAACTTACCGAATTACCAAAGGACCAACCAACGCGGCGAAGCCCGCTTCGAGAACACCTCACCCGGCGAAACCTGGATCGAACTCGGTCGGCAGGGTCACATCGCCGTGATCGACGTTCCTGTTGGCAAGACGACGCGTCACCAGGTGGACCTGGAACCAACTGGCACGATCACTGGCACCGTGCGTGGCCCCGACGGACAACCAGTCGCATCAGCACAGGTGCTGATCATCAACAACTCGATGCGCCCACCGGTGTTGACCACGACCGACCTCGCCGGTCGCTTCACGATTGCGCATGCAAGGGCTTTGACGATCCAAGCCCGGCACCCGAGCTTCGTGCCGTCACTTGCGACACCGGCCAAGGCAACCCCCGGTAGTGACACCTTGCTCGACCTGACACTCGGTGTTGCCGGGCGCGCCATCCGCGGCGTCGTGCGGCGCCACTCCGGAGAAGCGTTGCCGCACGCTTCGATCGCCGTCATGCCCGCCAGTGCGCGCAAGATCCATCCGTACAGCCAAGACAAGCCCAAGCAAATGGCGTTGTGGGTTCGCACAGATGCGGAAGGACGCTTCGAGACCACCGAAATCGCTCCGGATGAGTACCTCGTCTTTGTTGTGCCAAGGGAGCAGGACCTGACGCCAACGAGTGCATCGGTCAACACCGCGGACCACGACGGCTTCGTCGAGCTGCGCCTGCTGGAGCCAACCGTTGTGACCGGCCGCATCGTGCAGGATGGCAAGGTCGCAACCGATGTGCGCATCACGGTGTTCCCAGAGCAACCGACACACGATGTCGGCTACCTGCTCAACCTCGCCGGCCTGCGCACCTGCACGCTCAATGAGGATGGCACCTTCCACATCACAGGAGTGATCCCGGGCAGGCTGTGCATTCGCGCAATGCGTGGCATGCAGACCATCGCCGAAACGCGCATGGACCTCGCCGCCGGCCAAACCATCGATTGGCAGCCGTCCCTCGCGGCCAATCGGCAGCTACGCCTGCAGGTTCGCTGCGACGCGGAGCTGCCGCCAAACCTGTTCGCGATGATCTACAACGGCGTCGATGGCGCCGCGCCGGTAATGGCACCGATCGACAAGAACGGCAACACGTCAGCCGACATCGCCGCAACGGGTGGTTTGCAGATCAAGCTGGTCATCATGAAGGATGGCCGCAACCTGACGTGCCTGGCGACGTTTGACGACGTGCAACCGTCAACGAACGAACTGCAGTTCGAACTTCGTGCCGCGCAACTGCCGGTTGGCACCATCCGGGGGCGGTTGATCGACGATGTGCAGGCGCCCGTTACCGCGACCACGATTTCGATCATGCGGCTCAACAAGCCGGGCTTGTTCGTCATGCAAGAAGTGACCACGAAGGCCGACGGCACCTTTTCGCTCGGGCCCGTGCCCGCTGGCGTCTACTCGCTGCGAACGGGCCCGATCACCAAGCCGAATCTGCTGCGCACGGTGACCGTCACCAGCGCAGGGGACGAAGATCTCGGCGACGTCAAGCAGGGCGATGCAAATGACTGATGCCTCCGCAGCCATGTACCACTGCCACCACTGCAAGGCAGACCGCATGTTCTGGATTCTCAGCAGCGGCGAAGCGAAGTGTTCGCGATGTGGCCGAGCAAGCGACAAGGCCGAACCTAAGCCTGCCCCCCAACAACCCGCCCCGAGAACTCCGGTCGGCGCGTCGCCCACCAAGCGTTGGCGGAGCAATTCCGTGTGGTTTCGTCGAGTAGTGTTCGTGTCTGTTGCATGGGCTATCTCCGTACCGATCTACCTATTCATGTTCGACCGCGACTTCTTGGTGAGAGTCGCTAGCAACCGATACGGCTACTACACCGCAGAGCACTTCCAGACCGCCGCCGTCATGGCGATCCCGGTTCTGATCGCAGGCGTGGTATGGGCCTGCCGCAAGATGATCGCCGCCGCACCGCCCCCCAACAGCGACCTCACCGGCACCTGATCACACGCCCTTCGCGCCGATCATCCCCACAACTGAAATAGGCCCTGCAGGACTCTAAGGGGGTGCCAGCCAGGATCTTTCAGGCCACGTCAGCGGCTTAGAGCGCAAGGCCGAGAATGGTTCCGGCTATCAGGGCCCCGAGCAGGTGCTTCCAGCGGAGGGGTGAACGGGTCCGGGACATCGGCGCGCCTTTCAGACCAAACTCAATCCGCTTGAGGACACCCGCGGTCATGTCTGCGAGGATCAAACCGTCTGGGCGGAACACGTGCTCGTACTCGAGAAGCTGTCGCCGAGTCTCGGAATGTGTCGGACTCGGGGCCGAATCACCGCTCTTCACCTCCACCACGAAGCGTTGACCGTCCTTCTCGACGATGTAATCGGCGCGCACGGCGCTACTGGTCTCCTCTCCATCCACCAAGAAGACGTTCTCGTCACTAGCCTGCCCATCAAGGATGGAATATCCGTGTCTTTCCAAGAGAGCGACCGCGTCCTTTTCAGCCTCGGCACCTTTGGCGAAGCGCCGCTTCATCTTGAAATCGGCAAACCACTTGCGCACCCGAAGCGCCAGCCAACCGCCGGCAACCAAGAGGAAGGCGCATCCGAGAATCTGTAAGAGCTCCATTTGGGTGTAGGTGATTCAAAGTGCGGTGCGGACCAGCTGGTTCTGCCGGGTTCTGTAGTTCCGGGCTTCGGAGGAAACTCCGGCATGACGCCGCTGAGGGCCGCATCGTCAGCAACGAGCATGATCGTGCCAAGCAAGCCCGGGTCAACGGCTGGCCCCAATCCAAACGTCCAGCCGATCCTCGTCTGCGGCATGGGGTCCGTGCTCTCATCAAAGTCGTTGAGCACGAGTTGAAGGTCTATGCAGGCACCGACTTGCGGCTGCCTGGCTCCTGACAGGCAACGAATCAGGTGACGAAGCCTGAATGTGATCTACTCAAGGGCATGAGGACAAAAGGCTTGAGTCGTTTCGACTTTACTACAAGAACCAATCGCGCTGCTCAACGCCGGGTGCAACATCGGGCAGGTCGGCGCTGGCGTTGACCAACTCTTCGAGCCACCAGTTCGTGCTGTTGTAGAGGCAGGTGACCTCACCGCACTCGACGCTTGCGTCAAAGTCCTTGAGCAGACGCGTCGTCTCGTGCTGCGCGGCCGGCGGCACTGCCCACACGTCCTTGTCGCCGAGCATCGCCTTCGGCACGCCACGGTGTGCCGGACAGTTGTAGGTCCCGAGCGGGGTCACGACCTGGCGCAGCATCTGCATGTGGCAGGTCTTCGGCTGCCGCGTGTAGTCCTTCCACGTACCGCTCATCAGCACGCGCAGGTTGGTACTTGCCAGCACCTTGAAGTCCGCACGAACCGAAGCGCGCGCCTCATCGAGGTTGCTCTGGATTCGCGCGACAACCGCTTGCAGCTCGGCTTCGGTCTTTGCCGGGTCCATGACCTCGGCGCCATTCTCTTGCCGCTCAAGGAACGGCTTGAATGAGATGTAGTCGAACATCGCGTCCGAGGCACGCTTGCTCGCCATGACCATTTCGTGAATGTTCTCGACGATCTTGACATCGCCGCGGCTGCCGCCGACCCACGTGATCACGAACGAGAACCCCATCTCCAGGTCCGAGTTCGCCGTCTTGATCTTCTTGACCCAACTGCAAATCTCGTCGAGCGTCAGCGACTTCTTCGACGGATGGTGCATGCGCTGGAAGACGTCGTTGCTGCCTGAGTCGAGCGACAACCGCACCCAATCCCCCTTGGTGAAGTGCGGCGCCGCTGCCAGGATGCGGTCGCCGCGGCTGCCGTTGGTCACGACCGACACGGACAGCGACAGCTTCTTGAGGAACGCAACGAAGTCGACAAATCCTGGGTAGAGCGTCGGCTCGCCACCGCCGATCAGGATGACGCTACGCAATCCGCGTTCGGCCATGCGCTCAATCGAGGCACGCAGCTCATCGTCGGCGTGCTTCTCTTTGCTGTTGAGGATGTCCCAATCGATGCAGTGATCGCAGGCGTAGTTGCACGCCGTCGTCAGATCGAGATTGATCGACAGCGGCGCGATGTCTGGCATCTCCGGCAGCTGCTTGCCGTCCTGCTGCGCCTTGCGCAGAGCGCGCTGCCAGCGCACGTAGTCGACGACCTTCGGCCACAAACTCGGTTGTTGCAGCTTGGCGGCGAAATCGTGCACCCGCTCGACCGCTTTACGGCCCTTCTGTGCGGCATGCACGTCAGAGGCAGTTGAGCACGCCTGCGTAGAGCCGGAGGCGGAGTTCGATGGCGTCAAGGGCGCGGAGGGCGTGGGGTCGTTCAAGTTGGATCCTCTTGAGATTCGCGACGAAACCATACACGAGCATGCTTAGGGGATCCTGCACGTTCGCGACCCGCCCGTCCTCTGAGCGGAACGAGATCTCATAATTGGTGCCAAGTTGCCGATCAAGCCGCCTGCCATTGACGGCATACCACGCCGGCCGCGGCTGTTGTGGGCAACATTGCAGGTGTAGCTCCACCGCTACGTTGTCGGTGCCACCGGTGACTTCGAAACGAACCACATTGTTCTCGGCGGCTGGACTGGCATCACTTTGCACAACCGACTGCACCTGGGCGTGCGGCGGCAACGGCACCAGCGCCTGCAGCAGACTGATCACGTGCGACAGCGAATCTTCGATCATCAGGCGACCAGGCGCGGCAGGGGAAAGGCGCATCGCGACGGATCGCACCGGCTGTCCGGTTTGCTCGGGGTAGAGCTCGCGCCAGGCCGACAACGTGAACGGCCATTGGCAGTTCTCGACCAGCATGAGTCCCGCGTCTCGGAACGCTTGCACAGCTCGCAACGCCTCGTCCATTGCCGCAGGCGCGACCAGAGGCTTCTCGCAAAGACAGGGAACGCCGGCGGCCAAGGCTGCATCGAGCCCCGCCAGATGCCCCTCGACTGGGCACGCGACCACCAATGCATCCACGTGCTGCGCCAGGTCGTCGGCGTTGTCGTACGCCGCAACTGCGTGCCCTAGTTGTTCCGACATGGCAACAGCGGCGACGTCGGTCCGGCTGCGATCGCGGCCGGCGATTCCGGCAATGTGTGCTCCGGATTTCTGAAACCACTGCGCCAGGAAGGGACCCAAGCCTTGACGCGTGCGACCGGCGCCAAGGATGCCAATCCGCGGCACGATCGTGGCGCTGCGTGCCTCTGGATGGTTGCCGGTCATCTTTTTTGGAAAGTAGCAACTCGCCGCGTTACGCGGACCACCATTCCGTGCTTTGGCCTTCACCTTGCGAACACTCGAGATTGCTTGCGACCAGCGCCCAACCGGAACGGCAATTGCGAGGCCCTCCTTCTCGCTGCCCACCCAACGAACGCATTCACCGCTCTACCTGCCCCGCAGGTGATTGCGGAACTTCGGGAAGGAAGGCATACGTGGCCGCTCGGACTCGCACCCGGGCGGCCGTTTTTCTTGGCGGCACACCCCGATTTCCTCCGCAGCGACCCACGCAGCTCGACGAACCACCGACAATTGATGGCGGTGTAACGACGGTGTCTTGATCTTCTCGGACCGTTCATTGGATTCGCCGCTTGCCAACGCCAAGCTGTCTGCATGGCGAACCGAATGTTGTCGATGCTCCTGCTGCTGGCTCCCTTGTGCCTGCTGACGGACGCGCGCGCGCAAGCATCGAAGGGCACCCGGTTGTTGACCAACCGGGATAACGGCAAGCAACTGCTGAAGCTGCCCAAGGAAGACGACGCGTTCGGTTTCATCGTGTTCGGCGATCGCACCGGCGGCCCCGCGGCAGGCATCAAGGTGCTGGATCAGGCCGTCATGGACACCAACCTGCTCGACCCCGATCTCGTCATGACCGTCGGCGACCTGATCAATGGCTACAACGCCACCGACAAGTGGATGGAGCAGGCCGAGGAGTTCCACCACTCGATGTCGAAGCTGCGCATGCCGTGGTTCCCGGTCGCGGGCAACCACGACATCTACTGGCGCGGCAAGGGCAAGCCGAATGGTGAGCATGAGGCGAACTACGAAACCGTGTTTGGACCGTTGTGGTACGCGGTGCAACACAAGCAGTGTTGGTTCGTCGTGCTGTATTCCGACGAAGGCAACCCCGAGACCGGCGAAAAGAACTTCAACAATCCTGACTGCCAGCGCATCAGCCCGGAGCAGTTCGAATGGCTGTCGGAGACGTTGCACAAAGCGAAGCCGGCCCGGCACGTGTTTGTGTTCCTCCACCATCCGCGCTGGTTGAAGAAGTACGGCGACGATTGGCAGAAGGTGCACAAACTGCTGGCCGGCAACGGCAACGTGCGCGCCGTGTTCGCCGGCCACATCCACAACATGCGCTTTGGTGGCGTTCGCGACGGCATCGAGTACTACACCGTCGCGTCGGTCGGCGCGAGCCTGTCGATGGATGCGCCACAAGGCGGATTCTTACACGAGTACCACGTCGTGACGGTGCGCAAGGATGGCATCAAGGTGAGCGCGATTCCCGTCGGCACCGTCATCGACCCGCAGAAGATTACCGATGCGATGTCCGACGACCTCCTCAACATCAACCGTGCCCTGCGACCGCGGGTGACGTCAGTGGCAGGTGCCGGCAGCGGCCCGCCGGTCGCGCTCGACGGCACCGTCGATGCGGTTGTTTCGCTCAGCTTCCGCAACGTCGGCACGCGCGCGATCGAGTTGGAGATCGTGCCACTCGACAGCCATCCGTGGCAGTTTGGCCCCGACCATCAGCACCTGATCCTCGCGCCGGCCAAGGACGGCGAGATCACGTTCTCGATTCGGCGAGCAGCCAGCGTCGAACCGTTCGCGCTGCCGACGGTCGAAGTGCGCTGCGACTACTTGGCGCGCGACCGTCGCATCAAGCTGCCGATTCGCACCACTACCATCGATCTACCGCCACCAGCTGAGCTAGGCACAAAGGACCAGTTGCACAACGGCGTATTGATGCTCGACGGCACGGGGTGCCTTTTGATCGCCGACAAGAGCTTCTCGCTTCCCGATGGCCCAATCACCCTTGAGTGTTGGCTGCGCGGCGACGACTTCATGGGGCGCCGAGGACTCGTCACCAAGACCGAGAACAGCGACTACGGCTTGTTCTGCAGTAACGGCACGATCGACTTCTCGGTCCTGCTCGGCAACAAGTACGCGTCTGCTAGTAGCAGCGGGCCAGTTCTGAAGGTCGGCCGCTGGCACCACGTCGCCGGCGTCTACGACGGCAAGGAGGTGCGCGTCTACGTCGACGGCAAGCTCATCGCCAGTGCGCCGGGCAAGGGCCGCCGACGCACCAACAAGCACCCGTTATTCGTCGGTGCCGACACCACCAACCAGGGCCGGGCGACGGCTCACTTCCATGGATCCATCGACGACGTGCGCCTCTCGAAGGTCGCGCGCTACGTCGGTGAGTCGTTTGCGCCACCAGAGCGCCACCAACCTGACGCTGACACAGTGTTGTTGATCCCGTGCGACCGCGACTTCGGCCCTTGGTCCATCGACCGTTCTCAGACCAGGGCGCACCCCCGCCGTCAGGGCAACGCCTACTGCACGCTCGAGAACCGCTCAAAGTAACTGGCGCAGCCAAGACCCTCGCGTGCTGTTCCGCTTCAGTCTCTACGGGTTCCTCAAGAACCAGCGCTACTTCGAACCGTTCTTGGTTCTGGCGTTCCTCGACAAGGGATTGTCGTTCTTCGCGATCGGCACTCTGATCGCGTTTCGTGAGATCACGACCAACGTGCTCGAGATTCCCTCGGGCTCGATCGCGGACCTGCTCGGCCGACGCCGCTCGATGTTGGTCTCGTTTGCGGCGTATCTGGCGAGCTTCCTGGTGTTCTGGCTCGCAGACGATGCCCTGCTGCTATGGCCGGCCATGGCGATGTTCTCGGTCGGTGAGGCGTTCCGTACTGGCACCCACAAGGCGATGATCTTCGCGTGGCTCGCGCGCGAAGGCCGTGCCAACGAGAAAACCAAGGTCTACGGCCACACGCGCTCGTGGAGCAAGCTTGGCTCGGCGGCATCCATCGTAGTCGGCGCCGGCCTGTTGTTCTGGCTCGACGACTACTCGGCGGTGTTCTTGTTGTCGGCAATTCCGGCCGCTGTCAACTTGGTCAATCTGGCGACCTACCCCGCGTACCTCGATGGCGAACGACAGCGCGGCGTCGGCCTACGTGAGGTCTTCCGGCACAGCACCGCCGCGATCACCGACTCGCTGAGGAAGCCGGCCCTACGCCGACTACTGAGCGAATCGATGGCGTTCGAAGGCGTCTTCCACGCCGCCAAGGACTTCCTGCAACCCCTACTGGCAGCCTGTTCGGTGGTCCTGTTCGCGCACTACGGCGGCGGCGAAGAATGGTCCGCTGTGCAACGCAGCACGCTGCTAATCGCGCCCATCTACCTGGTGCTGCACCTGCTGTCCGCGTTCGCCAGCCGTCACGCCCACCGCGTCGTGACGGCCGTCGGCGGCGACGAGTCGCGCGCCGCACGCATCTTGTGGGCCTCCGCCACCGCCGTGTTTGCCACCATGCTGATCGGCGAACTGACCGCGACCTTCGCCGTCACGATCACCGCGTTCGTCTTACTGCACGTCGTGCAGAACGTCTGGCGCCCAATCCTCCTGAGCCGGCTGGACACCGCGACCGACGGCAGCTCAGCGGTGACGCTGTCCGTTGAGAGCCAGGCTCGCCGCACGGCGACCATGCTGCTGGCGCCGCTATTCGGCTTTGCGATCGACACGACCCAAGCCAACGCCGACGGCCAGGTGGGCAACTACTGGCCCATCGCCGTCGTCGGCGCGGTGCTCGCGATGCTCATGTGGCTGCGCAGCCACCTAGCCCATAAGCGAGTTGCCTAGCACAAGTTCTGCAGGTTCTTTTCAGGTTGGTCGAGAGATGCAAACGAAAGTGCAGTAACAAGGGCAGCATGGCACCGAGCACCGCAACCCAAGCTAGTCCCACCAAGAAGAAGGCCAAGGCCTCGAAATCGACCAAGAAGCCAGCATTGACGGCGAAGACCGCCGACAAGCATGTGCTCTACCAGCTGTCGGTACAGGCCCCGGAGCAAGACTCCAAGACCTATGCGCGTTGGTTCAAGACCTACACCGGCCGCGCCCTGCGTTCGTTCCGCGAAGATTTCTGCGGCACCGCCGTGCTGTCCTGCCATCACATTCGCAACCACAGAGAGAACACCGCGGTCGGCGTCGACCTAGATCGCCCGACCCTCGATTGGGGCATCAAGAATAACGTCAACGCGCTGCTCAACGAGGAGCAGAAGAAGCGACTGCAGCTGATCGAGAGCGACGTGCTCAAGGTGACGTCCCCGTTGGTCGACTGCGTCATGGCGCTGAACTTCAGCTACCAGGTATTCAAGACCCGCAAAGAACTCGGCAAGTACATCAAGACGGTCTACAAGTCGCTAAAGCCCGGCGGCGTCTTCTACATGGACGCGCTCGGCGGCCCCGACGTCATCCAGGCCAACACCGACCGCACGCGCCACAAGGGGTTCATCTACGAGTGGGAGCAACGCAGCTTCGACCCGATCAACCACCGCTTCGTTTGCGCGATCCACTTCGAGTTCAAGGACGGCTCGCGCATGCAAGACGCCTTCATCTACGACTGGCGTATGTGGACGCTGCCCGAACTGCGCGAGCTGTTCGTCGAAGCAGGCTTCGATGACGTGCACGTCCTGTGGGAAGGCACGGAGAAGAAGACCCTGACGGGCAACGGCATCTTCCGCCGCAAGGAAGTCGGCGACATGGACGAAGCCTGGATCAGCCTCGTCGTCGGCCGCAAGAAGTGAGTCACAGCGCTCAACGCAAAATCGGGAGTGAGCCCCACCCGGCTTCTACTGGCCAGATTTTCGTTGGCTAGCACGAACTCTTTTGCGCCTCCCGCGGCCTCCACAGGCCGGGAATCCGCCAGTGGTAACGCGAGGTGCGGCGGAAACTTGCGTAGGGATGTGGTCCTTGGGCCCTTGCACTAACGGAGGCCCATCCGAACAATGCTTGCGCCAAATCGTGGTCGGGCCACAGCTCATGCAACCCGCCACCCAGCACCACTGCCCACTATGAAAGAACTCGTCATCCTAGGCGCCGGCAAGATCGGCCGCATGGTCTGCCACTTCATGTCCGAGGCCAAAGCCGACTCGGGCAATTCCTACTCCGTACGGATTGGCGATGCGTCGCAGGATGCGATCGACCACATCAAGAAGGTCTACCCAGGAGTCACCGGGCAAGTCGTCGACTTCAGCGATGGCAAGAGTGTCACTGCGCTTCTCAAGGGAGCATGGGCCGTGGTCAGCTGCGCGCCGTTCCACTGCAACCCGATCATCGCGCAAGCCGCCAAGGATCACGGCGTGCACTACTTTGACTTGACGGAGGACGTCGAAGTCACCAACCAGGTCAAGGAACTCGCCGTTGGATCGAAGACGCTGTTCGCGCCGCAATGTGGTCTGGCCCCAGGATTCATCACGATCACTGCCAACCACCTGATGCAGTCGATGAGCGAAGTGTCCGACCTGCGCCTGCGCGTTGGGGCCCTGCCGCGCTACCCGTCGAACCGCCTCAAGTACAACTTGACGTGGAGCACAGCGGGTTTGATCAATGAGTACTGCCAGCCTTGCGAGTCGGTTGAGAACGGTGAACTGACGACCGTGCCGCCGATGGAGCAGCTCGAGCACATGACGATTGACGGCGTCGAATACGAGGCGTTCAACACGTCCGGCGGTCTCGGCACACTCGCGATCACGCTCAAGGACAAGGTCCAGAACGTCAACTACAAGACAATGCGCTACCCGGGTCACTGCGACTTGATGAAGTTCTTGCTGCACGACCTGCAGATGCAAAACGACCAAGAAGGCCTTGGCCGCATCTTCGAGAAGTCGCTACCGGCAACGTTCCAAGATCAGATCGTGATCTTCGTCAGCGCGACCGGCCAATACCGCAGCCGCCTGGCCGAGCGCACCTACGCGAAGACGATCTACCACCAAGAGATCGACGGCAAGAACTGGAGTGGCATCCAGATCACGACGGCTGCAGGCGTCACCGCGATCGTCGACATGCTCGCCGCCGGTGAGTTGCCCGATAGCGGTCTGCTGAAGATGGAAGACGTCGACTACGACAAGTTCCTCGCCAACCGCTTCGGCAAGTACTACGCGTAAGCCACAGTCCCTGCTGCTGCCGAATGAGGGCAGCAGCTGGCCCTAGGCTTCGCCCTTAGCTGGCTGCGGAGGCGGCCGGAACAGGACCGCCAGCAGCACCGCCGCGCCAATTGCGGTGAGCATCGGCAGCTCAAACAAGCCCTGGAAGTCGATCACTCCGTCCGTCGTGTAGAGGTCGTCGATCAGCCACGGGCAGATCGAGTTGGCCAACAACGCGCCCCCGCCAAGGATCATCAGATTGAACAGCCCTTGCGCCGAAGACCGGATGTCCTGCGGCAGGTAGGCATCGACGAAGATATAGACCGTCGCGAAGAAGAACGCGTAGCAGACGCCGTGCAGGATGTTCACAGTGACGACCAGCCACGCGTGTTCTGGCAGGTAGGCAAACACAGCAAAGCGGGCCGCATGGCCCAGCACACCAATGACCAGCGTCCAGCGCCAACCGAGGCGCTTGAGCACGGTGCCAAGCACCAACATGGTCAGGATCTCAGCGACCTGGCCAATGCTCATGACCGGCATGACCCAATTGCCCGGAATGCCGACCTCGGGACTTTCCAAGAAACGACCGGTCCAGTTGAAGAAGCAGTTGTGCACGAAGCTGTCGATGAACGCGACCAACCACAGCACCATGACGAACGGCTTGCGCAGCAGGCTGAAGGCCTCGAGCCACACTGTGCGCTCACTGGCCCGCGGCGGCGTGTGCGGCAGCGTGAAGCTAAATGCCGCAAGCAACAACGACGCACCTCCCGCGACGAGGAAGGTCCAGCTAGTCGCAGCCTTGAGTTCGTCTCCCTTAAGCCCGTTGCCCAGAACCGTGCCTAGCCAGTCGACAAGCCCCTCGGGATTCGCCGCTTCGACTGCCACCCAGTCGACAAACAAGAACGTGAACGGCCACGCGGCGAGGATCCAGCCAATCGTGCCGCCCATGCGCACGATGCCGAACTCACGCTGCGCATCCTTCAAGTGCGTGAACGCAATCGAGTTCGTGATCGAGATCGTTGGCACATACACGAGGCAGTGCACAAACATCAGGATCAAGAACGGCCAGAAGCTCTGCGTGTAGCAGAGGCCGATCATCGACAAGCCACCGATCAAGTGGCTGACGCCGAGGAACTTCTCGGCGGCAAACTTCTCATCGGCGAATCGGTTGCTGAAGAACATGCCGACGATCGCGGCAATCGGAAACGCATTCAGGATCCAGGCCTGTTCGACAGCGCTGAAGCCAAGGCTCGGCAGGTAGCCGAAGATCAACGGCAGCCACGCCCCCCAGATGAAGAACTGGAGGACCATCATCAGGAACAGCTTGAAGCGATGCGGTGAGGACATGGGCTTGGGATGAGCGTGGCAGGCGCCCGACGAGGACCAGACCTCAGGACGAGCTGCGGGGACGATGGCGGCCGCAGCGTAAGCAGTTCGACCGAGCGTTGGAAGGCAGCTGGAGTGACAGGCCACCGTCAAGTTCCGCCGGCAGCTCTGCTATCCAGCAGGCTCCGAACGGCTACGTGGCAGCCAGATCACCATGAATGCCGACAACAGCGCGCACCCGATACCCACCCACAGAGCCGGCGCAAACGAGCCCGTTTCTTTTAAGACCTCGCCCATCTGGCCCTTCAACGGCAACTGGAGGCCACGGGCCAGGGCGTAGACCAGGGCTGCGGCCGTAGCCCGCAAAGCAGCTGGATAGTGCTCACCAAACAAGGCGCCAAAGCACGACCAGGTGCCTGCGCCCAACCCCATCGCGGCGATCGCGATCGTGAACGATGCAAAGTCATCTTGCAGCGAGTGCAGTTGCCCGAGCACCAAAGCCTGGCCGCCAGCAAACACCAGACAGAACACGACAAACACGCGGATGCGCCCGAGGCGCGCCGCGAGGAAACCGAACAACACGTCGGCAACGACATGCACCGAGTTGACCTGGATCTGGAACCAGCCTATGTCGCTGACCGAGACTTCGTGCAGCCGGATCAGCGCGGCCGGAAGTTCAGCGTAGACGCACCAAAACCCTGCCATGTGCAGAGTCAGGATGGTCAGCAACACGAGGGTCGTGCGGCGATAGGCCGGCGCCAGCAACTCGCGCACGCGCATCGCCTTGGCACCGCCATCCGCAGCCCCTTCGGCGGTGCGCTGCAGTACGGCGCGATCGGGTCCTGGCATGGCCCACCGACCAGCGAGCGCCAGCACCGCGAGTGCACCCGAACCGTAGAACACCGCCCGCCATCCCACTTCAGGCAACGGTGCCAGGAAGCACCCGACCGCCGCCGCCATCGCCATCGCGACCGGACTACCAGCCTGCAGGATGCCATGCACCTTGTCGCGTTGCTTACCGGACCAGTAGTCCGCGACCACCGCGTGGCCGATGCCCCACTCACCGCCAACGCCCAGTCCCGTGATGACACGCGCGACAAGCAACGACCAATAGCCGTCCGCCATGCCGGTCATCACGGCCCCCACCGAGAAGACAACAATGCTCCAGATCATCGCCGATCGACGTCCAACCAGATCGGCGACGCGACCAAAGAAGAAGCCGCCGACCCCCGTGGCCAGCAGCGACCAGCCTTCGATCCACGACAAGTCCGGCCACACTTCGAGGCCAAGTTCCGCGGCGATGCTGTGCTTCGTGAAGCTGAACAGGATCAGGTCATAGAAGTCGAAGACCCAACCCAGCCAGCAGAACAACAGAACGCGGCCGCGGCCGTTTCGGAACAGCCCATCACCCATGCGTCACAGCCCCCAATGCGCGGGGCGACTGTTGGCATTCTTTGGCACCATCAAGACCGAAAAGTCGCACATGGGAACGAGCTGGTAGCTTAGCGACCGCGACGATCGGACGCCTGCGTGCTATCGTCTTCGCCCCATGTTCGTGCCCCAGCGCCACCAAACAGTCACCGTCCCGGTTGGTCCGGTCTCCGTCGGCAGTTGCCATCCCGTCGTCGTGCAATCGATGACCAACACCGATACGGCCGATCCCGAGAGCACCGCGAAGCAGGTCGCCGAACTGTTCCATGCCGGCAGCGAACTGGTGCGCATCACGGTGAATACGCAGGAAGCTGCCGCGGCCGTGCCCGAGGTCCAGACGCGCCTACACGACCTCGGCGTCGATGTGCCGCTGATCGGCGACTTCCACTACAACGGCCACGTGCTGCTGAAGAAGTACCCGCAGTGCGCTGAGATCCTCGCCAAGTATCGCATCAACCCGGGCAACGTCGGCAAGGGCGCGAACCACGACAAGAACTTCGCCACGATGGTGCAATGCGCCGTCGACCATCAGAAGCCGGTGCGCATCGGCGTCAACGCCGGCTCGCTCGATTCTGATCTGCTCGATGACCTGATGGAGACGAACGCCAAGTCGTCGATCCCTCAGGATTCGCAGGCTGTGTTCCTCGAAGCGATGGTGCAGAGCGCGCTGCGTTCGGCATTGGCTGCCGAAGAACTCGGACTGAAGCGCGAACAGATCATCCTGAGCTGCAAGATCAGCAAGGTGCAGGAACTCGTGCGCGTCTATCGCGCGCTGGCCGACCGCACCGATCACGCGCTGCACCTTGGCCTGACCGAAGCCGGCATGGGCCCAAAGGGCATCGTCAGCTCGACCGCCGCACTGGCGATCCTGCTGCAAGAAGGCATCGGCGATACGATTCGCGTCTCGCTGACGCCAGACCCGGGTGGCGCCCGTACGAAAGAGGTGCGCATCGCACAACAGATCCTGCAGTCGATGGACATCCGGCCATTCTTGCCGCAGGTCACAGCGTGCCCCGGCTGCGGCCGCACGACGTCGAGTTACTTCCAGGTGCTCAGCCAAGAAGTCGAGCAGTTCTTGGTCGCGCGCATGCCGGAGTGGAAGAAGGACAAACCGCAGGTCGCAAACTTGCAAGTCGCGGTGATGGGTTGCGTCGTGAACGGTCCCGGCGAGAGCAAGGCGGCACACATCGGCATTTCGCTGCCAGGCACCGGCGAAGCACCGCGCGCACCGCTCTACGAAGATGGGGTGCAGGTTGGCACGCTCGAAGGGCCGACGCTTGCGAAGGACTTCCTCGAACGCATTGAAGCCTACGTCGCCCGCATGGAGTAGCCGCCGTGTCTCCTTACGACCCGCTCAAGCACGGCCCCAAACGCATCGTCGGCCCGGGCTTTCACGAGCAGGTGCACAAGCTCGTGGGTACCGTGCCACCGGGCTCGGTTACCACCTACGGAGACATCGGTGCAGCGCTTGGCAGCAGCACCGTGGCGCGGCATGTTGGCTATGCGATGGCCGCATTGCCCGAAGGTCACGGCGTGCCCTGGTGGCGCGTCGTCGCGGCCGGCGGCCGCTTGTCCCAGTTGCCAGGCGCGGCGGATGAGCAGGCGGCACATCTCGCGGCAGAAGGCATCGAGGTTCGCAACCTGCGCGTGCAGCAGTTCCCGCTGCGGCGCCACCAGTTCGGCGCAAGCCAGGACTCCAATAGCCCAGGACTCCAATAGCCCAGGAGTCCCTATTGCTAGCGGTCAGTGTCCACGGGCTCCAGCTTGCTGTCGCTTGACGCAGGTGGCACGACCGCAGTCAGGCGATCGATCGGCAAGTTGGTCGTGTAGTACTCAGCCGGCCACCGCAACAACCCGAACAGGATGCTCTTCTCCCTATCGACTCGCCATCCCGATGGCACACGTACGTCGTTGCGCTTGGATCGCATCAACCCCCACAGATAGCTCGAGCCCTCAGTGCGTTCGTAAAGCCGCTGCTGCTCGTCGTATTTATACGTCTCAACATTCACGAACATGAACAGGGGACCGTATGCATCAAGGTCTGTGTAGCCCGTACCCTTGGGCATCTGAGGATCGGAGACATTGTAGATTTCCGCGTTAAGCGCAATCAGCGGAAACCACGAGACGTCACCTAGGCCATTTTCCGTCTTGCCCGGAACAGCTGCGAGTTCCTGGCGGGCTTGCTCGAGGACCCCCACGTTAGGTGGCAGGCCATCGCGGTCCGCGAAGGAGTAGTTGTTGGTGGAACAGGAAGCCAGGGCCAAGAAGAGGGCGGAGGCAACGGCGAGTGTTGAAGGTTGCATGTCGGTATTGGGTGCGCGCAGCCAAGCGAAGAGCCACTGCGGGCGTTGCAAAACGCAGGCTCCTCCGACGACATAGCACCGCTAGCAAGAACAATAGACACGGCAGCAGCGCCAAATCGAGCGCCAACCGAAACAAAGCGATGCGCCAGCGTGACACGACCACCCCATGGCAAGGGCCGGGCGGGTGTCGCAGTGTGCGTAGCAACAACTCGACCGAACGAGCCGCCTCAGCGACCACGATCGCCATCGGCCTGTCCTGGCCAGGCAACACGCGCAATGCCTGACGTCGCGTCAAGTGAATGGCTGGGTTGGCTACGCGTCGAGCATCCGCTGCACAAGTTCGGGTTGTTGCGCCCTGACATCGCGAGTCCGCGCGCTACGCTTCGCCGCATGGACAGCAAGGATCCGGGCATCGTGTCGATCATTCTCATTCCCGCCATCGTGACGCTCGTCGTCACGGTCCTGAGATTGGTCGGCGAACTGCAGGGCTGGAACGATCAGGTGTTCAGCAACGTGGCGCCGGGCGGCGAACAGAAGCCTGGCTTCATGGGCATCGCCTACCTGGTTCCGATCTTCGGATTCTGGTTCGGCTTCAAGCTGCGGCGCACGACTGGCCAACCACCACACATCGGCAAAGCGGCACTGCGCTTCTTCATCGGCGCCGTCGTCCTGATCGGCGGCTTCGCGGCGTGCATCGGGCTGGAACTGATCACCTTGCCCGACAAGGACTCGCCCGGCCAGGCAACGGGCCTGGTGTACTCGCTCGTCTTCATTGGCGTCACGGAGATCATCCTGCTGTCGGCTTGGCCGAAACTCGCGATCACGCTGCTCCTCTATGGTCTGCTGGCGCGCATCCCGGTCCTGATCATCACGTACTTGGCGATCGACAATGGCTGGGACACGCACCACGTGAAGCTACCCGTCGGCACCGTGCTGCTCAACGAATCCGAACGCTTGGCCTATCTCGCGATGCCACAGATGACCTTCTGGCTCATCTTCACGATGCTGTTCGGCGGGTTGTTCGGATGCCTCGGCGCCAAGCTTGGTAGCAAGCGCGGCTAGCGCGCCTTTGGCGGTGGCAATTCGCGCGCTTCGCACGCCGACTGCCAGCTTTGGCGGGCGTGCTGGCCGTCGCAGAACGGCCTGTTTTCGGAGAGGCCACAACGACACAGCGAGATGACGCTGCGACCCGCAAGGCCGAACTCCTTGCCCGCCGCATCACAAATCGTCATGTCGCCTTCGATGCGCAGAGGGCCGTTGTCGTGGACTGTGATCTTTGTCATCGCGGTACGGTAGCACCCCTTCGCCACAGGCGATGCGCCAAGTGCAAAGGGTGCTCGCGGTAGCCGTGCCGGGCGGTGGCGCCTACAAATGCGGCACCAAGCAGCCCGAACCGACAGGACCAGAACCTGCATTTGTGGCATCCCCGCCCCTCCTGTTCTACCTTGTCCGGCCCGGTGGCCGGTTCCCAAGCGCCCCGGCCTGACCCAAGCTATGACGTCCGCCACCAAGCCCGACTTCGCCCTGATCAACAAGATCGCCCGACGCGCCTTCGCCCACATGGTGGCGATGATCCACGTCGCCAACGATCGCGCCGACGCCGTCAAGACTGACCCCAAGGTTGGCGGCCACCCAGCCGCGTGTGCGTCGTGCCTCGACTTCATGTCCGTGCTGCACCTGGTGGTGCGAGAGCCGGGCGACTTCATCTGTTGCAAGCCACACTCGTCGCCGGTTGACCACTCACTCAACCACGCGATGGATTTGTTCCGTCACCCGGACGGCAAGTGGTTTGACGAAGCGGACGCCGAAGCGGTCATGCATCGACTGCGCAGCTTCCCGCACGATGGCAAACCGGTCTTCCAGAGCTACCACGCCGAAGCCGACCCGGACAACTGGCACTTCCTGCCGTCGGGCTCGGTCGGCATTCCACCGGTCGCCGCTGTCTACCAAGCACTCGCCTACCGCTACGCGCGGCAACACGGCTGGGACATCGATGAGCCGCACTTCTGGTGCATGATGGGCGACAGTGAGTTCCGCGAGGGCTCGCTGCTCGAAGTGCTGCCGGAAGTCGCCGAACGCGAACTGGGCAACGTCACGTGGATCGTTGACTACAACCGCCAGAACCTCGACGGCACGCGCATCCCGAACAACCGCGGCCTCCAGGGCACCGATGCGGACCGCATCGGCGGCACGGCGATCGCCAACGGCTGGGAAGTCATCCAGTTGCGACACGGCAAGTTCCGCGAGTCGCTGTTCAAGAAGAAGGGCGGCGACGCACTGCAGGAAGTTCTTGAAGAAGGACTGACGGACTACCACTACCAGGCGCTCATCTGGAAGCGAGATCCAAACCTGATGCGTGAGGCGATCATCTCTCGCAACGGCGCCACCAAGAAGCTGATCGAATCGCTGAGTGATGACGACGTCATCAAGCTCTACTTCGACACCGGTGGTCACGACTACGAAGCGATCATCGAGGCGTTCGAAAAGGCAAAGGTCGACAAGCTGCGCCCGACGATGATCGTTGCACACACGATCAAGGGCCGCGGTCTTGACTGTGTTGCCGCCAATGGCAACCACTCCGCGATGCCGAACAAAAAGGAAGTCATCGCGATCCTCGAAGCGCAGGGGCTATCGCTAGAGCGACCGTTCCAACGCATCGATCCAGACAGCGAAGAAGGCAAGTTCGTACGGCACCGCGGCCTCGAACTGCGCCTCGGCATCGAAGCGCTTGAAGTGCAGGCCGAAGCCAACCGCCAGCGCGTTGCTGCCCAGATTGAAGATCAAGACGGGCTGCCGGAGTCGCTCGACATCAACCTGAAGCTGTCACCGACGACGCACACGCAGTGGATGTGGGGGCAGCTCGCAGCCAAGCTCGTGCGCATTGGCGTCTACGACGAACTTCGCCAGGCTGGCCACGAGAAGAAGGCCGGTCGAGAGCTGACCGAAGCGGAAGCTCGTTGGAACCCGCTCGCCGACTTGATGATGACGATGGCGCCCGATGTCGGCACCTCGACCAACATCAACCCGGCGATGGACGAGAAGATCTTCGGCCCGAAGCATGATGAGAACTGGGAGTCCAAACTCGACCTGCACGAACGCCTGCGCCCCGAACTCGCGCCGACAGACGAAGCGTGGACGCGCCACATCCGGTTTGAGATCGCCGAAGCCAACTGCATGACCGCGGTCGGTAGCTTCGGCAAGATGGATGCCTGCGCCGGCATTCCGTTCTTGCCGATGATGACGATCTACGACTTCTTCGTCAAACGCGCGCTCGACCAGCTCTACTACAACCTCTACTGGGGC
>JAPYTD010000160.1 GCA_029936315.1 Planctomycetota bacterium | reverse complement strand
CAGCAACATGGCGCAAGAGATGGACCGCCCTGCCGCGGCACTACTCACAGACTTGAAGCGGCGCGGGATGCTTGACGACACCATTGTATTATGGACGACCGAGTTCGGCCGAATGCCTTGCAGCCAAGGGGGACTCGGCCGTGATCACAATCCGTTTGGCTTCACCAACTGGCTCGCTGGCGGCGGCATTCGTGGCGGTTCGTCGTATGGCAAGACTGACGAGTGGTCCTACCGTGCCGTTGAGAACCCAACCACGTGCAACGATGTGCACGCGACGATCCTGCACCTGCTAGGCATCGACCACAAACAGTTGACGTTCCGCCACAATGGCATTGATCGTCGGTTGACAGACGTCGCCGGTCGCGTGATCCGCGAAGTGCTCGCATAGCGAAGTGCTGAACCGAGCGTGTCACGGCCGACCCATTGCATCTTGCGAGATGGCGGGAGCAAGTTAGAGCAATGTGGCTAGCGCCTGCGCGATGCCGGTTGGTCGCAAGGCACACCGAGTCGACCGCTGTTCTCCATCGGATCCCCACCCGATCGTCAAATCGACTACGTGCTCATCAAACCAGCGCAAGGATGGATCGTGCACCCCACCACGACCTCCCAGACCGTCGTAGCCTCACCCGATCACGACCGACACCGCGAGTACACGCGTCGGCTTGCTGTCCGCCCCGAACACGGCGCTTCCCCTTCGTAGCTCGCCCATCGGCACGAAGCCATCCGGCGTCGGAACCGGCGTGTCGACGCTCAAGGCTTTCCCGCCGCCGGCCGAGCCGCCGAATAGAAGCTGGAGCGGGGCGTTCGGGTCAGCCCCCGGCATACGCCGCTGGTGCAGTCCGAGCGCGAGCGCCTGCCGAGGTAACGGCCAGTGGCCGCCGAGGAACGGGGTGCCGTGAATGAACTGCAGGACGTCCGCTAGCGCGCGAATGATCTTCTCGCGACCTTCGTCTTCGGAGGGTAGGTGGTCCAAGCTGGGATTCTCTCAGAGCAAGCACGCCACCGGGGGTGTAGGCGATTCAAAGTGCGGCTCAGACCACCCGAACGGGCTTCGCCATTCGGAGTGTCAGCGGCGGCAACATGTGGTCCCGGTGTGGCGTTGGCCACACCGGGATTCCTACCGCAACGCGGGGAGAGCGATCTCCCTGGTCGACCCGACACACCCTCGCGACTACCGGGGCTCGGGGGTAGCCCCACGGCTACGCCCGGCTACTGCGTGATTACGAAGGTCATCCCGTCGGAGATCACGAAGCCGAACGGATTGACGCCTGGGTCCAGCGCCAGAGCCTGCATATGGACGTTCAGTCCCAACAACAGAGGGTCGTTCGGGAACGGTATCGCGACGATCGACGTGAAGGACGTGCCAGCGGCGACCGTTTGCATGGTCACCATGACGTCGGGGTTCACGCGAGCCCAGCAGTTGGTCATGCCTAAGAACGTGAGGTCCACCGGCGGGTCGGCCTTATTCAGGCTAAGTATGTTGACCGCCACCGGTGTTGGCAGGTTGTCGACGTTCGCCACGAAGACGCCGTTGTTCAGCGTCGCCGGAAGTGAGAGAGTCATGTCAATGTCTCCCTGGCTTCCCGGGCAACCTGCGCCGAACGACTCAAACACGAACGGATAGAGCTCCATGTCGTCGTAGTAGACCGAGGTCGACGAATTGGCGTAGAGGTCGACTGCCCCGACGCTGACGGCGCCGCCCCCACCACCGAAGACGCCGCCCGTCCACAAGTATCCTGGGCCGACCTGCTCACCGTTGTAGAAGAACTCGGTCCAGTCGTTGTCCAGGTCAATGAAGACCTTGATCTCAACCCATTGGTCCGTCACTAGCGTGGCGTTGCCGTTGTTCGAGCCACCACAGTCGGCAACCACGGTGCCAGCGGCGGCGTTGAACTCAACCTGTACGGACCAGTTGTAGATGGCCTGGGCAGAATTGTAGGTGTTTAGCAGGATGAAGTAGGTCGTGCCGGTGGTGTTCGACGGGATGTATTGCATGGTCCGGTAGACCCACTTGCCGCTGGTGTGGCCCGGGTACTGGTGGACCAAGTCGGTCGCGCCCACGATGTCGACTGAGTTGGACGGGCTCAAAGCCTGGGTGTTGACAGCGTTGGCCCCCGCGCCGGGTCCCCACTCCTCCCAGCCGCCAACGCCGACGAGAGGGCCCGCGGCGTAGGAGTCGAAGTTGTCGGACCACTGGGCATGGACAGCGGTCGTGCAGAGCAAGGCGCAGATCGGAACGAATAGCAGAGAGTGTTTCATGGGTGAGCTTCCTCTCGGAGCAAGGTGGTAGGTACGAGATACGAGGAGCCCCTCCCCTTTTTCCGGTCACTCCAAAGCAGAACGCTGGGGTAGGGACGACGTCAGGCAACCTACCCGGCACAAAGTCCGCAGTCGATGGGCCACCTAGCATCGGCCCGGTTCGCGCACTCCAACGACGTGTGCCGCGGTCCGGAGCATGGTGGGAATTGGCGACCGAGCGCGAGACCGGCGCCACCTCAACGTCGCCAAACGATTTGTAGTGCACGTGCGTAAACCACTACACCAGTACCCATAGCGCAGATCCAATGATGCGGAGTTCTCAGCTGAAAAGGCCTCCGGAAGAGGCCACCAAGTTGCGGTCCTTTATCGCCGCACCGATAGTTCACTCGCCTCAGCCCATACACAAATGGTATGCGTCACTTGTGTCGGCCGCGTGCTATCCGAAACTGGATCGCGCTTCGGCAGCAAGAGTAGTGTCGATCGCTTGAAAGCCGATGATCCGGCCCAATCGCCGACAGCTTCCCACTGAAGTTCCTGCTCATCACGTTCGCCAACGTACCCAAGACGGCGACGTCGCATTCCAGCAGTGATGCGACACATCGATTTGGCTGACAGTTTCGCAGGTACCACCGTTCGGCTGACCCATCTCGACAAGCTATGTGCGCATGCTGCGCCATGACAACGCACCAACAATGCGCAATATCGCGTCAAGCGGCATCGACTGGCTGATCGGCAACTAGTAGGCGACCGTCGACTTGCTGGGGTGTAGGTGATTCAAGCTGCGGGGCGGACCCTGCTCGACTGGCACCGCCTCAACGAGCAACGGCGATCACGACCCCTAACAGTCGAACCTGTGAGACACCAGTCGGCTCGGCTATCAGCCGAATCTCCCCAGTAAGCCAACCCCCTCAGTTCACCCCTTTGACTTCTACTTGCTCTTGTGTTTCAGCAAGAACTCCAAGGCAGGGTGTAGGCGATTCAAAGTGCGGCTCGGACCACCTACCCAACCAACCGACTCTCGCACCCCTTCAGCCAGCCGACAACCCCATCGCCTGAAGCACCCGCTCAATCGAGTCCGGATCCTGGATCGCG
>JAPYTD010000081.1 GCA_029936315.1 Planctomycetota bacterium | reverse complement strand
GGACCGTGACGGCAATCTCGATATCGCGCTGGCAAGCGGTTCTCAGGGTGTGTCCGCGACGTTGGCCGTCGCGTTTGGCGATGGCACCGGTGCGTTCCTGGCACAGCCGCAGCCGCTTAACGTGAACGTGCTCGGCTACACGGCTTCTAGCGAGACCCGGGCTGTCGGCTTGCACGCTTGTAGGGATGGCGGCGCAACCTCGGCGGCTCTGCAGTCCCTCGCAATCGTATTGTCGGGGGATGGATCCACGCTGGCGCCGGCAACCGTTGCAGTGTTGCAGCAGGTTCAGCCGCAATCATACAACCCGTCCGTAAGCGGTGGCGCGATCTACCAAGCACCTGAGGGCATCGTGCCGTTCGGTTTGTCGATGGCTGCCAACCTTGACCAGGATCCTGCGGGCTTGCTCGAAATGGTCGTGACCATCGGCGGCGAGCCAACTGTCGTTTCGAGTGGTCTACTGCAATTCGACGGCATTGGCTTCCAGGCTCTCGCCGGTGCCATCGAGAATGGCACCGCCGGTGGTACGGAAGTGCCCGTGCTGATGAGTTCGTTGTCGTTTGCGACGGCGTTCCCCGCCGGCCAGGTTGGGCCAGAAGCGAAAGCCGTCTTCATCGTTCACGAAGTCGATGTAGATGGAGCGCGCGAACGACGCTTGTCGACACGCCTGGTGACGATCGCGGCAGAGAACGAACCGCGCCTTTTGCCTCCAGATGCTGGCGCCGCGGTTTCGATCGTGATCGACAACATCGCGGGAGGCAACTTCTCGAACTTGAGCGTGTTAGCGGAAGGGCGCGCCCGCGATTTGGCCTTGGCTAGTCGTAATGGTCTGAGCGGCGGTGACGAGATTACCGTCATTGTGAACGACGGTTTCGGTGGCTTCCCAGGCTTTGGTAAGTCGGTCAGCTATCCAGGTCTGGTGCCGAACTCGATGGCCGTTGTATCGGCCGAAGGTGGCGAATTGGACTCGCTCGTGTTTGCGTCTGCGGAGTCGCGGATTGGTCTTTGGCAAAACAAGCCCGGCAAGGATCTTCAGCATGTCGATGTAGAGACGCAGCCATTGCGCGATCTGGTTTCACATCTGGCGGGGCACCAACTCGGTGATGCCACCCAGATCCAGGTTGCCGACGTCGACGGCGACAGCAAGCTGGACCTGGTTGTGCTGCTGACGTTCGAACAGGCTGAAGATCAAGGCAAGTCCTGGCTCGCTTTGCTACGCGGCAAGCAAGTGTATGCGGTCGGCGAGTTCCCCTTCCACACGCCGACCCACCTGCTGAGCCTAGGACGCACTGCATCTTCATTCGTCTTGGGAGACTTTGCTCCTCACGGAGGCAGTGCCCTCGAAGTGGCGCTGGCTGTGCCAGTCTCGCCATCTGGTAGCGTGAACGGCAATCATGTTGTCTTCTGCCACTACGTAGCTGGTGGCAATCCAGTCGACGATCGTTTTGTGCTGAGTGCGGCAAGCGGTGGCCCGCAGGTGTTACTTGCCGGCAGCGATCCGCAACAGGTCGCCGCAAACGACTTCGACGGGGATGGCTTGGTTGACCTGCTGGTGGCATGCAAGGGTGATCGTTCGCTCCGCCTGTTCCGTAACACGAGCGCACCGGGCGGTGATCCCTATCCAGTCGACGTCGGTGCATTTGTGGAAGCATTTGGTTCGCCGAAGGAGCTCGCCGCGGGCATGCCAACCGTGCTGCGCCTCGGCGATGTCAACGGTGACGGCAACCTCGACGCGGTTGTCGCGACGGAGTTCAGTGGCGGCAGTGGCGTGAGCACATCGGTTGCGACCTACCTGAGTTCAGGCACGGGCGAGCTATCGGACGCACGGTTTGCTTCGGCAACCAGGCTTGGCCTGTTTGGCCAGAGGCTGTCGCTGGATATCGGCGACTGGAACCGCGACGACGTGCCGGACTTGTTTCTGGGGTGGGGCGTGCAGGGGCCCTCTTTGGTCAACTTACGAGTCCTGTTTGGGGGTACCCGCTAGGGCTGATCCAAGGGATCATCTTTAGTGGGTCGCGCGTTACCTGCCGGCTCGATACGTTGCCGGTTCCACGTGTTCTCGTAGTGAGTCCCCAAAATGATGAAAGGTCCCGGCATCTTCTTGGCGCAGTTCATGAGTGACGATGCGCCGCTCAACCAGTTTGACACCGCCTGCAAGTGGGCGAGCGACCTCGACTACGAAGGCGTGCAAGTGCCGACCTGGGATGGTCGTTGCATGGATCTCAAGAAGGCCGCTGAGAGCAAGGGCTACTGCGAGGAGTTGCTCGGTACCGCGCGTGAGAACGGCGTCGAGATCAGTGAGCTGAGCACCCACCTGCAAGGTCAGCTGGTGGCGGTTCACCCCGCCTACACGTCGATGTTTCAGGTGTTCGCGCCGGACGACATCAATACGCCCGAGGCAATGTGTGAGTACGGCACGCAGCAGGTGAAGTGGTGCCTGAAAGCGAGTGAGCACATGGGGCTCAAGGTCATGGCGACTTTCTCAGGCGCGTTGATGTGGCACACGGTCTACCCGTGGCCGCAACGGCCGGCGGGGCTCGTCGAAGAGGGCTTCAAAGAACTAGCGCGACGCTGGCGTCCGATTCTTGACTACGCCGAAGAATGCGGCGTCGATTGCGCCTACGAAGTGCATCCGGGCGAAGACCTGCACGATGGTGCCAGCTACGAGATGTTCTTGGATCGCGTCGACCAACACGCTCGCGCGTGCTTGCTGTACGACCCGAGTCACTTCCTGCTGCAGCAACTCGACTACCTTGAGTACATCAATCTCTACCACGACCGCATCAAGGCGTTCCACGTCAAGGATGCTGAGTTCCGTCCGGACGGTCGCACTGGGATCTATGGTGGCTACCAATCGTGGCAAGACCGTGCCGGCCGCTTCCGTTCGAGTGGTGATGGCGAAGTCGACTTCCAGAGCATCTTCACGCTGCTGACCAAGTACGGCTACGACGGTTGGGCGATTCTCGAGTGGGAGTGCTGCTTCAAGGACAGCCAGCAAGGCGCAGAAGAAGGGGCGTCGTTCATCCAGTCGCACATGATTACGCCACCGTCGCGTTCGTTTGACGACTTTGCTGGCGGTGAAGTTGATCAGTCCGCGGTGCGACGTGCGCTGGGTCTGGAGTAGGCAATCGTTGCTGCCAGTCTGCGCCCCACGAAGCCAACAAACCGATTAGTGGGCCACGAAAGTGGGCAAGCCACAGTTCGAGCTTGGGGTCCAGGGAAGGGCACGACGACATGTTCGTGGGGGAGTGTCGCGGCAGGCGGTTGACTCTCAGCCTTTTTCCGCATTCTCGTCGGGGCCACCCATGCGGCTAGGATGGCGCGCCGATGAATACTGCAGACGCCACCAAACCATCGGGCTTCCTCGGCAAGTTGCCGCTGCTGTTGGCCTTGGGGGTTGGTGCGTTTCTCGCATTGCGGCGGGTGCACGGCAATCCCCACATGGTCTGCACGTTTGCCGGCGTGTCGGGACTTCTGGTTGCGTGGTTCTTCGTGTTGCGGTTGTCGGGGCGCGCAATGGCGGTCGACGCGGTGCGGCCAGTCAAGCAGCACTACATTCAGGCGTCTGTGCAAATCGTGCTGTACCTCTATTGGGGCTACCACTGGTCTGTTGGCGACGAGCGTCCGATCTATGCGCAGGCACCGCTGATCCTGGCGCAATTCTTCTACCTGTACGCGTTCGACGCACTGTGGTCGTGGACGCGCGGGCGCGCTTGGCGATTCAGTTCGGGGCCGATGCCGATCGTGCTGAGCACCAACCTGTTCATCTGGTTCAAGGACGACTGGTTCGTCTGGCAGTTTGCGATGCTCGCCGCGGGCCTGCTCGGCAAGGAGTTCATTCGCTGGACCAAGGAAGGGCGCCGCACGCACATCTTCAATCCGTCCGGCTTTGGCTTGGCGTGCGCCGCAACCGTGCTGATCGCTACGGACAGCACCGACATCACGTGGGCCAAGCCACTGTCGACGACACTGCAGGTCGACCACATCTTCTTGGTGTTGTTCGTGCTGGGCCTCGTCGTGCAGCACTTCTTCGCGGTCACGCTGATGACCTTTGCGGCGGCGCTCGCGATGATCATCAGCAACATCGGCTACACGCAACTCACGGGCGTCTACCTGTTCGCGAGCCAGAACCTGCCGGCGGCGGCGTTCCTTGGCTTGCTGCTGTTGATGACGGATCCGTCAACGTCACCGCGCACCAACATCGGCCGCACGCTGTTTGGCTTTGGCTACGGGTTCGGCTACGTGCTGGCGTTCGAGATCCTCGGCAAGATGGGCGCCCCCGAGCTGTACGCGAAGCTGTACCCGGTGCCGATTCTGAACTTCACCGTGCAGTTGCTCGATCGATTCGCGAAGCGCGGTGCGGTTGGCCGGCTCAATGAACGTTGGCAGCAGGGCATCTCGCCGAAGGCCTCCAATAACATCCACATTGCCTTGTGGAGCGCGGTCTTCGCTGTGATGTGGACTACCGGCTACGTGCCAGGTCTGGTCAACAAGCGACATCCGGGCGACTCGATCCCGTTCTGGAAGAAGGCTATCGCTGAAGAGCGCTACGACGCGGTGCGCAAGCTCATCATCGTTGCCGGCACGCAAGCGGTCGCTGGCAACTCGCCAGCAGCCTACAACGAACTTGGGATCGCCAGCCTGGTGCACACGGTGGACGACGCGTCTGACTTGACGCGGCGCAAGTCGGCCGCGAGTTGGTTTGCTACCGCAGCGGAACGCAATCACATCGAAGGCAACAAGAACTTGTTCATGCTGTTCTTGTTCGGCAGTGTGCATCGCAGTGATGCGGATCTCGTGCGCGCAATCAATGTGTGCAAGGTGCAAGTTCGCGACCACGATGATTCGCTGGCTGCATTCCTGCTCGGTGTCGCTTCGGAAACTGGCAAAGCCATGCCGTTCGATCTGGGCGAGGCGTTGGCCTACTACAGCCACTGCCCCGCGGATTACCTGCCCGCCCAGAAGGGCATTGCCCGGATCGCGCTGCGGCGCGCGGCGGCCATCAAGCTGGATCGCATCGTGCCGGTGCTACAGGCCGCCGCCGACGCTGGCGATGGCGAGAGTTGCTACTACCTCGCCTACATGCACCTCGTCGGCAATGGCTTTGGCCAGGACGCCGACAAGGCACAGCTGCTGACCCAACGTGCGGCCAAGCTCGGCTTCCAACCGGCGATCCAGGCAACGCAGGCTCGCAAGCTGGCACCGTTCCAGACGCCGCGGCTGAAGTTCATGGCGCACCCTGGCTGGGCTACGTCGCTCCCTATCGGGGGGTGATGCGCCGCATCGGCCGCACGCCGATCACGCCATCCCGGGTGTCTGGAGACTTGCTACTTCGCGCAGTCGACCGGCAGCCGATCGCGTCGTTGCTGCGCACACTGCCACCGCGAACGACTCGCCATGCGTCGGCATCGGTCATCTCGCGGCTGCGCAACCCGTCGCCGTTGCGGGCGGCGAAGTCGATGTACGGCAGCTTCTCGTCTTCGCACCACTCTGAGACGTTGCCGTGCATGTCGACCAGACCAAACGCATTCGAACTTCGTTGCCCGACGCGGCGGATCTCACCGGTGTACCATCCATAATCATCCGCTCTTGCTTCATCGATGAAATACCAAGGTGCCGTCGTGCCTGCGCGGCACGCGTATTCCCATTGCACTTCGGTCGGCAGTGACAATCCCCAACGCTTGAGTTCGGCGCGGGCTGTGGACCAATCGAGGTTGCTGGCCGGTACTTGCGGATCCTGGTTCGCGAGGTCTTGTCCGGTGAGGCGCGCCAATTGCACGACGGTCAACTCGGTGCGAGAGATCAAGAACGCTTCGAGTTGCGTCGCTGTGTCATTGAGTTCGTCGGGCGCGGCGTGGTCGTCGTTGCGATCCATGCCCGGTTGGTAGCGACGGGCACCGATCGTCACGCGACCGGGTGGCAGCAAGACGAGGATCAAGCCGGTGCCAGCGTCCGCCTTGAAGTCGCCGGTCGTCGTATTGCGCATCGGAATGGGGTAACCCGGCTCGTGCGTGCGAAGGTCGAGAAACTCCCAAAGCTTGGTGCGCGGGTGGCAGCCGAGCGGCAGCAGGCCTTCGAGTTGTGGCAACGGCAAACCGCTGTAGGCCTTGCTAGCGCGTTCGCCGTCACTGGCCTTGAGCGCTTCGCGCGCGTTTTGCCATGCCGCGGCTGTGTCGTCGTCGGGGACTTTCAAGTTCTGTTCGCTCCACGATCGTCGTGCGGCCACCTTCTTGGCGAGTCCAGCGGGTCCGAGGAACTTGTCGAACTGTAGTTGCAGACGTGTCAGCGCGCGTTCGAGGTGGCGGTCGACATCATCGGGGAGTTCGCCACCGTTGTCTTCGCGTTGTTGTGCGAGCGCAACCAAGCGCTGCGACACCATGCGCTCTTCGTTGCGCAATCGCTCGCCGAACTCGGTGTGCCACGTCTGATAGGCCGCCATGTTGCCCGGCCACGGCGGTGGTAGTTGGGCTTCGGTCGTGCGCGCAAGGTCGATGCGATCTTCGTTGGCGAGCAGGAGGAAGCCTGCGTCGGCCTTTTCCTTGAGTTCTTGGTTGGCCTTGTCCTTGAGCGCGGTCTCGCGACTGGCCTTGGCCAGCGCGAGTCCCATGAACACCAGCGCCGTGCAGATGCCCGCGAATGCGATGCCGAACGCGAGTGACTGAGCGCGGTTGCGCAGCACGAATTTGCGCAGTCGGTACCACGTCGTCGGAGTCGCGACATCGACGGGTTGGTTCGCCAGGTAACGGCGTAGGTCGGCGGCCAACTCGCCGACGCCGGCGTAGCGATGCTCGCGCTCCTTGGCGATCGACTTGTTGAGGATGCTGTCGAGGTCGCCGCGCAGCACGGCCCGCTGGGGTTTGGGAGCGACATCACTGGCGCGCGGCGGCACGTGCGTATTGATGACCTTCGCCATTCCGGCCAGACCTTGCGCGCGCAGCACGACGCCGGGGATCGGCAGCTGGTCTGCCAGCAGCTCGTACAGTTGCACACCGAGCGAATAGACGTCAGCGCGTGTATCGATATCGGCGACCCGGCCGGCTGCCTGCTCGGGACTCATGAACTCCGGGGTGCCCATGAAGGTGCCTTGGAAGGTCATCGCGCCGCCCTGCATCAGCGGATCGGCGAGCGACTTGGCGATGCCGAAGTCGATGATCTTTGGCTGTCGCACGCCGCTCGATTCGGTGACGAGCACGTTGTTCGAGCTGAGGTCGCGATGCAGCACGGACTTTTGGTGGGCGTGTTGCATCGCGTCACACACCAACAGGAATAGCTCGATGCGTTCGCGCAGCGGCACCATCTCGCGTCGGCAGAACTGGACCAGCGTCGGGCCATTGACCAGCTCCATGACGAAGAATGGCCTGAGCTTCGTGGTCGTGCCGGCATCGAGCAGCCGGGCGATACCGGCGTGGTCCATGCGGTTTAGCGCTTCGCGTTCGGCCGTGAATCGCTGCAGAATATCGCGCGAGTCCATGCCGGGGTTGAGCACCTTGATCGCGACGGCGCGACGAATCGGTTCTTGCTGCTCGGCGCGGTAGACAGTGCCGAAGCCACCGCGGCCGATGACCTCGATCAACAAGTACGACCCGAGGCGGTAGGGGAGTTGTTGGTTGTCCCCGAGATCGCCTTTGCCGCCGTGCGAATCCCCGTCGATGGCGCCCGAGGCGACTAACCAGTTGCGGATCTGCAGGGCCCAGTCGGGGTGCTTCGCCAATAGCGCGGCAATCGCATTTCGGCGGGCATCGTCGTCCCCTTCGAGGATCTCGAGCACCTCCTCCTCGATGTTGGCAGGGAGGGCGCCACCATCGTTGCTCGACGCCGGGTCCATGAGCCGATCATGACCCGACAGTTTTTTTTCGCCACTGTCGTGCGTCTGGCCGCAGTCGGTTCTTTGGCGGTGTCGACCAAGTCACCAACCGAACCACTCTCGAATGATGAACAAGCTCACCATCACGATGCTCGCTGCTGCGGCCTTCACCACTGCTGCTTCCGCCCAAAACCCGAACTACCTGCTGACCTACTCGGAGCCTGAAAACACCGTTTCGGGCAGTGGCGGCACCGTGCTCGGGAACCTGTTGCCGAACTCGGTCCCGGCGTTCCCGTTCTCGCTGTCGTGCTTCCCCGACCTCTACACGCCGACGATCCCGCCATGGCTGCCGGTTGGGCCTGGCTTCGGCTCGTTCCCGATGGTTGGGATCCCACCGGCATGGTCGGGCAAGGTGCTCTACCAGGGCGTCGGCTTTGGTCCTGGGACATTTGAGCTAAGCACACCTACGGTCATCGATGTGCTGTAGGCATCTTCTCGCCTACAACCAAGACAGAGACGGCAAGCGGCCACTCGCGATTCGCGGATGGCCGTTTGTCGTTGTGTGCGAGGCCTGGATATGCACCCTGAGTGCGTGACAGTCGCTGAGTTTGTGCCATTCCCGGATCGTTATGAGCCGCCCGTCTCGCCTGAAGAGGCGCTATCGACCTTTCACGACGCCATGCGTCGGCGTCGCAGTGTGCGCGAGTTTAGTGACAAGCCCGTGCCGCGCGAGATCATCGAGTGGCTCGTTCGTTGTGCGCACACGGCACCGAGTGGCGCCAACAAGCAACCGTGGCGTTTCGTGTGTGTGCAGAATCCAGCGGTCAAGCAGAAGATCCGCGAAGCCGCCGAGAAGGAAGAACGTGAGTTCTATTCACATCGTGCCAACGAAGAATGGCTCAAGGACCTTGCTCCGCTCGGCACCGATGAGACCAAGGAGTTTCTGACGGTCGCGCCTTGGTTGGTCATCGTGTTCCAGTTGGTGCAGGACGACGACGGCAGTCAGGTCTACTACTTGAAGGAGTCGGTCGGCTTGGCGTCGGGAATGTTCTTGGCGGCGGCGCAACTCGCCGGATTGGCGACATTGACGCACACACCGAGTCCGATGAAGTTCCTTGGCGAAGTGTTGCAGCGGCCAGACAACGAACGCGCGTTCTTGCTGATTCCGGTGGGCTATTCCGCTGACGACTGCCGCGTGCCGAAGAAGGCACTGCTGCGCAAGCCGATCGATGACGTGATGATCGTGGTCTGAGTTGCACTCGACGAAGCTCAGACCTTGGCCGCCTTCCAGCGGCCCTGTGTAGTCCTGTTGCTCGCCGCGCAGACTGCTCACTACGTTCGCGAAGAACGAACGCTTGGAGATGACTTCGTCGTCTGCGGGCGGGAGACTGTCGTGGTGCAATCGAAGCTCTCCGGCTTGACGCGAAGGCGCGGTGGGCCGCGGAGCTTAGCGCTCTGGGGTGAGACTGCCCGGAGAATGCTCGCGTCAGTTCGCCTGTGCGCGCAACGCAACCCGTTCACGCAGCCACAAACCAAGCAAGCCAATCGACAGCAAGAACAGCAGGATCAACAAGCGGGCCCGGCCGCTGATGGCGTCGATCAAAGCACTGGGGTTGGCCACAGTCGGCGTTCGTCTTGCCAGGTACACTTCGCGTGGCAACCCCGAGACGGCGAGGTCGCGCAACACCGGACTGTCACTCTGCGCCAGCGCCGCCCGTGCCGCTTGGCGATCGTGCGGTGACGCAATCGACCAGAGGCGCAACACCGCATCGCGCGCAGCGATCGTTGCCCATGGGTTGTCGTTGTCTGCCGACGCGATGATGTTCGCGAGTTCGGCAGTCTGGCGGTGACGCACGAGCGACTCGATTGCCGTCAGTCGCACCGGGTCGTCGGCGCGCAACAACGACCGGAGCGTAGCGACGTCTACGTCGCGGTCCGACCTGCCGAGTTGGCGCGCGGCTTCGGCTTGGTCGGCGTCGCGCGCTGCGAACGCGCGTAGCGACAGCGCCGACAATTCACCATGGCCATCGGCAATCGCGATGGCCAGCAGAGTCATCGGCAGCATGAGCCCGCCACCGCTGCGGCCACAGACTTCGAGTTGCTCGCCGCGGCGGAACGCCATCCACGTGGCATCACCGCAAAGCGTCGGGCCTATGCGCAGCAGGGCAGCGCTCGGGTCCCCATCCATCAAGCCGCCGGCAAGGTGGCCCGCGATCACCGGTACGGCGAGCGTGCGTGGCGTTCCGATCAAATCCCCTTCGATTGCGCGCAATAGGTGTAGCCAACGCTCTGGCACTTCGAAGTCCTTGGGCACGAACCAGCGTTCGCGGCCGTTGGCATCGCAGCGCCAGACCATCTCAGGTTGCTCGTTCGCAAATGAGCACGTGCCGATGGCGACGGCACCTTTAGGAACCGGAACGTTCGTGCTGCGGATCTGCAAGCCGGCTACCGACAACGACAGCGAGAACGACGACTTCGGGTCGAGCCCATCGGGCCATTGCGGCAGCGTTGGCAGGTAGTCTTCGCACAGCCAGACGAGGGCCGGCACATTGCTGCGGTGCTCGGCAGAGGCAATGCCTGCGTGCAGTTGCGGGCCGACCTGAGTCGACGGTCGCTGCGGTGCCGCCTGTGCGGCAAGCACTGCAGTCAGGCTGACGAACGCAGTCGCCAGCCAGGCAGAGCGGCTACCGGAAGTGTTCATCCTGTGGGCAGTCGCCGTGAGCATCTGCAGTCTCGTCGCCGTCCATGTCTTCGGCTTCGTCCCATCCCGACGTGTCGTACACCGGTTGCCCATCGTGCTCGTCGAAGCCCTCCTCTTCTTCTTCTTCGAACTCGTCGTCAAACTCGGCGTCCTCGTCCTCGTAGTCCTCGTCTTCGGACTCTTCGTCGTAGTCCTCGTCTTGCTGGTCGAGATACTCGTCCGATGGTTGCACCCAAGCAGCTGCGTCTTGGGCGTCTTGGGCGTGAGCGCGGCGGCGGGCGGCGCGGCGTAGCAAGATGAGCGCGATCAAGAGCAGGGCCGGTACGCCACCGACAATGCCTTGTTGCATTGGCTCGAGTCCGTTCCACCAAGTCTTGATCCGTGCCCATAGCACCTTGGCGTTGGCCTTTGCCCGCTCGACTTCGTCTTGCGATGGTGCCTTGCCGGCGTTGCGAAGCTGGGAGATGGCGACTTCGACCAACGGGCGAAGTGCGTCACCTTCGTTGGCGAGGCGCCCTTCCAGTGCGGACAGCGCTGTCTTGTTGTCGAGCTCGGTCAGGCGTGTGATCGCGTAGCGACGAACAAGCGGTTGTTGGTGGCCGAGAACAGCGACCAGCACCGTGGTTTCCTCGGTGGGATCGAGCGTTGGCGATAGCGTTTGGAACGCGTAGGCCAAGGCCTCGCCGGTGTCCTTCGCGATGCCATCGTCGATGGCTGTCGCCATGCGCAGTAGGTGCTCCTTGGCGCCGATATCCGTCAATGCCAGCAGCGCGGCTTGCACATCTGTCGCAGGCTCATCACCGCCGGCGTTTGCGGATTTGTGGATCAGGCCAAGCAGTGGCTCAACTGAACCCGGGCGGCGCAGGCGGCCGAGCAGTTGTGCGGCGACGGTGCGCACGCGGCGGTCGGCATCATCGAGGGCCTGGATCGCGAGCGGCGTGTCAGTGACGTCGGCCAGAACGCGAATCGTCTGCATGGCCTGCAGGCGGGCTTCGGCGTGTGGGCTCGACTTCAGGATGGTTGGCAGGCGAGCCTTGTGTTCCTTGTTGTTGCTGTGGCCGAGAAGCCAGGTGGCGCGCGCGGCGATGGCAGCATGCTCGCCCAAGGCGAGTGCCAGTAGTTCCGCAGGATCTGCGGCATCTTTGGCGGATTCTGCGGCCAGGAGCCGTGCGGCTGGCGGATCCTGAGTGGTGGCCTCAGGCTGCTTGGTTGCTCCAAGCTTTGCACCACGAGGCTCTTGCGACGGCGCCGCAACGGTCACCGGCGCCGCAACGGTCACCGGCGTGGCCGGTGCGGCCGTGGCATGGGGTTTAGCCGCGTTCGGTTCTTGCGGCGATAGCAGCGAAATCAGGCAGAGTTCAAACAGGCCCATCAGCATCCTCACTTGACTCCCCTCATCGGCTGGCAAGAGGGGCGTCCTACAGTCAGTTCCACGTCAAGCTGGGTTGCTCCGAGGTTCGATATCGAGATTGGGACGATGGAAAGCGCTGCCGATACGCCGCACGACAGTCAGCCGCTACCGCGGATGGTCGTGAATCAAGCCCGCCAGATCGGGCGAAACGTGTGCTTCGCGTTGGGGGCTTTCGTACTCATTGGTGTGGTGGACGGCTCGTGGGCACTGGGCTTGTTGTTGGCTTCCGTGCTCGTGCTGCTGATGTTCTTCGAGCGGTGGGCGTTGCTGTCCGAGGTCTCTGTGACCTTCCACGCTGCCTGCACCTCGGCCCAGACGGAAGGCCAACGCGATGCGATTGCGCAGGTGATGTCGCTCGAACTTGCCTACGAACGTTCGCGCTCGGTGCTGGAAGCGCTTGGCGAAGGGGTGATGGTCGTCGACGAAGGCGGCGAGATCGTGCTCGCCAACCCGATGGCACGCGCGGCGTTGACAACTGCAGCCGTCGAGCCTACCGGTCGCGTGTTGTGGGAAGTGCTGGCACCACAGTTGGCCGTTCGCGCCCGAGAAGCGTTCGAAGCGGTGCGCCAGCAGGCCGGGCATGACCAGGAGTTGCCGGTAATCCGCTACTCCGGCATCCCGTGCTTTGATCGCGTGTTTGACCTCACCGCTGTTCAGGCGACGTCGCGCCGCACGGGTCAGGACTTCGGCACGGTCTTGTTGCTCGTCGACAGCACGCGCACACACGAACTGCAGCGCATCAAGGATCAGTTCTTGTCGAACGTGTCGCACGAACTGCGCACGCCGTTGACAAACATCTGCGCCTACTCCGAGATCCTGACCCAGATGATCCCTGGCGAGTCAGTCGAGTGGCCGGAGTTCGTGCGTGTGATCAACGAGGAAGGGGTCAAACTCAGTGAGTTGGTCGATGCGATGTTCGACTTCCTGCAGCTCGAAAGTGGTGAGGCGACGTTCAACAACGAGTCGCTTGATGGTATTGAGGTAGTTCGCGAAGTGGTTGCAACGCGGCAGACCGAAGCCAGCAAGCGCGACATCACGATCGATGTTGACACTGACGAGCAAGCCCCTTCATTGTTCGCCGACCGTATGCGCCTGATGCAGATCGTGCGCAACCTGCTCGACAACGCCATCAAGTTCACGCCGGATGCCGGCCGCGTATCGGTGATCGTATGCCAGCGCGAAGACGGCTGGGAGCTGCGCATCGAAGACACTGGGCCCGGGGTTCCGGAGCACGACCGCGACGCCGTGTTTGAGAAGTTCCACCAACTACCAGATCAGCTGACCGACAAGCCGCAAGGCACCGGAATCGGTCTTGCCACGAGCCGCGCGATCGTTGCGCGCTTCGGCGGCTTGATTTGGTGTGAAGGCTCAAAGATGGGTGGCGCGAGCTTCGTTGTCTTGTTGCCAAGCGAAGGCCAGCCGCAACTAGCGTCATTTGGCGCCGGCACGGGTGCCGGCGGCGGCTTCTAGGTTCGAGCCACCGGAAGTCAGTTGCTTGATCGTGGCAGTCAGCGGCTTCCTGCCGGATTTCCTGCCGATCGCCAATGCTCCTTCGTGTGGCAGCAACCGGCTGCCCAGAGGATGGGTACGAAGAGATGGGCGGGTCATTTCCGCTACCTAACCACAGGAACTGTCCAGAAACTGACCCTCTTGTTGCGATGACGGCCGCCTGTCGGTGATCGTCTGTCTATGACTTGTGTGGCCTCGAAATTGTCTGTACTCGCCGTGACGCTTGTTGCCCTGGGAGGCGCTGGCACGGCGCAGCAAGCGGATTGGCTGATCAATCCTTCGCCCTATCGAGCGGACGCGCGGCAGGAAGGCAAGCAGATCGTGCTCGAGAACGGGTTGCTGCGTTTGCGCATCCAGCAGCAACCGTTTGCTCTGGTTGGGATCGAGCAGCTGACGTCGGGCCAACAGTTGCTGCGGGCAGCGGCGCCGCTCGGTGAGTTCACCCTCAATGGCAAGGTCGTGCGCGTCGGCGGCGTGATCAAGCAGCCGAACCGCGCGTTCTTGTTGCATGAGTGGCTGGAGAAGATGCCGGCGGATCCACTCGCGATCGCAGCCCCGGCGCAGTTGGCGATGACTGGTGCAATCTCCGAGCGCTTTGCTTGGCGCCGCGTTCGGCATGCCCACGCCGCCGCCAACTGGCCGGCGCCGGGCAAGCATTTTCGTTGGCAGATCGACGCTGGCGATTACGAAGTGTTCGTCAACATCGAGCTGTACGACGGCTTGCCGCTGTTTTCGCATTGGCTTGAGTTGCACAACAAGTCGGAGCAGCTGATCGAAGTCGACTCCTTTACGTCGCTGCGGTTGCCGATTGTCGAAGCGGAGTCCCGCGTCGAGCCGCAGCGCAGCGGCGTGCATCTGCCGAACCTCTACGTCGAGACCGACTACAGCTTTCACGCGATGAGCGGTGCGGACGGTAGTTCGCATTGCGTGCGTTGGCTCACGGATCCCGACTACGGCACCCAAGTCAATTACCGGAAGGAGACGCTGTGCCTGCTTGAGGTCAAACCCGATGTGGGGCCGGCCCAGACCGTCGCCAAGGGTCAGGCCTTTACGACGTTCCGCACGTTTGTATTGGCGCCCGACAGTGAAGACCGCGAACGGCAATCGTTGGCGCAGCGACGCATGTATCGCACGCTGGCACCGTGGAGCACCGAGAACCCGCTGATGATGCACGTGCGCAGTGCCGAGCCCGACAAGGTGCGGGCGGCAATCGATCAGTGTGCGGAAGTTGGGTTTGAGATGGTGATCCTGACGTTTGGCAGCGGCTTCCACATCGAAGACGACAGTCCCGAGAACCTCGATCGCTGGCGCGACATCGCCAAGTATGCGCACGATCGCGGCATCGAGATCGGAGGCTACTCCTTGCTCAGTAGCCGACGCATCAAGCCGGACACTGACAACTGCATCAACAAGGATTCTGGCAAACCCGGCGGCCAGGTCTTCGGCCATGCGCCGGCGTTGGCGAGTGCGTGGGGGCAGGCCTACTTCAAGAAGCTCTATCGCTTCTACGAGTACACCAAGTTTGACCTGCTCGAGCACGACGGCAGCTATCCTGGCGATCACGATGCGATGGCGCGGCCGCCATTGCAGAAGGGCTACGACGATTCGCGCTGGGTGCAGTACGGCATCATCACCAAGTTCTACCGTTGGTGTCGCGGCCGCGGGATCTACCTCAACGTTCCCGATTGGTACTTCCTGCAAGGCAGCAGCAAGACCGGCATGGGGTACCGCGAGACCAACTGGTCGTTGCCGCGTGCGCAGCAGGTCATCCATGCGCGCCAGAACCTGTTTGACGGGACGCGCGAAAAGAACGCTGCGATGGGTTGGATGTTTGTGCCATTGACGCAGTACCACGGTGGTGGCGCGGCGGCGACGATCGAACCGCTGAGCGAACACATCGATCACTACCGGCGCATGCTGACGAGCAACCTTGGGTTTGGCGCGCAGGCATGTTGGCGCGGACCGCGTCTGTATGATGGCGACGCCACCCGCGATCTGCTCAAGGCGAAGGTTGCGTGGTACAAGCAATACCGCGCCATCCTCGAGGGCGACGTGATCCATTCCAGTTCGCGGCGTGCCGACGGCCAGGGGCTCGATTGGGTGCTGCACGTGTCGGCGCACAGCGATCCGCCGGCGATGTTGATCGTCTACAATCCGACTGCGAGCCGCATCCAGCAGGTCATCCCGTTAGATCTCTACTACACCGGCTTGATCGGGCCCGCGGTGGCGAGCCATCCAGATGGTTCCGTGTTTGAGCTGCCGTTCGATCGCCGCTGCCGCTCGACTCTCGCAGCCGATGTGCCGCCCGGTGAATCGGTCTACTACACGATTCGTTAGGTCTCAGGGGTGGCTTGCGCCGCTGCGGGGTGTCATCCTGTGGCCATGAGCAGCCGCGACCTGATGAGCCAAGAAAGCACGTTCGGAGCCAGCAACTACAAACCACTTGATGTCGTCATCGCGAAGGCGAAGGGCGTTTGGGTTTGGGATGTTGAAGGCAAGAAGTACATGGACTGCCTGGCGGCCTACTCCGCGGTCAACCAAGGCCACTGCCATCCGAAGATCGTTGCTACGCTGCGCGACCAGGCCGAGCGCTGCACGCTGACGTCGCGGGCGTTCTACAACGACCAGCTCGGCCCGTTCTATCAGCAGATCTGCGAGCTACTTGGCTATGAGAAGGTGCTGCCGATGAACACCGGCGCCGAAGCAGTCGAAACGGCGATCAAGGCCGCGCGGCGTTGGGGCTATCGCAACAAGGGCATCGCCGATGGTCAGGCGGAGATCCTCGTCTTCAGTGGCAACTTCCACGGTCGCACGACAACGATTGTCGGCTTTTCGAGCGACGCCGAATACCAGGCGGGTTTCGGACCGTTCACGCCGGGCTTCAAGATCGTTCCGTATGGCGACATCGCCGCGGTCGAGCAGGCGATGAACGGCAATGTCTGCGCGATGTTGATCGAGCCGATCCAAGGCGAAGCAGGCATCATCATCCCGCCGGCCGGTTACTTGAAAGCACTACGCGAGCTTGCCGACAAGAACAACTGCCTGCTGATCTGCGACGAGATTCAGGCCGGCCTGGGTCGCACGGGCAAGATGCTGTGCTGCCAGCACGAGAACATCCGCCCCGACCTGGTGATACTCGGCAAGGCGCTGTCTGGTGGTGTCTACCCAGTGTCGGCCGTCGTCGGCGACGACAAGGTGCTGTCGGTGTTTGAGCCGGGCAGCCACGGTTCGACCTACGGCGGCAACCCGCTCGGCGCGGCCGTCGCCCGCACCGCGTTGTCGGTGCTCATCGACGAAGGCATGGTCGAGAACTCCCGCGACCTCGGCGCTTACGCGCTCGAACGGCTGCAGAAGGTGTCGTCGCCGCACGTCAAGGCCGTGCGTGGCCTAGGCCTATGGATCGGCATCGAGGTGCACAAGGAAACCGGCGGCGCGCGCCCGTTCTGCGAAGCCCTTCGCGAGCGCGGCCTGCTTTGCAAGGAGACCCACGACTACGTGATCCGCTTCGCCCCGCCGCTGATGATCAGCCGCGAAGACCTAGACTGGGCCCTCGAGCAACTCGAAGCCGTGCTCGCCGCCCCAGCCCCCGCCAGCAACTGACCCGAAGAGGTCAGTACTGTGCCAGGATAATTATTGTCCTGGCACGGTATTGGCACCCTTGGGTGCCGGCACGGGGTGCTTACTCAGCCTTCAGGATGTGCTGACTGACGAGTTTCGTCATCTCGAACATCGTGACGCACTCCTTGCCACCAAAGACGGCCTTGAGGGCGTCGTCGGCGAGGATGTTGGTTCTCTTGTTCGGGTCCTGCAGGTCCTTGCCCTTGATGTAGTCCCAAAGCTTCTTGGTGATTTCGCTGCGCGGAATCGGGGTCGAACCGACGATGACCGCAAGCAACTCGTCCGGCTGGACAGGCTTCATCAGGGCCGGGTTGGGCTTGCGCTTCTTCTTCTCGGGTTGTTTTTCGGTGCTCATCGAGTTCGGGGGTAGTTAGGAGAATTGGGTGGGGGTTGCCCGAGTTGAAGGCCGAGGGGCGCCGTCGCAGCGGGTGCGATCTACCGATGATGGCACGGCAGGGCGTCTGCACAAGCGGGAAGCTAAGGTCCTGTCGCAATTACGGTCATACCGTACAGGTTCGGTGGACCGTTCTCGCTACCTGGGGGACTGCCCGGTAGTCCCGCTTGCATGGGCGGAAGGAAACTCCTGGCGTCTCGTCACGATGAGGCCAGGCGTGCTTTCCTCGCTCTGTTCTTGATCGTGCTTTCTGTCGCGGCCACCGCCCAGAACCCTCTCCCGCTTGGTGGTATCGGAAACTGACCAAGAACTGGAATGGGCCCCTGCCGCTCGGCAACGGCCGCCTGGGGGCAATGGTGGTGGCTGGCACAGCCAAGGAACGCATGCAATGGAACGTGGATTCGCTGTGGGCTGGGTCGTTCGTGGACCGCGATCGTGCCGGCGCGAGGGCGCATCTGGCGACGGCGCGGGAGGTGTCATTTGGGGGTAACTACCGCGAGGCCGAGCAGTTGGTGCAGAAGCAGTTCAGGTCCGAGCGGTGCCCGCGCAATCACCAGACGCCGGCGGCATGGAATTGACGATTTCCGGGCATGAGAAGGCGACGGACTACCGGCGAGGGCCCAGCTTGCGCGACGTCTTGCGCGCGTGATGATCTAGTCGGCTAGGTGCCGGGCTTCAGCCAGCGATCGAGGAACTCCCACTTCGCCTTGCCCGCACCGCGGCCGAGTCCGTGGCCACCGTTGGGCCAGAAGCGGCTCTCGTAGGTCACGCCTGCCTTGTCGAACGCGGCGATCAGCTGGAACGCGTTGTTCGGGTGCACATTGTCGTCGACCATGCCGTGCAGGATGTGCGCCTTGCCCTTGAGCTTCTTGGCGTAGGTCATCACGCTGCCGATGTCGTAGCCCTTTCTGTTGAGCTGCGGCGTGCTCATGTAGCGCTCGGTGTAGATCGTGTCGTAGTTGCGCCAGTCGGTTACGCCCGCGCCGATCGAAGCCGCCGCGTAGACGTCCGGGAACTTGCAGATCCCCATAGCAGCCATGAAGCCGCCATACGAGTGCCCGATGATGCCGACGCGTTTTTCGTCGATGTACGGACGCTTCGCAACCAGGCGCACACCGTCAGCGTGGTCTTGGATGTCGACGTCGCCGAGCCGCAGATAGTTGGATCCGAGAAACTTCTTGCCGCGATTGCCGGTGCCACGGTTGTTGACCTTGATCACGAAGTAGCCCTTGCGGCATTCGCTGCGCAGCGACGAGACGTAGCGCGCTGAGATCTCGTTCGACCCTGGGCCGGCGTAGAGCGAGTTGATCAACGGGTAGCGCTTACTCTTGTCAAAGTCCTTCGGTTTGTAGAGCACGCCGTAGATGTCGAATTGGCCGTCGTTCGACTTGAACTTGAACATCTCGGCCAGCCCGGCGCCCTGCTTGGGGCCTGCGGCCAGCGGCACGGCTGCGTGGCCGTCCTTGGTGAGGTAGAGGGTCGTGCTTGGCGGGGTGTTGACGGTCTCGTGTTGCGCCACGAGCCACTTGCGATCTGGCGAGAGCGAGAAGTTCGAGTGGTGCTGGTTGGGCGTAGTGACGCGGCGTTGCTTGGTGCCGTCGAGACCGACAATGTGGTATTGCAGGAAGTATGGGTTGGTTTTCGAGCTGTAGGCCGCGAACCCAACCAAGCCGCTCTCTTCGTCGAGGAACTGGATGCCCGCCGTTTGGAACGAACCTGAAGTGATCGTGTGGTGCAGCTTGCCGTCGAGGTCACGCAGTTCGTAGTGCGTGAAGCCCGACTTGTCGGTCGGCCACAGGAAGCGCTTCTTGTCGGCCAGAAACCGCATCGATGGGGAATTGGTCTGCCAGGTGTCCTGCTTCTCCTCGACGATCAGGCGGGTCTTGCCTGTGTCGACGTCAATGGCCAACACCTTGAGGTGTTGCTGCAGGCGATCTGTCCAGTTGACCATGATCACCGAGCCATCGGGCGACGCGCGCAGGCCGTAGACGTATTCCTCGGAGCTGCCGCCGATGTCGACGCGCACGGTCTTCTTGCTCGCTAGATCGTAGATGCGCAGGTGGGCCGCCGGGTTCTTGGCGCCAGCCTTTGGATAGAACTCCGGATACGGCGTCGTGTTGACATCAGACCAGCCGCGCAACAGATGGAACGCTTGCACGCCGCGGTCATCAAAGCCGTAATAGATCAGCTTCTTGCTGTCGGGCGTCCACCACATCGCCTTGGTCTGGTTGAGCTCTTCGCCATACACCCAACTCGCGGTGCCGAAGTGCACTTCTTCGTTACCTTCGGTCGTGACGTGCACCTTGTCGCCGCCCTTGTTCTCGAGCACGACGTTCCAGTTCTTGTAGTGCGCCTGCCACTTGCCATCGGGAGAGTCGACACGCGTGTATTGGCGACCACGCGATGGTCGGCCGACGTACTTGCCGGTGCTCATCCCAGAGCTACGGGCACGCCTGCGCCGACCAGCAGGAGGCGTTGCCGGGGGAGCGTTGTCCGCTTTGGTCTCACTGCGTTGCAGCGTCTTGAGGTCGAGCTCGTAGCGCTTGCCTTGGTTGTGGAACGAGACGAGCTTGTTGTCCTTGCTCCAGACAACACGCGAAACCGTGCCGGGCCCGCGTGAACTTTGGCCGCGGCGCTGGGCGTTGGCTGCGAGCGGTAAGAGCAGGAGTGCGGCCACAGTCAGGCCGAGAGAGTGCATTGCGGGCGTTGGACGCTTCATCTGGGTTTGCCACGTTCAGGGGTCGGAGAATGAGTCATGATGGTTGGGGAGATGGCGATGGTTCGTCAACACCGATCATTCCGAACCGGCGCGCGCTGGCCGGATGCGACCTCACTGTTACGAACCGTGGGCGGTTCTACGCGGCAGGCAGGCGCCGATTGTTACGCGTGCGCTCGGCCAGGCTAGTTGCGACATGTTGCAGGCGATGGCGGATCCTGGCACGGCGGCACGGTCGAGGTGTTCCGTCTTTGCCGTCAGGTGCGTAGGATCTCCCGCATGTTGATCTCGTCCCGCAGCCTGCTGCATGTCCTGTCGTGTTCGTTCGCTCTCGTGATGTTGTCCGCCTGCGGCACCAAGGAAGAGCCCAAGACGGACGCCAACTCCGAGTCGCCGCCCAACAACGAGCTGATTCCCAAGTATGAGCCGCCGCCAGTCACCGCTCCCGAAGGTTCGATGGATGCCGCCATCGCCAAGTTGATGGCCAAGGCGGAACTGCCCGATGAGAACATCACGGTGCAGCACGTGTTGATTGCGTTCCAAGACGCACAGCGCGCGACGGTGACGCGCACCAAGGAAGAGGCCAAGAAGCTGACCGAGAAGATTTGGACCGAAGCTCGCAGCGGCGTCAACTTCAAGGACTTGATGCAGATGCACAGCAACGACAGTGGTGGCGGCGAATACCCGATGACCAAGGCTGGTCGCGGTCAGATGGTGGCGGGCTTCGGCAACGTCGGCTTCCGTCTCAAGGTCGATGAGATCGGGGTCGCCCCGTATCACTCCGCTGACAGCCCCTTCGGCTGGCACATCATCAAGCGCGTCAAGTAGGTCGCCCCTTCGGTGGCCTGCTCGCCCCGCTTGCCAATCCCGGCGTAGTCGCAAACGATTCGTTTACTGCTCATCGAGGCAAACGCAGGCAATAGACTACGGCCATGAAGAAGGCGCTAAGACTCGCCCTGCTGTGTGTGCTCGTCGGATGTGCAGACACCGACAAGATCGAGAAGCTTGAGAAGGCCCTGAAGTCTCAAGAAGAGCGGCTGCACTCGCTGCAAGAGAAGCAACTCGCAGTAACGGTTAGCGGTGAGAAGTTCGTTGAGAGGTACGAGGGCGGCCAGAAGAAGGCAGAGGGCACCGCCAAGAACGACAAGCCGGA
>JAPYTD010000080.1 GCA_029936315.1 Planctomycetota bacterium | reverse complement strand
TGGAACAAACCGATCTTGGTCTCGCCATTGCGCAGGATCAGCCAACCGCCAGCTTGCTCGCCACCAATGGCGACAAAGCCGAGTTTCTCGTAGAAGGCCTTGCACGCTGCGATGTCCTTGACGGCCAGGCTGCTAGAGGAGTTTCCTAGTTGGTGGGCTGAGGGTGGTGTCGTGGAGTGTGGATCCTGGCTGTGGGGCGTGTGGCTGGTTGGAGTTGCACTTTGAATTACCTATTTCCCGCCACGTTGAAGCCTTCGCGCGTCATCTGTCGGCAGATCTTTCTCACGCCGTAGACACCGAAATTCTCGGCGTGCACACGGCCGATCTCCGGGCGAAGCTCGGGGCATTCACCGACTATCCGTGCTACAAGCGGTCAGGTTCAGGGCGCATCAACTCCGCTCCGTCGCGTTGATGGGTAAATCCCGCACTGTGAAACAAATTGAGAACTCTATTCACGTTCACCATGTTCCTCGTCGCCGCCAGTCAGCTGGCCCTTCCCGCCTCGGCTCAAGATCCGGCGGACGCGGCCTTCTGGAAATCGGTCTTCTCCGAAAACCACGTACTCGACATTCGGATCGAGGTGAGCCGCGAAGGGTGGGACGCCATGCAGCCCCCGGCGAGATCCCGACGGCAGGGGGGGCGCCGAGGGCGCGACGAAGGAGACGGGCAGCGCCGTGGCAACCGCTACACCTACACCCGGGCCAGGATCACGATCGATGGCCAGCGGTTCGATGACGCCGGCCTGCGCTTCAAAGGCAATTCGTCATTCCGCGCCGCAGGCCCTCGCCTGAAGAAGCCGTTCAAGATCGACCTCAACCGGTTCACGAAGCGGCAGAAGCTGCACGGCCGAACCAAGCTGAACCTCTCCAACGCCTTCCTCGACCCGGCCTTCATGAAGGAGAAGCTCGGCTACGAGCTGTACCGCGCCGCGGGACTGCCCACCCCGGGTGTCGGTTGGGCCAACCTCACCCTGACCATCGGGGGCGTGCCTGACCCCATACCGCTGGGCATCTACGTTCTCGTCGAGCAGGTGGACCGACGATTCCTCGCGAGCGATCTCGGCGAAGCGTCCAAGGACAGCTTGCTGATGAAGCCAGAAGTAGAGGACTGGCACTACATCGACGACGACCCGAACTCCTACCGCAGCTACAACATCAAGTCGGGTGAAGAGAACACGGATCAGCTGCGCGCGTTCGTCAGCCTGCTCAAGTTGATCGAGCACGCTCCGGACACCGCATTCGAGCGCGAGATCGGCGAGCGAATGGACTTGAAACAGCTCGCGGGCTATCTCGCAGCCACATCCATCCTGGCCAATCTCGACAGCTACGTCGGCATGCCGCACAACTACTACCTGCTGATGGACAAGGCGGACGGCAAGATGCGGCTCCTGCCCTGGGACATCAACGAGGCCTTCGGGACCTTCACCATGCCCGGCGATGCAGAGAACCTCGTTCGATGGGACATCGACCGCCCATGGGTGGGCAGGCGCCGGCTGTTGGAGCGGCTGTTCGCGTCCGAGGGTTTCCCGAAGCTCTACCGCGCCGCCCTCGCGAAGCTGATGAAGCAGGCGTTCACCAAAGACCTGCTCTTTGAACGCATCGCGGAGTTCGAGAAGGTCCTCTCACCCTACGTGGCCAAATCCGACAAGATCTTCTGGCTGAATGGGTCGACACTGAAGCACAAGCCGACACCGCATATAGAGGGCTTGCGCATGGGCATCGACGGCGACCCAGCGGGGCTCAATCGAGCGGTCAGAAGGAAGATCCTCAGCATCAAGCCATTCGTTTTGAGGCGCATCGAGTCGATCAAGGCGCAGCTGTCAGGCAAGAGCAAGGGGAAGACGTTGGGGCGCGAGCGGCGGAAGTAGCCCGCCTGCAGCGAGTCGAGTCCGCGACGCATAGTCTCTGTGCCGGAGTTGGCGCCGGCGCGTGCTCCGCCGGAAGTCGAGGGTGGCTGGGCACCTTGCGGTGACATGCCTCGGCGCGGACGATGCAGTTGCCTTACGAGCACCTCGCTTCTCGACCTCTCAGCCCATGCTCCGCCTAGCCCCCACGCTGATTATTCTCCCCTGCCTATCCGCCCAAGCAGCCTGGACACAACTGGCACCGATTGCGGCGCCGCCAAAGCGCACCGAAATCCAGATGCACAGTGACGGCACCGGCGCGCTGATGTTCGGCGGTCAGGATGGCACCATCGCGACTGCCTACAACGACCTCTGGCGCTTCGACGGTTCGAACTGGTCCCTGCAGGTGCCAACGGGCACATCGCCACCTGTACGCTCGCGGTTCGCGGCAGCCTATGACCCTGCGCGCCAGCGCTACGTTGTCTTTGGTGGTGACGGACAATACACGACCGGCGGAGCGCTGGGCGACACGTGGGAATGGGACCCTGCTTCATCGACATGGACGCAGATGACACCTGTGACGCAACCTTCAGCGCGCGTTCACAGTCGCCTGGCATACGACATGATGAACGTCAACCTGTTGATGTTCGGTGGCCGCGGTGCAGTCGGCTCGGAAACGTGGTCGTGGGATGGCATCGACTGGACACAACTGACACCCGCGACAGTGCCGCCCCCGCGTGAGCAAGCCAACATCGAGACCAACTGGTCGACGGCCCAGATCGTCATGTTCGGAGGGTCCGGCGGCGCAGTGTCGGGCATACTCGGCGATACCTGGATCTGGGACGGCTTTGATTGGACCCAGGTCACCACCGCAACGTCGCCTGGCACCGGCGGCATTCGCAACGGCAAGATGTCCCACGACAAACTACGCAATCGAATGGTTGTGTTCGGTGGGGTTCGGGCCAGCGGCGGCTTCAGCCCAAGTGCCTGGGAGTTTGACGGCGTCGACTGGACCGAACGCCTTGTTGTCCCCGGCCCAGCCGGGCGCGCTGGCGAAGGCTTCGCCTACGTCGATGCCCTCGCGACCAATGTCATGTTTGGCGGCTACAACGGCGGGTTCTTCTCAGACACCTGGACCTACCAAACCAACGCCCCGGCCACTTCGATATCAGCGGGATCAGGCTGTGCGTCGGCCGTTGGCCTGCCGACAATGTATGTTCAACCGTTGCCGTGGATCGGCGAAACGCTGACCTGGACCGTCGGTAACATGCCCCCCGGTGGCATCGCGTTGCTTGTCATTGGCGTCAACAACTCCACGATCAACCTCGCAGCGATTGGTGCACCGGCATGCAATCTGCACGCATCTCCGGACGTCATCGTGACTGCTTTGGCACCCGTCGCGTTGCCAATCCCGGTCGATCTGAGCCTGCTCGGATTCCAGATCCACTCGCAAGCAGCTGCGTTCAGCCCACTACCGACCGGCTTTACGATCGCACTATCGGACGCGAACAGTCTGACGATCGGCGCGCGCTAAGTCGCGCGCAGAATAGGCCATTGCCGGCGCGGCCGTTGCGTGTTGGCGTGGTGCAGATGGGATGCGCTGTGATGTACGCGACAACCTCTACACCACTGCTCACGGTGGCGTGCGGGTCTACTCCGAACAAGGACTGCCAGCACCGTTGGGACTGCGGCTTTGCTACTTGTGCAGCATCACCTTGAAGGTGACGACCTTGACGAGGGCTTCGCTGACTTCGTGAAGTGCCTGGTAGTGACCCTTCGCGCGAGCGTCTTTGGTAGCCGTTGTGGCAACGAGTGCATCGTGGCTGATCTCGCGGAAGGATCTGCGGTAGAAGCCGAATAGCTCTGAATGCACGAAGCGTGAGCTAATGGCAAAGGTGGTTCCGCGGTGGTCGAACTTCTCAATGACGGCATCCGTCGTGATCTCCGGCAGCCTGATCCCGTGCGCATCGATCCACTCGATGTGACGATCGATCAGGCGCATCGTGTCGACGAGTCGTGCGTCGCCAGCAGCCAGTGCCTTTGGCCTGGCAGCTCCTTTTGTGTCGGCCTTGTGAATGTTGGCGATGGCCTGCCGCAGTCGCCCAAGCAACTGCAACGAGGTTCTGGTTCGTTCGTTGTTGAGGACCTTGTCAGGGATCTCGTAGGGATCGCCGACCCGCAGTTCCTGCAACTCCGCTTCGAGGTCTATTTGTCGTTCGAGCGCCGTCGCGCCTTGCCGCTGGACGCTGACCACACACACATTGGACTTCGTGCACCGGGCAATGATCTCGCTGCGCGTCAGCGTGGAGCCGTTTGGCACCTCGAACGTCGCCAAGCCATCCTTCACCGATTTGGCGTTGAGCCCCTCTAGCGTGTCGAGAACCCCACGGGCCACTTTGGTCGGCGGGCGTCAAAGTCGATCGCAGTGGACAAAGCGTAATTCCCAGGTGCCAGCGCGCATCGTCGGCTCGCCGCGCTGTTGTGCGAACAGCGCGCTGCAGAGCATTGCGAAGGCTAGCACTGGTGCGGCGGGGGACATGAGTGACGTGGTAGACCGATCGGCAGATTTGTTCCCATGCAGCATCAATATCTGTGGGTCATGCTGGCTGCGTGAGTAGCGAACAGCGTTTGGGGCTCGCCCTATCCGCTCTTTCGCTACAAGAGGATCCTTGGCGACAGACTGCATGCTTGTGATCCGGATGCGCAGATCGTTGAGGCTCGGCTCGCGTGCAACATCCTGTTAGAATGCGCTGGCAAATGGTGTCCCAGGCCATCAGTTCCAACCGTAGGTTCATGCCACCCGCGTTGTGGCTGTTCTTACTCTTGGCTTGTGCGGACGTGTTGTTGCGTTCGGTCCCCGAGTTCGACGAACTGGAGTCGGTGACCGCGCCGGTGACCCACAGCGAGATCGACGAGACCACGCTCGAGTTCCGGCTCGAGGGGGTGGATCGCACATTCGAGGTCTCGGCCAAGGGCAACGACAACTTCTATGCGATCACCGAGGCGACGGAGTTGAAGCAGCCGCTCACCGTCACAACCTGGCCTGGCGTGCTCGAAGGCAAGGGTTGGCCGTCGGTGCCTTACTTCAGCAACGTGCCGTGGCAGATCGAAAAGGACGGCAAGGTCCTGCTCGCCTACCAGGATCGCGTCGCCAACAGCGGCACCTTCCGCTGGTTGGCCTGGATCATCCTCATCGTTTCGGGCACCTTGTTGGGTCTCTGGTTGAAGCGCTACTTTTCTCTGGAGGCATCGACGGCACCAGCGGTGAGTCGCGAGGAGTCGCGCGTGCCGCGGAGCGGGCCAGGCGAATCCACTTCGGCGGGCATGCCCCGATCCGCACGGTGGTTCTGGGATATTGCCGGGGGCGTTCTGCTCTGTCTCGCGCTGGTCTTGATGTTGGTCGGGGCCTTCGGCCAGAAGCGTGCGATCCCGACCGTTACAGACCTCGTCGAGAAGAACGGCGTCGTAACCGACGTCCGGGTCGATACGGGCAAAGTGCGCACCGGACAGCGCGACCGCTTCAAGGAGATCAAGAAGTTCTCCTTCGCTCTCGAGGGCGACGAAGTTCGCTGGGCGGTCCCGAAGGTCCACTGGAATTACGACGCGTTGGCTCGAAGTCTCGTGCCCGGTGCTACCGCTCGCCTCCTGGTCGAGAACGATGCCTGGGTGGCGAAACACGGCAGGAGTACGGGCATCGAGCAACTCTGGGGCGTCGCGGTCGGCGGCGACAAGGTCGTCACCCTCGCCCAGCAGACCGAGTTGGCGCGCCGGCAACGCGCGCGACCCATGCCCTGGTTGCTCATTGGCCTCATCGTCCTCGGCGGCGCGGCATGTTTCGCCTATGGCCGCCTCTGGGGTCGATCGCCGCCATAGTCGGCAACGCCGAGGCCTCGATTCACATCCTACGTAAGAAGCCGGCATCCCGAGTTCGGTCATTCGGTTGAGGATGTTGCGTGCACCAACGCTACCTACACCCACACTTGGCACGCTGATGGCCGACCGCGATACTTGCGCACCACACGCACCCACCGCTCGCAACCAAAACGATGACGCCTCTCCTTACTCGCCGGGATTTCCACCGCGGCGCGGCCACCGCCGCCCTCACTGCCGCTCTGCCTTCGTTCAGATCGCGCCGCAGCGATCCACCGGTCGTCCGCCTCGCCGTGATCGGCCCCGGCAAGCGCGGCATGAGCCTCATGCGCGGCGCGTTCTTGGGCAACGGCTTCCAGGTGGTGGCGGTCTGCGACGTCGACAGCAACCGCCTCGATGCGGCCAAGACGCTAGCCGACGAGCGGCACCCGAACTCCAAGTGCTTCGCGACGACTAGGCACGAAGAGGCGATGGACCGCAAAGACGTCGACGCCGTCGTCATCGCTACGCCCGACCACTGGCACGCGCACCAGATTCTCGACGCCGCCAAGCGCCAGAAGCACATCTACTGCGAGAAGCCGTTGACGCTGACTCTGCGTGAGGCGCAACTGGTGATCCCAGCCGTGCAGAAGGCGGGCGTCGTTTTCCAGACGGGCAGCCAGCAGCGTACGGAGTATGGGCAGAAGTTCGTTGATGCGTGCGAGCTGATTCGCAACGGGCGCCTCGGCGAGGTCATGACCGTGCACGTCGGCGTCGGCGACCCGCCGGTCGCTTGCACGCTCGGCACCGAGGACATGGAGCCCAACCTCGACTGGGACCGGTGGCTTGGCCCAGCGCCATCGCGCCCCTACCACTCGGACCTGTCACCGCGCGGCGTCCACAAGCACTACCCGTCGTGGCGCCGCTACTGGGAATACGCGGGCGGCGGGCTTGCCGACATGGGCGCGCACCATTTCGACATCGCGCTCTGGGCCCTGGGCCGCGACGGCAGCGGCCCCGTCGAGGTCCACCCGCCGCACGTGGCGGGCGCCAAGACTGGCGCTTCGGTGGTCTTTGACGACGGCGTACGAATTGTGCATGGCGGCCGCAGCGGCGCGACCTTCGTCGGCAGAGAAGGCGTGCTGTCGGTCGACCGCGGCCGCATCGGCGCCGACCCGACGAAGCTGCTCGAAGAGCCGCTCCCGGAGGATGCCGCGCTACTGCCGCGCCGCCCAAGCCACGCCCAGGACTGGCTACAGGCCATCCACGGCGACGACCCCACGACGTGCCCTGTCGAGGTCGGCGCTGGCAGCGTCGCTATCTGCCACCTGCTCAACGTCGCCTACCGCCTGCGTCGCGAACTGCGTTGGGACCCCGAGAACTGGCGCTTCGTGGGCGACGACGAGGCCAACGCGCTCTGCGACTACCAGCGGCGCGACGGCTACGAGCTGCCGCCGCTATAGCCGAGCGCCGCGGGCCAACGGTTCGGCAATATGTCAGGAATCGCCGCAGCATCCGAAAACTGTGCCGACGCGATTCTGACGCGAATTGGTCGCTTCGAGTTCGTCGATCCCTAGGAAACGGCTGCGCGGAGCAGCGTTTCGGGCAATGGCAGTGGGACATCGCGGCAAGCACACCGCGATCGCGTTTGGCTACGGCAGGACCAATCGCCAGGTCGTCGTCGAAGCGAGACCCGCGGGGCCACCGGCATCCTGGAACCAGTACTGAAAGTAGACTGCCGCGCCGATCGGCATACCTGCAGGCCACGTGAAGCTCAGGTTCAATTCGCCAACAGGATTGGACACCAGGCCAAAGATGCTGAAGTCCATGCTCGGACCGAGGACTCCACCTGCAAACGGTGAGTTCACCGCGGTCGCACCAATGACCAAGACCGCCGCCGTGTTCTCGAGAGCGTTGGATGCAGCAAATGAGACGATCGTGCCCGGGTTCACGGTGCCGCTGGGCTGCAACACTGGAGGACCATAGGTTCCGGCCAAGTCGTTTCCGGTGTCCGTCCAAGTGCCTGGCTTGGAGTGCGCCAGGATCCACTGAGTGAATAGCGGTGCGAAGGACGGCTGCCAGACCGGGAAGTGATTGGCGCCCTGCATCTGCCAAAGCTCCACCGAGCCACCCGGCTGGCAGCCGTTCTCGTAGTGGACCATGGCCGTCTCTGCACCTGGCACGAGCACGTCCAAGTCCAATGGTGTATTGCCGCTGGTCGGTGCCACTACACAACCGTTGTAGCCAGCCCAGTAGCCCACCGTGTTGTTCACACTCGGATAAGGATTCCCGCCGAGCTCCAAGCCACCATCGTAATCTACCCACACATCCTGATCGCCGTGGATGTGCAGGACATGAAGCGGCGCCGAAGGCGCGCACAGCGTTGGATCATTCCACGTCGCAGCCCCAATAGAAACGATGGAGGCGATCACGTCCGCGTGGTCGCAAGCCATGCGATAGGCCATGTAGCCGCCGTTCGAATAGCCTGTCACGTGGACTCTGTTGGGCGCGATGTTCACGTTCAACTTGACCGCGTCGATCAAGTTGCGCAGGTATCCCGAGTCATCGTTGCCCGGGGCAAACCACGCACAGCATGCGGTGGTCGCGTTCCAATGCGGGACGCCAAACACATCGGGCAGACCCAGTGGGTGCACCGTCGCGATGCCGTTCGCATTTGCTGTCGCGGTCACGCCCATGAACGACTCAAATTCTGCAGGAGTCTGGAGGTATGCGTGCAGCATGAGCAACATCGGGATCGGTTGCTGGCCGGTGTACGAAGCAGGCAAACGCACAAGCACCGGGCCACGACCAGCGTCAACCATGATCTGGGTCTGCGAACTCAAGGACGTACCCAGGGCCAGAGCAAGTGCAGCGGCAATGGGACTGGAGCGAGTCAGCATCGTGTCCTTGTGACTGACGTAGCGAGCGCATCGTCGACGGACCGGCGCATGCGCTGGCCCTGCCCCGATTGCGCGAGGAGGAGGCCATCAATGTAACTCAAGGGAACTCCGCAGTGTCCGGAAACTGGGCCGACGCGATTCTGGCGCCAATTAGTCACTTCGAAGTCGTCGATGACCAACGAGTGATTGCTGGTTTGCGCCGCCCTGGGGTCCGAGCAAGTCGAGTGTGCAACAGAGTGTGCAATGCCCTCGGTCACATCCTGACACAACTTGGCACAAGGCGAACGTGCTGGTCAGCGTGATGTGCTGGCACCTGGTGCGAGCATGCGACCTCGGATCGTGCCGCGGTTTGCGGCGGATGACGCAAGGGAAGAGCCGACGATGGCTGCACGGATACTGAGGAAGCGCACGTGCCGGCCCGCTGGTTGACGGCTGGTTGACGGGGTGAGAGTCGGTTGGCTGGGTTCCGGACCCGCACGTCGAATCGTCTACGCTCTGCGGAACAGCTCGACTTGCGCGGGTTTCGGCTCACTGTCTTCCTCAGTGAGTTGTAGTGACAGCGGGTGGTCGATCAGGTGCTCGCCGGCTGCCCACCACACTGATTGCACGTTGGCCTTCTCCAGTGTCTTGAGCATATGCGGAAGAAGTGACACCCAGCGATGGTCGTCGCAGGGCACCCCAAACTCGGTGATAGCCCCTTTAGCGCCGCTCGCTTCTAACCAGTCCAAGAACGGCTTTAACCTCGATTCCGCTCGCCCCTGCAGCTTGGGGTCCGCTGCGAGTTCTTCTTCAAAAGCTAGGTCGTATTGGCCCGACTCGTCGTGGTCGAGATAGCAGCGAGCCTCATATATGACTTGGTCTTCTGGGTCATTGATCCATGGAGCGTCTGGGTTGTCGTTATCCCACGTGGAAGTGCGAGATGATCCGATGCCGGCGACGTAGATGGGAATGGTGTCGCCATCTTCCCGGATTGAGTCGATAGCAGACTGAGAACTCATCTTCCAGGCACCCTCAGGCAAATCGTGCGCGGCGGACATCAAGCCGTAGCCGCGCAAATTGGGTAGCCCGCAAAGCGCATGCGACAGCCGCGACCAGAACTCAGCAAAGTGTTGGGCAGTCACCCGGACTTTGCCGCCGATTGACTCTTCGAGTCCGCACGCCGTCGGAACTCCATCCACTCGCATGGTGTAGCGCCCGGCGTTGTGCATGGAGAGGATCGCTTTTCGATCGGTGCTTTCTGTTGCGCCTAGCATGTAGCGCAGGTCCTGGACGCCATCAGGGTCGAGCGGGCCGCCTAATTGAGGTTGCAGGCGTTCCCAGCAAAACGGAATGCGGAACCCCTCAAACCCTGCTTCGGAGAGTCGTTCGAAGGTGGGGCGGCGGTTGATGAAGTAGTCCTCGCCGAGTTTGCCGCGAGCATCGTTGCAGAAGCCGGGTTGTTCTGAGCCGCACTCCATGCCGGATAATGTAATCCAGCGTGGTAGAGGGAGTTCTGGATCCTTGGGTTCGACGGCCCGAAGACGCTTGGCCTCCAGGGGCGTCCTGCTTGCGTGCAATCCCAGAGTTGTCACTTTCTTCGTCATCTCAATCTGGAATATCGGCCTGCAAACAGTGCCGGCTTGAGCAATCGAGTGCCGCTTATTGCGTCAACGTGAAATCGGATTGTCTCTGTAGGACTGAACAGCGACGGGTTGGCCGACTTGTGAGTGGTGCCAGGAGATCTGCTTGAGTGGCGCCACGTCGTGGCCGCCTCGTGGTTGCAGAGAGAGCACATAATCGCCCCAATATTGGCCACCACCCCAAGCGCAGGCCTTGATATCGCGTCGTCGAATCTCGCTCAGGAACTGTTCGAGCACAGGCAGCCAGCCAGGGTCACCCCACGGGATGCCAAACTCCCCAATGACGCCGACGACTTTGTGGCGCTCACACCAATTGACGAATGGTTGGAGGCGTTGGTGTCCTCGTTGTCCGGTGAGCGAATCGAGTTGTGTTTCTTGGGCAAATGACCGCACGTACTTTCCGCTGCCATCAGAATCGAAGTAGATGTGCGCCTCATACGCGATTCGATCTAGGCTGTCGGTGATCCATGGAGTCGCGGGGTTGTGGCGATCCCATTTTTCTGCGCTGGACCAGCCATCACCCGCCACCCAAATCCAGTTCTGGTCGCCTGCGTTGCGCAACGCGAGAACGACCTGGTTAGAGGTTGTGTGCCAATCTGCACCCGCCATGTCGTGGGGTTCGTTCATCAACCCGTAGGCGGTAATAGCTGGGTGATTACGAATCCGTTCCGACAATCGCAGCCATAGATCTACGAGGGATGATTTATCGACCTCTGTCGCCTTGGTTGCTTGTGCTGCGACGGTCAACTCACGAACGTGGGGGCCGTTTTGTTGGCGGTAGCGACCGTAGTTGTGGACATCGAGGACTACGGAGCAACCAAGCTGAGCAGCACGATCTAGGCACTCAAGGATCCGACCCATGTAGATTGGGTCGAGCTCGCTGCCGAGTTGTGGTTGTAGTCGCTCCCAGGAAACGGGAAGGCGAACTAGCGTCAGGCCCTGGTCGGCGTAGTAGGCGAGGGCTTTACGCGATGGGAAGAAGTAGTCCTCCCCGTTTTTGCCCACGTTGGCGTTCGAGAACTCTGGTCGTAACGCCCCGAACTCTGCCCCCGCGAGGTTGATGCCGAATCCAGCTCCTATGGACACGCTGTTCATTTCCCCACAACCGACTGTCAACGCCAACAAGAACCCCACGCCCAGCAATCGCTGGGTGCTTGAGCAACAGGACATGGTTTGGCTCCTCTGTCTTACGGCCACCGGACTGTCATCATTCCAAAGGCGGAGGTGACGTCGATAGCGGAAGAGCGAACCATTCGGAAGCCGGCCTCAAGGCGTAGCCAGTCGGTGATGTCGTAGCCGGTGCCCATACTGAACTCGGAGTAGGCGACGTTGTTCGAATCTACCGCGAACCCTACTGAGACCTTGTAGAACATGTCCTCGGCACCGGTAAACCAGTCCCGTCCTAGCTGGTGACGCCAGTTCGTTTGGACTGAGTATACGGAATACCCCTTGGGCGAGAAGTAGGGGACCTCGAGTTGGTCCCAATTGATGGTCCCTTCCAGATCGGTCGGGTCGGTCTCCTTGCTACAGTCGATAAAGTCTGTCTTGACGAGGACTCGAAGCTCCGTTGGTGCCGCGATGAACTCGTAGGCTACAAAGATATTGCCCTCCACGCGCGTGTTGCTGTCGGAGTAGTCCGCGATCATTCCACTGATTCCCCAGTCGAGTCGCCGCGACATGGCCATCTCGAGGCCGACGCGTCCACCTTGTCGGTAGATGTCACGGCTCAAGGTCTCTGCGTTTTCGGTCACCGGCTGACTGAACAAACGAAGCTTGACAGTGGCCTGCGTATCGCTGGTGTAGGTTACCCCGGCGTCGTAGTAGAGGCGCTCACTCAAGCGCTCATCGTCTGAGTAGGTGTGGAACTCGCCGAGAGCATCTACGACGGTGTTGTCTCCGAGAGCCTTGGAACCAAAGAACCTAACGACGTTGGCATTCAGGGTGTCCGTGGAGCCGCTGTAGTTGTTATTTGCTTCATCTACACCCGGCGAGTAGCTACGCCGCCCAAAGCCGAAGCCGAACGCATCGTGTTTGTTGCCAAGCGAGAACCTGGTGTCGGCGATGGCCGAACTTTCATCCATGAACGACAAGCCATCACGCCCGTTCCTTTCCTCGCTGTTAAAGGAGAGGGTCAAGCCGGGGAGGAGTTCTCGTTCTGCGCCAGCCAGAGCCCGGGTTGCTTCTTGGTGCCCGCCAGCGACCTTGATGAGCTCTTGGTAGTGGCTGATCGCATCGCCGGTTAGCCCGCGACGGTGTTCGATCTGTGCGAGATCGAACAGTGCCTCTTGGTTGGCGGGCTCTCGGATCGTCAGTTGTTCGAGCGCTTGTTGGGCTATTGGCGGCCTCCAAGCCATGTTTCTCTTGGCTGTGAGTTCGAGTTGCACAGACTCTGCGAACTCGGTGTTGGACTCGAAGTCCGACAGAGCTTGAAGCGCCACGTTGTCGACAGGATCGTCAAAGAAGTCCACCGCCATGCCATCCCTGGGGAGGCGTGCGATTAGACGCTCGTAGTGCTTGAAGGATTCTTCGTATTGCTGATCCCAGACTAGCGTGCGAGCGTGTTCTCGGGCGGCATAGTCGTAGTTGGCATCTTGCTCAAGCACCCTTTCGTATGCCTTCAGAGACAATGCAAACTCACGCTTGATGGCGTGCGCACGGGCCAGGCCAAGCCGAGCCCTGGTGTTGCCTGGATCACTCTCCAATACGGATGAGAACACCTTGACGGGGTCCGTCTTGTATCCGGCCTTGAGGGATAGATTCATAGCCTCGCCCAAGAGGACCTTGGCGGCGACGTTGTTGGGCTGCCAGCGGAGCGCCTTGCTCAAGTAGTAGGCGGCCCTTTTGTAATCCTGATCTCCGAGCGCGAGCTTGCCCAGCTCAATGCGCATTCGGATTCTTTCGCCTGATGTTGCGATGTTGGCAGAGAGTCGCGCGATCTCAGCGCCCACGGCGAAGTCCCCTCGGGCACGAGCCTGTGCCAGGCCATAGAAGGCCTCCGGCTCGTGCATGCTTGGTTCCCGCATGGCCAATTGGAAAGTGCGTGCCGCCTGAACGGAGTTACCCGAAAGCAACTGAGTCTTGCCGAGCACGACTTGAACTTGTGCAATCGCCATCTTGTCCGATGGGTGCTTATCGATGAAGTTCTGACACAGGGACCGAGCCTCATCTAGGTGATCCATGGCTAGGTGTGCACGCACCAAGCCAATGATCGGAGCGACATCGTTGGGGCGCATATCCGCGATCTCGGAGCAGAGCCCAGCGGCTCTGTCGGGGCGGCCTTGCAAGATCAGCGTGGACGCCTGCTCTAGTTGAGCAAGCGAGCCATATGGACTCTTGACCGGCACCTTGTTGAGTTCCGCTAGCGCCCTGTGGAGGTCACCCTTTTCACGAAGCAACAGTGCGAGCCTGATTCGGACCTCATCATCGTTGGGGCGGTCCATGAGCATCGCGTCATAGACACTCTGAGACGCGGCCCATTGCCCAACCAGGTGGTAGAATTGGGCCATGGCAAGCGAATATCGACGCATGCCACCGAGTTCGTCATCCAGTGCTCCCAGTGCTATCTGAGCGCGTCGTATGTCATATGACTCAAGCAGGATACGAGCGCCCATGAGCCGCGCCATGACGTGCTGTGGGTCCGCCTGCAGGATCTGCTCGTTGACTTGCCGCGCCAACTGGTAGTTGTTGAGCGCCAGAAGTTGGTCCACGAGGTGGATCCTGGAGTCGGCCACGTTCGTCTCGAGCGCCGCCATCGAAGCCACGGCACGTGCTGCTTTATCCCCATCACCGAGAAGTTCGTAGCAGTATACGAGGCTTGTCGCCCATTCTAGTTCGCTGGGTGACTTGGTGTGTAGTTTGAGGAGGTAAGGCAAAGCCTCACGCGGCTTCTGCATGTCTAGCAAGGCCGGTGCCAGGAGTTGCTGGTCGCGCTGATTGGTCGGATCCAACTTTCGGAGGTAGCGATCAAACACCGTCTTGGCCCGCTCGAGATCTTTCACCCAACTGTAGGAGCGGCAGAGCATGGCTGCTGCGGCGAGGTCGTCGGGATCCAACCGGATGATCTCTTCAAGGTGGGTCGTTGCCGCGGCGTATTCACCACTCATGATCAAGACGTCCACGAGCTTGTGGCGGATGTCGGTGGAGAGTGGCACCCCTTTTAGGGTGTTCAGATAAAGGTCACGTGCTTTGCTCAGGCGACCTTTTTGTACGAGCACGCCTGCGAATTCTGCCCGGATCTCATGGTCACTCGGAACCTGGATCAGGTACGACTCGAACAAGTCAGTTGCTTCGTCTGCTTGCTCCAACGCGATCGCGTTGCGGGCGGAACGCAGCAGAAGGTCCTGCTCGGTTGTCCGCTTAGTATTCGGACCCTTGCCCTGCGGGTTACCCTTGCCCTGCGGGTAAGAGGTTGCGTTACCACGCTGACTGCCCTGAATCGTTGGTTGGTTCGTCTTTGGCGATGCTCTCTCAGAGCTGCCGGAACCATAGCCGAAAACTGGGTTTGTGCCCTGCCCCGGGCCCCCTCTCGCGGTGTCCGCAAGCCCGGAAGAACTGCTTGGCTCCCCCAACGATCCTGGCCCTTCACCACGCCGGGAAGAATCGTCAGCGTTATTGGGCTGGCCGGAGGAAAATACGCTGATTTCTCGCGGCTGAGAGGCCCCGGACTTTGCGCACCCACAGGTGATCGCAACCAACCATGCGATGGCGATTGCGGGTAAATGAAGTGTCGTAAGATACTGTATGCGAGATCTTTGCATCTGTATGACCTAGTCGCAGGGGCTACCAGAATGAGCCCGATGAAGTATTCTCTTCGGCGTCCCTCCATCTCACCTGAACCTTCTCTGAAGATTGCTTCGCTGGGAGTGGGGAGATAGGCCTCGAACTCGACCCGCATGATTGTTTCCACCCCGCTAGGGAAGTCTTCCCATGAGTGACTCCACCGACTCGCCCACGCAAAGCCGCCCGCCCAGGTACGGTCTGAACAAAGTGCTGATGACACTGTGTTCCGCCATCACGGTGGGCTACTTGGTCTACCGAGGTCTCTACACGCTCAATCTAGAGACTTGGTACGCCACAACGGCTTCTTGGGTGCTCTACGTTGCCGAACTCTGGGGCGGGATGAGCTTGCTACTGTTCTTCCTGCAGATTTGGGAACCGAAGGATCACCCGGAGCAGCTGCCGCTTGAGGATGTGACGATTGATGTCTTTGTGCCGAGCTTCAACGAGGAGATCCCCATCCTCCGGGGCACGCTTCAGGCTTGCCTGGCTATGGACTGTCCTCACCGGACATATCTGCTCGACGATGGTAACCGCCCGGAGATGCGCCAACTCTGTGAGGAGTTAGGCGTTCACTACATTGCTCGTGATAATAATCTCCACGCCAAGGCTGGCAATCTGAACAACGCCTTTGACCAGACAGATGGCGAGTTCGTGGCGATTCTGGATGCCGACCATATTCCGGAGGCGAACTTTTTATCGCGGATGCTGGGTTACTTCCGTGATGAGAAGCTCGGATTTGTTCAGTCGCCTCATGCGTTCTCCAACTTCGATACGTTCCAGGGTCGAGTGAACTATGAGAAGGGGCGCTTTTGGGACGAGGGGCAACTCTTCTACAAGGTCATCCAGCCCGCTCGCAACACGACCAACTCGGTCATCTTCGCCGGGTCTGCAGCTCTCTTCCGCCGGGAAGCTCTCAAGGATGTGGGCTACATCGCAACTGAGACCATCACCGAGGACATGCATACCGGGATCCGGATGTCTGCCAAGGGATGGAAGACAATGTACGTCAACGAGCGCCTGATTGCTGGGCAGGGTGCCACTGATGTCACGACCTTCCACAGTCAACGTCTGCGCTGGGCCGAGGGCAATCTTAGCATCCTCGCCTACGACAACCCGCTCACGATGAAGGGCCTGACTATGGTCCAGCGGCTGACCTACTTTGCGTCGATCATCCACTGGGCAGGTGGCCTGCCTCGCCTCCTGATCTACCTGACGCCCATCCTGCTACTGCTTACGGGTGTAGCCCCGGTGCAGCAGTTCACTTGGATGCTGGGAACGATCTTCGTGGCTTACATCGTGACGATGCAGTTCACCTTGAAGATCCTCTTCCGCAAGTACATGAACTACTCGTTGACGGAGTACTTCAACATGGCCAACTTTTGGACCCAGATCCGCGCGACCACCCGCGCGCTGATCTACCGCAAGCGGTCCAAGTTTGTTGTGACGAACAAGAGCGGTGGCGGGCAGGGGTCTCGGTTGCCGCACATTGTGCCGCAAGTCGTGCTTTTGGCTTTGGGCATCGTGGCGTTGTTCTATGGCTGGACCAGGCATGTCATGTTTGAGGACTCGCCCGACTTTATCGGGATGGGCATCGCGACAGGGCTGGTCATCCACAACTCCTACTTTGCGATTCTATATCTGCGCATGGCCATGATGGGCGCGAGTAAGCGCTCCTCTTACCGCCACAGACTGAACTTGGCGATTCAGTACAGCTTCCCTAATCATGATGGAGAAATGGTTGAGGGCATCGGTGTGACGACTGATCTCAACGAGTTCGGCCTCGGCTTCATGTCCTACGACACCTTGCCGACGAGCGAGCTGGGTTCTCTAAAGGTGAGGGTTAACGGCGAGACGCTTAGTACGCCGGGGATGCTCCGTTATGTAGCGCATCGCCAAGGTGATGGCCTCGGAGACCTGCCGCTGTATCGATACGGGCTCGAGTTTACCGATATGCCCCCCCAGGCAATCGATGCGTCGAGTCGCATCATCCAACGCTACGCTGTGGCGCCTTGGTATTCGGTCTTTGAGGCGAACGGAGGTGATAGATCTGCGAGTCGGGCGCTGCTCTCAAGGCGGGGTATCGATCGCGCACCATTCAAGGTTCCGGTGTGTCTAGAGACTCCTAAGGGCGAGGTTTACACCTGTACCCGCGATATATCGACGAAGGCTATGCGGTGCATCCTGGCATACCCCGTAGATGTCAATGAGGAGTTGCGGGCAAAGGTCTACGGTCCTAAGGGATCGTTCTATGCCACGGTGAAAGTGGTGACAGGCCGAGATGTCACTGGCCCGCCGCACAGGGTTCGGGAGTATGTGATGTCCTTTGTCGCGTTCGAAGGTCAGGGGCGCAGTTTGCTGCAGTCTTTGTGCGAACTCGCTGGCGAGCCAGCTGCGCGCCGGGATCTCACGTGCAGTCACGACGAGCGTCACCGCCCCATCTTCCGTCCCATTGCGGCCGCATCTTTGATGCTCATGGTGCTTACGCCGCCGACGGTCAGTGTGTTCAGGCACATCCACGCCGACGACCTCACGCTTGTCGAGTCGGACAGTGGCGCGCAAACACTACAAGTGGATCAACACTTCGACCGGATCCTATCCGAGTCGTTGTTATCAGATAAGCCAGACGTGCGTCGCTTGACGTTGCTCAAGGACACTCTGGATCGCGAGGGCCGATACGATGATCTCGTGCGTGTTTGCAGCGTGCTGGTTTCTGAGCGTCCGGACGATCCCGACATGGGCCTTGCACTGGTTGCGGCCCTGACATCGGCCGAGAGGTATAAGGATGCTGATGCGGCGGTCCGCGAGTGGCTAGAGGTCTTGTCTTCGGACGGTCGCACGCAAGTTGCGGTACAGTTTGAGATCCTTGCGGCTCGCAATCTGTTGCGATCCGGCGATGCTTTTGGCGCGCTGGAAGTCTTCCGGCGACTCTTCGTTGCCAATCCCGGCAGCAAAGAACTGCGCACAGAGTATCTCGGAGTCCTTCTCGACGTAGGGCTGGCTCATGAAGCCTTGCGGCAATTCTCGCGGCTACCTCAGGACGAGGGCACTCTGCGGGACATTGTGACGATCCATACCGCGTTACAGGATTTCAAGGCAGCCGAAGTGGCTCTGCTGAGTCTTATCAATGAACGACCGGACGATGTGGAGTTGCAGACGGAATTGGGCCATGTGCTCGTTTGGCAGGGGGACTTTAAGAATGCAGTTCGGGTCTTCCGTGATCTGCAAGAAGCCCATCCTGATGATCCCGACTTGCAGATGTCGCTGGGAGAAGCTCTCTCCTGGTCGGGTCAAGGTGCCGAGGCCCTAGATATCTTTGGTGGCCTGATCGACCGGGGCGACGACTCTGACCGAGTCATCAAGGGTTTCCTCGATGCGTATATTGCTGACGAAGAGCCAAGCAGTAGTCACGGCCACCGTGTGCAATGGATATACAAACGTCACATGCACATGCGCAAGTTGCCGTGGGATGTGGCTGGAGTCTTGGCATCCGCTATGGGCCGCGCTGGCCATGAGACCGAAGGCCTCGCTCTCCTCAAGGAAGCGCTACACGAGAATCCGCTGAACCGGGAACTCCGGCTGAGGTTGGCCGATGCCCTTGTGGCCGCGGGTCGAGCAAATGAGGCGCACCCGCACTTCCGGGCGCTTCTCTCCGACGCGCAGAACAACAGTAAGTAGCTACTCCAGGAGTGGTAATGATGCCGATCTTGTCGGCTTCATTGCCCTTGGAGGGCGGTGGGGACGGCTGTCACGCCCGTGCGGCCGGGGCCCTAGGCGTTCGGGCTCAACTTGAGTTGAGTCGCGTTCCGATAGCCAGAGATGTCTCTTGCTCTGGAAAACGCATCCGCCTTCGCCCATGTCTAATATCGAACGCTTTGTCGTCCTGTCCGTTGTGCTGATGATTGGGATCATCGGTTGCGGCAGACTGCCGGGACCGTCTGGGCCAGGCCCGACCATTGGTCAGATTCCTGCACAGGAAGTGTCTACTGGGGTTGAGTTGAGGCTGGACCTATCGAGTTTTGTCGATAACCCGAACGAGGAGGCCCTGTCGTGGCAGGTCCTGTCTGGACCAGGCAGCATAGAAGGGGAGGACACCTACGTTGGCCTCTTCAATCAAATCGGATCAGTCGACGTCTCGGTTCGGGTAGTCAACCAAGATGGCAAATCTGCGGACGCAGACTTCAAGGTCGTTGCGTTGCACGCATACCTGGCGATTGTGCAGAATGGCCATGGGCTTGAGGTGCTTGACGGTGGTAGCGGAATGATCTCCCCCATCGATGTTGGTGGCAACCTACCGCTCGTTTATCGCGAGATCATGCCCGACGGATCTCTGATCTATGAACGCATGGGTGGGTCGGGAATCGACTTGTTCCATTACGATCACAACGAGTCGCGCAGGATCGGCCAAGGCTTAGGGCTCAATACCGTCTACGACAACCACACGCCGAGCGGCCAGGTCTTCTTCGAGGAGGGGACCGCATCCGAGACGGGCCTCTACTTGTGGAATCCAGATGGCGAGTCAACAACCAGGGTTGCGTCGCGGCCGTCGATGCACAACCGCAATGCGTTCTTCAGTCCGCCCGACGTTGTCTATTTCGAGTTTGGCAACAACGGGCAAGCTGACATCAACTTCTGGCGTATCGGTATTGGTGAGCCTGCTACGGCATTTAGCAGTGACCATTCTGAAGAGATCAAGGCAGTCTTGCCCGATGGCGGTGTCGTCTTCTCAACGAAGGGCTTGGGAGGCGAGGACGAGCTTCTTTACTACCGAATGGGGTATGGCGTGTTCACCGTTGGCGGAGACCTGCCAGCGTCGGTGCAGGGTCAGGATATGACTTACGTGTCGATCTCGTCACAGGGTCTTGTTGTGTTCGAGACCGGCACCACGTCGCGGGACCTATGGGTGTGGAACGCGCCAGGGCTGACGACGAGCGAGGTTGCTGCGACGAGTGCGGATGAACGCTACGAGGCGATGACCAGTGATGATCTGATTGTCTACTCCGTCACCACAGCACCAGGAAACAACGACCTCAAGCTCTACAACTACTCTGTTGGCGCAAGCACCGATATTGGGGCGAGTGCAGCGAACGAGGTCTTTGAACTTACACTTTCCGACTCAGACGTGATCTATGCTGTGGAGACGGCAACAGATCGCAGCCTGTATCGCTTTGATGTCGCGACCAGCACTGTCGATGCCATCGCGGAGTCTGTTGGCGAGAGTCATGCTACGGTCGCGGTGCTGACCAATGACCGCCTTGTCTACACTCGGGATGGAGTATCTGGTGGCGTCCTTACTTGGAACCCCGCTACTGGTACATCCGTACAGGTCGGCGGGCCGGATGCTACGTTTGCCGGCCAAGGTCCGAACGGTGGCTTCTTGATGCATGTTGTCGCGTTTGGCCAGACGGACTTGGCACTCTGGGACGGAGCATCGGGGCAGGTGGTGACCATTGCCCAGACTCCGCAGGATGAGCACTTCGAGGCTGCGTTTGCCAACGGTGCTGTCATCTACTCTGTTGTCGTGTCACCAAAGACCACCACGGATCTCTTTCAGTGGCGAGATGGTACGACGACTCGTATGACGGACGGGAGTGCGTCGCATTCGGTTGTCCGCGTGTTGCTCGGCGGCTTCTGAGCAACGGGTGGAACGGCGCGTTGCGGCGAGCGCGAGAGTAGCGGCCTCGATCTAGAGATCCGGGTATTCGCCCGACACCCCTTTCCCTGGCCTGACCTGTAGCGCCTATGGCAACGCGGTCTTGGCATGTGTCTATCGACCGTGCCGCTTGTCTTTGAAGCAGCATTCGCGTCGGCTCATCTGCTCTAATGCTCCTAGATCTCTGTCTAGAGTTGCCCTAATTCGCGGTGATTTCAGCGTATTCGATCATCCGTAAGAAGAGTATCCACAGATGTTTGTGACATTTATTTTCTCTGTGCCCCAGCGTGTAATCCAATGTACATATGCTATAGAGAATGTACTGACACTGGCGTGACCAGAAGGTTGCCTCGTGTTTGTCCAACGCTGCCCACCACACGCGACTGAACAACGATCTCATGAAGCGCACACTATCGCTGGCATTCAGTGCTTTCGCCGCCTCGCTACTCGCTGTGTCGGGTGTTGCGCAGGCATCAACCGTTGTTGCGTGGGGCTACAACAGCCATGACCAGATCAACGTGCCCGCTCTTCCTCCGGGCGGGGTGTCCTACGTCGAAGTGACCGCTGGCCGTTGGCACACAGCAGCTCGCCGCAATGATGGATCGGTTGTTGCCTGGGGTCGTAACGACGCCGGGCAGTGCAATGTGCCCGCACTCCCTCCGGGCCTTATCTATGTCGAGGTCTCTGCTGGTGGGTGGCATACTGTCGCCCGCCGTAGTGACGGTTCGGTGGTAGCTTGGGGCCGTAACA